>JBNKKI010000143.1:0-85162 GCA_050291745.1 Gammaproteobacteria bacterium | reverse complement strand
GCCTGCGAACTGCGCCTTGTCTTGGGAAATTTGGGGGCTTCTATAATCTACATACAGTTTAGGACAGTACACTAGATTCCGCAGTTGACCGCTCGCAATAGAGATTAACCCACTGTTTCATAAACGATTACAGTTGATGAGCATAATCACCCAATCGGTGAATCCCACTACGAACTGAATTGCACGTTTGAGGCGGCGTATTTCTTCGTTGTAACTCCTTGGAATAGCTCGCTATTCCGCGTCGTTACGCCTTGATCTACACCACCTCATACGCACACTTCAGCTCGTCCAACTGCGGATTCTAGGTTGAAATTACGGATGAAGCAATTGCTGTTGGAAATGCAATTACAGAGTTAAAGATGAAAGCCGGTCAGATTATAGGAACAAATGAAGAAGACAGTGTAGTGAAGTTTATTTGTGAGCATGTAAACTTTAACAGTACTGATATGGCGAACTGAAAAGTGAAAATCCAGTCAATCAAAAGCTGCACTGTAAAGCAGGTAAACCAGCACAATAGATAACCAGCCATCAATAATGAATAAAATAATCAGATAGCGTAAATTACCTGGTTTTTTTATTAAGTTGAAAGTCAGGTATAAGAAAAAACTAAGTAAAGCTAATAGTAATATTAAAAATTGCATATTTTTCTTTTACTGGTAACACATTCATTCTAAACGCTGAATGACGGTGTTACCAGTAATCAGTGAATATATTACTGTGAATTAAACATTCATTTCTGCTGGCACCATAAAACGGGCTAACTCTTTCTGATTAGTGGGATCTTTCAAGCCCATTTTAATAAACACAAGAATCTTTTGGGCCATTTCACTACCTGGATTCATGACATATACGGCATGCTCAACATTCGATAAAAAAACTTCATTCTGGATCAACATGGCCATTAAAGTTTTCATGTCTTTTTGCTGATCTATTACATCAAAAGGTATGCCCACGCCACGAGGATCATCTGCCATTTTTAATGGTTCAATATGACTAATTAATTTTTGCAGCGGTTGCGTTGCATCCTGCCCTTCTTCTGCTGAAAACAGACTACCAGCCATAACATAGGTTGCAAATGACTGCATTTCTGAAGAGTTTAATGGTGTACCATGACTTTGATTCTGCAACTCAAGATTATACTTCTGGCGTGCATCTTTTTTTATGTAGCCAAGACGGATAATAAAAGTAACAAACGCTGCTATTGATTCATAAAGAGCCGTTAAAATTGAATATTTCGGGCGAAGAATATAATAACGAATAATACCCATAAAAAGTGCCAGCAAATCAAACACTGCTGCCCAGATAATACTCACGATTAATTGAATTGAATATGAATCTCTATCCAGAATAACATTCATTGCTGTTTCAACAGGGCTTAAAATAACAGCCAGTTTACTTTGTGATATATCAGTCACAATTTGTTTGGCTTCATCGGTAATAACCACTGACTTCAAACGTGACAGTAAAAGAATCAACTTTTCTCTTTGTCCTTCAGTTTTTTGCGCTAATGTGCTATCCATTTCAGCATAAATATTTTTAGCTTCTTCATATCTACGTTTTTCTGCTTCAAAGCGAACTTCATCGGCTTGCAACATTTCCATTTTTGCATAATATTCCGGTCCTTTTCCGGCTCCCCGACCAGAACGATATCCCCTTAAAGCTTCTTCTTCAGCCTGCCGTTTAAGAAATGCCAGCTTTTCATTTTTTTCATCGATAAAGGCCTGTTCAGCCAGTATCACTTCACTCAACTGATCCGCTACTCGTGCTTTTAGTTGTGTATTAACAGAAGTGCTATCGCCTATAGTTCCGGGTAAGCCGGCATTATATATAAAGGTATAGGCGGATAAGGTAGATAGCGTTAAAGCCGCCAGATAAACAACCAGCAGAACCAATTTACCTATACCCCGTACAAAAGGTAAAGCAATTAAACTGACGGCAATTGAAAATTGCACCGCAACGGCAAATAAAATGGCATACATCATTTCATTAATAAACAGGTGGGCACCTGAATATGTGAAAATGCCATTGATTGCGGCCAATACGAAAATAACAACACTGATAATACTTGCAATTCGTTTCGCGTGAAGAGATTCCACTGAAGAAGTTGTCATATTGAAGTACAGGTTTATAAAAAGTTTATAAGCATATTAGTTTTCACTAATATTGTCAATTTGAGAAACGCTTATATGCAGAGAACTAATTACAATTCGTTTATCATGAAAGCGACTAAATCAGTCTTGTTTCTGCTTAAACAAGACTTGATTTAGAGCTTGAAATTATAAATTTTACTCATTTCTGGACTGAGTACTTTGTACGACAGCCATCACCGTCATATTGACCAATCCGCGAACGCTGATCGATGAATTCACAATATGTCCTGGTAATTTACAGCCTATTAATAATGGTCCGATAGTTACGCCACCACCAAACATTTTTAAAGCGTTAGAAGTAATATTGCCGGCATCAAGATTAGGCATTACCAGTAAGTTTGCCTGACCAGTCAGGGATGACCCACTAAAGCTTTCATTTCGTTTTGCTTCAGATAAAGCTGAATCAGCCTGCATTTCTCCATCAACCTCAAGATCCGGAGCTAGATGATGGATAATATCCAGCGCCTCACGCATTTTCCTGGATGATAAAGAATCTCTGTTACCAAAATTTGAATGGGATAATAATGCCACCCTCGGTTTAATTCCAAATCGTTCAACCTCTTTGGCTGCCGCTATAGCCATAGTAGCAATATCTTCAGATGTTGGGTCAATTGTTACCTGTGTATCACAGATAAAATAAGTACCTGAATCTATTATATGTACATTCATGGTGGATAACTGCTGTTCACCCTGAGGTTGTTCAGCTACCTGCATAACACGCCGCAAATGATGGTGAAAACGACCTACAGTACCGCAGATCATCGTATCTGCTTCACCCATTTTCACCATTAACGCAGCCTTTAAAGTAGTGCTGGCTCGAACCAGATAAAGCGCTTCATCTCTGGTCACACCCTGACGTTTCATTATAGAGTAGAAATTATCTGCATAGCGTTGCTCATCAATGTCATAGAGAATCTCAAAATCTCTTCCTTCCTGTATGCTCAATCCATTCTCATCGATGATGCGTTTGATTTCGTCAGGACGACCAAACAATAAAGGATAAGCAAATTTCTCCTGCACAATTTGTTCAACTGCCTGTAAAACTCTCAGTTGATCTCCTTCTGCAAATACGACACGGCAACGACTATCGCGAGCAAGATCGAAGATCGGTTTCATAATCATGCCAGATCGATATACGAAGCTGGTCAACAAATCACGGTACTCAGACATATTTTCCAGGGGTCGGGTTGCCACACCCGAATCCATCGCAGCCTGAGCAACTGCACTCGCTATCTCGGTAATAAGACGAGGATCAAAAGGCTTTGGAATCAGGTATTTAGGGCCAAATCTTAAGGACTCGCCCGAATAAGCAGAACTCACAATGTCAGAAGTACTTCCTGCTTGAGCAAGACGGGAAATCGCATGAACAGCGGCAATTTTCATTTCCTCATTGATTTCCGTGGCTCCGACATCCAGCGCGCCTCTAAATAGAAAAGGAAAGCACAGTACATTATTTACCTGATTGGGATAGTCTGAACGCCCGGTAGCAATAATGAGATCATCTCTTACCTTAATGGCATCCAGTGGATTAATTTCAGGGTTCGGATTAGCTAGCGCAAAAACAATAGGCTGTTTTGCCATAGTCTTCAACATCTCTGGTTTCAATACATTAGCAGCAGACAAACCGAGAAAAATATCTGCGCCATCCAGCGCTTCAGCAAGCGTTCGATGTGCTGTGTCAACAGCATAGCGTTCCTTGTACGGATCCATGCTTTGCTGACGACCTTTATAAACAACACCATCAATATCCGTAACAATGACATTTTCTCTGGGTAATCCCATTGAAACCAGTAAATTTAAACAGGCCAGAGCAGCAGCTCCAGCGCCTGAAGCAACCAGCTTAACCTGGTCAATAGGTTTTCCAGCAATCGTCAGTGCACTGGTCATGGCTGCTGCCACGACTATAGCTGTACCATGTTGGTCATCATGAAATACAGGAATAGACATTTTCTCGCGCAAATACTCTTCCACGATAAAACATTCAGGCGCTTTAATATCTTCCAGATTTATACCACCAAAAGTGGGTTCCAGACGCTCAATGGTCTGTGCCAGTAACAGAGGGTCAGATTCATTTATTTCGATATCAAAAACATCGATATTGGCAAATTTCTTGAATAAGACAGCTTTACCTTCCATCACAGGTTTTGAAGCCAGCGGACCTATCGCACCCAGCCCCAGAACAGCAGTACCATTTGATATCACACCAACCAGGTTGCCTCTTGCAGTATAATCACGAGACTTAAGAGGATCCTGCTCGATTTCTTCACAGGCATAAGCCACACCAGGAGAGTAAGCTAAGGCCAGATCTGTCTGACTTGTTAAAGATGTTGTGGCCTGGATGCATAATTTTCCAGGTGTTGGTTCTTTATGATATTGCAGTGCTTTTTCACGAAAATCGTCAGACATACTTTTTTAACCTGATTGTGGATCAATCGATGTAGTATAAATGAGTAAAACTTTGGATCTAATAACTTAAACAACCTTGCTAATAATAAAGCTTTACAAAACAACTCAACGATTAGTGAGAATAATTCAATTCTAGAGTAGAAAGTCTCTGATTTTACGAATAAAAAACTAATAAAATATTCATGCCTTATCTGTAAATTTTGATCCGATTAGATGACTAAATTCAGGCAATAGCCGATAAATCACACTTCTTCCGTAATAACAGATTAGCCTGTACCCCGATTGTTTTTATCGCCTGTTCAATTTTATCATTGTGCAACGCTGAATAATTAAGTCGCATACAGTTATGATATTTCCCGGTACTATTAAATAAAGCGCCCGGTGCAATACCGATATTAAATTGACGTAAATTTTCATTCAGTTCAAAACTATTAATATCACCAGGCAAGACTATCCATAAATTGAGCCCCCCAGGCGGATAAGTCATTTTAGTACCTTCAGGAAAATATTGACGAATAGCACGGATCATGTGATCTCTGTTTTTCTGATACTGGTGTTTTGCTATTCGATTATGCTTATCGTAATAACCCTGTTTAATGTATTCAGCAAGTACTAACTGAGGTAATGTGGGTGATGTATAAGAAGAAATAAATTTTAAGTGTTCCAGTACTTTTCCATATCGACCCGCAGCAACCCAGCCAATACGAAAGCCTGGTGCAATAGTTTTTGAAAAAGATGAACACAACAATACCCTGCCCTCAGTATCAAATGATTTAATTGTTCTGGGTCGAGGATTTTTATAAATTAAATCGCCATAAATATCATCTTCAATAATGGCAATATCATATTTCGCGGCCAGTTTAAGTAATTTCTTTTTATTTTTATCTGGCATGATATAACCCAATGGATTATTTGAAGTTGGAATCAATTGAATCACTTTAATCGGCCATTGCTCCAGAGCCAGTTCAAGTGCCGGAAGACTGATACCCGTTTCAGGGTGAGTCGGTATTTCCAGCACCTTCAGTTCATTAGACTGAATCGCCTGTACAGAGCCATAAAAAAAGGGCGAATCAACAGCCACAATATCACCAGGTTTTGTCAGCGCTTTTATGCTTAATGATAGTGCTTCCTGGCAACCTGTTGTTATGACGATATCTTCCGGATGTAATGAACAACCCGAAAGCAACATAAGCCGGACAATTTGTTCACGTAACTCTTCTGCCCCTTTACCTGTTTTAGCCTGATAAAGTGATAAGGGCTGACTCTGTACGGTATTCTGATAAATTCTCTGCAGTGGCTTAAGTGAACTGAGCTTTAAATCAGGCGTTCCTCTACCGAATGCGATAAACCCATGATGATTTTCAGAGGATACCAGTGCCTGTACTTCATCCCAGTTATCAACCTGAACCGGCTTCTGATCCGGACGACTAATATCAGGTAATAAATGACGAGGTTGAGCCATTTTGACGTAATAACCTGATTTAGGACGAACAATCGCCAGGCCGGTATCTTCCAGTAATCGATAAGCTTCCTGAACAGTAGAAATGCTGACATTATGCTGCTGACTCATTTCTCTGATCGAGGGTAACTTTTGATTAGCCTTGAAATAGCCTTTCTCAATTTGTTCGGCAATATTCCCGTACAGACGTTCGTATAACTTCATGCTCACTACTCTGTTAATTTAGATTTAAGTAATAGCATAAATCATGACAGATTTTCAAATTTAGTGACTTAAACAGTACAGATTATCAGGCGATAGTCATGACAGATGACCAATCAGTAAAACTGTCACGTTAAAATAAAAATGAAGTGAATCTGTCATGAGTTGAAGGAAAATATTAATTTATCTGTACTTAATACTACGAAGGAACAGATATGATTTCGCTTAACATCAACAAGATTAAACGCTTTCTTTTCGTCGTTATGCAGCGACTTGAAATTTATCATCAAAGATCCAGAAGTAGAAAATTATTACTGGAACTGGACGAACATTTATTAAAAGATATCGGCATTACACAGCAACAGGCTTTACAGGAAGGCAGGCTTCATTTCTGGCAAGGTGATGACGACATGCTGATAAACCATCATGAAGACAAACTGGAAACAAATGAAGAAGTGTTGATCAAGCTGGATCAGAACAATTTAAAAAAAGCTTATTAAAGAACTAAAAAATAAACTGTTCTTCACCTCCTTAGAGATGTCTGCGAACCACAACAACCTGTGGTTCCTGGATATCATGCACCGCACGAAAACCGATGCGATCCATCAACTTCAACATTTTACTATTGGTAGATAGAACCTCTCCTTCCATCACTTCGATTCCTCTATCATGTGCAACAGTCATCAACCTTTGCATGAGATGTCGCCCTATGCCTTTACGCTGAAAATCATCACTGACAACCAGTGAAAATTCACAGGAGTGATGATCCGGGTTGCTGATATAACGAACAACACCAATAATCCGTGAATTAGCATTATCTTCTTTTATTTCAGCTATTAACGCCATCTCACGATCATAATCAATCTGTGTGAAACGCGCTAACATTAATGGCGTTAATTGTTCCAGACTTTGCATAAAACGAAAGTACTTACTTTCAGCAGACATATTTTTGACAAATGATTGTTCATTAGTCGAATCCTCAGGTCTGATAGGACGTATGGTGACATTGGTTCCATCAGGCAATTGCCAAAAGCTTTCAAGCTCAGTTGGATAGGGATGAATCGACATATGCCCATATTGCGATGTGGTTGTCACAGGTGGTTTTACCGAAATTCTGACATCGACTACAGTGACCCCGTTTTCATCCACCAGCAAAGGATTGATCTCCAGTTCTTCTATCTCGGGTAATTCGCAAGCTATTTCAGAGATACGTTGCATAACTTTAATCAATTCAGCAATATTCGCTGCAGGCAGGTTGCGGAATTGTTGCAGGTATTTAGCCACTCGTGTTTTGTTAATAAGTTGTTGACTCAGGTATTCATTAAGAGGAGGAAGAGCAACTTGATTGTCAGCATGAATTTCTACTGCAGTACCACCTGTGCCAAAACTGATAACAGGACCAAAAACGGGATCCTGAATAATGCCAATCATAATCTCTCGTGCATGAGGGCAATCTATCATCGGTTCAATCGTGACACCCTGGGTGCGAATTTCGGGTGAATGTTGTGCCGCTCCATTCATCATTTCACGGAAGGCAGTCCGTACCATCCTCGGTTCGCTAATATTCTTACGGATACTGCCAACATCCGATTTAGGAACAATATCTCCTGTGTTTAATTTCATTGACACAGGTAAACCAAGATTCGCTGCCGCTATCAAAGCTTCACCAGCTGAATTTACATTGACACTTGGTGAAACAGGGATATGAAAGGCAGTCAAGATGGCTTTTGCTTCTGTATTTGTCAATGTGAAGCGCCGTTCATCAAAAGCATTTTCAATAATCATCCTGGCGCCTTCCACATCCGGTAATCTTAGTCTGGTTAATGGTGGAGGAGCCTGTAACAATGCTTTCTGATTACGCCTGTAACCAGCCAGATAACCAAAAGCTTCAACACCATCTTCAGGACTACGAAATTGAGGTATACCTGCGCCGGAAAACAAACTTCTACCCTGTTCGACCAGTTTCTCACCCATCCAGCAGGCTAGCACAGGTTTACGGGATTTTTTCGCTGCTTTAATCACACCCTCAGCACAGGCAGTGGGATCTGTCATCCCCTGAGGTGTTAATAAAACCAGGAGACCATCTACATTTTTATCAGCTAATACAATCTTACTCGCAGTTTCATACCGGTTAGAATCGGCATCACCCAAAATATCAACCGGATCACTGTGCGACCAGTGTTCAGGTAATACTTTGCTAAGTTCATCAATACTATCTTTTGATATCTCAGCCAATGGCAATTGTAAGTCTGCTACCCGATCCGCAGCCATTACCCCCGGACCTCCTCCATTTGTTAATATTGCCAGATTCGAACCTTCTACACGAGTACCAGAAGCCAGGGTTTTTGCTGCAGAAAATAATTGAGAAACCGTAGTAACTCGCACCGCACCAGCACGACTGATTGCAGCATCAAAAACAATATCATCTCCTACAAATGCCCCGGTATGAGATACTGCTGCTCTATGGCCAATCTCATTGCGTCCCGATTTTACAACAATCACCGGCTTCAGGCGTGCAGCAACCCTTAAACCGCTGATAAAAGACCGGGCATCAGAAATACCTTCGACATACAGTAAAATACTTTTCGTTTCTGAATCTACAGCAAGGAAATCAAGTACATCGCCAAAGCCGATATCAGCCGTAGCCCCTAATGATGCTACTGCAGAAAAACCAAAACCTTCACTATCAGCCCAATCCAGCAAGGCAGTACAAAGAGCCCCTGACTGAGCGACCAGAGCGACATGTCCTTTGCGAGCTGAGCTTTTTGCGAAAGTTGCATTTAAACCCGCCTTTGGTCTGATAATACCGAGACAATTTGGCCCGACTAATGAGATATTAAATGTTTTTGCTATATCAACAATTTCATTTTGGAGTGCTTCGCCGCGCTTACTAATTTCAGAAAATCCCCCGGATAATACAATAGCAGCACGTACACCATGCTGACTGCATTCACGCATAACTTTCGGAATCTTTTTAGCTGGAATAGCGAATACCACCAGCTCAACAGGATGGTCAATATCAGTTAAAGAAGGATAACAATGTAAGCCCTGAACCGTATCATGCTTCGGATTAACCGGATAAATCTCGCCCTTGAACCCTCCTTCACGTATATTACGTAATACTTGTTCGCCAACAGATGCTTCACGATCAGAAGCCCCGATGATAGCGACTGAGTTAGGTTCAAAAACAGGTTTTAGATAATGGTCTTTCATGGCATTCTAGTAAATCAAAAATTATTGGGTGCAGAAATCAAATGGCCAGGAAAATACTACCTGCTTCAATAATTTAATTGCGCTGTCTACAATATATAACAATTTTATAATTTTACTGAGATTTATTCATGTCGATTGCATTAATATCAGAAGCTTCCTGTAGAAAACATGAAATGGGTGATTATCACCCGGAAAATCCAGGCAGACTGGATGCAATAAACAATAGACTCATCGCTTCAGGATTAGACATGGTGCTGTTTCGATATGATGCTCCACAGGCAACGAGAGAACAATTACTGGCCGTTCATGATGAAGACTATATCAATATGGTATTTAAGAAATCTCCAATTGATGGTCTTAGCTGGCTGGATAGTGATACAGCCATGAACCCATATTCTTTAGAAGCGGCATTACATGCTGCAGGGGCTGCAGTACTGGGCGTAGATTTGCTAATGCAACAAAAAGCTTCTCAGGTTTTCTGTGCTGTTCGCCCCCCCGGTCATCATGCTGAGCGGAATCGAGCGATGGGATTCTGTATCTTTAATAATATTACCGTAGGTGCATACCATGCATTAAATCATTATGGATTAAAACGAATCGCGATTATTGATTTTGATGTTCACCATGGTAATGGAACTGAAAATATTGTTTCAGGTGATGATCGTATCCTGCTGTGTTCCAGTTTCGAACATCCCTTTTACCCTGATGTGGGTTTTAGTACGGATGACCCAAACATTATCAACCTCCCTTTACCACGATTAACCGATGGAGAATCATTTCGTGAAGCAGTATTTCAGAACTGGATCCCGAAAATAGAAGCCTTCCAGCCTGAGTTGATTTTTATTTCTGCCGGCTTTGATGGACATAGAGAAGATGACATGGCACATTTCAATTTAGTAGAAGCAGATTATGAATGGGTCACCCGGCAAATTCGACAACTGGCAACAATCAGTGCCAAAGGAAGAATTGTTTCATGCCTTGAAGGCGGGTATCACCTGCAGGCTCTGGCTCGTTGTGTGGAAACTCATATTAAGGCATTAATTTAACCGCAATATTTCACAGTCAGATATATTTAAAATTGAGTCAGGAATCAATTATGTCAAATCAGCATAAAATTAATTACATAGAATTCCCAACAACCAGTATCAAACTCGTTAAAACATTTTTCACCACTGTATTCGGCTGGAATTTTATAGATTATGGCCCTGAATATAGTGCCTTTTTTGATGCAGGAATAAATGGTGGTTTTTACCTGTCCAGCAAAAGTTGTACAACGCAGAATAGCAGCGCTCTTATTGTCCTGTATAGCCAGAATCTGAAATCAACTCAATCTAAAATTGAAAATGCAGGTGGCCATATAGTAAAGCCGATCTTTTCTTTTCCCGGTGGTAGACGATTTCATTTTAGCGACCCTACCGGTAATGAATACGCAGTCTGGTCAGACAAAGCTTAATGTTATAGTTTTAACTGATTATCTATAACCTGATCTAGATATCTGACGACTGTGTCAGTCAAAACTCATTTTAAAAATCATACTGTATCGGATTAAATGGGACTATTTCAGCTTTCGATAAGCGATGTCGTTAATTTTGTTTTGTTGCAAATAATGCGCTAATTAGTATTGCAACACTGATCAACAATAAGACAGGGAATAAGACGATTAATGCTTCCGCCATACTGACGCCAAAAGGCATAAGAGGCGTATAACCACATGACTCAGTAGCTTTAAAAACTGCGGGAAACCATTGATCAACAGCCAGCCAGGATGGTAGACCGGAATCTATACCACACTCTGTCAGTACAAAACCTTTTTCAGTACCCAGTAAAATGTAAGTACGTTCACAAAGCCAAATCATGATTGCCGTATTAAGCAAATGAAAGATGCGTAACATGAATGTAGATCGAATGATAAGAGCCAGAAAGGCTACCAGCATAAAGCCCAGTACTAGTAATCTGGTATGAATACATATTGGACAGGGGCCATAATCAAGTACATGTTGATAATATAATGCTACGGCTTCAGATACAAAACCCAGCAGAATTAATATCAGCCAGTAAGTTTTACCCAATGACTGAGTTTTTAAAAATGTAAACATGGTCGCTAGTTCAATAAGAAAACGCAGAGAATAACATAATGTTTATTCATTTCGTGAGTGCTTGATAATAATTTACATATTCTGAATTCATCTAAAGTCAGTTGGACTTTAACGATTTATCACGCTGCCCTGGTAATCATTTTTCGATAAAAAGTATGGTTTTATACTCCTATATAATGTACCTTATCAAACCTTCAGCAGTCTATCTTCGGTAATAAAAATCCCCTGATATCTGTAATAACCTTGAGCTTTAAGAAAACAGCACCTGAATGAATCAGGTTCTGCATAAGTTTGACCTGTTTGGTATTATGATATGACATATTGTGTTGCAGCTTCCACTTTAAGTGGTCTTGTTTTTTGTTCTGATTCTCGTACTAATGCGGGACCTGATATGCTATCAAGCTATAGCAAAATGCATATCTTTGATCCCTGTGAAGATCGGGTTTTCGTTATGTTATCAGCCGGGAACCTCTCTACCACTCAGTCCATTGTCAATCGTATAGAACAGGATCTCGAAAATACTGATCCAAACTACACCAGTGGCCTAAGAAATATGCCCAAAATGGTTGATGCAGCTCGTTATGTATCTCAACTTACCCGAGAAGAGCTTGAATTAGCTCAGGCCACGACCTCTACAGGAGTCGACGCCAGTGTCTCACTCATTTTTGGTGGGCAGATAATGGGCGGAGAGCCCGCTATTTACATGATATATTCTGCCGGTAACTTTATTACTGATTCCGATGAAAACCCATTTCTACAAATTGGTGAAAGTAAATACGGGAAACCCATCCTGGATCGAATTCTTAATCGAAATACTTCCCTGGAAGATGCTGCCAGATGCTGTATCGTATCAATGGATTCAACCATCAAGTCTAACGCAACAGTTGGCCCTCCAATTGAAGTTCTGGTTTACGAGAAGGATTCATTCACCACTAGCCATTACATAAAAATGGAAGAAGACGATCCTTATTTACATGATATTAAGCAAGCCTGGAATGAAGCTATGAATAAAGCATTTTTGCAACTACCGAATTTCCAGTGGGAAAATAATCAGGTAGTCAACCTGCAAGTCGTTCAGGATCAGATTCAGGAATAAATTGATTACATTATCCCGGATTCCACAGTTGACCGCTCGCAATAGAGGTTAACTCATTGTTTCATAAACCATTACAGTTGATGTGTATAATCACCCAATCGGTGTATCCCGTTACGAACTGAATTGCAGGTTTGAGACGGTGTATCTCTTAGTTGTTACGCCCTGATCTACACCACCTCAAACGCACAATCAACTCGTCCAACTGTGGATTCCAGGATTATTTACCAGCCTAAGCTGATAAAAATCAGTCTCTACAGATTGCCAGCCTGTCAATAAAACAGGCTGGTTAAGGACTCCGAATACGACATCCCTCCTCGATTGCACTACATTCACAAGCTTGAACCGGGAAAAACAAAGTGATTAAGACCTTTGTTAAGTGTTGATAAGCCGCCCTATTGCAAACTTAAACTGAAAATATAGTTACTGGACTCAGCCTGATAGGCTTTCAGAATTTTCTCGCCTTATTCATGATGAAACCCTAAAAATGCTGACGGATATAACCGGAATAGCAAAGGATACTGATAAGCTGTTGTATGGACTGAAGATTTTCGCAGGAATTCCGGCTAACAGAAATTCAGAAAAAGATCGGTCAGACTGTGCAATTTGCAGATAGTAACTTAGAAACACCCAGGCATAAAAAACCCCAAGTTACGATAACTCAGGGTTTATATATGGCGGAGAGCATAGGATTCGAACCTATGGACCGTTTCCGGTCAACGGTTTTCAAGACCGCCGCATTCGACCACTCTGCCAGCTCTCCTGTATTACTTCAATTGTCAATTTAGAATTACAAGTTCGTTAGATTTGCAACTCATGCGTCGTTTAAGTAACCCGTCGCAATATTTCGAGTTATTCAACATGAATGAGTAACCTCGAAGGCGCGATATTATAATCATTTCAGCGCATCTGTCACCCGCTTTTTTCGATTATTTTGCATTGATATAATATTTTTTTTATTTTGGGATAATCACTATGCATAATTAATCAGCTAAGTATTTCAATTTAACCATTAAAGCTGGATTCCGCAGTTGACCGTTCGCAATAGAGGTTAACCCACTGTTTCCTCAATCATTACGGTTGATGTGTATAATCACCCAATCGGTGCATCCCGCTACGGACTGAATTGCAGGTTTAAGGCAGCGTATCTCTTCCTTGTAACACCTTGATTTACACCACCTCAAACGCGCACTTCAACTCGCCCAACTGCGGATTCCAGGTTAAAGAGAGTATTATTGAGATAACTAACTGCTTGATTCGACAGGATTTGCCCCTATATAAACAATTAACTAATTTTATTACTTGATATGACGATGCATGGAACCTAATATAGGTCAACATAGTCTTAAGTACTATCAATAAATCAGCGGAGAAACAAATGCAATTTAATTCAACAATCGAACGATCGGAAGCATCGATTATCCAAACTAACAAGGTTATCAAAAACACATATATTCTGTTGTCGATGACCCTGGTTTTTAGTGCAATAACTGCTTATATTGGTGTAGTGACAGGTGCTTCATTTGGCATGGCTTTGGGAGCAAATATCCTGGCTATAGTTTTACTATGGTTTGTATTACCAAGAACTGCCAACACTTCATCTGGTATTCCAGTTATTTTTGCTTTTACTGGATTACTGGGATATGGACTCGGGCCTTTACTATCTTATTATTTAGCGATTAACCCTACTATTGTTATGACTGCCATGGGCGGTACTGGTGCAATTTTTCTGGCTTTATCCGGTTACGCTCTTACTACTCGTAAGGATTTTAGCTTCATGGGTGGATTCCTGATGGTGGGAATGTTCGTCGTTCTGGGTGCTATTTTATTAAATATCTTTTTAGCCATACCAGCTTTAGCTCTGGCAGTCAGTGCTGGTGTTATTTTGATAATGAGTGGTTTTATTCTTTTTGAAACATCAAATTTAATACATGGTGGTGAGACTAACTACATTATGGCAACAGCTAGTCTGTTTTTATCTATTCTGAATATCTTTACTGCCCTGTTACAAATTCTGGGTGTGTTTTCAGATGATTAATCTGAATAGATAATCAATTTTAAGTGTATTAACTAGTCGCATTCAATTATGAATGCGACTTTTTTTATTCACCAACTGTGTCCTCGCCGCATTACAATCTAAAACATCAGAGTGCATACACTACAGGCTCTCAAGCACAAGTTTCACACTTAACTGATTTTTCCCACTTAAAACCACAACTGGATAATTATTATGGATTGGTTAAAAATTATTTCGGCATTATTTGTAATTGCAATGATGTTTATGATTTATCCTGCCCTTAAAAATGCATCGCAAAATAGCCCTAAAGGAAGTAAAGAAGACTGGATGTCAGCAATAAAACCACTTATTTTTGTGGTTGTATTCGTAATCGCTCTAATTATTTTAATTAAATAGCTTATTGAACCTGGAATCCGCAGTTGGACGAGCTGATTGTGCGTTTGAGGTGGTGTAGATCAAGGCGTAACGACGCGGAATAGCGAGCTATTCCAAGGAAGTTACAACCAAGAGATACGCTGCCTCAAACCTGCAATTCAGTTCGTAGCGGGATTCACCGATTGGGTGATTATACACATCAACTGTAATCGTATATAAAACAGTGGGTTAATCTCTATTACGAGCGCTCAACTGCGGAATCCAGGTTGAACCTGGATTCCGCAGTTGAGCGTGGAAAAGATGCGTAACAGATTGATATGCCCGGGTCTAAGCCAGGGGTGACTGTAGTTAGAGTAATACAGGATCAATTAACAGGAAACCAATGACTTACATGAATTAGCTATGGTAATATCCAGGAAATATATTACCATCAGGACGAACTTCCAGCTTATTAACTCAACTGCTTTTACTGAGTCTGGCTTATATTTCTATTTTAATTTCAGAAGGTGCTGATTCAGGTTGTACCGGAATATTATTATTAATTTGGCCAGTTTTAGCCGGACCCGAAGGATTAGCAAAACTATCATTGAGTTTCTGAACAAATAATCCAGAGTTTTCTGTAACTTCTTTTAACTTACGGGCAACTCTTCTACTCCAGCCAATCGGAGATGTATTAAATACACTTCTCCAGATACTTGTATTTTTTTCAAAGGCCGTTACAACATTCCCCTGCATATCTGATCGAGGTAGTAATCTGGCAATTCTTGAAGCCCAAAACCTTCTACTAAAAATATGAATACCAAAGAAAACTATGAAAATGAGTAAAAATGTCAATATTCCGATTAAAGGATTATTATTATAGGATTCCACCAGTGTTGACGGGGCCAGTTTTGACCATGCATTTTGAGCGTTGATCAAATAAACTGCGCCTCCCAAAAGACAGCTATAAATAAAACCATCTGTGATCAGTACACGTTTTGTCCATTTTTTTAAGGCCGTCTTCAGCACTGGAACAATTTTATTTTCAATACTGGCAGCTGTTTTATCAAGTGCACCAATAATTCTGTAAGCTCTTTCTGTTTCAACCTGATGCATACGGTCATAAATAGCATTTAAATCAGCATCTTTTTTGGTTTTGAAACGAGTCTGTAATTTCTCATCATTAATACTAATAGCTGAAGACTCATCATAAATCATGAAAAACTTACCGGCAGTCAATCCACTTTGAGACAATGCTCTTTGCCAAGCCCCTACCACTTCTTCCGGATTATCTTCCTTAGCTGCAGTATCTATTTGATTGAGAATATATAAAAACTTTGATGAATCAGTACGTTGAATAGTTTTTGTTACCAGGTGCTCCAGTGTATCTTTCATCGCACCAGGTTCCGGATGCCTGGCATCAAAAAACACAAGGACTAAATCAGAAAGATCAATAATATGATCGGTAATTCTTAATGTAGAGTTCCTTTGTGCATCTGCATCAAAACCTGGCGAATCAATGAGGATTTTTCCTTTAATGGGTTGAGTGGGACTGGTTTTTAGTTGCAGATAAGCATTTACTCTTTCACCTTCTCCAGGCGCTACTTTTTCAATATCTTCACTGATATTAAAGAATGGAAATCGAGGGTCAGCATCAAGTGCCAGGCCAGGTAATACTCTGCTTTCATTGTCATTTGTATAACAGATAACTGTAAATTTATCGTCTACAGCCTGATTCCCGGAAGTTTGTAACTTAGTACCTAAAAAAGAATTAATAAAAGTAGATTTTCCAGCGGAAAAAGTACCCAGTATAGAGATTAATGGCCACCATGGTATCTGGGTTGCATAAGATTCATCACGAGAAATTAATCCCATTTTAAATGCAATACTATCCAGATCCTTGAAACTTTTTACAGCCTCTATAAGAATCGGATTTTCTTGTTCCAGGTGCTTTTCAAGATTTTTAAGACGTTTTTCTATTGCTTTTCTAGGGTTAAACATAAGTAACCAGGGGATTTAAATCAGATGTAAAGTGTATTAGCCGAAAAACATCAGGGCATAAATCGGCTCATAATATTCATTGGACGGGCCACATCACGAATATTTCGTTGCATATAATAAGTGGAAGTAGCCATTGCATTTGTATTCTGGGTCATAGATGAAATATTCTGAGTCATTGAATTAATATTCGCATCCATATTCCCAATATTATTACCAAGTTTAACCATCGTATGATCCATTGTTCTAATGGAATTAGTCATATCATTCATATTTCTATCAACTGAAATAGTCAATGTGGTTAAAGTTAAAGTCATGTTATGGACATCTCTTGACAGGGTATAGATCAAGTAAAAGCCATATACTGCTAAAACTACAAATGCCACCATTGAAGGATATACAACTAGTTCCCAGCGTTTTGCACTACTTTCAAATGTATCTGCCAGACGCTCCATACAGCCAGTATCTAGATTTATTGTAGGATTTTTTTCTAATTCCGAATTACTCATAGACTTACTCTGATTAAAGAACTTAAGATTAAGATAATAAACTCATAACAAGCAATGACTAGTATAAACATAAATATAAAAAATAGCGATTTCCTTATAACAACTTATTTAAAAACTATGACATTTTTATAAACTTGAATTAACAACCTCTTTTTATCATAAAACTATTGAATGGCAGGAATAAAATTATTTAAGTTTCCTTTTTAACTTTTCTCCCAAATCTCGATTCATTGCGATTATAGGAGCAACCAGCGAACGGGCTCTATCAGTTTCTTTTAATTCTATAAATTGTAAAGCTGCCTGATAGTATAATTGAGAGGCATTCTGGGTGTCATTTAAGGAATAATAGATATTACCCAACTCACCAAGATAATCAGGATTGAAACCATTTTCCTGAATTAATTGCCGATACAGATAAATGGCATCAGCATAGTTTTTATCCCAGTAAGCCTGCCGTGCCTGAAATAAACGGTTATCAGTTTTTGAAATTTCAGCAGGATCGACTTTTTTTTCTGGGGTTGTAGTGACAGTCGATACTCTGGGTAAAGTGGTAGTACTTGCTGATGGCGTTTTTTCTTCCTTTATTTCAATTTCCGGTTTTTTTGTTTGAATATTATTATCTACAGTGGATGCCTGTGTTTCGACTTCAACCACTGTTTCTGCAGATTCCTCTTTTTCAATTTCTGTTATCGGCTCAGGATTCAGATTTAAAAGCTGTTGGTAAGCCATTTCCAGCTTTAATTCTGTTCTAAAAAAATACCCTGCAAGAATCAATATAAGCAGGAGAAGAGTAAAGCTATGCACTAATAACCAGCGACCAAAACTCATAACTTAATTCTCCATCAATAGGCTTATTTAGCAGCGGGGTAAAGATGTTTTGCCAAATCTAAAATCTCTTTGGAAGCTTTACTGGTAGGCTGCATTTCGAACACAGCCAGGCCTTCACTAAATGAGCGCCGATAAGCAGTTCTTTGATACAGACGTAAATCAATACGCTGAATACTTTTTAAATATCCTAAAGCTTCTTCAGCCTCATCAGTTTCTCTAACACCTCGATGAGTATCCGCACGATTAATGAAACCATACATATCAGGCATTTTCTTTGCGTTACCTCGTTCATCCCGAATTATTTTAATAAATCGCTGGGTGGACCAGATATCAGCCTGACTTGGGGGGACAGGAACAACGATTCGATCTGCTAACTTGAGTGCCTGTTTCATCGATTCAAAATCAGCAGTGCCTACATCAACAATAACCTCTGTTTTTTTATTTTTCCAGGCTTTTAGAGCTGCGACATCATCAAAAACTTCAAGATCAGGCTCGTAGCCTTCCTCTTCACGAATATCTGCAACATCAGTAAGTGTTTTTTGCGGATCAAGATCAAATATTGTAGCAGCACCCTGATGAATTCTTAACCAGATAGCCAGGTTGAATGCTACAGTACTTTTTCCTGTACCTCCTTTCAAATTTCCAATGACTGTGATCATACTATGTGATTTTCTTCTTCTATGTTTTATAGGTTTTAATATAATGCCATTTAATTGTTATTTCGTCCGCTAAAACTATGAAAAATTTTAAAAATTTGATCAGGAATAGTTTGAATTCAAAGTGTTTTTCTCTTAAAACTACTTGTTTGTTGATATATTGGGCTGGTCTGAAAGATTTTTCATACTTTTCTTTTCAAAACCCACTGGCATACTGAATAATTTATCATCTATATCCTGCACTACTATATGCTGTAATTCCTGTGAATTTCCATTCGCAAATGTTTCACGAATACTAATTTTCAATTCTTTATCAAACCATTGAAAACTTTCAATGGTCTCTCCATTTGCCAGTTTAATACTCTGAATCCATTTATCAGTTACCCGGTTATTAAGCTTTTCTTCTCCCAGCCATTTCAATTCAATGACTGAGCCATTTTGTAAAGTCTGTTTGACTGGAATATTTAATTCTGTATCAAGCCATATATTTGAAAAATTTTCAATTTTTCCATTTTTTACAGTTATTTTCCATTTTGTAGCTTGACGATTATTGAGTTGTTCTATTCCCTGATTTTCACAGACTAATTTTTCATTATTCTGACACGGGGAAGTTATTGAATTTTCAATGCCAATATTAATTTCTTCCAGTGATTTATTTTCATAGCATATTTGCTGATCGGTAAAGCACATTAAACTGGTATGTTTGTTTGCATCTAAAATTTGAATAACGGGTTCACCATAATAGAAAAACTCTTTACGTATCCGACCAGAAGAATAATACACATAGGTTGAAATATCTGCTCTTCCGGGGGTGGACATCACTGCATTTGCAGTAAACTGCAAAGCTTCAGCACAGGCTGTATATACAAATAATGGCAATACCAAAAGGAGCTTAAATAATTTCATTTAAAACATCCCAAAAGGAGAAAATGGAAGATTAAAACTATCTCTTCCAAAACCAGGCATATATCCATTTTTATGCCCAGGAGGAGCGAAAGCCGCCGGATTAGCATCCCGGTAAATTTCATCGGGAAAATCAGGATAAAGTTGATTATTCCCATATAATTGATCAGGACCAGGGCTATATGGAGAAGCTAAGCCGCCAGGATAAAACCCTTCATCCATCCCCTGAAAACTGGGCATACCATCCAGTTGCCATGGGTTTGATAACCCTCTTCCCGCGCCAGGCGATAAATTTAATGAATAATATCTGGACCTGAAATCATCTGACCATGGATTATTATTTCCCGGTTTTTGCCCAAACTGTCTAAATTTAGCCTCTTGCTCTCCTACATATCTATATCTCATAGGTGTGCGCTGAAAATTCAATTGAGGATTATTCAATTTAAATGCTGGTTTCTGATTTGTTGGCGTTTTTTCAAACTTTAAATGACTGGATTGTGGCTGAGTATATCTCCCGGTTACAGTTCCTGGAGCTGACAATAAATAAGACTGATCTTTTGTTTGTGAATCAATACTTGTTTCAGAGAAAACAGAACATGAAAACACTAATAGAATGCACGATATCAATATTTTATTCATGGCTTACTTTCTTCCTGAAAAAAAAGGTTGCATGGGCATAGCAGACCAGGGAGAAGGCATGCTATTAAATGGGTTATTCATAAAATTATTCTGATTATTGTTATAACCATAAGGATATTGTTGCGGATATGAGTATTGCGGGGGATAGTTATATTGCTGATTATTCCAGTTTGGCTGATAATAATCTGCCTGATTATAATTAGTGCCAGGTAAAGATTCGGGGGACCAGGGATTCATATATGTATCCATTATTGGAGCGGTAGGTCGATTATTTTCAGGTACTATTGGTGGTTTTTCAATCGGCTCCCCGGGTACTGGTGTTAATGCTTTATCTGGACTGATATCTGGCCCAGAGAATTGTTTATCATTCTGTTTTGCTGCAACACTATTCCCGCCATTACCCGCATTGATTAAGCTGTCAGAGGGAAACACATAAACCTGAGCAGGCGTCGAAGGGTGGTTTTCATTGTTATTGATAATAATAGTAGATTGAGATTGATATGGACCTGTAGGTGGAGGCACATAATCAATTGCCATAACTGATTGAGAAAACACCAGGGTAACTGTAGAAATTTTCAACATTATTGAGTTCATTGGCATAATCTCACAAGGTTTACTCATCATCAATATCAGACTTTAGCCGGATACCCCGACGACCTGATTTTTTAACTGACACTGCTTTCTTTAACGATGGTTTTTTAGCTTCAGTCGTATTACTGACCTCTTTCTTAACGGTTTCTTTCTTTGTCGATTTCTTCTTAACGACTTCCTTTTTCGCAACAGCTTCAAGGTCCTGCTGTTGATTGTTATTCTCTTTTTCCTGTTTTACCGTTTCATTAATCGTTATGCTGCTATCGTCGTCTGATTGATTAATTTCCTGTTTTTCAGTTCCATCTTCAGATGATTCGACAGAAGATTCCTCATACTTATCTTCGGAAGTCTCACTGCCTGTTACAACTTCAGGAGTAGCAGTAGTTTGAATTTCACTACTTTCTTCAGTCGTCTGGCTACTCTCTGCAGCTGGATCACTGTGAGCGACTTTGCTAACTGCCTGAGCGGACTTCTGTTCCTGCTTTTTTGATATCAGACGTATGATTGCACGAGTTAAATCAACCATAAAATCGCGAAAAGCGAATAGCATTGCCAGAATAAAGATCCAGATAAAAGACAAAACTATTGAAATATAATCCAGAAAACCTTTTTCGGAATCGTCAGGATTATCACTGGCATATTGGCCTTCTAGAATTGGATCATAGGGTAAATCTTCATAAACCGCCGCTCCGCTGGCATCAAGCGTTTTCTTTGCGAATGATTGACGTACAGTGATTGCCCCCAGAGGAATAATGACAAGTGTTAAAATTGTAGAAACTAAAACACCAAATGCCAGTGAGATGGCCATCCCTTTAAAAATCGGATCAAAGATGATTACAGCAGATCCACCAACCAGCGCAAAAGCAGTCACTATAATAGGTCTGGTTCTTGCCTTACAGGCTAGTAATACTGAGTCTGTCACCGGTCGTCCTGCTTCGATTTCATGCTTGGTAAAATCAATGAGTAATATCGAATTACGCACAATAATGCCTGCCAGTGCAATAAATCCAATCATGGAAGTTGCTGTAAATTCAGCGCCAAATAACCAGTGACCTGGAATAATTCCAACCAGTGTTAAGGGTATGGGAGCCATAATAACGGCAGGCAAACTGAAATTGCCAAACTCCATCACCACCAGCATATAGATTAAGATGATGGCAGCACCGAAAGCCATACCCATATCACGGAAAGTTTCATAGGTAACAGTCCATTCCCCTCCCCATTCAAAACCTGACTGAGCATCAGACTCTGGTGGAGCTGTCCAGGTACCTTTTAACGGGATGCCATCTGGAGTCGTGTAACTTTCGAGTAAATCAATGACATCAAACATTCCGTATATTGGAGCACCAAGTCGACCTATTGTTTCACCGGTAACATATTCTACCGGGCGTAAATCTTTATGATAGATAATACTTTCCTGAGGTATTTGAGAAAAATCACCCAATTCACCTAAAGGTATACTGTTTCCAGTCCGACTCGGAACAGGCATTTCTTTTAGTCGAGCCAGATCAGCACGTACATCAATAGGAACCTGTATTACGATGTACGTAGGCTCTAATTTATAACCACTTTTGACGTCCCCCAGCACAAATTCACCCAGTGACATCTGTAATGTTCTGTTAATTGTATCGACAGATATCCCTCTTCTAATGGCTTTCTCTGTATCAACCTTAAAACGCCAGACTTTATAATCTTCTGCAATCAGTGTATCCACATCAGTAATGTTAGGAGACTTTATAAACATTTGTTCAAGATCCTGGGCTACCTGACGACGAATATCCGCATCAGGGCCATACACTTCGGCAACCACAGATTGTAATACAGGTGGCCCGGGAGGCATTTCGACAACCTGAATCCGGACTTCATCATTGTCTTTTATAACTTCCTGTAATCGATTACGCACATCTTCAGCTATTTCATGACTACTTCGTGAGCGATCACTCTTGCTTAATAACTGAACTTGAATATCGGCTTGCCAGGGTTCTGTACGAAGATAGTAATGGCGTACCAGTCCATTAAAATTAAATGGGGAGGATGTTCCAGTATAGGTTTGAATCGCGGTAACTTCTTCAACTTCTAAAATGGATTCAGCCAGTTGATTCACAATATTAGCTGTCACAGGTAAGGCAACACCTTCAGACATATTCACCACAACATTAAATTCGGGTTTATTATCCAGAGGTAACATTTTTACCGGTACAGTCTTGGTATAAAAAAGAGAAATACATAAAAAGAAAACAACAAACAGGGAAACCAGAAATAAACGTCCCTTGGCTTTATGAGTGATAAGTGGAATGAGTATCTTTTTAAAGATCCTTCCAAATAATTCACTTTGCGCATGCTCGGATTTTTCCATTTCCCTGAGCTTTTTCATCGAAGGTTTTATGCGCATAGCCAGCCATGGTGTAAACATAAATGCCGCGAAAACGGAGAACAGCATGGCAAAAGAACCCAGAGCAGGAATAGGTTCCATATAGGGCCCCATCATACCGCGTACAAAACCCATAGGTAATAATGCTGCTATTACCGTAAATGTGGCTAAAATAGTCGGATTACCAACTTCTCGTACAGCATCAATCGCAATAGAAGTATCCGTACTCTCATCTATCAGCCATCGACGGTAAATATTTTCGACTACGACAATAGCGTCATCGACGAGAATACCAATGGAAAATATGAGTGCGAAAAGACTAACCCGGTCAATTGTATAACCTGTTAATAAGGCATAAAACACAGTGGCCAATATCACAACCGGGATAACAATCGCTACGACCACAGCCGGTTCCCAACGGAAATTTAATGCGATCCAGATTAATACAACCACAATCGCCGTTGCTACAAATAGTTTTAAAATCAATCCGTTGACTTTATGCTTTGCTGATTCACCATAATTTCGGGTAACTGATACATGAATATCATCAGGAATCACAGTACCCTTCAGAGTTTCTACCATCGCTAAAATATCTTCAGCGACATCAACGCCGTTAGATCCTTTTTTCTTGGCTATAGCTATAGTCACAGCAGAAGAGGCATAGGCAGCCTCATCACCTTCAGCAAGATGATTGGGAGAATTGTAATAATTAACAATATTTTTAGTATCAGAAGGTATTGCTTTTACATTAGCAATATCTCTCACATAAACGGGGGAACCATCTTTAATTGAAACGATAAGACTTTCAATATCTTTTACTGTCTTCAAAAAAGAGCCGGAATAAACTGTTGAGCTATAATTTTCAGATTCAATCTCACCCAGTCCGATCTCACTATTTGCTGTTTTTATGGTATTCGCTATCTGATCAATATTAATATCATACCCGGAGAGTTTTTCAGGTAGTATTTCAATTTTTAACTGATCTGAGCGACCTCCGACAACAAAACCCTGGCTGGTATTTTCCACCGTACTAATCGTTTGTAGTACATCCAGTGCAGTCAGGCGGATAACTGAATCATCCTGCTCATTTGACCACAATGTCAAAGTAACCACGGGCACATCATCAACACCTTTAGGCTTAACCAGTGGCTGATCAACTCCAGGAGGAATTTTATCCATATTAGAGCTAATCTTATCGTAGAGTTTTACCAGCGAAGGACCGAGTTCTTCACCCACTTCGAATTGAACTGTGACTATCCCTTTTCCGCGCATGGCTGCTGAATAAACATGATCAACACCATTGATTTCATTCAACATGCGTTCCAGGGGTTCAGTAGCCAGTTTGGAAACCTGTTCGGCGGACGCGCCGCTATAGCGTACAAAAATATCAACCATAGGCACGGAGATCTGTGGATCTTCCTGACGCGGAGTCATAAACACGCCCATGATGCCCAAAATAAAACAGGCAATAAGCAGCATAGGAGACAGAGGAGAATGGATAAAGGTTTTAGCTAGACCACCTGCTATACCTAATGATTTCTCCTGCTTAATTTGTGGGTTAGTTTGCTCTGTCATTATGCCTGTACAAATAATATTTCGTTCTTAAGGAAGTGCCCGGTTTGCGACTATTAAGTCTATAGAATAAAATTAATACTAATTATCATCACTGGAAGACATAGTTTCACTTTTCGGCTCCCACCCCGATTTAATACTTTTGGGAGGTGCGCTGATAATTCGGTCACCTGCTTTAATGCCGGATAATACGGTAACACTGAATTCATCATAGTCAGATCCCAGTCTGACAAGTTTCATTCTTGCTTTATTATCTTTATCCAGAATATAAACACTCGGTAAACTACCACGATATAACACGGCATCTTTAGGAATGACAGGAACCGGTTTTTTAGAAGCGGTGGTATCATTAATAGTGACCTCTGCATACAGTCCAGGCCCACCTGGCGTCCCTTCAGGTAGATCAAATTTCACGGTGATAGTATGCTTTTGTTTATCAGCAACTGGATATATCTGCGCTACTTTAGCTTTCGTGTAAGTATTATTTATATCCAGCTTTACATCGACCAGACTACCTTTACTCAAGCCAAATATAAGTCTCGCAGGGATTTCAGCTTTAATACGAAGGTATTTTGTATGAGCAAATTTCAATAATGGCGTACCCGGTTGAACTGTATCACCCTCTTCAACCATTTTTCGTACCAGTTTACCCGCAAAAGGTGCAATAGCTCGGGCATCTCGTAATTTTGCATCAAGTTCTTCCAGAGCTGAACGCGATCTGAGAACCATAGATTCAGCATTTTTAACCTGTGAGCCAGATGAATATAGATCAGCATATTTTTCCATACCCGGATTACCATAGCCCATCGCATTACCCATATTTCGAGTAAATAGATTATCAAATAATGAAGGCATTCCCATTCCGGGCATAGAGCCTGTACTTTCTGATCTTGGGGAAATAAGTTCACGGTTATACTGAACCCTGGCATTGCGCAAACTTGACTCAGCATTAGCAAGTTGCGCCAGAGCGGATCGTCGTTTAGCGACTAGATCATCATCATCGATTGAGAGTAATAAGTTATTTTTCTGAAAGTAATCACCTTCTGATCCAGCAATATACTGAATTCTGCCTGGTACCTGTGCCGATAAGGTAACTTCTTTATAAGGAATAACCGTACCACCAATCTTAATCTTACTACCAAATTCAACAGCTTCTACAGTCATAAGTTGCCAGCTTTGCGCCTGCGAGCAAAATAATGACAAAATTGAGCTGATGACAATAGTTGAGATTCCAGGAAACTTTATACTCATTAAATTTCTACCAATATCCTAGTGTCAGGCTATATTAACCTGATTCATGATTTTGAAACTGACTGAAAATGCTTTACTTAAATTCTGATTTTTTAATAATGAACTAAAATTTCCTTTACGACAAATCAACTTCTTTTGTGTATATGCCAACCCTAAATGGAGTATTCCAGGTGGATTCTGGGCCATAGATTTCCAAAAATCTAATGATGCTCGCAAATCCCAGTCCAAAACCTGATCACGATACCTCTGAATTTTTTGCAACCGCCCCAATTTCACCACAAGTACAAAAAGAGGATTTTCATCCCCTGAAAGACCATACCCTATTAAAGCTGAGAATTCTTCATGTTTTAACAAATCAACCAATTCACGATTTGCATTCCAAAGTTTTAAAAACTGCTTTAACCACGCATCTGAAAACATAATACACAATCTGTTCAAAAAAATTAGTTTGTAGCAGAATTAGATCAATTCAAAACTATTAAAAAATATCAGCAAACTTTTATTATCATAGCCGATAAAAGGC
The DNA here is from genome assembly GCA_050291745.1 of Gammaproteobacteria bacterium. Classification (GTDB taxonomy): domain Bacteria; phylum Pseudomonadota; class Gammaproteobacteria; genus JACNJF01. The sequence continues at coordinate 58,332 of JBNKKI010000143.1, read as the reverse complement.
AAATTTATAAATAAAGTATCAATTATAAAAAAAGGGTATATTAGCAAGTTTTAATATTCCATTCAATAGACCTACTACGGTATTTATCTATTAACAGAAAGTATCTTTTCGGCTAATAATAAATCCTGAGGAGTCGTAATTTTAATATTGTCTGAAGCACCTTCAACTAATCGGGGGCTGGCACCTGATAACTCCATTGCAGAGGCATCATCGGTCACTTCAAGATTATTGTTAATAACATTTTCAAGTGCTGTATAAATGTCATTCAGCCTGAATGCCTGAGGAGTAAAAGCTCTCCACAAATTATTTCTAGGTTGAGTCCCCGTTACCTGTTTAGCTGGATTAGCTAATTTTAGTGTATCAGAAACAGGCGTAGCCAATAAGGCGCCATCCTTACTGTCATGCAGAGCTGCAATGAGATTTGTTATATCGAGATGAGAGACAAAAGGTCTGACAGCATCATGAATTAAAACATAGGGATTATCGGCAGTATGTTGTAAGAGGCGTTTTAAACCGTTAAATACGGAATGATGTCTTTGTTCACCACCCGTGCAGAGCAACACTGGCCTGGTATGTTGATACTGTAGCTTTTCCCAGAAACTGTCCTGACTATTTAAAATTAAGATAGCACCGGTAATTTCCGGATGTGCCAGTAAATTATCAAGCGTATGCTCTAAAATACTTTTCCCGGATAATTCTAAATATTGTTTTGGACGAGATGCATTCATTCTCTGACCGATACCGGTCGCAGGTATGACAACCCAATGTTGCTCTGAATTTCCCATATTAAAAGACTATTATTATTGTTGATCTAAAATAAGCGGATAATTCTGACATCAATGATATTCATTTTCAGAAGAAGCTTCTGGTATGACTATCTGAAAAAAAGTTTCTCCCTTTTTTATCATACCCAGATCATTTCGAGCTTTTTCTTCATAGGCATCCAGTCCTCTCTGTAAATCCAGAACCTCTGCTTCAAGCTTTCGATTCCTTTCTTCGAGTTCTAACATTTTCTGTTTTTGCAACTCCAGCTCGGCCGAAAGTTGAACAACTTCAGATAAACTACCGTCACCAAACCACAGGCGATATTGCAAGCCCATGAATACGATGATTAATATAATAATCAATAGGCGCATCCTTTTACCTTATGACTGGAATTCTGTCGAGCTCAGGCAATCTTAGTGACAGTAAAGTATTTTCAGATAATCTACTTTTCGTTTGATATATATATTTAAGCATCTTCAATTCAATCGAAAAGAAATCTGGATAACTGGCTCTTCCTCGGTAGATTCATCCTAAGTTCGACAGATCATAACTAATTAAATTATTTTAAAGGCTGATTTTCCAGGAAATACGGCACGATCACCTAATAGAGATTCAATACGTAATAACTGATTATATTTGGCAACTCTATCTGAGCGTGACAGAGAACCCGTCTTAATCTGTCCAGTATTAGCTGCTACAGCAAGATCAGCAATTGTTACATCTTCAGTTTCACCGGAACGATGGGATACAACTGCAGTATATCCAGCATTGTGAGCCATAGAAATAGCATTAAGTGTCTCTGTCAAAGTACCTATTTGATTTAACTTTATTAAAATTGAGTTAGCGATTGAGCGATCAATTCCCTGCTGTAATATTTTAGTATTAGTAACAAATAAATCATCACCAACCAGTTGAACTCTTTTTCCTAATACTTCGGTATGAGTAGCCCAGCCATCCCAGTCACTTTCATCCATACCATCTTCAATAGTGATAATGGGATACTGATCAACCCAGCCGGATAAATATTCAGTAAATTCTACAGAATTAAATGATCTCTTTTCTGAAGCAAGCACATACTTACCATCTTTATAAAATTCTGAGCTAGCCACATCCAGGCCAAGACAAATATCTTCACCTGCTTTAAATCCTGCCTTTTCTATGGCCTGAAGAATGACTTCTATAGCCTCTTCATTAGATGATAAATCAGGGGCAAAACCACCCTCATCACCAACGGCTGTATTTAAACCTTTGGCTGATAGAACTGATTTCAAAGAATGGAATACTTCAACACCATATCGTAGCGATTCAGAAAAAGTAGGAGCACCTACTGGTAAAATCATAAATTCCTGTAAATCAACACTATTATCAGCATGCGCACCGCCATTGATAATATTCATCATAGGGACTGGTAAGGTAACAGCATCGTCACCCCCTAAAAATTGAAACAGGGGTTTTTCCACTGTTAATGCAGCAGCTTGAGCATTGGCTAAAGAAACAGCAAGCAATGCATTTGCACCAAGATTACTTTTATTATCAGTTCCATCCAGTTCAATCATAGATTGATCAATCGCGGACTGGTCACTACTGTCTTTTCCCAAAACACATTGCGCAAGATCATTATTGATATTAGCTACCGCTTTAAGAACGCCCTTTCCCTGATATCTACCTTTATCACCATCTCGCAATTCAATGGCTTCTCTAACTCCCGTTGATGCACCAGAAGGTACAGCTGCTCTACCAGTAATACCATTCTCTAGAGTGACTTCAGCTTCAACAGTAGGATTTCCTCTTGAATCTAGAATTTCTCGTCCGATTACTTTTGTAATAGCGGTCATTTTTTTCCCCTTTCCAAAAACTAAATAAAAAATTATATCAGGATTTATACAGAACTTATTACATAAGATCTAATTCATGTAATGCCTGAGACTTAACAGTATTGTCTACTGCCTGCAAAACTTTAAGTAAAGATTCAAGTTGCCCTAAAGGCCAGGCATTCGGCCCATCACTTAAGGCTTGTTCCGGTTGTGGATGAGTTTCCATAAACAACCCTGCCACACCGGCAGCTATTGCGGCTCTGGCTAAAACAGGCACAAATTCTCTTTGCCCACCGGAAGAAGTTCCCTGCCCTCCAGGTAACTGAACAGAATGTGTCGCATCAAAAACCACAGGAACATTTGATTCTCTCATTACTGCAAGAGACCTCATATCTGATACAAGATTATTATATCCAAAACTGGCTCCACGTTCACAAACCATAATCTGATGATTACCTGTTTCGGTGGCTTTATTGACGACATTTTTCATATCCCAGGGAGATAGAAACTGTCCTTTTTTAATATTTACAGGAAGCCCCTGCTTTGCAACATTCTGAATAAAATTGGTTTGACGGCATAAAAATGCAGGCGTCTGCAATACATCAACAATACTGGCAACTTCCTGTAAAGGAGTATCCTCATGGACATCGGTGATGATTGGCACATCAATCTGTTCTTTAACTTTCTGTAATATTTGCAGGCCCTGCTCTATTCCAGGACCTCGAAAACTTTGGCTACTGGAACGATTAGCTTTATCAAAAGATGATTTATAAATAAAAGGTATATTCAGACGCTGACAAATTTCCTTGAGTGAGCCAGCCGTATCAATGGCTAATTGCTCACTTTCAATAACACAGGGACCGGCAATTAAAAAGAAAGGCTTATTAAGATCAGCTTCAAAACCACACAGGTTCATTATTCTGTTTCCTGTTGATGCTTCAATGCCGCATTGATAAAACTGTTAAACAGAGGATGTCCTTCTCTTGGTTGAGAAGTAAATTCAGGATGAAACTGACAGGCAACAAACCAGGGATGATCAGAAAGCTCAATCATTTCAACTAACTCATTATCCATTGAAAGACCTGATATCACCAGACCGGCTTTTTGCAATTCCTCAAGATAATTATTATTAAATTCAAAACGATGACGATGTCTTTCACTAATCTGTTCAGCACCGCTATAAGCTTTCTGAGAAATGGTACCAGGTACAAGTTTACAGGGTTGGGCACCTAAACGCATCGATCCACCAAGATCAGTATCTTCATCTCGTTTTTCTATTGTACCATCGATATTTTTCCACTCGGTTATTAAACCGATAACAGGCTCAGTAGTTTTAGGATTAAATTCTGTACTATGGGCCTGTGTAAGACCTAAGACATTACGTGCAAATTCAATAACCGCAACTTGCATTCCTAGACAAATCCCCAGATAAGGAATTTTATTTTCTCTGGCGAATTTCACTGCTCGAATCTTCCCTTCTACACCACGACTACCAAAACCGCCTGGTACTAGAATCGCATCAAGATCATTGAGTACACCACAACCATTATCTTCGATGGCATCAGAGTCAATTTTAATCACATTAACTTTTGTTTTAGTATGAATACCGGCATGTGCCAGAGCTTCATTCAATGACTTATAAGCATCTGTGTGCTCAACATATTTCCCGACAAATCCGATATTGACTGAATGTAATGGATTCTGCAATGCTTCTACAATTTCATCCCAGTCACTTAAATCAGCCGGGGGTACATTCAGATTGAATTTTTTAACGACAATTTCATCCAGACCCTGCTCATGAAGTTCTCGAGGAATTTTATAAATATGATCAACATCAACAGCGGAAATGACCGCATCAAGTACAACATTGGTAAAAAGGGCAATCTTTTTTCTTTCTTCTTCTGGAATAGCCTCTTCAGCTCGACATAAAAGAATATCGGGCTGGATACCAATCGAACGTAATTCTTTGACAGAGTGCTGAGTTGGTTTGGTTTTTATTTCACCGGCCGCAGGAATATATGGTACAAGAGTCAAATGCATAAACAGTGCATTATCATGACCCAGCTCTACACCCAGTTGGCGAATAGCTTCCATAAATGGAAGTGATTCTATATCACCAACTGTACCGCCTATTTCCACTAAAACAATATCGGCATCATTAGTACTACTTAAAACAGATTTTTTTATTTCATCAGTAATATGAGGAATAACCTGTACGGTTGCACCCAGATATTCTCCTTTCCTCTCTTTGGAAATAACATTACCGTAGATTCTACCTGTCGTGTAATTACTGGATTGATGCGTCTTAATGGCAGCGAAACGTTCGTAATGCCCCAAATCCAGATCGGTTTCAGCACCATCATCAGTTACATAAACTTCACCATGCTGGAATGGACTCATAGTACCTGGATCGACATTGATATAAGGATCCAGTTTAATCATATTTATGCTTAAACCTCTGGCCTGTAAAATTGCCCCTAAAGAGGCAGACGCAATACCTTTTCCAAGTGATGAAACAACACCACCGGTGATAAAAATAAATCGGCTCATATAGCTAGAAAGTTTTCTTGAAGTGAGAGTTCTGGACGGTGAAACAGAGTAACAGATGAGAGGGTTTAACTCAATCAGAATGCTCGCTTATCAGTCAAAAAAACAATTTAATTTGATATATCTTTATCATCATAAAATAGAGAAGTATTTTTATTGTGCATCCATTTTTCTGACTAATAAACTCAGTTTATCCCGAATTAATTATTACAAATCTATTTGTTGGCTATTATCACAGCTCTTAATGGTGCTGGATAACCTTCAGTCGTTTTATTTTTATCATCCTTATCAAGACATTCAGGTAAAGACTCAAATGGCATCCACGATGTAGACCTTTGTTCCTCTATTGAAGTCTGATTAATATCAACGACACGAATATTTTTAAAACCCGTTCTTTTAAGCCAATGCATTAATTCTTCTGTAGAAGGTAGAAACCATACATTATTCATTCTCGCATAACGCGATTCTGGTACCAGTACATCACCAGCGCCACCCTCTATCACCAGAGTTTCAAGACATAGCTCTCCACCCTGCTTTAATAATCCTTTAAGCTGCAATAAATGATCGAAAGGGGACCTTCTGTGGTATAAAACCCCCATAGAAAAAACAGTGTCGAACCATTGCATATTTAATGGCATATCCTGAATGGTAAGAGGCAATAATCTTAAGCGCTCTTCCTTAACATAATGATTTATCGCCTGAAATTGCATATTAAACAGGATAGATGGATCTATACCCAGAACCAATTCGGGATCATCATTTAACATTCGCCAGCAGTGATAACCATTTCCACAACCGACATCAAGAATTTTTCGTTGTGCCAAAGGAGCAAGATGGGGGTAGACACGCTCCCATTTAAAATCAGACCTCCATTCTGTATCAATATAGATATCTGATAGCTGGAAAGGCCCCTTTCGCCAGGGCTTCAGAGCACTCAAGGCTTCATTCAGATTATCTATATTCTCACAATCACCTTTCACAGTAATAGCTGCACTGCTTAAATCAATACTGCTTTGATTAATTTCAGGTAATAGCTTTAAAGCATTATGCCAACGTTTAAAATCACCGTGATTTGCCTCACTAAACCAGTAATCACTGGCTTTGCGTAACTCATTAGCCCAGGTTGAAAATCCCGACTGCTCAAGCCGGTTAAATAAAGAAGAGTAATCCATAATCAATAACTTAAAGTTTAACCGCCAGATAGGAAACAAAATTAAAACAGTGGAAACAATTATAAATTTGATTGAACCCGCTCTGTTGTAACCGCTGGATATGCTCAGAAGGTGTATCAGGAATCAGCACATTTTCCAGAGCTGAACGTTTCTGGCTTATCTCAAGATCACTATATCCCTGTAATTTTTTAAATCCCTGATAAAGTTCAGTCATAGTTTTTTGTTCAGTATCCTGCTCATAATTAACTTTTTCAGAAAGCACTAAAACACCACCAGGAATAAGTCCCTCATATATTTTATTTAATAGTGATTCTCGTTGTTCGGGTTTTACAAATTGCAAAGTTAAATTCAATACGACCATAGAAGCATTGGCAATATCCACCTTTTCAAGATCTTCACAAACCCAGTTTATTGAATTATCTTTTTCCTGTTGCTGGCATTTTTCAATCATTGAAGCAGAATTATCAATCGCATGAATGATGACATTTCTTGATCTTACCTGTTGAGCAATTACTCTGGACATCACACCTGTTGAACATCCCAGATCAAACACTGAACTATTATCCGTTACAAAAATATCTGCATACAGCGCAATTAATTTTACCAGCAAGTCATATCCAGGTACTGACCGGCTGATCATATCATCAAAAACCCGGGTAACTTCATCATCAAACTTAAATGCTTTTACACTGGAAAGCGGTTTTGCAAATACACTATCTTTATTATTGATTCTTGTCATGAACGATTTCAAATAACCATGTATAATTATAATTTTTTATTATCGCATAACATCATGTTAAAAAAATGTCTTTACCCTGTTGCAGGATACGGAACTCGTTTTTTACCCGCAACCAAATCTATGGCAAAAGAAATGTTGCCAATTGTGGATAAACCACTTATTCAATATGCAGTCAATGAAGCTATGGATGCAGGAATGCTTCAACAGGCTTTTGTGACTGGTCGAACCAAACGATCAATAGAAGATCATTTTGACATCAGCTATGAGATAGAAAATGAAATTAAGGGATCTGTCAAAGAAGATAAACTGAATGAAATAAGAAACATTCGGGATAATTGCGTATTTACCTACACCAGACAGAGAGAAATGAAAGGGCTGGGGCACGCCATACTAACTAGTGAGCCCATGATTGGTGACGAGCCTTTCGGCGTTATTCTGGCTGATGATCTCTGCATCACAGAGGGGGCTTCAGTGATGAAACAAATGGTTGGATTATATAAACAATTTCGCTGCAGTATTATAGCAATTGAAGAAGTGCCAAAAGAAGAAACCTATAAATATGGCGTAATTGCAGGGGAACAGTTTCAGGATAACCTGTTCAAAGTCAGTGATATGGTTGAGAAACCAAAACCAGAAGATGCCCCTAGTAACATGGCTATCATTGGTCGATACATTTTAACACCTGATATCTTTGATTATATTCGTGAAACCAAACCTGGCGCTTCCGGTGAAGTGCAAATTACTGATGCATTGCAGGCACAGGCTAAAAATGGATGTGTCATGGCTTATAAATTTAATGGTAAACGATTTGATTGCGGTAGCATACATGGCTACGTAGAAGCTACAAATTATTGTTATAAAAAATTCCACGATCCTTCAGAGTAACTCTTAGAGCTGCCAATATTTCTATCTGGTTTTTTGACAGCTATAGATTATTCCGCCCCACTGCTGAGTGAGTTGATAGATTGCCGCGATATACTTATCTAAAATAACGATTTTGTGCTTTGTAAAATCGTTGTTTTTAGTTTATCCACAGTCCACATAACTGTTCATTTAAAAAAAGCTGAGGAATTAAAGATCTTTTCCAGGGAGGTATCTGATGCTTCTGAAACAATCTTTTCAGAGTATGCGAGTGCGCTTGAGCCTTACCCTGTTGATTAGGCTGGCGAAATCTTAAAGTCAGGTTTTCACCATTATCCTTCTTTTTCATATACTCGAAAAGATCCTGCCGGGATTGACTAAAACTTATCTGCGGTATGATTAACTCAGCTGCTTGAGGAACGGTATAGCACTCACGTAACTCAACCTGCTCCACTTTTTTGACAAGATAAAGTGTATTTTTAAATAGCCGAACCTGAAAACAGTCACCTTCTATGACAGGCATGGCATCAATCCGACTATTTAACTGATTGAGTAATTCTTCAATTTTATGAAATCCGAGCACTGAAAACTGATGCAGTTTAATCCAGTAACGAATAATATTTTTCTGTCTGGCCAATGACAGAGCAGTTAACTGTTTTACAGATAAACAACTATATTCTGTATGCAATTTACTCACATGAATATGATCAAAATCTATTCTAGCCAGATCTGTATGTAATTGTTCACTTTCATTTTGCAGTTCACTGGCGCGTTGCATTTGAGATATTGCAGATGGCCAACGATTAATGATGGCTGGTAACACATTGTGCCTGAGATAATTTCGATCATATTCAGTTTTGTTATTACTAGGATCATCAACCCAGACAAGTTTATGATCTAAAGCATACTGTTCAATTTCCAGTCTGGAAAAATTAATTAATGGCCTGACTAATAAGCCCCTGCCTAATGCTTTTATACTGGCAATAGCGCGTAAACCAGCAGACCCCGAACCTCGCATTAAATTAAGTAAAAGAGTTTCAGCCTGGTCATTTTTATGGTGTGCCGTCAGTAGCACATCCTGTTCAGTAAGTACCTGTTCAAATAAGTGATATCGCAGTTCACGTGCCCTGGCTTCCATATTACTTTCTGCAGGGTCCATATTCAATCGATTGACACGAAATTCAAAACCGGATTGATTAGTCTGAATGCGCGAAAACTCTTCCATTTCCTGCGCATTTTTCTGTAAGCCATGATTAACATGCCAGATTACGATTTTATATTGATGCCTATAGGACAATAGAACATGCAATAATACTGAAGAGTCAATTCCTCCACTATAAGCAAGATATAGCGTATTTATCTTCTCAGGTAGTTTGTCCAGACAGCTGTTAAGTAATACCTTGGAACTCATTACCCCTCGATAAATGCGCCATATCCCATCAGACGCTGATAACGTTGATCGAGTAATTTATCGATTGGTAAAGCCTCTAATGTATCAATAGTCTGTAATAGATTCTCTTTTAAAGTAAGCGCCATTTGATCAAAATTTCGATGTGCTCCACCTAAAGGTTCTTCGATAACCTGATCGACAAGGCCTAATGAATGCAATCTATCTGCAGTAATTCCTAAAGCTTCAGCCGCCTGTGGGGCTTTATCTGCACTCTTCCACAATATGGAAGCACAACCTTCAGGAGAAATTACTGAGTAAGTGGCATATTGCAGCATATTTACTCGATCACCAACTGCTATCGCAAGAGCACCACCTGAACCGCCTTCGCCAATGATTGTACAGATAACCGGCGTTTTTAATTCCGCTAAGACATATAAATTGCGCGCTATCGCTTCACTCTGGCCACGTTCTTCAGCGCCAATGCCCGGATATGCACCCGGTGTGTCGACTAAAGTGATTAATGGCATTTTGAATTTTTCTGCCATTCTCATCAAACGTAAGGCTTTGCGGTAACCTTCTGGTCTTGGCATACCAAAATTTCTTTTAATCTTCTCTTTGGTCGTGCGCCCTTTTTGCTGCCCGATTACCATAACCGGTTTCCCATCAAGACGACCAATGCCTCCTACCATAGGATTATCATCAGCATAATGACGATCACCATGGAGATATTCAAAATCAGTAAACAATCGATCAATATAATCAAAAGTATAAGGGCGATTGGGATGACGGGCTATTTGAGATATTTGCCAGGGTTTGAGTTTAGAAAAAATTGATCTGGTTAAGCTATCAGCTTTTTTTTCAAGCGTTGAGATTTCTTCGGTAATATTAATTTCCGAATCGTCAGTTACATACCTTAATTCTTCAATTTTAGCCTGTAATTCAGCGATAGGTTGTTCGAATTCGAGAAAATTTGGATCCATACTTATGTAATCATTATTTAGTGGATTATTAGAAACAATTGTAACGACTTCACGTTAAGCTGTCAGTAGATTATGCTGATAATTATTCAAAGATTTATCAGTGAATTATTAATTCTTTTCAGCTCTTCCAGTGGATTTTCATGTTGCGTAATTGGTCGACCAATAACCAGATAACTTGAACCAGCCTGAATAGCCTGTTCTGGTGTCATTATGCGCTGTTGATCGTTTGAATCAGCACCGGCAGGACGTATACCCGGAGTAACCAGCAAAGGCGAATCACCAAATTGCTCGCGTAATAATATTACTTCCTGTGCTGAACAAACCATACCATCTAAACCACATTCGAGTGATAATGCGGTCAAATCAGTGACCATTTGCTGCACTGACTTATGAATACCTAATTCCTCCAGACCCTGTTGATTTGTACTGGTTAATACAGAAACAGCAATCAATTTTGATTGTTGAGCGCTCGATTCAACTGCTTCCCGGGCAGCCTGCATCATCGATCTACCGCCCATAGCATGAACATTCACCATCCAAACACCCAGGTCACAGGCAGCCTTCACTGCTTTATGAACTGTATTGGGAATATCATGAAATTTCAAATCAAGGAATACATCGAATCCCATATCTATTAGTTGCCTGACCGTATCAGGCCCACAATGGGTAAATAATTCTTTACCAATTTTCAAACGGCAGGAAGAAGGTGATACAGAAGCTGCAAAATTGATAGCTTTATCAGCATGATCAAAGTCTAAAGCTACAATTATTTTTGATTTATTCGTCGTCATAATTAAATTATATGAATTAAAAAAATCCGCTGAGAGTATCAGGATTGCAGCGGATGCAAACTGGACCAGGATTTGCAGCTGGGACATTGCCACTGCATAGCATGACTTTCATAACCACAGACGTTACAGAGAAAAGATACCCGTTTATCTTTAATTTGATTAAATGGCGGTGCCAGTTCCTGCCATATTTCACTGATTTGCCGGGGTCTATTATTATAATACTGGAATACAAAATCATATAACTCAAGAGAAGTAGATTTATATATCGCATGTTTTAAAAAGTTCTCTAAAGCCTCATGCTGATCTCCAGATTGATAACTTTCGAGTAATTCAATAGCTACCTTAGCAACAGGTGTTTTTTCGTATTGTTCTTTTAAAAACGATTGATAATTTTCAGCCGAACCACGTTTAAGGAAAATATCCCGGGCCGGCTTTAAAAATAACTCCATAAATTGGGGGTAAATCTTCAGTAACTGTTTTAACAATCGTGAAGCTTTGTTTAATTCATCATTTTTTAAATGCACTTCGATCAATAAGAGAGATGCTCGAATACATTTTTCATCGATCTGGATGGCTTTATTAAGATTTTCTCGAGCTTCTCTGAGATTACCTGAAATTAATAATTGCTCAGCTATTTCGCAATAACAATGCGTCACAATCAGGCGACTTTCAGTAACACCAAGATCGGTTAACTTTTTGGCGACTGACAAGGCATCATTCCATGACTTTTCTATAGTGAATAATTCCAGTAATTTTTTTTGAGCCGAAATATTGCCCGGATCAATTTGCACAAGTTCTTTATATAAATTTTCTGCTCGATCAAGTAAACCCGCTTTTAAATAATCTTCAGCCAGTTCAGAAAGAGCCATAATACGCTGCTTGCTCTCCAGATTTGGTCGGGCAATAAGATTTTGATGGATTTTAATTGCACGATCAACCTCTCCTTTTGAGCGGAATAAATTGCCTAGAGCAAGATGAGTTTCAATCGTTTCCCCATCAACTTTAATTAAATCTACAAACAGCTGAATAGCTTTATCAGATTTATTCGCTAACAGATAATTAAGCCCCTGGATATATGTTTCAGAGCAATTGCTAATTACAAAGTCAGTTTTAGACTTTGATTGTCTTTTGGAAAAAGAAAATCGGCCGATTATTATACCGAATATTAAAACGAAGATGATGATTGCTGGAAATTGTATTTCCATAAGAGGATTGTAGGTTACCTTTGTTGCAACATCAATAAAACTAAACAGCTTACAATTTATTTAAAATTATTTGCTCGATCACGCAATTCTTTACCAGGTTTAAAATGAGGAACATATTTTCCCGGTAATTCAACCTTATCCCCAGATTTAGGATTACGACCAATACGTGGCGGACGGTAGTGAAGACTAAAACTACCAAACCCTCTAATTTCTATTCTCTCACCCATTGATAAAGCACTACTCATCATTTCGATCAGACTTTTAATCGCCAGCTCAACATCTTTATAGGCTAGATGTCCCTGGCTGCGAGTGAGGTTTTCAATTAAATCAGATTTCGTTAATGCTGGTACATATTCTTGATCTTTCATAACACAAAGCCCCTTTATTATTATAAAGGGAACAGATAGTACGAAAGTATCTATCTGTTCCCATGAGTGCAGTGTAACTTAACTTAGTCGTCAGTACTCATCTGCTCTTTTAGTAGATCTCCAAAACTTGTTGTTGCTGCACCTGAATCACTACTTGCAGTATAGTCACGTAATGCTTCAGTCTCTTCATCCTGGTCTTTTGCTTTAATAGACAAAAATACAGATCTATTCTTTCTATCCATACCGGTCAGTTTCGCTTCAACTTCATCCCCCTCGCTCATGAAGCTTCTTGCATCTTCAACACGGTCTTTAGCCATTTCAGATGCTCGCAAAATTCCTTCCAGTCCATCGCCCAAATCAATAATAGCAGCTTTTGCGTCAACAGAAATAACTTTTCCATTAACAATGCTTCCTTTTGGAAACTGAGCAATAAAATTAGCAAATGGATCCTTATCAAGCTGCTTAATCCCAAGAGAAATACGCTCACGCTCTGGATCGATACCCAGAACCATCGCTTCAACTTCCTGCCCCTTCTGGAAATCACGAACAGCTTCATCACCAGTTTTATTCCATGATAAATCAGTCAGGTGGATTAAACCATCAATGTTACCATTCAAACCAATAAAGATACCGAAATCGGTAATTGACTTGATCTTACCACTGATAAGATCACCTTTATTATGTGTAGCTGAAAATTCATCCCATGGATTAGGCATACATTGTTTCATGCCCAGAGAGATACGACGACGTTCTTCGTCAATTTCCAGAATCATAACTTCTACTTCATCACCTAAAGTAACAGTCTTGTTAGGATTAACGTTTTTGTTAGTCCAGTCCATTTCAGATACGTGAACAAGACCTTCAACACCATCTTCAATTTCTACAAAACAACCATAATCAGTAATATTACTAACTGTACCGAAAAGACGTGAACCTTCAGGATAACGACGCATCAGATTAGCCCATGGATCATCACCCATTTGCTTCAGACCTAAGGATACACGGACTTTTTCGCGATCAAACTTAAGTACGACAACATCAATTTCCTGTCCGATTTCAACAACTTCAGAAGGATGTTTAACACGTTTCCATGCCATATCAGTAATATGTAACAGACCATCGATACCACCCAGATCAAGGAATGCACCGTAATCAGTTAAATTCTTAACAATCGCACGTACTTTCTCACCTTCTTTCAGTGATTCCAGTAACTTCTCACGTTCTTCACTAAATTCCTGCTCAACAACAGCACGACGTGAAACTACAACGTTATTGCGTTTCTGATCTAATTTAATAATTTTGAATTCAAGGTCTTTTTCTTCAAGATAAGCTGTGTCACGTACTGGACGAACATCAACTAAAGAACCAGGAAGGAATGCACGAATTTCACCGATATCAACAGTAAAACCGCCTTTAACCTTTCCAGTAAAACGACCTGTAACGATTTCATCAGCTTCAAGAGCTTGCTCAAGACGTGTCCAGGCACGTGCACGTTTCGCTTTTTCACGAGATAGTCTGGATTCACCATAACCATCTTCGAATGAATCCAGAGCCACTTCAACCTGATCGCCAATTTTGACATCAAGTTCACCGGATTCATTTAAAAATTGTTCAACGGGGATAACGCCTTCTGATTTTAAACCAGCGTTTACGACTACAACATCGCGATTGATATCAACGACTTCACCCGTAATTATTTCACCAATACGCATATTAATTTGAGCAATACTTGCCTCAAACATTTCTGCAAAAGATTCTGACATGGAAGATATTTCCTAAAAGAAGATTTTTCGTAATAATAGAGAAAGAAACCTCTATATTACAGTTAAGTTAAATAAAAATTTGATAGCAATGCTGCGATCAAAACCAATTATTATTGATTATCAACAATATGACTCATAACCAGTTCAAAAACACTATCTCGAGACATCATGCTACAATCAACAACGACTGCATCTAAAGCTGGAACCAATGGTGAAACGGGTCGAGTACGATCACGCTCATCTCTGATTTCAATTTCATTTAGCAGATCAGACATATTAGCTGATATTCCCATTTCAATCAACTGCTTATAACGCCTTTCAGCCCTTACTTCAGCTGATGCACTTAAAAAGATTTTAATTTTGGCATCTTCAAAGACAGTAGTCCCCATATCTCTACCATCTGCAACTAAACCGGGAGGAGTAAAAAAAGCTCTCTGTAAATTGAGTAACTGACTTCTCACAACTGGATATGCTGCTACTATTGAGGCTGCAGAAGCAGTAGTCTCATTTCTTATTTGTTGAGTAACATCCTTGCCATCAAGAAATGGAGTTGATAATTCTGCACCCGTTTCAAAATGTATCTTCATATCTTTAATAACAGCAGAGACAGCATTCTCATCCTGCAAATCGACATTTTCATTAAGCGCTTTAAGTGCAGCAAGCCGATATATTGCACCGCTATCCAGAACATGGAAGCCCAGTTCATTGGCAACTTGAACAGCAAGCGTCCCTTTTCCTGAACCGCTTGGACCATCAATAGTTATTACATAAGGAGTCATATTTATTGTTAATAGAATTATTTCAGGCGTTTATTATTAACACTATTCTAACAGATACAGACAATTAAACAGTAGAAATTATAAATCTCTTAATTGATCACGTGTGTGTTTTGAATCACGAAATAATTCGAATAAAGCTTGTGGGTCCTGATTTTGAATTGCATTGGCTATTTGATCTAACTCATTCTTAAAACCAGATATTAATTCCAGTAATGCATCACCATTTGCCAGACAGATATCACGCCACATAACAGGATCGCTGGAAGCTATGCGTGTAAAATCCCGAAAACCACCTGCGGCATAATTGAATATTTCATCCTGATCACTCATTTTAGACAAATGAGAAACTAACGAGAAGGCAAGCATATGAGGCAAATGAGAAGTTGCAGCAAGTACTTTATCATGATGCTCTACAGTCATAACTTCGACTGCAGCACCAGTTTGACGCCACATTTTATTGATTATTTCAATAGCCTTTTCGTTGGTTTCTTTTTCTGGCGTTAGAATAACTTTCCTGTCCCGGTACAGGCTGGCAAACCCCGCCTCTACGCCACTATTTTCTGATCCAGCTATAGGGTGGCCCGGTACAAATTGATGAAAATGCTCACCCAGAGAATGCGTAGCATCTCTTAATACAGTCGCTTTAGCACTACCTACATCTGTAACAACAGTCGCATCTTCCAGTGAAGGTTCCATCTGTTTAAAGACTGAATCCATTGCACCTAAAGGAACGGCCACTACAACTACATCAGCACCTTTGACAGCCTCACTTATTGATAGCGAATAGCCATCCAGTACACCTAATTCAATACCTTTTTTTAAATTATCTTCCGAACGACCACAACCAATGACAGTTTTTACGTAGTTCGTTTCTTTTAAAGATAAAGCGAGAGAGCTTCCTATAAGACCAACACCGATAATAACAAGTCGATTGATCATACAATACAGCCTGAAGCAGTCGCAGGAAAATAGCTCATAGAATTCAAATAATTTTATATTTCAACTTTAGGATACGAACCTAAAATTTTAAATAATGCAGCCTGTTTTTGTAATTCGGCTAACGCTTTTGCTACCTCTTCATCTTTCTGGTGACCTACAATATCGATGAAAAAAACATATTCCCATAAACGGTCCGGAGAGGGTCTGGACTCAATTTTATTCATACTGATTGAATGATCAGCTAATGGTTTGAGTAAAGAGAGCAAAGAACCGGGTTTATTATGAGCAGACATCAGGATAGTGGTTTTATCAAAACCACTTGGTTCAACCTCTATATCACCTATTACCATAAAGCGAGTTGTATTATTAGATAAATCTTCGATATTTTTATGACAGACTTTCAAGCCAAAAATATCAACAGCCTGAACACCACATATAGCAGCGGCAAACTCATCTTCAGACGCTAATCTTGCAGCTTCGCCATTACTACTAACAGGGATACGTTCGATCGATGGAAAATTCTGATCCAGCCAGTTTCGGCATTGCGCAAAAGACTGTTGATGTGAGTATATTTTAGTGATATCCAAAGGATTTTGTGACAGATTAGCCAACTGGTGATGAATTCTGACTTCAACTTCACCACAAACTTTAAGCTCACTATGAATAAACATGTCCAGAGTATGACTGATCACACCTTCAGTCGAGTTTTCAACAGGTACCAGACCAAAATTAGCATGTCCAGCCTGAACAGCTGTAAAAACATCAGGTATACAACTATAAGCAACAGTATCAACCGAGTTACCAAAATGTTTTAGTGCTGCGGCCTGAGTAAAAGTACCTTCAGGACCGAGATAGGCAATTTTTAATGGTTGTTCAAGTGCCAGACAGGCACTCATCACTTCTCTGATTAAACGCCCAGCTTCACGGTCACTTAGTGGTCCCTCATTCAGTTTTTTAATGCGCTGAATGACCTGAGCTTCACGATCAGGACGAAAAAATTCCAGAGCTTCGCCTTCTTTTAATGTTTGCTTTTTTGTCTCTGCAACCTGTATTGCACACTCTGCCCGTTGATTGAACAATTTGAGTAACTGTTCATCAATGGCATCTATCTGCTGTCGAATAGACTGTAAATCTAGCTGAGTCATTATAAAGATCTAGCTGCAAGAACGCCTTCAATTGATTTTATTTTATCAACAACTTCAGGCGAAATTGAATTATCAACATCCATTAAAGTATAAGCAATATCATTACGGGATTCATTGACCATATGATGAATATTTAAATTATTTTCTCCCAGTATATGAGAAATTTGACCAACCATATCAGGCATATTCGCATTCACCACAGATAACCGGTAATCACTCGCTCGCGAAAGGCTTACCTCAGGAAAATTGACTGAATTTGTTACATTACCATTTTCGAGATAATCTTTTAGCTGATCAGCAACCATGACTGCACAATTTTCTTCTGCCTCATGGGTCGATGCGCCCAGGTGAGGTAAATTGATTACCCCTTTTCTTCCCATTAGTAAATTGGATGGAAAATCTGTCACAAAAGCATGTAAATGCCCGGAATCAAGCGCATTTAGAACAGCTTCATCATCAACTATGCCATCTCGAGCAAAATTCATGACGACAGTACCTTTTTTCATTTTGGCAATTCTATCCGCATTGATAATATTTTTGGTAGCCGGTACCAAAGGTACATGCAGAGAAATAAAATCAACCTTCGATATCATATCATCGACACTCGCAGTTGGCTCTACATCAGCTGATAAATTCCACGCTGATTGCACACTAATACCGGGGTCATAACCAATCACGTTCATACCAAGTAATCTGGCTGCATTAGCAACTTTTACACCTATAGCCCCCAGACCAATGACACCTAAAGTACGCCCCGGTAACTCATATCCGACATATTTCTTTTTGCCTTCTTCTACCGCTTTTGAAATTTCAGCATCGGTTCCCTGTAGTTTGCAACTGTAATCCCAGGCCTGACAAAGATTTCGACAGGCTAACAGCATTCCAGCTAATACAAGCTCTTTAACAGCATTCGCATTAGCGCCGGGAGCATTAAAAACAGCAATGCCACGTTCACTCATTTTTTCCAGTGGAATATTATTGACTCCAGCACCAGCTCTACCAACAGCAAGTAGCGAATCCGGCAATGTCATATCATGCATTTTAAATGACCGCAGAAGAATGGCATCAGGTGCTGAACACTCAGAAGAAACTTCATAATTATCGCGAGGTAAGCGTTCCAGTCCCTTTGATGAGATATTATTGAGGGTTAAAATTTTTTTCATAAGTTACCTGTTATCCGTTTTTGGCTGCAAAATCATTCATGAATTGTACTAATTTATCAACGCCCTCTTCCGGCATCGCGTTATAGATACTTGCACGCATACCACCTACTGAACGATGACCTTTTAATGTTGTCAGCCCCATTGCCTGAGCTTCTGCTAAAAATTTTGCATCCAGTTGGGCATCTTTTAAAATAAAAGGGACATTCATTAATGATCGATTTTCTATCGCGACAGGATTTGAATAAAAGTCACTATTATCAATCGCTGTGTACAATTTAGCGGCTTTTCTTTGATTGATTTCCTGCATTGCAGTCAAACCACCTTTTGCCTTCAACCACTTAAACACCAGTCCAGCTAGATACCAGCTATAAGTTGGTGGTGTATTCGCCATAGAATCCGATTTTTCATGGGTAGCATAATTCAGCATAGAAGAACAGTTATCTCCCGCCAAACCAATCAAATCCTCGCGGATAATAACAATTGTAAGACCGGCAGGACCAATATTTTTCTGTGCCCCTGCATATATGACACCATAATCAGAAACATCCATAGGCTGGGACAGGATAGTTGATGACATATCGGCCACAATTGGAACATCACCTGTATCGGGTAAACCACAATAGGCAACGCCACCAATAGTTTCATTTGGTGTTATATGTACATACGAAGCATCAGTTGATAATGCCCAGTCACTAAACGCAGGTACAGAATTAAAACCATTATCTTCAGAGCTGGCACAGATATTAACATCGCCAAATTTTTTCCCTTCTGTTATAGCTTTTTTTGACCATGATCCAGTATTAGCATAATCAGCTTTTCCTGTTCTCCCCATTAAATTGAGAGGAACCATAGCAAACTGAGTACTTGCACCCCCTTGTAAAAACAGTACTTTATAATTTGCAGGAATATTCAGTAACTCTCTTAAATCAGCTTCAGCAGTAGAGGCAATATCCATAAATTCCTTGCCACGATGACTCATTTCCATAACTGACATTCCACTACCATGCCAGTCAAGCATTTCCTGTTGAGCCTGTTGAATAACTTCGGTCGGCAACATAGCCGGACCTGGACTGAAATTAAAAACGCGTGACATAGTTCACCTTATAGTTATAAAAATAAAAAGTCACAAAGAATGTCAGAGTACACAGAATCGATATGGTCAGACTGTCTGCTTTTTAACTGAATAATATCTATGACTATCCAGTTAAATTGCAGTAAGCAAAATTGACTATAAGTACCGGTACATCCCTTGTAGTTAAAAATTAATCTTCCGATCCTTCTACGGGTAATTCCCCTTCAATAATATCGTCACTATCATCCGTAGCTACAGTTTCTATTTGCACCAGTTTTTCCTCTTTTCCAAGACGAATTAAAGTAACACCCTGTGTATTTCTGGATACCAGAGAGATATCCTGTACAGGTGTTCTAACCAGTGTACCGGCATTGGTTATCAACATAACATCATTATCACTGGCTTTTATAGCACCAATAACCCGACCGTTACGTTTTGAGGTTTGAATAGAAATCACACCCTGTCCGCCACGCCCCTGGCGAGAAAAGTCAGAAACTTTAGTGCGTTTTCCATAACCATTTTCAGTAGCAAACAGAATAATATCTTCATCAGAATCCAGTGCTAACAGGGTAATTACCTTGTCATCCGGTTTAATTCTAATACCACGAACACCTGCTGCAGTCCGTCCCATGGCACGAACATTTTCTTCACCAAAGCGAATGCCTTTACCAGAAGCTGAGAACATCATTAAATCATTATCACCTTTGGTTAATTGAACACCAATTAAGCTATCTTCTTCACGTAAATCGATCGCGATAATGCCATTTGATCTTGGCCGTGAAAAACTCGATAGAGGTGTACGCTTAACAGTTCCATTAGCAGTAGCAAAAAAGATAAATTCATCTTCAGGATATTCCCGAACAGGTAAAATGGCAGTTATACGTTCATTTTCTTCCAGTGGTAATAAGTTCACCATTGGACGTCCACGAGCAGTACGGGAACCAATAGGTAACTGATAAACTTTTTGCCAATACACTTTCCCGAGTGTAGAAAAACACAGCAATGTATCGTGAGTTGACGCTATAAACATTTTTTCGACAAAGTCTTCATCTTTGACTTTAGTGGCCGCTTTACCGCGTCCACCACGTTTTTGTGCAGCGTAGCTTTCTAAGGGTTGTGCCTTGGCATATCCTAAATGACTCAAAGTCACGACAACATCTTCTTCATTGATTAAATCTTCAACCGTCATATCCAGCTGATTGACCAGAATTTCAGTCCGTCTTGGATCAGAAAACTGTTCTTTTATCTCCAGTAATTCGCGGCGAATTTCTGACATTAAACGCTCTTCACGTGTCAGGATATCCAGTAAATCTTCAATCTTATCTAGAATTTCCTTGTACTCATTGATGATTTTTTCCTGCTCCAGACCTGTCAGTTTTTGCAGACGTAAATCAAGAATAGACTGAGCCTGCTTATCGGTCAGCTGGTAAGTATCATCGACCAGACCATAATCTCTGGATAAATCATCAGGTCTGGAAACATCCGAACCGGCTCTCTCCAGCATATCTCTTACAATACCAAGAGACCATCTTCGCTCCAGCAAAGCAGCTTTAGCTATAGATGGACTCGGTGATTTTTTGATCAATTCAATAATTTCATCAATATTCGATAAGGCAATAGCCAGGCCTTCTAATATATGAGCCCTGTCACGTGCTTTGCGTAAGTCAAAAATCGTTCTGCGTGTTACGACTTCACGACGGTGACGAATAAATGCATGAATAATTTGCTGTAGATTGAGTAATTGAGGCTGCCCATCCAGTAGAGCCACCATATTAATTCCAAACACATTTTCCATTTGAGTTTGTTTATAAAGGTTATTTAAAACCACATCAACGATCTCGCCACGACGTAACTCAATGACCATCCGCATACCATCCTTATCAGACTCATCCCGTAGTCCTGAAATTCCTTCAATTTTCTTCAGCTTGACCAGTTCAGCAATTTTTTCCAGTAATTTTGCCTTATTAACCTGATAAGGTAATTCAGTAACAACAATTCGCTGCTTACCATTAGCATCTTCTTCGACCTCAGATTTTGCACGAAGATATATCTTTCCGCGCCCTGTACGGTAAGCTTCACGAATACCCCGAGCACCATTAATATAAGCAGCTGTTGGAAAATCCGGGCCAGGAATACAGGCCATTAACTCTTCTACTGATGCATCGGGTTTATCAACCATTAAAACACAGGCGTCAATGACTTCAGCCAGATTATGCGGAGGAATATTAGTCGCCATACCGACCGCAATTCCAGAAGAACCATTAATTAATAAATTAGGAAGTTTGGTCGGTAAAACCGCAGGTTCAAACTCTGATTCATCGTAGTTAGGTATAAAATTGACAGTTTCCTTATCCAGATCAGCTAGTAATTCATGTGCAATTTTAGACATGCGTACTTCGGTGTAACGCATTGCAGCAGCTGAATCACCGTCAACAGATCCAAAGTTACCCTGACCATCGACCAGCATGTGACGTAGTGAAAATGGTTGCGCCATACGAACAATTGTATCGTAGACAGCAGTATCACCATGAGGATGGTATTTACCAATTACATCACCCACAACACGGGCTGATTTTTTATAGGGCTTATTATAGTCATTGCCCAGTACGCTCATGGCGTATAAAACGCGGCGATGTACCGGCTTTAATCCATCTCTAACATCTGGTAAAGCACGCCCGACAATGACACTCATAGCGTATTCGAGATAAGACTGGCGCATCTCATCTTCTAGGTTTACCGGAAAAACTTCCTTAGCAATATCAGCCATGAATTATGAGTCTCTTGGTTAATTCAATATGTAAAAATGAGGGTCAGACAAGTTCTATTTATTCTGTACTTTGTACTTTAAAACGTGGACGTTAAAAGTATCAAACCAGAGAGGTTTGATTAGCGATGAAGACACTATTTCTAATATATTAATGATAGTTCTTTCCTTTTTTAACAACGACCAAAGACCCTTGAAATTCGATTTAAGCGATTTTAACACAGACCCAGCACAAACCACCACTTATAAAAACGTCGCCTAGAACTAAATTTTAACTTATTTACGACTATTCAGAGTTCATTAGAGACATCATTTTGTTTTTGTCAGGTTGCAAAACTACCGCTTTTTCAGTCACGATTGCCGATACCAGTTCAGCAGGAGTGACATCAAACACTGGATTCCAGGCAGAAATAGACGGATTAGAAGCATATTTTCGGGCTAGTATTTCATCAGAAGAACGATTTTCTATCTCAACATCCTTGCCCGTTTGAGTGTTCATATCGATGGTTGAGGTAGGTGCTACCACCATAAATTTCACACCGTAGTGATGCGCCATGATCGCCAGATTACAGGTACCAACTTTATTAATCACATCACCATTAGCACATATCCGGTCAGATCCGACAATAATCCAGTCTATCTTGCGTCGACTTAATAAAGAAGATGCAGCGCCTTCCACAATAACAGAGACAGGAATCCCATCCTCTGCCAGCTCCCATGCTGTTAACCTCAATCCCTGTAACCAGGGTCGGGTTTCAGATGCAAATACCTGATCAAGTTTATGTTCAGACCAGGCAGAACGAATTACACCTAAAGCGGTTCCATAACCGGCTGTCGCCAGAGCACCGGCATTACAATGAGTCAGTACACTGGAATTTATATCAATTAAACCGGCACCAAGATCACCCATTTTAATATTGTCATCAAGATCCTGTTGATGAATGCGTGTAGCATTTTGTAAAAGCCGCTGTGCTTTATCAGGCTGATCATCATTAAGAATCAATTTTTGAATATCAACCGCCCAGGCCAGATTAACCGCTGTAGGACGGGCATTAATCAGAAAGTCTAATGCCGATGAAAAATCATAGCTTTCATCCTGTTGATGTTGCATATACCCCAGATATACAGCATAAGCCGCAGTAATGCCAATGGCTGGCGCTCCTCGCACGACCAGATCAGAGATCCCTTTTGCGGCCTGTTCCAGAGTTGAACAGATATAATCATCGTGTTTTTCCGGCAAATAGCGTTGATCAAGAAGAATAAGATTATTGTTTTCCCATCGAATGGGTGATATAGAAGAGGATAGACTCACGTTCGCTGATATTTAGAAAATAAAAACACTATTGTAACCGAAAATATCATTAATCGTCGTTACCAAATTATCCTTTTATTATATGGTTCACCTTATGAGTAAAATAACTGTAATCAAACCCAAATGGCTATTAACAGTTAACGATCAATTTGACCTGTTAACTGATGCAGCTCTTGTCATGGAAAATGACCTCATCAAAGATATTCTTACTGAGGTAGAGCTATCCAGTCATCCTGAACTCTCAGCAGCTGAAACCATTATTCTTGATAATCATGTACTGATGCCAGGACTGGTAAACACGCATACACATGCAGCCATGAGTCTACTGCGTGGAATAGCCAATGATCTTCCACTGATGGAATGGTTAAATAATCATATCTGGCCGGCTGAAACTAAATGGATTAACCGGCAGTTTATTGAAGATGGTGTACGTCTCTCAGTTGCTGAAATGATCCGAGGAGGTACAACCTGTTTCAATGATATGTATTTTTTCCCCGATGTTATGGCTCAGACATGTCAGCAAATGGGTATTCGAGCAACAACGGGATTAATTGTGCTGGATTTCCCGACTGTCTGGGCTCAAAGTGCAGATGAATACCTAAGCAAGGCGATGGCCGTTATAGATGAAGTTAGAGAATATCCCCTCATTTCAACAGCCCTCGCTCCCCACGCACCCTATACAGTTTCCGATAAACCTCTGGAAAAAATTGCCATGTACAGCAACGAACTGGATATACCTGTTCACATGCATATTCATGAAACACAGTTTGAAGTAGATGAAGCTGAAAAAAATACAGGAATGAGACCCTTACAAAGACTGGATCAACTTAGCCTGCTGAACACCAGTTTGATGGCTGTCCATATGACCAGCCTGAATCAAATGGAAATGGAAAGAATCGCCGAAACTGGAGTCAATATTGTACATTGCCCTGAATCAAATCTTAAACTGGCCAGCGGCTTCTGCGAGGTTGATCAATTACTGGCTCAAAATATCAATATCAGCCTGGGAACTGATGGCGCGGCCAGTAACAATGATCTCGACATGTTTGGTGAAATGCGCACAGCAACCTTATTGAGTAAAGGTGTAAGTGGTAATGCCAGTAGTTGTAACGCAGAAACAACTATTCGAATGGCAACGATAAATGGGGCTAAGGCACTGGGTTTATCTGAGCAAATAGGCTCACTTGAACCGGGTAAGAAAGCAGACATGATCGCAGTTGATTTTTCCCAGCTAAATACTCAACCAGTTTATGACCCTATATCTCAATTGATCTATGCAGCGAATAGCCTGCAAGTTTCACATAGCTGGATTAATGGTGAGCAAAAATTGAAAGATTATCAGTTAACTGATATCGATGCGGTTGAAATTATCACTGTAGCTCAACAATGGCAGAACAAAATCAACTGATCCTGAAAAGCTTTTAGACTGTGTTTAATATCTCTTTAAAAAATAAAGTATAATAACCGAATCTAATTTATAGCCTGAATCAAAACTAATGAATACTGAGAACGTCGACGCTGCTGAAATTGATAAATTTTCAGCACTTGCAAGTCGCTGGTGGGATGCTAACAGCGAATTTAAAACATTACACGACATTAACCCGCTCAGGGTTGATTACATTGATCGACAATGTGGTGGACTAGCTGGTAAAAAAGTACTGGACATTGGTTGTGGTGGTGGCATTTTAGCAGAGGCTATGGCAGCCAAAGGAGCCGATGTAACGGGAATAGACATGGCTGAACTTTCACTGGATGTCGCCAGGATGCATTTGCATGAATCCGGAGAACAGGTCGATTACCAGCTCATTACGGCAGAACAGTTTGCTGCACAAAATGAACATCAGTTTGATGTCGTTTGCTGCCTTGAAATGTTAGAACACGTACCAGATCCAGCCAGTATTATTAAAGCTGCTGCAACTGCATTAAAAACGGATGGCACAATCGTATTATCCACCCTGAACCGCAATATGAAATCATATATGCTGGCTATAGTTGGAGCAGAATACATCATGAAAATGCTCCCTAAAGGTACCCATGAATATCAAAAATTCTTAAAACCATCAGAACTGGCCCAGGCTGCTCGAGCTGCTTCCCTGGAAGTGACCGATATAACAGGTATGAACTATAACCCTTTTTCCAAAAATTATAGTCTTGGTCGGGATGTCGATGTTAATTACCTGATGACCTGTCAATATTTATGAATTCAACCGCAATACAGGCTGTACTATTTGATCTGGATGGAACCTTAATTGATACAGCACCTGATTTTGTGGCTTCACTTAATCATATTCTTAATGAAGAAGGTCTTGCCCCATTAACACTCGAAGATATTCGTCCTCATGTATCACGAGGCGGCCTTGCAATGACTAAACTCGCTTTTGAAAATTATCGTACGGAAGAGCAAATAGAGCCACTGCGCCTGAGATTTCTGGATTATTATTTTAATAATATAGCGAAATACTCTACCCTCTTTGCTGGCTTCGAATCTGTTCTGGAATCTTTAGAAAAACGATCAATTATATGGGGTATAGTGACCAATAAACCCGACTGGTTAACAACCCCTCTGTTGTCAGCATTAAAACTGGGAAATCGTTCGGCAATCACAATTTCAAGTGATTCGACTGAGCAAAAAAAGCCTCATCCTTTACCATTACTGACAGCTGCCAAAGCCATAAATGTTAAAGCAGAACAATGTATCTATGTTGGTGATGATCCACGAGATATTGTCGCAGGAAATGCAGCCAATATGACAACAGTCATCGCAAAATATGGTTATATAAGTGATGACGCCATACTGGATGACTGGAAGGCTGATCATATCATTGATCATCCACAGCAATTGATCGACCTGCTTTAAAAAAAGCAGCATGTTATTCTCTAACTACTTGATAAC
The DNA here is from genome assembly GCA_050291745.1 of Gammaproteobacteria bacterium. Classification (GTDB taxonomy): domain Bacteria; phylum Pseudomonadota; class Gammaproteobacteria; genus JACNJF01. The sequence continues at coordinate 31,870 of JBNKKI010000143.1, read as the reverse complement.
CGTAAAGCACCACTCTCATTAAATTAACGATCTTATTGAACAATGAAAACAGCAACTAAACCTGAAAATTATCAACCTGCAGCCAATAATCTTAAGGATAAAGTTATTCTTGTAACCGGAGCAACCGGTAGTTATGGAAAAGTCATGTCTATAGCCTATGCTGCTGCAGGTGCAACCATTATTCTACTAGGTAAAAATGTTAATCTGCTTGAAAATCTATATGATGATATTGAGCAGGCAGGTTACCCGCAACCAGCGATTTATCCATTAGATATGGAAGGTGCGACGGCCCAGGATTATTACGATATGGCAGAAAATATTGGTAAGGAATTTGGTCGACTGGATGGAATATTACATGCAGCCGTTTATCTTGGTTCACCTACACCTTTTGAGCATAGTGATAACGCATCATGGCTTAAAGTCATGCAAATAAATTTAAATGCCCCTTACTTACTGACCCGACATTGTATTCCTCTATTAAAGCAAGCGAAACATGCATCACTGGTCTTTATGACTGATGATAAATTTGGGGCTTACTGGGATGCCTATGCCATTAGTAAAAGTGCTATCAATGGATTACTATTAACCCTGTCGGCCGAATATGAAGGGAGTCAACTCTATGTAAATGCCATCAATCCAGGACCCAGTCGAACCAGATTACATATATCAGCCTTTCCAGCATCGACTAAAAATGACAGTCTCCCAAGGCCTGAACAGCACATTGATTTATTTAACTATTTAATGAGTGATGAACTGGATAAAAATGGATACTACTTCAGACCCTGAATATCATCCAAGATTCCGCAGTTGACCGCTCGCAATAGAGGTTAACCAACTGTTTCATAAACCATGACAGTTGATGTGCATGATCACCCAATCGGTGCATCCCGCTACGAACTGAATTGCAGGTTTTAGGCGGCGTATCTCTTCGTTGTAACGCCCTGGAATAGCGGGCTATTCCACGTCGTTACGTCTTGATCTACACCACCTCAAACACACAATCAACTCGTCCAACTGCGGATTCCAGGATAATCCTAGAAAAATCAGTTGAGCGTGAAAAAGATGCGTAACAGATTGATGTACCTGGTCTAAGCCAGGGATGGCTGTAGTTAGAGCAATGCAGGAGCAATTGCAGGCAAATCAAAAACACCGTAGTCAGCTGATTGGTGAAGAGTGTGTTTTTGATTTTATCAGCTGCATTAAGGTGTTACGTAGACTTTCATGATTAACTGATTTTTCTAGGTTAAAATGAGATGTGTTTAACAGAATACTTGAGGGCATAGACGTTAAAGTATTACTATAATATTTAAGAAGCCTCTGACTAATCCTTGTTTTTAATGTTCTGGCTGGAAATAATCCCGTTTTTCTTAAAAATCGCAGCAGTTGTATGCAGTTTTAGTTATCCCGGAAATAGATCGGAGTATTTCTAACTTTTTCATAAATTAACCGGAATTAAGCAGAAGTTTCTTAAACTGCTGTTTTTTGTGGATATTTCCGGCATAAAAATTTCCCGCAAAAATTCAAGTATGAATTGATTAATTACCTTTAACTAAGCTGTAGATTAAAGGTATTGATAATAATTTAAAAAGGTTAATCCCTTAATTTTTAATCATTAATATAATTGGAGGAAGGTTCATGGCGCATCCTAAAGCATTATGGTTTGGAAAAAATGTAAAGGCTAGTGGTGGTGGCAAGGTACGCTTAAAGCATCGCGAATTATTTCTTAATAGTTCAGTAAAGAATGCTGCAATTGATGTGGTAGAAAAATCTCGTGTTGCTGTGCGCGATACACTTGCAAAATTAGCTTCAACAACAGATAGTGAGGTGAAGGGGCTTGTGGACGCCTTTTTCTACACTGATACGCCTGGTGATATCAGAACTATTATGGCCACTTTTGAACTGGTAAATAGTGGAATTTGCGGTAATGTCAACTTTAAGACGAGTCTGACCAGCAATAAAAGATTATCCTCTATGACTGGAAAATCAGAAAATAGTAATATTGAAGGCTATATTATGAATTACTCCAAGCGTAAAGGGGATATTCATGTGTCCAGGAATTATGTTCTTAATAATACTTATCAGGCCGTAAGGACATTTATCCATGAGGCTTCTCATCGTTACGCCAGTACTACAGATGAAACTTATTTCTGGCCACCAACCGATGATTCTAATAACTGGAGTTATTCCAAACCTGAAAATCTGGTTAAGAGTAAATTACTTAAAAATGCAGATAGTTATGCGTATCTAGCGATGTTTCTGGGTTATAAGTAATCAGGCATACTCTGCCTCTTTAAGACTTTGATATTTTTGTTCTGCTCAAATATCAAAGTCAGAGTTTGAAAAGTTATCTGATGTTTCTATCATAATGAATACTGGTTAAGGCTATAGTATCAAATAGATCGATACTGAAATTAATAAAGCTCCTGAACGAGATTGCAATGGAAATAAGAAGTAGAGATCAATTGATTGATTTCATTAATTACGGAAATGAAGTTAAGTATGTTTTTTTCTGGGGACATCAGAAAACGACTAATATTATTTCTAAAAGCTGTTTTAGCCAATGGTATGAATCCCCTTTTGAAAGTGATGGAAATCAGTTTCAAACTGCAGAGCATTTTATGATGTATCATAAGGCTATGCTTTTTGGTGATACCAGTACAGCCAGTCAGGTACTTGCCGCAGACAATCCCGGTAAAGCTAAATCGTTTGGTCGTATGGTTCAAGGTTTCAATGAGTCAAAGTGGCTTGAGCACAGATTTGAAATTGTTGTCAAAGCTAATTTAGCAAAGTTTTCCAGTCATCCGGATCTTAAAGCATTTCTTTTAAATACAGCTGATCGGGTGTTAGTTGAGGCCAGTCCTGTTGATAAAATATGGGGTGTAGGTCTGGCAATGGATAATCCGGTAATTGAAAACCCTAATTTATGGAAAGGCTTGAATCTGCTGGGGTTTGCCTTAATGGATGTCAGAGATCAGCTTTCTAGAGATACTATTAAATAAACTCAGTACAGGAATTCTTAAGCCTTTTGCTCTTATCACGCTATACTTTTTTGTACATCCTGTCAGGAAATGCAAATAAATTTAATTATGAAATTTAAAACCAGTTTACTATCGATTTTTATCACTTTAGCGGTGGTGTTTTGGGGGATGTCGATATTGTTAAGGATATTTCAGTATATATCTGGAACTGGTATAAGTTCTCTGCAGCTAACTACATTGTTAGGTGGTAGCGTCGGTATTCTACTGATAGCCTACATAGTCCGATATTTTTACGTCACTGTGATTACTGATGAAAAAATAAAAGGCTCTACATTTATCGGAAATATCATTGAAATTGAGTGGGTTAATATTGTTGAGGTTAAATCCATCCGTTTTGCAGGGTTAAAATTTAAAGTATTTAAGCCAAAAGCCGGCGCTGCGATCTGGGTAATGTTACCATTAGATAATCAGGCTGAATTTGATATTATACTTGAGAATATTCAATTAGATTTATAGTTTACAGCAAGTGTATCGTAACAAATTATTCAGGTTATTTAGCTTTTGGGTAAACCTGGAAAAATCATATTCATACAGTTGGAATAATTAGTGACATCGACCTTACAATTTAAAAATGAAGCTGTTCTTGCTTATTTAATTGATGGTAAGGGTGGTGCTCGTGAGCTGAATGAGAGTGCGGTTTCATCCTGGGTGCCTGAGGATGGACAGTTATGGGTTCATGTGAATTATAGTAGTCATGCAGGGACTGAGTGGTTGACGAATGCTTCTGGTCTGGATTCTTTAATTATTGAAGCTTTACTTGCTGAGGAAACCAGGCCACGTACAACGGCTATTGGTGATGGACTTTTGATAGCCTTGCGTGGTGTGAATCTAAATCCCGGTGCTGATCCTGAAGATATGGTATCAATACGAATCTGGATTGATAGTAGGCGTATTGTCACCAGCCGGAAACGAGATTTAATCTCTGTCAGTGATTTGATTGATCAATTTCATTTTAAACATGGGCCATGTAATTCTGCGGAATTTCTGATTGAATTGATCGCTAAGCTAGTAATGCGTATGAGTGATACTGTTGATCAATTTGAGGACAGGGTGGCTGAGCTTGAAGAACTGGTGCTGGCAGCAGAAGGAAGCTCTTTAAGAAACGATATAGCCACCTTGCGACGACAGGCCATTGCAATAAGACGTTATCTGGCACCTGAACGTGAAGCTTTATCACGCTTAATAAGTGAAAAAATTAGCTGGCTAGACGATACTAATCGACATCAGTTAAGAGAGATTAGTGATCGCCTGATTCGACATATTGAAGATATCGATGCTGTCCGGGAAAGGGCTGCAGTTACTCAGGAAGAGTTACAGAGCCGACTCTCCGAACAAATGAATAGCAGAATGTATGTTTTATCAGTAGTCGCTGCTATTTTCCTTCCTCTGGGTTTTTTGACGGGTTTACTTGGTATTAATGTTGGTGGTATTCCCGGTACTGAAAGTCCATGGGCTTTTCTCATTTTTATTGGAATTCTTGTTATTGTTGTGGTTTTTCAGGTGTTAGTGTTTCGCTGGAAAAAGTGGATGTAATAGCTGTTTCTGGAATTTGACTTGCGGAGTCATTTTGCCTAACAGATTCCGTTAAAATTCTGCTATAGTCGCCATTTTTATCCAGACAAAAGGATTGTGAAAACTTTGTTCTACTTTAAATATCTATTGGTTTTACTCTTATTGAGTCCGGTTGTTCATGCAGAATATTATGTTGAGTTTTCTCCTGCATCTATTCGTGTAGATACGACAGCAGGAACGACGAGTCCAGTGGCTATTGATCTTCGGCTTGGATATACACAACCGCATCACCAGTTTGAACTGGCTGTAATGCCTGGTATTAAAGATGATAATCTCCATCAGCTTAGTGTTGATGTGCCTACTGTATTATCAGTGTTCTATCACTATTCACCGCTGGTCAATAGTAGTCCTGAGATTCATTTAATATTAGGTATGAGTCAAATTAAGGTTGATTCCAGTTATCCAGGAACGCAGGATTTATCTGATAGTTTTTACGGAATGAGCTATGGCATAGGCTTTGAAGAATCCTTTAAATCTATCCCTCAACTGAAACTGTCATTCGACTGGATACAGCTATACCGAGGTGATCAAATTGATATCAATGCAGCTAGCCTGGGTATTCATTATGAATTTTAAGCCTTTCTACTATATTTTTCTTATTGTATTAGCAACTGCTTTATCTGCCTGTAGTGATCCCGATAATGAAACTGACCTGGTAAATTTACATTTACTGGCTAATCAGGATTTAATTTCTATCAATTTTCCTGCATCAACTGAAACAATTGTTTCAACAGGTAGTTATATAGATTTAAAACTGGAAGGTTTAAAATCAAATGGTGTTGATACGGTCACTCTTAGTAATGACATTGAATGGTCTGTATCTTCAGGCGCTGTTAGTACAATCAGTCAGCAAGGACGTTTGACAGCGAGTGACCAGGCTGAGCAGATTACAGTTACTGCCACTTATGGATTTTTGAGCCAGTCTATAGATATAAATGTTTCTTCTGCGAAATTTGCTGGCATCGTAAGTCTTAATGAAGAAAGCTTTGATATCAATATGTGTCAGTCAAAGGTATTAAATCCTGTCGGTCGATATTTTGATGAAAATAATGAGGAACAGATCCGTCCAGTAGATAGTAAGACTATCAATTCCATTGAATGGACCGTTATAAACTCTGAGGCGGAGGATGATACTGAATCTAAACGCGCCTATATCGAAACAGTGAATGACCAGCCTAGATTACATAGCTTATCTTCTGGTGACATTATCATTCGTGCAAAAGTTTATGCCGAATATAGTGCTGGTGACGTAATCCATGAATTTGATCAAACTATTAGCAAAGCTGACGTAGCAGGGAATAATGAAATCAAGCTATGTCTGAGTGATGCGACTAATTTAAGTACTTGTAGAGAAAATGAGTTTAGTGTGCAAAAGGATGAAGTAATCTCCTTAATTGCTGTGGGTAAATATCAGGATTCTGATGGTGCGGATTATTATGAAAACATTAGCCACAATAGTCAGTGGGGAATTGATAATTCAGTTTATGCTACTCTGGCATTTTCAAGTGATCATCAGCAAATTGAGGTGACGGGTACGATTGAAGAAGAGTCAACCACTATTTCAGCAGCCTGTGGCAATATCGTTCAATCTCTTGATGGTGTTGACATATCTAAAGGCGTTATACTGAATGAATTACCTGGCTGTGCGACCTCTGGTTCAACTGAGTGTCAGACGGCATCTGCCCTGTTGAAGATAACTGCACGCACAGTGACCTCTTTTGAAGTAACTGTAAGTAATTCGCCTGGTGAAATTACTTTAACAGACAATGTCAGCTCAACACTGGATTCCCGACCGGCTGAAATAACGCTTACCGTAAAAGTGAATTATTCTAATGATGAACAGGAGGATATCACTGAAGATAGTGAGCTGAGTTACAGAATTGAGACAGTCGATGATATAGAGGTGATAGAGAAAACCAATACTGATGGTGTGTTTAAGGTTTTAAGTACTGGAACTGCCAAAATCCTGCTGGAATATCGTGGAGAAGAATTTATAGTATTGATTAATGTGCCATTTTAATGATGGTGAAATCAAAGGTAATTTTTTAAAGATCCATGCAGCTGGTGCACAAATTCAGTGCTTAACAATACTTAATTCGTTAAGCGCTGGTTAAAAATTATTAAAACATCATAAATGGTGTTATAAAGTCTTAAATCGAAAATGTCTGGCTTTAAATTATACTTTCTATTTCATTTATGTAAGATCATTTTTTAAATTCTCATTTACTACACCCTAAGTTTCTAAGGAGATTCTCTAAATGCTAAGAAAAATTTTATTATCAACCTTTATTGCTTTAAGTATTAGCGGTGTTGCATCTGCTGAAACTAAAGTAGGTTTTGTTTATGTCGGTCCGGTTGGCGATTATGGCTATTCTTATCAACATGATCAGGCACGCCAGGCTATGGAGAAGGAGCTGGGTGTGAAGACGACATTTGTTGAATCTGTCGCAGAAGGTGCCGATGCTGAACGAGTTATTCGAAAGTTGGCCGCATCTGGAAATGATATTATTTTTACGACTTCTTTTGGCTATATGAACCCTACTCTTCGAGTGGCCAAAAGGTATAAGAAAGTTAAATTTGAACATGCGACAGGTTATAAACGTGCTGCTAACGTAAGTACTTATTCTGCCCGCTTTTATGAAGGCCGTGCGATTTTAGGTGCTATTGCCGGTAAAATGACGAAATCTAATGTTGTGGGTTATATAGGATCTTTTCCTATTCCTGAAGTTATTCGTGGAATTGATGCCTTTACAATTGCTTTAAGAAAAGAAAATCCAGCTGCAAAAGTTAAAGTTGTGTGGGTAAATTCCTGGTTTGACCCGGGTAAAGAGGGGGATGCTGCGAAGACTTTGATCGATCAGGGGGTTGATATTATTGCGCAACATACTGACTCACCTGCACCTTTGCAGGTTGCTGAAAAACGCGGTGTGTACGCTTTTGGACAGGCTTCTGACATGAAATCCTTTGCTCCTAAAGCACAGTTAACATCAATTGTTGACAATTGGTCTAATTATTATATCTCCAGAGTTAAAGCAGTGATGGATGGAAGCTGGAAATCTGAAGATACCTGGGATGGTATCAAACAGGGTATGGTTCAAATGGCACCTTACGGTGATGCGGTACCTCAGGATGTACGTGATTATGCAGACAAAATTAAAGCATCCATCGTTGATGGTAGTTTTCATCCCTTTCAGGGACCGATTAAGAATCAGAAAGGTGAACTGGTTGTGAAAGAAGGTGAAGTGATATCTGATGCAGATCTACTCAAGCTTAACTGGTATGTAGAAGGTGTGGAAGGTTCTATTCCCAAGTAAAAAATATTGAATAGCCAGAGCAGGAAGAGCCTGATTTAGTATTGTTTTCTTCCTGCTCTTTTTGGTTATGATATTTTCAATCACTATTGAAATATCAAAATAATTCCTGGCTACCTGATAAAGGTTCAGGAATACGCTGAAACTCAGGGCATCTGGTGGGTGATGATACGACTATCTTACAGAACTCAACTGACCTCACTTTTTGTTATCCGTCATTAATCTTTATAAAAGATTAAGGGTAAATATTTTTAAATTCAAAATACTCTAAAAAACATGAAATCTTTTATTTCCGGCTTACCCAAGGCTGAACTGCATTTACATATTGAAGGTACCTTTGAGCCTGAACTGATGTTCAAACTGGCAGAAAGAAATGGAATTACCTTACCGTATGAATCAGTAGAGGTTTTGCATGAAGCCTATAATTTTAATAATTTACAGGATTTTCTTGATATTTATTATCAGGGCATGAATGTGTTACGCAATGAGCAGGATTTTTATGACTTAACCTGGGCTTATCTTGAGAGAGTCAGTTCACAGGCTGTCAGTCATGTGGAAATATTTTTTGATCCCCAGGGTCATGTAGATCGTGGTATCAAATTTGAAACCGTGTTGAATGGTATTTATTCTGCTTTACAACAGGGGCAGAAACAGTTTGGTATTAGCTTTGGATTGATTATGTGTTTTCTTCGTCATCTGGATGAAGATGATGCTTTTAAAACTTTACAAATGGCACTGCCTTATAAGGATAAAATTATTGGTGTTGGACTGGATTCTTCAGAAACCGGTAATCCACCCTCAAAGTTCAGTAGAGTCTTTGCCAAAGCTCGTGAAGAAGGCTTTCATGTGGTGGCTCATGCAGGAGAAGAGGGGCCACCGGAATATATTATAGAAGCGCTGGATTTACTTAAAGTTGAACGAATTGATCACGGCAACAGCTGTCTTCAGGATAAAGCTCTGGTAAATAGACTGGTGACTGAAAAAATGCCATTAACTGTCTGTCCTTTATCTAATACCAAACTTTGTGTCGTGGATGATATGAAAAACCATCCTTTACCTGAGATGCTTAAAGCGGGTTTGCAGGTAATGATTAATTCTGATGACCCGGCTTATTTTGGTGGTTATTTAAATGAAAACTATGAAGCTATCAGTGGATTACTGGGTGATGATATAAACCTGTTGGCGAAACTGGCTATCAACAGTTTTACATCGGCTTTTATTTCAGATGATTTGAAAGCAGCAGCAGTTAGCAGAATAAGCGATTATCTGGCTCAATATAATCAGCATTAACCTCTAAATTTACAGTTAGATTTATTATGGAAACATACTTACTCGACTGGGCAAATTTACTGGTACGCTGGTTACATTTAATCACCGGAATTGCCTGGATAGGGGCGTCCTTTTATTTTGTCATGCTGGATATGTCTTTACGTAAGGCAGCAAAAAAAGAGGATCAGCTAAGAGGTGTTTCAGGTGAGCTGTGGGCAGTACATGGTGGTGGTGTTTATCAAAGCCAGAAATTTCTGGCAGGCCCGGTTGGCGAACCATTGAGTGAACACTTGCACTGGTCCAAATGGGAAGCTTATACGACCTGGTTATCAGGTATGAGTATGCTTATTATCATTTACTGGTTCGGTGCTAATAGCTATTTAATTGATCAGAATGTTTTTACTTTAACAGTCGTTCAGGCTATTTCAATTAGTGGGCTGGTGATTCTGTTCAGCTGGCTGGTTTACGATATTTTATGCCGTTTATCTGGCGCTAATGAAAACCTGCTTATGGTACTGGTTTTTGTTTATATCATGCTATGTGACTGGCTGCTTTTTCAGGTCTTTAGTGCTCGAGCTGCTTATATTCATGTGGGCGCCATAATGGGTACTATGATGGTGGCCAATGTTTTCTTTCATATTATTCCCGGCCAGAAGAAAATGGTACAGGAAATTCGTGATGGCTTTACACCTGATCCGGAGTATGGAAGGGTAGGTAAACAGCGTTCTGTTCATAATACTTATTTTACCCTGCCGGTTCTGTTTATCATGATCAGTAACCATTATCCGATGACTTATAGTCATCAATATGGCTGGTTGGTACTGGCTATTATTATGATGGCAGGTGTTTTATTTCGTCAGTTTTTTGTATTGCGACATATTAATCAGATTAAATGGTGGCTACCGGCTGTTGGTATTGCTTTAATAGCTGCTGTCGTGGTCTGGTTGAAACCAAAGCCGGTCAATATGGATTCACTGCGATCCGAAGTTAAATTTTCTCAGGTCAGATCAATCATAAATACCCGTTGTATAAGCTGTCATGCGGATCAGCCAACACAAGCTGGATTTGCACAACCGCCCAAAGGTGTTGTACTTACTGATAATTCGAAAATATCTCAATATGTTAATTTGATTGCACAAACAGTGGGAAATCAATATATGCCAATCGGAAATTTGACCGGCATGACTGTTGAAGAAAGACAGCTTATTGCTAACTGGGTTGCTCAGGGTGCCAGAGTGAGTACAGATTAAATGCCAGCTTTTCGCGCATCGATAGTTGATTTCATTGCTAATCCATTTATTGAAGGAGAAAAAAGCTACCGGTATTTCAAAGATGGTTTGCTAATAGTTGAAGATGGGCATGTAACAGCCTGTGGAGATTATGCAAGCTTATATAAAACACTATCAGCAGAAATTGAGGTGATTGATTACAGTGCTTATCTCATTATGCCGGGGTTTATCGATACTCATGTTCACTATCCTCAAACCGATATTATAGCCAGTCATGCAACTCAGTTACTGGACTGGCTTGAGCGTTATACATTTCCAGCAGAAAGTAAATTTGCTAATAATGATATTGCCGCAGAAACGGCTGATTTTTTTATACAACAATTATTATGTAATGGCACAACAAGTGCTATGGTATTTCCGACTATTCACCCTCAATCGGTAGATGCCATTTTTGAAGCTGCTTTACAGCGCAATATGCGCCTGATTTCCGGTAAGGTTATGATGGACAGGCATGCACCGGATTATTTATGTGATTCTGCCCAGAGTAGTTATGATGACTCTCTGTCATTAATCAACAAATGGCATAAACAGGAACGCTTACTATATGCTGTGACCCCCAGATTTGCACCTACTTCAACAGAGCAACAATTAAAGGTCGCACAGCAACTTGTGAATGAATTTAGTGATGTTTACTTACAGTCTCATGTGGCCGAAAGTCCAGGTGAAGTAGAATGGGTTAAACAGCTTTTTCCCTGGAGTCGCAGTTATCTGGATGTCTATGATCATTATGGGTTACTGGGTAAGCGTTCTGTATATGCGCATTGCATTTATCTTGATAATATGGATCGAGAATGTCTGGCGAAATCTGGAACCGCTATTTCTTTCTGCCCGACCTCCAATTTATTTCTGGGTAGTGGATTGTTTGATTTACGATCTACACTGGAACAGGATTTACAGCTGGGCATGGGTACAGATGTAGGTGGTGGAACTAGTTTTAGCATGTTGAAAACCTTGCATGAAGCTTATAAAGTCAGCCAGCTGAAGGGATATAATATGTCTCCCCTGCAAAGTTTTTATATGGCAACTCTTGGTTCTGCGAAGTCTCTCTATTTAGATCATAAACTGGGCAATTTTGAAACAGCAAAAGAAGCTGATTTTATTGTGATCGACCCCAATGCTACTCCATTGATGCAACGCCGAATGAGTCATTGTGAAGGTCTGGAAGATGAATTATTTGCATTAATGATTCTTGGTGATGATCGCAATATAAAGGCTACTTATATTATGGGTGAGTGTTGTCATCAGCGTGATACTGTTGAATCATGAGTTATCTACTAATTGAGCATGCCGATGTACTGGTCACAATGGATGAAGAGCGTCGGGAAATTATCGATGGTGCCTTACTGGTACAAAATAATCGAATCGTGCATATCGATAATACAAGCGGGATGCTTCAATATATCAATCAATACAATATCATGCCTGATGAAGTTATTGATGCGACATCTACGGTGATTTTGCCGGGGCTGATTAACTGTCACCATCATTTATATCAAACATTAACCCGATCACTGGGGACATCTGCAGGCTTATCACTGTTTGACTGGTTAAAAACGCTCTATCCTATCTGGGGAAAGATGGATGCTGAATCAATTTATACCAGTGCTAAACTGGGGCTGAGCGAGTTGATTTTATCCGGTGCTACTACTGTTGCTGATCATTTATATTTGTTCCCTGATGGCTGTCGGCTGGATGATGAAATTGCTGCTGCTCAGGAACTTGGCGTTCGATTTCATCCGACTCGTGGCAGTATGAGTCTGGGAGAAAGCCAGGGTGGCCTGCCTCCTGATAATATCTGTGACACAGAGGATCATATTCTGAAGGATAGTCAACGGGTTATTGAAACATTTCACGATGCGAATGAGTTTTCAATGTGCCGGGTGGGATTGGCTCCCTGTTCACCGTTTAGCGTCACTGCTGATTTAATGAAACTTTCTGCGGAAATGGCAAGAAGCTATAAGGCGGTTAATCTGCATACGCATCTTGCAGAAACAATTGATGAAAATCGATTTTGTCTACAGAAATTTGGTAAACGACCACTTGAGTATATGGAAAGTCTTAACTGGTTAGGTGATGATGTCTGGTTTGCGCATATGGTTCATCCTGATGATAATGAAATCAAAAAACTTGCTCATAGTTGTACCGGTGTGTGCCACTGCCCGAGTAGTAATATGATATTAGCTTCCGGTATAGCACCAGTCAGAAAAATGAAGGATGCTGATATCCGGGTGGGCCTGGGGGTTGATGGTTCAGCTAGCAATGATGGTAATCAAATGTTGGGTGAAGCTCGACAGGCTATGTTATTGCAACGTGTAGGATGGCCCGGTTTTGAATCCAGTGCTTCGCGTTTTTCTGTTCGCGAAGCTCTTGAGCTGGCTACACTTGGTGGTGCACAAGTCCTGCAACGACAGGATATTGGTAGTCTTGAAGCTGGAAAGGCGGCAGATTTCGTCGCCTTTCGAATTGATGGACTTCAACATGCTGGTGGACAAAGTGATAAAGTGGCTGCACTTTTAAGCTGTGCTCCAACTCAGGCCTGGCTATCGGTAATTAATGGACGGGTTATTGTGAAAGATGGCGAACTGTTAAATGTCGATATTGAGGCTTTAATTATTAAACATAATAAGCTGGCGCATAATATGCTGGTAAAAGCGGGTCATGCGTAATTTTCGTAATTTTTTCAGTTTGAAAACCAGGCCTTGCATTAATTTAATATAATCTCGATACTAATTATGTGCGCTTATTCCGTGGCACTCAATTTCAGGTCGGCATATATTTTAATATTGATTTAACTATTAATAGAAATTTAAAAAAATGAATATCCAGAAAAAAGAAGTTCCATCATTCGTAGAGCATGGAATTGAGCTTGGTCAACCCTCTATTGGCACTAAGGTCATTGACTGTAGCGATGACTTTTTTGCTGATCGTCACCGCTTGTTAAATCCTGAGCCTCCGGTTTTTATCGAGAATAAATTTGATGACCATGGCAAATGGATGGATGGCTGGGAAACCCGCCGACGTCGTAATAACGGACATGATTATCTGATTATTAAACTGGGTGAACCCAGTATTTTATTTGGTGTTGATATCGACACTTCATTCTTTACCGGTAACTTTCCTTCAGCAGCTTCACTGGAAGGAACTTATTGTGATACAGCACTGGATGAAAATACAGAATGGGTTCCGTTAATAAATATGACTGAATTATCAGGAGATAATCATCATTTACTCGAAATAGATAACCGCAGAGTGTGGACGCATTTACGCTTTAATATTTTTCCTGATGGTGGCGTTGCTCGTCTCAGGCTCTATGGACGAATTTACTGTGACTGGGAAGCTCGAGATAATAATAAGGTTTATGATATGGCCTGTATTTTAAATGGTGGCAGAGCTATAGGATGGAATGATGCACATTTTGGTCATCCAGCTAATATGCTGTCCCCTGGAGATGGCAGAAATATGGGAGATGCCTGGGAAACCCGGCGTAGAAGAGAACCTGGATACGACTGGTGTGTGATAGAGCTTGGGCATCTCTGTCTAGCTGAAGAAATCATTGTTGATACTTCTTTTTTCATAGGAAATTTTCCAGATAGTTTCTCTATTCAGGCAGCAAGTATTACCAATAGTACTCGTCAGTCACTCATTACACAGAGTATATACTGGGAGGAATTGCTTCCTTCATCCAAGCTGGAAATGAATAAGAAAAACATTATCAAGGTTGATAATGATAAATTTGGTCCAATAAATTATATCCGTTTAAATATTTTTCCTGATGGCGGTGTTAGCCGTTTCAGAGTATTAGGAAAGCCAGCATGAAACTGATTCCTGTAACGCCCTTGACAGCTGAAAAATTTCAACAGTATGGTGATGTGATTGAGTGCCGGGAAAAGCCTTCCTTCCAGATTAATTATGGTATGGCTGACAGGCACCATGCACTGGCAATAGTCGATGTAATTGATGGTAATGGCTACCCGATAATTAGTCTGGTGGAGAGTCAAAAATATCAACTCCCGCAAAGGGTGAAAGTCGTGGAGCGACATCCCTTAGGCAGTCAGGCTTTTATTCCTAGAGATAAAACCCCTTTTATTGTCGTCGTTGCTAAAGCGGGTGATCAGCTAGAGGCAAATCAGTTAGAGGCATTTATAACCAATGGGGAGCAGGGTATTAATTATCATGCAGGGGTCTGGCATGGTTTACTATTAACTCCATTTGATGCGATGTCTTTTATCTGTGTTGACAGGGATGGCAGCGATGAGAATTGCGAAGAGCATCATTTTTCAGAGCAGGATCAATATACACTGGATATTGAGGTATAAAATCGTTATGCAAAAAACCTATATAACAGCACAGCAACTTCTTGAAAGCTCTTTTAAGCTGGCTCATGATATTTATAAAGATGGATTTCGTCCGCAATTTATCGTGGGTATCTGGCGTGGAGGTACTCCTATTGGAATCGCTGTTCAGGAATATTTTGAATATAAAGGGGTTAGTACTGATCATATTTCTGTACGAACTTCATCGTATTATGGAATAAAAAAGCAATCGAAAGAAATACGTGTACATGGTTTACATTATTTAATTGAAAATGCTAATTCTGAAGACAGTCTTCTTATAGTTGATGATGTATTCGATTCCGGCCGTAGTGTCGATGCTCTGATAAAACAAATTCGCAAGCAATCTCGATTGAATACGCCCGAGGATATTAGAGTTGCCTGTACCTGGTATAAGCCTTCTATGAGAGCGGTAGATATTAAACCCGATTATTTTACTCATGAAAGTGATGAATGGCTTGTATTTCCGCATGAGCTTGACGGTTTAACAAAACAGGAAATTGCAGAAGGTAAAACCGATTTGAAAAACATTCTGGATTTGTTCTGAAGTTAACATTGAACCTGGAATCCGCAGTTGGACGAGTTCGTAGCGGAGTGCAGCGACTGGGTGATTATACATATCAACTGTCATGGTTTATGAAACAGTGGGTTAAGCTCGATAATATCGAGCTTATGCGCTTTTTTTGATGCAGATCAATTTGCAATTTATATAAGTCAATAATAATTTAATCTTTGAATTTGAGAATAAGCATGACTCTGGATAACTCCCCCAACCTGCCTCAAAAAGCTTATGATATTGCGTTCGACCTGGATGTAAAATACGGCTGTTGCCCGCAGTGTGTATTAACAGCGGTTAAGCAAACTTCGGGTCATGTCACTGATGAAACTATTAAAGCCAGTCACGGCTTATCCGGTGGTGGCGGTCTCATGGGTGAAGGAGCCTGTGGTGCACTAACGGGTGGTTTACTGGCATTAGGTGCTCTTCATGGTCGGGATGCGGATAAATTGCATAGAGGTCGTGGTATTGCAAATTTTAATGCCACCAAAATCTTAGTTGAGCAGTTTAAGCAGGAATATGGTGGTATAACCTGTGAACATTTACAGCAGGAATTCTCTGGTCGAACCTGGGATATGTGGAAACCGGAAGAATATAAAGCTTTTTCTGATAATCGTGGCGATAAATGTGCTCATGCAACTGGTTTAGTCACAAAATGGGTTACCGAGATTATTCAGGGCGAGAAAAAATCGAAGTAAAGATCGTGATCAATAGAAAATAACTGCTTTTTTAAACCTGGATTCCGCAGTTGGACGAGTTGATTGTGCTGCGCTTGAGGTGGTGTAGATCACGGCATAACGACGCGGAATAGCCGGCTATTCCAGGGCTTACAACAAACAGATACGCTGCCAACAAACCAGCAATTCAGTTCGTAGCGGGATGCACCGATTGGGTGATTTTTCGAGGATTATTCACATCAACTGTCATGCTTTATGAAACAGTGGGTTAAGTTCTATTGCGAGCGGTCAACTGCGGAATCCAGGTTTAATGAGCACTATCAAAATTTGGGATATCACTGTAAAGCCTTCTGACCTCCAGTTCTTTTTCCAGCAAAGCATCAACGCATTTAGGGTCAAAGTGAGTGCCTCTACTCACTTTGACTTCTTTAAAAACCATGTCCAGATCATAAGCCTGTTTATAGACTCGTTCGGATGCCATGGTGTCAAAGGCATCAGCCAGTGCGCAGATGCGACCTTCAAGTGGGATATCTGTGCCAGCAAGTCCAGAAGGGTAACCAAAACCATTCCATTTTTCATGGTGAGATAAAATAATTCTGCGAGCCATACTGAGCATTTCAGTTTCCGGGTTTTTTAATATCTCAGCACCAATAGCCGGGTGGGTTTTGATAGATTCCCATTCCTGCATATCAAGCTTACCTTTTTTAAGTAATATATGATCAGGAATACCCAGATTACCAATGTCATGCATGGGGGCTGCATGTAAAATCATTTCACAGTATTTGGTATCTTTTCCTAAAGCTCTTGCGATTAAAGCCGCCAGTTGGGCCATTCGTGATAAATGATTTCCTGGTACAGGATTTTTATATTCAGCAGCCTGTGATAAGCGAAAAATTGTTGCAAGGCTGTTCTCTAAAAGTGTTTTATGGAGTTTTTTATTTTCCTGTTGCTGTTTTTGCAATTTATTGGTCATTTCAGAGAAAGCTTCCGCTGTTTGTCTAATTTCCAGATATCGGGTATTTATTGGAGCTGTGTTATTCCATTCTCCCTTCATTATCGACCGGGATTGTTTTCCAAGTGAAATGATGGGTTTACTCAGGCTTCTCGATAGTACCAGTCCAAATAAACTGGCTATGATGGCTATGATGAAAGCCAGCATAAAATTAAATTGCTGATTTTTATGAAAAACACCCAGGTAATCATCTTCTGGTACATAGATAGCGAATATCCAGGGCCATTGATGTTGCTGAAATGGTGTGAAAACAGCCTGGTATTGAATATCATCATGAGAAAATTGAGTGATTCTTTTATCGTCCAGAATGTAGTTTGATGAAAGAGGCAGGTTTAATGATCTAAAAGCAGCGCGGGCAATAGGATCATCTATTTCAGTAATTAAATTAAATGTCGTTTTATTTTTATTTTTGGTTTTTCTTTTAATTTTATAGGAATCAGGGTGGGCCAGAACCTGGCCTTTGTTATCAATAATAAAGGCAGAGCCATTTTGACCTATTTTCATTCTGGACAGAAATGAGGATATCTGGCTGATTTCTATATCAACGCCAATGACGCCGCTAACTTCACCTTCTGAGTCTGGATTTAACACGGGATTAGAAATAGTCACTCCCGGTTGTTGTGAAGAATAAAAGATATAGGGCTCAGTCCATACCAGCCGGTTTAGATCTATGGCTTTTTTATACCACGGTCTGGTTCTGGGGTCATAGTTATCATCAATATCCTTTTTTTGAGTTAGTATTTTAAAATCCTGATCTCTCCAGATTAACTCAACCGTTCTTTCAGTATCATTGATAGTAATTATTTTTGTTCTATAACCTTTTTTACTAAAAGTTTGATCTCGATTTACATACACAAACCCACCATTTTTTAAACCGAAGTAAATGCCTGAAAATTGAGAATATAGCTTTAACTGCTCGAAGAAATATCGCTCCATTGAGCCACTATTCTGTTGACTGACGACATTGTGATTAGCCAGTTTCTGAGTGAGTTCAGCTGCTAATTCAGCAGGTTGCAAAAATTCGATAGAGCGATCTATGACTTCACTGGATATATTTTCCATTATCTGGTTAGCATGCCCGATTAGAACCCGTTCAGTCGTCGTATAAGCGGATATCATGATGGTAGATACTGTAATTACCAGTAAGCCAATAGTGCTAATGAATAAAATTTGTTTAATAGTCATGTGCTACAGTTTAAACTTTCATGCGGGAGATTGTAAGCGGCTTGAGATGATATTAGCTGTAAGTTTCAGGATACTATTGCTTTTTTAGCATATGGCTAGAAATTAAATTAGAATATAATTTCAAAAAATTTTAAATATATTTGGGAGATTATTTTGACTGTTGAAAAAAGTATTAAACTTTCTCTGACCAGCAAACTGCTTGTTGGTTTGCTTACTTCTATAGCTTTCATAAGCCTGACTGGCTGTTCAAGTTCTGAACCTCAGAGTAGTACAGATGATCCAGGCCTGATCGAGCGTATTAAGCCTGTCGTTTCACTCGAAGATATCACTGCAGCCCCGGCAGAACCAGTTGCGGCCCCTAAAGTTGAAATTAAGGAAATGCCCGAAGTAGTTGATGCTCCGGTAAAAACACTAGCTGTCGGCGGTGAAGAACCTGCAGCTACATCGACTACGCATGATATTGCAGCTGGCGCAGCCGCTTATAAAACAGCCTGCTTCGCCTGTCATGATACCGGTGTTGCTGGTGCTCCCAAGCTTGGAGATGCTGTTGCCTGGGGACCACGTATAGCAACTGGCTTCGATGCGCTAATGCATACAGCTTTAAATGGTAAGGGGGCTATGCCTGCAAAAGGTGGTGCAGCTCATTTAACTGATGCGCAAATAGCGAATGTTGTCGCTTTTATGGTTAGTAAGGCTAAATAATTAAATTCAGATAAAGATTTACTTCTAAGTATAAGAAGGTTGTTAATCAATAACCTTCTTATACGATCTGCATAAATGTTGAACCTGGATTCCGCAGTTGACCGCTCGCAATAGAGGTTTACCCACTGTTTCATAAACCATGACAGTTGATGTGTATAATCCTAGAAAAATCAGTTGAACGTGAAAAAGATGCGTAACAGATTGATGTGCATGATAAAATAAAAAACACCGTAGTCACCTGATTGGTGAAGAGTGTGTTTTTGATTTCATCAGGTGCATTAAGGTGTTACGTAGACTTTCATGATTCAACTGATTTTTCTAGGATAATTACCCAATCGGTGAATCCCGCTACGAACTGAATTGCAGGTTTGAGGCGGCGTATCTCTTCGTTGTAACTCCTTGATCTACACCACTTCAAACGCACAATCAACTCGTCCAACTGCGGAATCCAGGTTGAAGTAATTTTATGCTATGCAGTTAGTTGCTAATACCTTTAAGATTCATCTTACTGAAAATTTCGCTGTAATAATGGTGAACGCCGATAATTAATGGCTTCACTGATGCAGTCCACAGATATTTCCTTTTCCCCATTCAAGTCAGCAATGCTACGCGACAGTTTTAGCAGACGGTGATAACTTCTGGCCGATAATTTTAATTTATCTATGGCTTTACTGAGTAATTGTTGAGAATGCTTATCTAATACACAGATATCTTCGATCTGTTGATTATTCATTTGCCCATTTAAACAGCCCTGTCTTGCTAACTGAAATTCTCTTGCCCTGGTGACTTCGGCCCGAGCATCAGCACTGGTTTTCTGCTGATGAATTTTTTGTTCTAGTAATTCATTTTTATTGAGTCTGGGTAATTCGATCTGTATATCAATACGATCCAGTAAGGGCGCAGACAATTTGTTTTTATAACGGGACAATTGTTCATGACTGCAAGTGCATTGTTGAATCGAGTCACAACCGCCAGGACAGGGGTTCATAGCCGCTACTAATTGAAAGGATGCAGGAAATGTAGCCTGTCTTGCTGCACGGGAAATATTTATTTTTCCTGTTTCCAGTGGCTCACGTAATACTTCAATAGTTTTGCGGTCAAACTCAGTAAGCTCATCCAGAAAAAGGACGCCATTATGTGCCAGAGAAATTTCACCTGGCCTGGGTTGTGATCCACCGCCGACCAACGCGACACCGGATACGGTATGGTGCGGTGCCCGGAAAGGTCGCTTATTCCAGTTTTGTAAATCGATGCTGCCATTATTGCTTATTGAGTGAATGCTTAAGGTTTGCAGAGCTTGTTGCTGATTCATTGAGGGTAACAGAGTATTCAAACGTTGTGCGAGCATACTCTTTCCAGTACCTGGTGGCCCCATCATTAAAATATGATGATTGCCTGCAGCAGCTATTTGCAGCGCGCGTTTAGCCTGTGTTTGTCCTAATACTTCAGCTAAATCGAGTGCATAATCTGAACTTATATTTGATTGCTCAGTATGTTCGACCCGGGGTAACTCATCACCGCTATTAAAAAAGCGACAAACCTGAGCCAGATTTTCTGCCAGGTGGGTTTCTAATTGCTGAATAAAGCTGGCTTCCACGCCATTAACTGATGCCAGGATGGCAATATTATTCTGCTTTTGACAGTTAATTAGTGAGGGTATTAAACCATGCACTGATCTCAATTCACCACTTAGGGCTAATTCACCATAAAATTCATATTTATGAAGATGAGTTGAATTTATCTGCTTTGAAGATGCCAGTATGCCTAAGGCAATGGCCAGATCATATCTTCCTCCTTCCTTGGGTAAATCAGCAGGAGCCAGATTAACAATAATTTTCCTGACAGGAAACTCAAATCCGGAATTAATGATGGCGCTGCGTACCCTGTCCCTGCTTTCTCTAACCGCTGCTTCAGGAAGTCCTACAATAGAAAATGACGGCAGCCCGTTGGAGATATGAACTTCAACACTAACTAATGGTGCCTGAATGCCTTCCTCTGCACGTGATGAAAGTTGAGTTAACGCCATAGTAATCCCTTACAATTTAAAATTTAATGACAACATAGATACTTTGAGTAATCACTAATCAAAACTTATGTTGATAAAGTTAATCAGTTAATAATAAATAAATTCTGAGTTTCCATAAAATATCGGATAATTTTATATATTATTCAAAAACTGACCTAAGATTAAGTATAATCTTATATACCATTTCTATTTATACATTATTTAGGACTGTATCTGAAATGGAACAGGCAATTATAATTATTCCTTTGTGAATTACTCTAAAATTTTATGATTACCTATGATGTATGATATTAAAACAGGGGAAGGCAGTGTTGCTTCAGCGACGCTCTCTTTGAATTGTTTATAATATTTCGTCAGTAACAATAAAGAACCATGATTTTAAACAAATAAAAAGAATAATCTAAGAAATAACTCTGTAACCTGGCTTTTAGGGAGTATATATTTAGTCATGTAAGCCAAATTAAATTTATAGATGGATTTTAAAGTGTTTAAACTTACAAAAAAACCGAATACCAAAATACTGGTTGTAACTGATTCCAGAGAAGAGCTGGATAAGTTATTACAGTTGCTTAATCCGGAGTTTGGTAATATCTTAAATGCTGATAATGCATCAGCCGGCACAGTCCTTTTTAAAAAATATCATCCCTCATTATTAGTACTCGCATTTGGGAATGTCTCAAGAGCAGAGAGATTTTATCTATCCTTGTACGACCTCGATCCCAGAATTTATGCTGCTCCTCATAAAACTCTTTTGTTATGTAGAGGTAGTGAGTCTGAACAGGCATATAAACTCTGCAAAGATGGAATTATCAATGACTATGTGGCAGATCGACCACTTTTCGATCCATTTCGATTACGTTTATCGGTATCCCAGGCTTTAAAACATAATACCAATGAACAAAATTTATTCTGGCTGAATCGACATGTCGAAAAAATCAATTCTGGTATGCATGAATTTAATCGTTTTATTAAAGATCATGTTTTTTCTGGTAAAGATATTCAGGAAGAATCGGTTAAGACTTTTAAGCAATATACTTCGAAACTAACTGATGACCTGGGTCAGCTGGAAAAGAACCTGATGAAAGAATCGGGTATAAATAAAAACAGCTTAGGCACTGAAAGTGAAAATCAATATCTTAGTGAGCAGATTGATCAATTTCGTCATAAATCTATCGAAGCGGGTAGCATTGCAGTACGACAAGCGATGAATCAATCTGATCAGTTGATGAAAAAACTGGATAAAGGTCTTCAGGAGTATTCCGAAAAGGTGGGCCCTGATCCAGCTGATAAATCTATCACTGAAGTTTTACTGGTCGATGATGATGATATGTACCGGGAAATAGTGATTACTATGTTAAAAAGTGAATCAATACATGTTCATGCTGTGGGTGATGGTCATTCAGCGCTCAGATATTTAATGGTCGCTAAGCCCGATATAATATTGCTGGACTATGTCATGCCTGACTACGATGGTCTGGAAGTATTGAAGGATCTTAAGTCAAATCCGGCTACAAACAATATACCGGTTATTATGTTAACCGGGGATAGTTCCAGAGAAATCGTGGGAGAGAGTATTCAAGCTGGTGCAGCCAAGTTTCTGGTCAAACCCTGTAGTCGCAGTAAGATTTTATCTAAAATTAAAGAGGTACTTGGCGATAAAATTACGATTGAGTGATTTTCATGGAAAAATCAGTTCAATCATGAAAGTCTACGTAACACCTTAATGCAGCTGATAAAATCAAAAACACAGTCTTCAGCAATCAGTTGACTACGGTGTTTTTGATTTCCCGGCAATTGCGCCTGCATTGCTCTAACGACAGCCATCCCTGGCTTAGACCAGGCACATCAATCTGTTACGCATCTTTTTCACGCTCAACTGATTTTTCCAGGATTATTGGATATCGGTTAACTCATTTATCTTTTTTTCCAGAATATCCAGCTTTTCTCTTGTCCGGGCTAACACCTTACTCTGAATATCAAATTCTTCACGGCTGACAATATCCATTTTAGTTAATTGCTGTTGCAGTAGCTTTTTTAACTTATCGTCAAAATCATTTTTTACCTGTTTTACTCCTGGGGGTAAAAGAGATTCTATTTTTTCCGCTAATTGATTTATTTGCTGTGGTTTCATAATAGTGACCTGTTTTGGTGCCAATGTATTTTTGTGTTGCACCATATAAGTGCGTACCGTACCTGCTGGTGCATATAATTGTTGCATTAATTTAGGTAAATGTCTTTAGTGTTCTGTAACTCATTGTAATTAAATGATAAATCATTAATTGGTGAGTTATTTGCTATTAGCTTTCTGTGAATTTTTTATTTTTTTTATAACAGGAGGCATTCCTATGAAGATGGTGACAGCCATTATAAAACCTTTCAAGCTGGATGACGTGCGACAAGCACTGTCAGATATCGGTGTACAAGGTGTAACCGTTTCCGAAGTCAAGGGTTTCGGTCGTCAAAAAGGTCATACTGAACTTTATCGAGGTGCAGAATATGTGGTCG
Organism: Gammaproteobacteria bacterium; assembly: GCA_050291745.1. Classification (GTDB taxonomy): domain Bacteria; phylum Pseudomonadota; class Gammaproteobacteria; genus JACNJF01. The sequence goes on along the minus strand of JBNKKI010000143.1, from coordinate 8,397 downwards.
ATTTTTTACCTAAGGTGAAAATGGAACTGGCAATCGATGATTCCTTACTCGATCAAACGATAGAAGCCATAACTTCAAAAGCCAATACAGGCAAGATTGGAGACGGCAAGATTTTTGTAACCGACATCGAGCAGGCAATCCGTATTCGTACGAGTGAGTCTGGTCCAGAAGCTTTATAGGAGGCGATCATAATGGAAAATCAAATTTTTGAATTACAGTATGCGATGGATACCTTTTATTTTCTGGTAATGGGTGCGCTTGTTATGTGGATGGCAGCTGGTTTTGCCATGCTTGAAGCAGGTCTTGTCCGTGCTAAAAATACCACTGAAATTTTAACAAAAAATGTGGTTTTATTTGCTATTGCCTGTACCGCTTATATGGTTATTGGTTATGACATTATGTATGACGGCGGTGTATTTCTGGCTAATATCGCTAATGAAGGCGCTGCAGATGCTGAAGCAATGGTAGCTGCTGCGCTAGCTTCTTCTAAAGAAGAAGGTTTTGGTGGTAGTTCTGTTTATTCAAATGCATCAGATTTCTTCTTTCAGGTAGTATTTGTTGCGACTGCAATGTCGATTGTTTCCGGTGCTGTTGCTGAGCGTATGAAATTATGGGCTTTCATGGCATTTGCTGTCGTTATGACAGCTTTTATCTATCCTATGGAAGGTAGCTGGACATGGGGTGGTAAAGCTGTATTTGGAATGTTCAGCCTGGGTGATGACTTCAGTTTTACTGACTTTGCAGGTTCAGGTATTGTGCATATGGCTGGTGCAGCTGCAGCTTTAGCTGGCGTATTATTGCTTGGTGCACGAAAAGGTAAATATGGTGCAAATGGTCAGGTTAACGCTATACCTGGTGCTAATTTACCTTTAGCAACACTGGGTACATTTATTTTATGGATGGGCTGGTTTGGATTTAATGGCGGTTCAGTGTTAAAGCTGGGTGATATCGCTAACTCAAACCTGGTTGCTGTTGTATTCCTGAACACTAATGCTGCTGCAGCTGGTGGTGTGATTGCAGCCATGATTGTTGCCAGAATTCTATTTGGTAAAGCTGATTTAACTATGATCTTAAATGGTGCTCTGGCTGGACTGGTTGCTATTACAGCCGGGCCTGATACCCCTTCAGCATTATTTGCTACTCTGATTGGTGCTATTGGTGGTGTAATCGTTGTATTCTCAATTATTACAATTGATAAATTGAAAATAGATGATCCAGTTGGTGCAATTTCTGTTCATGGTGCTGTTGGCCTGTGGGGGTTACTTGCTGTTCCTTTGACTAATTCGGGTACATCTTTTGTAGGCCAGTTAGTTGGTGCTGCCACGATCTTCATCTGGGTATTTGTTGCCAGCTTTATAACCTGGTTTATTATCAAGTCGATTATGGGTATTCGTGTAACCGAAGAGGAAGAATACGAAGGTGTTGATATCGCAGAATGCGGTATGGAAGCTTACCCAGAGTTTACACAGGGTAATTAATGATTGCTTTATTGTAAGCATTAAAAATGGAAAAAGGGCGCTTTGTGCGCCCTTTTTTTTATGCTGTTGATATTAGAGATTTAGCTGAGTGCATAAGAACTCTTATATGGTTTAGTTATATTTCTTTGTTACAATGCCACTAAATAACCGTGGAATAACTTATGCGTATTATTACATCAACTATTGGTTTTGTTCTGGCAATTGTTATTACAATCTTTATTTTTGCACCAGAAAGGCTGCCAGTGGGCTATGGTTTTAAACCTGTACCAGTCGAACTGGAGATCGATGATTCTCTGGCGGGAGAACTGTTGAAGAAAATTATCGGTAATAATGGTAAAAATCTTGTGCTCAAAAATACTTCGATTTCAACTATTAATAATTTGACCGTCATATTGCGAGATGGAGATCATCATATTAAGTATCAATATGTTGCACCAACTTTAGCTGCCGCCAATAAACTCACACTGGGCTGGGTTAAAAACTGGTCTATTGAACCCGGAGATGAGCTGGAAGTCATGGCTTCAGCCTATTACAAGGTTGTCTGGGCGCTTTGAGGAATTTCTATGAGTGAAGCAATTCGTTGTTATATTTATCGAAGTGGTCGTAAAGCAGATACCTATCTGTATTTAATTGAAAAAGATAATTTTAGTCAGGTTCCGAAAGAATTATTAGATGTCTTTGGTGAAGCTGAATTTAGTTTTGAATTTGATTTAACCACTGACCGTACACTGGCTAAAGAGGATTCTTCTGTTGTATACGATAATCTGAAAACACAGGGTTACCACTTACAACTGGCTGATGATTTATTGATAGAGCATCAACTGGCTATGAGAAATCTAAATTAAGTCATAGTACCAGTTAATACAATAGTTACTAAGGCTAAGGGGTAGCCGTGCTGGCATGGCCTCTCATTTAATTTATTATTCAGCTACCCCGAGTAACCTGGCTCTCATCAATTATTAGATGTTATTGTTATCACTATTGGCCGTACATTTGCTGCTGTTTGCTTGATCATCACAGATTAAATATAACAAATCTCATAGCTCAAACCGGATAGAAATTACTTGTTTTTTTAATCATTCCCAATTATTGAAAATCTCAAAATCCTGTGAAGTGCGTCATATTTAAATTTTTTAAATTCAAATAAGCCCGTAAAAACAGGCTTAGATAGCTTATTTAATAGAATATTTCTAAACAATCTGAGAGCAACTCATATATAATCGCGACCCATTTTCATTAGTAGTTAGTAATACACTGACGCACGGAACATTTTTTTATGAACAGAAAACTTCGCAATATTGCCATTATCGCCCACGTTGATCACGGTAAAACTACGTTGGTAGATAAATTACTGGAGCAATCAGGCACGTTTGATGCTCGTGCCCAGCTGGGTGAGCGCATGATGGATAGTAATGAATTAGAGATGGAGCGAGGCATTACTATACTGTCTAAAAATACAGCGATCGACTGGAATGATTATCATATCAATATAGTAGACACACCTGGCCATGCTGACTTTGGTGGTGAAGTTGAGCGGGTTATGTCGATGGTGGACAGTGTATTATTACTGGTTGACGCTGTTGATGGTCCGATGCCACAGACACGTTTTGTAACACAAAAAGCCTTAGAGCAGGGACTTAAACCTATTGTTGTGATCAATAAAATAGATCGACCAAGTAGTCGCCCTGACTGGGTTGTCGATCAAACTTTTGATTTATTTGATCGACTTGGTGCTAACGATGATCAAATGGATTTTGACATAGTGTATGCCTCAGCTCTTGAGGGTTTTGCCATGCTCGAACACGAAGAACCTGGTACGGACATGACACCACTGTTTCAAACCATTATTGACAAGGTGCCAGCCCCGAAAGTGGATATTGAAGGTCCATTTCAATTACAGGTGAGTTCACTGGATTACAATAGTTACGTTGGTGTCATTGGCATTGGGCGAATTAAAAGAGGTAAGGTCAGGACGAATGCTCAGCTGACTCTGATCAATGCTGAAGGTGAAACCAGGAAAGTAAAAATTTTGCAGGTTCTCGGTTTTCATGGATTGGAACGAGTTGAAGTACCTGAAGCTGAAGCAGGAGATATCATCGCTTTTACTGGCGTATCCGGTTTACAGATCTCAGATACTTTATGTGATCCTGACCATGTGGAAGCCCTACCTCCGCTAACCGTCGATGAGCCGACAGTAACCATGAACTTTCTGGTTAATACATCTCCATTCGCTGGACAGGATGGCAAATTTGTGACTTCTCGCCAGATTGGGGAACGCTTGAATAAGGAGCTTGAGCATAATGTTGCTTTACGTGTAGAGCAAACAGAGAATGCTGATCGATTTAAGGTTTCCGGTCGTGGTGAATTGCACCTGGCTATTCTGATAGAAACCATGCGACGTGAGGGATTCGAACTAGGTGTGTCACGTCCTGAAGTTATTAATAAAGAAATTGATGGAGTAATGTGTGAACCTTATGAAATGGTTACTATCGATGTAGAGGAGCAGCATCAGGGTACTATTATGGAAACTTTTGGTAACCGTGGTGCAGACATTATCAATATGGTTCCCGATGGGCGTGGTCGTATGCGAATGGATTTCAAAATTCCAGCGAAAGGATTAATCGGTTATCGAAATGAATTCCTGACTGCTACTCAGGGGACCGGGTTGATGTATAGTATTTTTGACAGCTATGGACCGGTCAAAAAGGTTGAATCAACCGCCAGAATCAATGGGGCAATGGTTTCCAATGGTCAGGGTAAAGCACTGGGTTATGCACTATTTAACTTGCAGGAAAGAGGCAAGTTAATGTTAGGGCATGGTGCAGAAGTATATGAAGGCATGATCGTCGGTATTCATAATCGGGCTAATGATTTAACAGTTAATCCACTGAAGGCCAAGCAGTTGAATAATATTCGTGCAGCAGGGACTGATGAGAATTTGATTCTGACTAAACCGATACTGATGACTCTCGAACAGGCTCTGGAATTTATAGACGATGATGAACTGGTAGAAGTAACGCCCAAATCTATTCGTGTTAGAAAGAAACTCCTGACTGAAAATGAAAGAAAAAGGGCTTTAAGAGCACCTAAAGCTGATTGAATCCAGATTACGGGTCTACTATGATGTAAATATGAACCGGTTAATTCCTGAAAATCTTTTTACATGCCAGATATAGTAGACCTTCCTGCAATACTGTTAGTGACTTCATCAAAGCTGACTCAAAAAGCATTTGAAAAATTACTTAGTGAACAGTATGAAGTTGTCGCAGTAGAATCAGCCGTTAAGGCGTGGCAGATTTTACAAAAACGACTGGATATCACAGTTATTATTTGTGAGCTGAAGTTGGCCATAGATGGTGATGTGTTATTAGAAAGAATACGTCGGGCAGGGAACAGGGAATTAGCGTGTTTACCGGTTTTATTATTAATTGGTGAAAACGATGATGAAGAAAGTCAGGATACCGCTTTTTCTCAGGGAGCGACTGACTTTATTAATATGCCATTTTCCAGTGTTGAACTGAAAACAAGAGTAGGTTTGCACGCTGGATTACATGGTTTATACAGGAAAAATGCTACTTTTGAATTAGCCAGTCAAAACTCCCCGGTTGATATATTAAATAGTTTAATGCAGGAAAAATTTTTCCTGAACAGACTGGATGAAGAGCTATCATTTTCTGCTCGTCACAAATCATTTGTTAGTGTCTGCCTGCTTAAAGTTGATGATGGTGAATTGATCATAGAGCAACATGGTAAAAAAATACTTAGAGCTGTATTACGAGCTGTTGCAAAGATTATTGAAGAAATGGTTAGACGTGAAGATACTTTTGCTTTTTTGGGAGAGCAAACGTTTGCTATTCTTTATCCAGTAACCAATGGGCTAGGCGCTAATACTGCCGTTAAGCGGCTTATTGAAAAGATTCAGGGAAAAGAACTTAGGCATGAAGGTACTCTTATAAAAGTGACTGCCAGTGCTGGAATTTATTCGACTTTACCGACAGAAGAAGAATCATCTGATCGAGTTATGGATGTGGTTGAGCAAAGGCTGATTAAAGCTGAAAACCTTGGTGGGAATCAAATTGTTAGTAGTAAAGCAGAACAGGGAGAGAATTCGATTTCTATTGAACAGGCGTTGAATATGATTAAATTTAACCGTCCTGAAATCCTGCTCAAACAAATTCCGGATATAATAGATAAAATAATCCCGCTAATGGAATTTGTTCGGCAAAATAACGAATTAGAGTTTAACAGATTGCTGGATGAGCTGACTGATGAAGATGAATGAAGTTAAATTATAAAAGCTGGTTGAGTGTTGCTACTCTTCGCTCACTTATCATATATTCGTTAATTTTTGTAATTTTATCTTTTGTTGCTAATCTGTGGTTAACACGAAATCAGCAAACTGGTGTTGCACCAGAAATAGTCGCCCGGGATTTAAATGATCAACAAATTCGATTAGCGGATGGGCAGATTCAGGCTAAACCCACTTTGCTCTATTTTTTTGCTGACTGGTGTCCAATCTGTAAAATTCAGCACCCGGTAATCTCTGCCATCAATGAAGATTTTGACGTGCTTGGAGTTGCAATGCAGTCAGGAGACAGAGCAAATATTATAAAATATATCAAAGCACAGGGGATTGAATTTAATGTCATCAATGATGCGACAGGCGAAATAAGCAAATCATATGGAGTAAATGGAGTACCAGCAGTATTTATTATTGATGAAGCAGGACAAATAAAATTCAGTACCAGAGGGTATGCAACCGAAGCGGGATTACGTAGCAGGATCTGGCTGGCAAAAAAAGATTAAAAAAATGAAATCACTACCAGATAAAACACCAGTATTAATTGTGCCTGCAATGGTTGCAGACTCTAACCCGAATCGGACGATGTTTGGCGGCTGGTTAATGGGGCAGGTTGATATTGCCGGTAGTATTCCTGCTATTAAACTTGCTCAAGGTCCTGTGGTAACGGCAAGTGTTAAAGCTATGAACTTTAATACACCTTTGTTGGTTGGTGATCTGGTGACTTTATATGCCGAAGTTAGCCACCTTGGTAGAACTTCAGTGACTGTAGATATTGATGTATGGGTGCAACGTCACGTTAAAGATCCAGTTATTTTAAATGTAGCGGATGCTCAATTAGTGTTTGTTGCAGTAGATGATCAGGGCAAGCCTAGAGTCATTCCCCGTAAGGTTTAACCAGGATTCCGCAGTTGACCGCTCGTAATAGAGGTTAACACACTGTTTCTTAAACCATTAATTGATACGTATAATCACCCTATCGGTGAATCCCGCTACGAACTGAATTGCAGGTTTGAGGTGGCGTATCTCTTCGTTGTAACGCCTTGATCTACACCACCTCAAACGCACAATCAACTCGTCCAACTGCGGATTCTAGGTTGAAGCTATGAGGCTGGGATGCAAACCAGAAGGGATCAATCCGTTTCACTGGGAGTTTTCACACGGCCTCTCAAAGAAGCGGTCAATCGCTTCAACCTGGAAAAATCAGTTGAGCGTGAAAAAGATGCGTAACAGATTGATGTGCCTGGTCTAAGCCAGGGATGGCTGTAGTTAAAGCAATGCAGGAGCAATTGCCGGCAAATAAAAAAAACCGTAGTCAGCTGATTGGTGAAGACTGTGTTTTTGATTTTATCAAGTGCATTAAGGTGTTACGTAGACTTTCATGATTCAACTGATTTTTCCAGGATAATATCAGGTCACGGTTAACGCTCCCTATCAACCCGAACTTGCCATTCCTGACATCCACGTATATCTTTTTAATGCACGTTAGTAGCTCTCAATATAACTCAGCTTATACCGCACACCTCCCATAAATGTAAAAACTTTGTCGTAGGTCGGATAAGCAAAGCGCCATCCGACATGAACAACACAGGCACCTTGGCAAACTCGAAGGCTAATTAGTGTTGGAAGGCGTCGTTCCTCCTTTTCCAACCTACAATTCCGGGTTACGGGTTGCTCAGCAGCCCCACTGTCATTATGAACAGAATAAAGCAATCTCCTTCAAATCTAGCGCCTGCCCTGAATACTGTTTCACACGCCCTGGCTTTCCTTGCTCCGTAGTGTCTTTCTAGCAGGCGTGCGAGTCACTTCTTTTCAAAAGCTAAAAGAAGTCACCACAAAATTGACAGGATCAATTTTGAACAGCTCTGCTGGCCCGAAGGGCGAAGGGCTTGAATGCCCAGAGTTACAAAGCCGCCCCGCACAAGCCCTTATTTATTCAGGGCTTACTGCCCTTCACCCTTTGGGCCGCACTATGTGCGTTCAAAAATGTTCCATACATTTTTGTCAACAAAAGCACGACCAAATCGAGGTCGGGCCAGACGCGACTGTCCCTCAAATTTCATTCATGCCATTTACCCCCGATTTAACCGCACTTTTGCACCGGGCTTGAGGGGGTAAAAAGAATCGAAAAAACAAACCAGAGATTTCAAGCTCTGCTTGAAATCTTAATAAGGAGAAAAATATGTATTTTTATTCTTAGATTCTCTGGGTGTTAAATATAAGGCAGCAGAAACTACACTCGAACTTATAGGTAACATAAGTTGTTTTCGGTGATGTCGATCTATTTATGTCAATTGGAAATCTTCAATCGAGTCTGACCCAATTGACTCTATAAAGAACTTGATCCAGTATAGATATGAGTTTATGGTTCTTTTGCTATACCGCCGCACTGACATGAAGTGGGCAATGGATTGAAGAAATGGGGAAGAATAAGACATAAACAAGAGTCCTTTCACTGTGGTCACCACACTAAATGTACTCATTTGCAAGCCCGAAGGTGAAATTTTATCCAGTTTAATTGACCATACACAAAGCAATGATTTATTTTTTCCTTATTTTACAATGGGTTAGAGAAAACGAGATGTCCTTTTTAATAATTAATCGGGACGTCCCGATAAT
>JBNKKI010000142.1:0-23184 GCA_050291745.1 Gammaproteobacteria bacterium | reverse complement strand
ACGCGGAATAGCGAGCTATTCCAAGGAGTTACAACGAAGAGATACGCCGCCTCAAACGTACAATTCAGTTCGTAGCGGGATTCACCGATTGGGTGATTATACAGATCAACTGTAATGATTTATGAAACAGTGGGTTAATCTCTATTGCGAGCGGTCAACTGCGGAATCTAGGTTTAATTCTTGATCATTAATTTGTATCCAGCTGTTCAATTACTAGGTCCATCATTTTTTTAGGAAAAATATCTTTCTTCCTGATGTAATAATCAAATACTTTGGATAGTAAAACAACCTGCTGTTGTGTATTTTTTTCTTTATTATTATTCCAATAAAGACCGTCACTATTTTTTTTCAAATAATCCAGAACTATCACATAATTATGTCTGGGGTTATCTGCTGTTCCTTCTAAACCCATAGCGATGAAAACTGGTATTTTTTTCTCAAGTTGAAATTCCATATATCGTTCAGCCTGCCAGGTTTTTCCCCATTCGATTTTTTTTGGGTTTTGTTTAGCGTAATAATTACTTCGGTATTTACACTCAACGGCAAAGACAAGGTCATTGCTGTATCGAAGCAAAAAGTCAGGATCACCGTTTGACTTGACCTTAATACCATGTTCAAAACCCTTATCAGAAGTCCAGTGTAGAATTTCGAAATTACTATCTTCAAGTAGACTTTTAGCAAAGAAGATTTCGTAAAGACGCCCTGTTAACAAATTTTCATAATTCTTGGAATCGAAATTAATATCAAATACCACTCCTTCGGCTTTAAGACGTTGATGATCCGTTTTCAATTCCTGATATAGATTATTCAGGCGATCATAGGCGGCCTGCATATTGCTAACTTTTATTTTATTATTCCGCTCTGCCAGGATTTCAATTTCGTTAGCTTCTTTTTCAAACTGTCGTCTTAGAACACGTTCTTTTTCTTTAAATTCAGACTTTAGTCTGTCTTCATTCTGGACATGTTGTTTTTTCTCAGTCATCAATTTATGAACCTGTTGCGTACGCTGTGAAAGTACATTTTCAAGCTCAAATCGGGTGTTTTGCTCCAGAATTCTGGCTTCTCGCTCCTGGTTTGCAATTTCTTCTGTACGGGCGAGTTGATCTTTCAGGCTTTTGCGTGTAACTCGACTCTCTGGTGTCAGCCGAAGAATAAGTATGAAAAAAAACAGTCCCAGAGTGTAGGTGTGATACAAATACCTCAGTTGTATCGGGTAGCCAGATAACAGCACAATTTTATGTCTAGACGAATCCTTTAAAAAAACTTCCTGTCCATTGAGTATTCCATACAGCCAGTCACCTTTTTTATTGCCAGCATACAGAAATTGATAATAGCCATTGTCAGGTAATTGGGCGATCGGATTCCCATAAGGAATTTTAGCGCTAAACAAGGGAAGTGGGTGCCCGGTAAAGTTACTAATATAGATAGGCAAGTTCAATGGGCTACCTAGTTTGGCTAGATGTCTCTTGTCAGTTTGAAAAGACTGATAGCTAACGAGCAGGGAAAATCCTAAAATTCCGATGGCAGCCAATCTCAATATCTTCCTTATCATGGCAAATCTATCAATAACCTTCAAAAGCGTTAACAATGTTATTTTCAAGGAGTCCATCTATCGGGACTGATCCATGCCCTGTTACATCTGTCCATAGTTTCAATATCATGATAATTTTCCTATACAATAATGACAGCTTTCCTGAGCTCAATAATGATCAATTTAGATATTTTAAGGTGTTAATCCTTATGCCCGCAATTTACGCTTCCCTGCCTTCTGTGGGAGGCTATTGTCACCAATCTTTTGTTGTGGTGAGCTATAGATAATAGCATACCGGGCATGTATTGAATGTCCAGTTTTTCTGGTTCCCACGCTCCGCGTGGGAACCCATACCTTGGGTGATGAATTCTAAGTCGTATTTATTTCGCTGCAGGATGCCTACATGGACTCAGATTGTATGACATATAGGACGAGAATGGGTATCAGTTCAATTACGATTAATCAGAAATTTTTTCCCAAATTGCACTAAACCCTGTCTGTTCCATGAGCGCATCCATTTCATAAGAAATATCGGGTGCCATAGACGTGTTATCTATACCGCCGAGTACGACATTTCCCTGTTCTCTGTCTTTTGCCATTTCATCCAGCATTTTCCAAATAAAATGATTTAAATGCTCAGCGTCATTTTCTGAATGAATCCCGTTAGTCAATATAGCCTGCACAACATAGTCAGATAGTTTTTGTGCATAAAATAAGACCAACTCTCTAACATGAGGATATCTTACAGTTAATATCATAGTGCTTTCTCCGCAGAGCGACCGAAGGGAGAGAACCCTGTGGAGCTGGTGGTTTTGAGCTTTACGGGATCTATACATGTTTGATCCAGTACGGCGCAAGATAACCCAGCAAACCACCTAATAAAGTCCCAACTCCTACAGCTTCCGCTCCGGCTCCATATAGCAACCCCAACATAGTTCCTGCCAAAGCCCCGAACAGCAACTCATATGCCCAGACATGCTTGAAGACCTTTGGCTCAATTGACGGAGCAGCAACCAGTCCAACAAACACCCCTGTCGAACTTAACAGGGCCAACCTTTGCCAGTCTCCAAAATAGAAAATGAGAGAGACTGCTGAGAAAATCCCCCCGAAGAACAATATGGAAAAGGCAACTACTTGAAGTTTGTGCATAAGCCCGTTATTCCCTCATGACGGTTAATTATTACGACCTGGCAAATATAAATGCCTCACGAATCATTTCAACATCCTGTACCGCACGGTGCTGTCGAAATCTTCTGCTAGCAGCCAGCCTTTCTTTCTCCTGCTTAAACCGGGTTTGTTGCTGATCATCCAGCTGGTCGAACAGTGAATCGATATAGAAATCCCGTTTTTGATTGACTTAAAAAATAAAGCGTATCGATCCAGTCTGCATCCCAGTAAGCGGCATCGCTGTATAGCGGTTCGATTGATCCCACTAAAAACTCATTCAGCTCCTGTACAACCGTGGCAGCTTCAATCCCTTCTTTCTGTAATAGTTCACGGCTAATGCCATGCATAGCCTCTGCATTATCGTCCCAGTATTTCAACTCATCCTGCGGTTTTATTAACCATGACTTTCTTTTATCCCCAACTATACAGCGATCTCTATGGGGTATGAAGCAAAATTCAGACCGCTGGCTTCTATGTCTATGATGTTGATGGTGGTCATAAGAAAAACATGAAATCCTTTAGCTAAATTGTCGCATCAGTGAAACGACAATCTGTTTACCTGGTTCCTACGCTTTCGCGTGGGAACCTATATCTTAAGTGGTCAAATGAGACTCTATGCATGCCCAAACGGATCGAGGGAGCAGGGTGCCTGGATGCCTAATATGTGTTAACTCTAACCCGTGATCTTAGATTGGAAAAGTAGGAACTACTCCTTCTAACAATGATGGTTCATTGTGTTGATTATGTCGGATGGCTCTTCGATTATCCGACCTACATATTTCCCAGTTACGTTGGTTGTGGCGAGCTTTGTGAACCGCAATTTGTTGAGCTACTCACAATCCAACATCCGCATCTCGTTTCAAACGTGTATACACCTTCTCTGAAATCCATTCGCTGACCACATTCTGGAAATCCTTCTCATTCATAAACTTTCCAAAGATATCTTCATTCTGTTCCATACGCTCAATAAAAAGAGACTGAAGCATCCCTGAAAACAATAGAGAAAACTTTTCCTGAGGATTAACTGCGGCGGCCTCTTTCAGGGATTCTTCCGCTACAGCAGCTTCAATAATTTGATCAAAAAAGAGCTGGTCGGCCTCAGTGAAGTCCGTTCCAAAGCGTTCGTTAATTAAATCGACAAGCTGAGAGAGAAGGACATCTTTTTCATGACGCTTCCCTGTTCCTACCTCAACTGGACCATCAAGCTTATTGGTATCACCTTCACTCAGCAGGATAGATCCTTCGCTAATTTTCTGAATGCGATAGTATTCAAGCCTTATATCATCATCAAAACTGTACCTGGGACCGGATTCCCGTTTGGGTAGTTTTGGAAGTACATATCGTAAGAAAGTATAGAGTTTTTCAAGATCAGAATCCTGGTAGGGTATCACCTGAGAGAGAAACATATAAAGGTTCCGCAGCGCTGCCATTTTCCCTCTGATGAGTTCTGCCTGCTCTTCGTCCTGATCTTTCAAAGCCTGAAACCGTTGAATCACGGGGTCAATGGCTGCGTTCAGTGCCTGGTGATCCGCGTGACTCTGACGCCTTTTATTCTTAAAGTAAATGTATACAAAGGCTAGCAGGTCACCCTGAGTATAGATGCCTGAAGCATCTAGTTCGGACTTGATCGTGTACATAGCATTGGGATCGGCTTCCTCACCCATTTCAGAGCCTTCATAGTATTGTTTGAAGGCTGCGCGGATCTCCTCACGATCATTAACAAAATCGAGAACAAAGGTATCTTCTTTTAGTGGATGCATACGGTTCAGGCGGGAAAGGGTTTGTACAGCCTGAATTCCTGCAAGGCGTTTATCTACATACATTGTATGCAGCAAAGGCTGATCAAAGCCTGTTTGATATTTTTCCGCAACCAGCAACACCTGATATTCCGGTGAATCAAACTTCACCGGCAGCTCGGATTCACGAATGCCACCGTTCATTTCTACTTCTGTATATTTTTTGAGCGACTTATCGTCTTCCACCTCCCCGGAAAAGGCCACCAACGTTTTGATCCAGGTGTATTTTTTCTCGCGAATATACTTATCAAACGAGAGTTTGTAGCGAACCGCTTCCAGGCGGGAGCCTGTTAGCACCATCGCCTTTGCCTTGCCCCCGATTTTATGCCGGGTCATCGCATTAAAATGTTCAACCATGATCACGGTTTTTTGGGCGATGTTATACGGATGTAATCGCATAAAACGGGCAAGTGCTTTTGCTGCGTTTTTTCGCTCAACATGAGGGTCATCAACTGAAGAGTGTACCAGTTTATAGTAAGTAGCATAGGTCGTGTAATTCTGAAGGACATCCATAATGAAACCTTCCTCCATTGCCTGTCGCATAGTGTAGGTATGAAAAGCTTGCCCGCTCTTACCATTTTTTTCGCGACCGAAAACCGCCAGCGTTTTGTGTTTTGGTGTCGCCGTAAATGCAAAGAAACTCAGGTTCGCCTGCTTACCCCGTTTCGCCATACTGCGATACATCTCTTCTAATGATTTAAATTCTTCATCACCGGAGCCAAATCGCTCCGCTTCCTCCTGAATCTCCCAGGCGCTTAGCACCGCTTTCAAATCAGTGGCCGACTCACCGGACTGTGAAGAGTGCGCTTCATCAATAATTACTGCGCATTTTCGCCGAGGCAACAGGCTTTCGCTCTCTTCACCGCGCTCTTCGGCCATCTTCAACAGTTGCTTTGTCACAAAAGGAAATTTCTGCAACGTTGAAATAATGATAGGCACACCATTGTAGAGTGCTTCTGCCAATTGACCGGAATGCTTGTCAATCTTCTGAACCACCCCCTGGCGGTGATCAAACTGGAAAATCGTGTCCTGAAGCTGCTTATCCAACACTCGTCGATCAGTAATCACAATGACAGAATCAAACACCTTTTCATCGGAAGTATTATGTAATGAGGCCAGTCGATGCGCCAGCCAGCCAATGGTATTACTCTTACCGCTTCCGGCTGAATGTTCAATCAGATAGTTGTTGCCGGAACCTTCTTGCTGGGCCGTCTCGACAAGCTCCCTTACAGCACAAAGCTGATGGAAGCGCGGAAAGATCATCGTCTCTTTTTTGATCAGCTTACCGTCCTCGGTTCGCTTATCATCCACCTGTAAATGCAGAAAACGCGCAAAAATATCCAGCAGGCTTTCCCGCTGCCATACCTTTTCCCACAGGTAGGATGTGCGATAGCCTCCCTTATTGACTGGGTTCCCAGCTCCGCCATCATCGCCCTGGTTAAAGGGAAGAAAATAGGTAGCAGTTCCGGCCAGGCGAGTTGTCATATAGGCCAACTCCGTATCAACCGCAAAATGAACCAGAGCCCGTTTCTTGAACTCAAACAGCAATTCTCGGTGATCACGGTCTTTCTTGTATTGGATAATGGCGTTATCCACCCGCTGACCCGTCATCGGATTCTTCAATTCCGCCGTAATCACTGGCAGGCCATTGATGGAAAGTACTAGATCCAGCTCATTGGTATTTTTGCTGCTATAGCGAAGCTGACGGGTGACAGAGAGTCGATTGGCTTCATACTGTCGCTGTAGCTCTGGATTCATCCCGTGTGCTGGTTTGAAGAAACAGACCCGAAAGGTTCGCCCATGGCACTTAAATCCATTGCGCAGCACCGGCAACATGCCCTGAGAATTTAACCAGAAATTCAGATCTTTGAGTAAGGTCTCATCCGTCTTGTCACCCAGCAAAGCCTCAATGCGAGATAACTCTAATGCCTGCGTATCACGAATAAAGCTCAGCACCTGCTTTGGAAAAATTGCTCGCGCAATATCATAATCCTCTTTAGCAAGGGCGGAATAACCGTTTTCCAGTAGCTGGGACTCAATGGTGGCTTCAAACTCTTCTTCTGTATGAATCTTACTCATGCTCGCGCTCCGCCTCGCCAAATTCAGCTTCCAGCTCTTCAATGGATGGCAGGCTCGGTTTCAGATTGTCCGGCAGTGCGCGGGTCAGCTGATATTCTGATACCCCCATCGGCTTTTGAATATCGCTCAACGCATATTCAACCACAACTCTATCTCTGGATTTGCACAGCAGAATGCCAATGCTCGGTTCGTCCCGATCTCCGCGCAACTGCTCATCCACTGCTTTCAGATAAAAATTCAGTTTACCTGCATACTCTGGCTCAAACTCGCCTGTCTTTAGCTCAATCACCACATAACAATGCAGCTTCGTATGATAAAAGAGTAGATCTAAAAAGAAATCCCGTTCACCAACCTGCAACCCCTTTTGACGCCCCACAAATGCAAATCCAGCACCCAGTTCCAGCAGGAATTTGGTGATATGCTCCGTTAACGCTTTTTCCAGTTCTCGTTCGTTGGCATCCTCGGTCAGTGTCAAAAAATCAAAGCTGTATGGATCTTTGATCAACTGCTGCGCCAGGTCCGACTGCGGGGAGGGAAGCGTTTCTACAAAATTGGTGATCGCTTTTCCCTCGCGCTGATATAACCCGCTCTCAATCTGGTGGGTTAGAACGTTTCGGCTCCAATTGTGTTCGATCGTCTGGTTCACGTAATAGAGAGCTTCCGTGACATCCTTGCATTTAGAGACAATTACCAGATTATGGCTCCATGGAATCTGCATCAATTTGGCCACAGCTTGAGGCCACTTTTGGCTGCTATTGATTTGCGACACAGCTTGTGGCGCTATCTCTGAAGAGCAGGGGGCTGACATTTGGGCAACCGCCTGCTGACCAATTGTGGAACAGCCTGTTCCACAATTGGTAATCCCTTCTGCATAAAAAAGATGCCATCGTTTGATGTATTGAAGGTTGTTGTATGAAAACCCCTTCATATCCGGAAACTCCGCCATTAGATCCGCGCTAAGCTGCTTCAAAAATCCGCTACCCCATTTGGCGGCTTTCTGACGTTCAACGATATCCGCGCCCAGTTCCCAATAAAAAGTTAACAGCATGGTATTTACCTGCACAGCTGCTTTCACCTGCGCTAAACGCACCCGTTGTTTAATGTCCTTCAGCCAGTCGCGGTAGTCTGAAGTTTTGATGGGTTGGTCGGTCATTAGATTTTTCCTCCTCCTGGAAGCTGATCAGGGTTTGGCGCGGGACTTATAGTTTGTGCCGTCGTCGCATCAAAACAGCCACTATTCCGTGTACCTGAAAAAGCATCAATAAAAAGATTCAACATGTCCGTTATGCCATCAAAAACGGTTATCCATACGCTGAAGAAACCAGACGTTACGGCATTACTCACAATCAAGTCCCTAACTGCCGTGTTTGCTGAATTTGAGTTATAAGTTTGGAGGCAGATTTCAGCCTGTAGCCATATCTGCATCCTTTGTGAAGCTCGATCTTCGGCAATCACTCTGCCTTTAGCATCCAAAATTTGCCGCTGAGCTTTATCAAGTCCGGTCAATGCCAGCGTATCAATGGCGATTTGATCGCTGGAGTTCTGTGGTTGAATATTGCCATCAGCCAAATACTCGAAGGCGTGAAATGTATTATCGCGGTCAGGAAGGTAGAGGCTATTGAAAACAACTTGCTTATCTTTTTTCGTAGAATTGCAGTTCACACAAGCCAAAAGAAAATTTGTCCACCGGCCTTTTAACTGAGGTTGTCCGTGCGTTCCATCTTTTGGCTCAATATGCTCCACCGCCAAGTTTGTTGAAATGGGTCTTTCACAATAACTGCAATACGATGCTAAATGATTGCTGTTACACCAACCGCTTCCAATTCGACTCACCAATTCGGATTTAGCGTCTTTGTAATCGGAGTAATCCTGGCTTATGGGAGAGGCATTTCTTCTGACTGGTCTCATGATCTATTCTCCCAATTTCGACGCTCGCTGAAGTTCAAGAAAAGCCTGCATAGCCGGATTTTCTGCATGCTCCAGTTTTTTAGATAGCCTGTCTATATAATCAGCAAGTTTGTCTATTGGTGCCTTCTCTGCCTCGTCTAACAGCTGCAAATAGCTCTTTGCCAATTGGACCTGATCCTCATAGCGATCGCTAACATCAGGTCGATCAACATCCATAACAACCTGTGCAATTTCTTCAATGCCGCTATTGCCCAGTTGTGCAAGAGGTTGACCATCGAGAAGCAATAGTTCCGAATCAGAACGTACCGACTGAATCACAAACGGCGAATGACTGGTCATGATGAACTGAATATTTGGGAAGGTGGTACGGAAGGTTTCGATGATTTCACGTTGCCACTTGGGATGCAAATGGAGCTCAATTTCGTCAATCAGCACGATGCCTTTGCCTTCAAGTGGATTGGGCAAGTTGGGGTTTAACAGAGCAAGGCGCTTGCAAAGATCAATCACCATGGCGATAACTGAGCGCTCGCCGTCGGAAAGTTGTGCCAAATTAAAGACTTCTTCGTCTTTATGAACAACCAACCGCAACGGGTCTTCGATTACATCCAAGTCATGGAAACCATCGAGAAATGCGGAAACCACACCTTGAATAGCGTCAATGGCATTTCCTCCGAGGTAGTAGAGGTTGTGGAGTGGGGGTATACCGTAGATGTCTTCTGGCGCATCTGCACCTAACATGGCCTGCTTGTTCTCGTTTGTCAGTGTAACCATATTACGGAAACGCATCATGAAATCTTTGTAGTCCACGACACGACGGGAAAGTGAGCCCATGTAGGCGAATTCCATCCCTTGTGGGAAATCGGATCTGGGGTAGGAGAGTTTGCGAGGCATTTTGCAGATGGCGCGATCGGTGGTGTAATAAACGGCTACAGGCGGATTCCCCCGAGTCATGTCGCTGAAGCCGTAGCGGTCTTTGATTTCCTGTCGCACCTGTGGTAGCAGGGATTCAAACTTTGCGTTTTTTTCGCCCTCTCTTTTTCCCGTGAAGGTCACCGGATATCCGGCCAGGTTCATTGTTGCTTCAATCTGGCACTCATCCTGTTCATAACGGATATCGCTTTCTCTCAACTGAAGGTAGCCACCTCTGGCAGGTGACATCTGCGGTAGAAGACGCGACAGCATTAAGGCAATTGCATCTAATACAGAGCTTTTACCTCGCCCATTCACACCCGCCAGAACCGTGACCTTTTCGGAAAAGGAAAAATCAGTTTCCTCAAAAACTCGATAATTTTTCAAGCTCAGTTCCTTGAGGATCATGCGTAAGCCTCCTCAAGTTTCCCAGTCACCGCCGCTGAAATCAGAGCCGTGCGGCGCTCTTGCATAAGGGTAATAGTTTTTTCAGTGACCGATTGGAGTTTTTTAAAATGCTTCAACTGCTTATTAACATCAGCCACTATTTGCTTTTGTTCATTCATAGGTGGAACAGGAAGATAGGTTTCATATAACCCTTCAGGATAAAGACGAAGTCGTGATGACCACACGCCTTTTGAGTACCGAGTAATTTCACTGATAAACTTTGGCATTCTAACCAACATATCCAAATACTCTGGTAGCAGTTTTGAAGTTGGACGGTAAACATTGTAGGCCGGGCTGGTTATGCCATCGATGGGAGATATGCCCATTGCGCCCATCCATGCCCAGAGTGTATTTATAACTAAGTCATTCCGATTACACTTTTTGTAGCCCTCCAGACTTTCTGCCATAAACATGTTCACGTCTTTATCACTTCGTTTGGTGACTCCTGTTAAATGAGAGACCGTTAAAAGTTCCTCTACTCCTGTTTCTGACCTTTTATCAATCTCGGGAAGAAGCCATTTGCTACGTTCCACCTGCCAATGAGCAGGGATTTTACCGAGCCAGGGGATACCTGAGTCTTTGAGTGGGGCATCGGGATTCAGTCCGTGAGTGACGGCATGGGCGATGAGCGCGCGCTTTTTTTCATTCAGTAGTTTTAGCAAATTCTTCTTCGCTTCAATCAATTTATCCAGCTCCGCTGTCTTTCGATCCAGATAATTCGCAATCTTAGTTTGGGTTTGGAGGGGAGGGGGGTAAATCACTAGATTTTTTATCTGTTCCTCGTTAAGTGATGGTACGGCACCAGGATTTACTATTTCGGAAAAAGAAAAACTCGATAGACTGTATCTCACAAAACGGTGCTCGGTTTTAGAGTTTACTGAGAATCCAATCATATTGTTGTCGATGCAACTTGGCATACTTAGAAAACGGAATCTTTGGAGAAGTAATGCCGCCCCAACTTTTGCAAAGACAATACTATTGGGGGCAATAACTGTTGCCCCCAATGACCTTGCAGTTTCTCTAGATATATAGTTTTCAGTTTTAGTCAGATATAACTGAGATTTCCCAAGATCCTTCACCTTATAAAATGGGAGTTCGGCATCTTTTATGCCTTGCTCATTGTCGGGAAAGCCACTCCCTCCTTGAAATGATCCTAAGTATTTAAGTTTTACGGGAGCGCTCATATCGCCGTTACCTCACGCAATAGGCGAATAATCTCTTCTTCAGATGCTTTGATGTCGGCATCTATTTCCTTCAGTGGTCGCAGCTCGGTGAACTGATAGAAGTAGCGGTTAAAGTTAATCTCGTAGCCGATTTTTGTTTTCGATTCATCGATCCAGGCATCGGGCACATGGGGGATGACTTCACGCTGAAAATAGGCTTCAATCGATTCCTTCAGCGGGACATTTTCAAAGTCGCGCAGTTTGGGGTCAGGCTCATATTCCACCACGCCTCGACTCTTCTTTTTAATGACCGGTTCGGCATTTTCATCGGTTTCAGTAAAAATGGCTCGAAAGGTTTTAATCTGTGGTGCTTTCCATTTGCTGTCGCGCTTTTTGAGTAGCTTTTGAATCGCTTTCCAAATGGCATTCCAATCCCTGGAAACTTCGCGCCCGAGTTCTTTGTCGATCTCTTGCACGTCGTGCAGCAGCTCGGGGCAATATTCGAGAAACTGCTCTTTGCGCTCCAGGCTCATTTGATAAGTCAGGCGCAAGGGGCGTTCAACTGTGATGCGGGCATAGCCGAAATCTTCGTTGTCAAAAATCTTACTGGTGTCGGATACACCAATGCGGCCGTATTCGCGGACGATTTCATCGATATGGCCTTCATTAAACTGGCGGCGTTTGTCACCCAGGCTGCGGCGCAGCGGTTCCCATTTTTCGCGGGCATCAATCAGCTGAATTTTCCCTTTGCGCTGGGCGTCTTTGCGGTTGGTGACGATCCAGATATAGGTACCGATGCCGGTGTTGTAGAACATCTGTTCAGGCATTGCGACAATGGCTTCAAGCCAGTCATTTTCTATAATCCATTTACGGATGTTGCTTTCGCCCGATCCAGCCCCGCCGGTAAAGAGCGGCGAACCGTTGAAGACAATAGCCAATCGCGAGCCGTCGTGTTTGGCATCGACTGTTTCAAACTTACTGATCATATGCTGCAGAAAGAGTAGTGCTCCATCATTCACGCGAGGCGTTCCGGCACCGAAACGACCATTGAAACCGTCCTTCTCTGACTCGCGCTTTACCTCTTTCGATTGTCGCTTCCAGTCGACCCCGAACGGTGGATTAGCGCAAAAATAATCAAACGTGGCTTTGCGGTCGGAGTTGGTTTCGTCGTATTTAAATTGATCATCCAGCAAGGTGTCGCCAAAGCGTATGGTTGATTGGCTGGACTCTTTGGGATCTTCTTTCATCAACAGGTCTGACGCTGCCACGGCGAATGAACGTGGGTTAAAGTCCTGTCCATAGACATAGAGCCTGGCTTTCGATTCATGCTCCAGTAGGTAGTTGCGCGCCTCAGACAGCATGCCGCCAGTACCGCAGGTTGGATCGAGCATTTTGCGTACGGTACCTGGTTTGGAGAGTAGGTCGTCGTCATTGATGAACAACAGGTGCACCATAAGGCGAATTACTTCGCGAGGGGTAAAGTGGTCCCCGGCGGTCTCGTTGGCAGACTCATTGAAGCGCCGGATCAAATCCTCAAACAACAATCCCATCTCAATGTTATCGACCCTGTCCGGATGTAGATCCACATCGCAAAAGCGGGATACCACCAGAAACAGAATGTCGTGTTCGCGCATACGCTCGATTTCGGCAGAGAAATCAAACCGCTCAAAGATCTTCTTCACATTCTCGGAGAACCCCTGGATATAAGAAGTCAGGTGCAGGTGAATATGTTCTGGGTCACCTTTTAATTTTTCAAAGTTTAGCGGTGAGTGATTATGGAAACGTTGACCAGAGGCTTTATTCAACACACTATCTAACGCTTCACCTTCCAGCTTATCTTTGAACTTCACGTGTTTCTTCAACACGTCATCCTTAGTGTTTTGCAACACACAATCAAAACGGCGCAGTACAACCAGCGGCAGCATGACCCGCTCATATTGCGGCGGACGATACGGTCCGCGCAACAGGTCGGCAATAGACCAGATAAAATTGGATAAATCGTGACTTTGGCTCATAGTTCCACACTCGGTATTTCTAAATTTTTCTCGTTACAAAAGGATTTAAACAGAGTTAACGCCATCTTCGACGGCGTCGTCTTGCCATTTTCCCAGCGATTGACGGTGGCGAAACTGACGCCAAGGGCATGGGCCAGCTCTTCCTGACTGAGATGAAGAGCCGATCGAACCTCCTTCACCTGTTCTGAAAATAGTTTTGTACCCATGCCTTATTTCCTTGTGCCTATTTGGCCACTTTATAAATCATGAAGGAATATAACATCTGCTATAGCTCATGTAAGGTTATTTTTACATGATAGAAAAATTTGGCTTAGGCCATCGACGTAAGCTCTGATTCTCCGCTAAGTTAAGGTTCAGAACAACTTGCTGGCTGAGGCAACTGTCAAGGAATCCTTAGCCGTTCGACATGAGGGTAATACAGCACAAAATCTCCATGTATAACCTTGTGCGGGCCTTCACCATCAGGACCTGATTTGGAACGCCGTGCGTACCGAATTGATCAGGACCGACTAATGGGTTTTCAAAACGAGAGACGCTGTCTCTCGTTTTGAGATGGCAGACATAACTGGGTGAGTATGAAGTCATCAATAGCACGCCGACAGCCCTTGATGATTTCTATCATTTTCGTTACGCCACGAAGATGACCTTTTGGTGCATAACCTATTGTTCTGCCTCTAATGCTTAGCAGCATAAGATCTGTCCGGGTAAAATTGCAGAATAAATAACAGGCATTTATACTCCCAAACTTCTTACATTTACCTATTCAAGCATGGAGGCTAATACACATGACATTCGGAATCATGCTCCGCCAACCCCAACTGCAACGACCCTGGAAACAAAGGCCATAATCGTGTATTCAAGATGAAATCCGAAGGCGCTGAAATGAAAGTGGATTTTGGGGTTGTGGACCGGCCATCCAGCATCGTAAACGTTTTAGAGCGAATTGAACGGACGCCAACAAGCGTCGGACCTACAGGTTGGAAAAAATTCCACACCATTGTCACCGCACCATAACGAGCGGATAGAAATGAATAAACTACTAGCTTCTAGCTTAATACACCGCTTTGCAAGAGCATGCCTGATAGGTATCCTGACTGCGACAGTAGTAGCCTGCTTTAGCGAGTCGAAGGCTAACAAGACTACAGATGTGGAGCGTTTTTCCAGAATTTATCAAAGCTTGAATCTTGTTCATTTCAGTCCAGACTACCCTGCCAATCCGCAAGCTTTCAGTCATTGTGCAGACAACAGCAAGGAAGGTTGCTTTCGGGTAATTGAGCGCGTGAAAGACGCAGTATCTTCACTAAAGGCGTCAGGTAATGAAGTAGCATTGGAATACACCATCAACGAGATCGTTAGCTACTGTATTAATACTGTAACCGGGAAAGACCCCAAAGTTCAGCTATGTGAGGGAGCATTAACTTCGATCTATTTATTCAACGATAAAGACGATGACACAACATTGCTAAACGCGTTCAAAAAGCTGAGCAAAGAGCAAAACGCCCGGATCTTTGATGGAAACCAGGAGTGGTATTACAACAGAAAAAATGTCACACCCTGGATAGATCACGTCAAGGATGTGCTTGAAGACAGAGCATTGGAGTTACAGCTTTGGCGATTTAGCCAGAAAAATGTAAAACCATTCGGTTTGATGTATTTGGAATCACTGATACCTTCTGGTGAAAATTTAACGTATTAGGGCCTGTTAACACTAATTCGACTGTCACTTTTGTGACTAAATTACCGCCACTCGTTGTTGCCTACATGGACGTAGGTAAGGAGCGTGAGCAGGAGCGGAAGCTTTGCCTACATGGACGTATGTCGAGAACAATGCAGAATAGTAGGTCGGAAAAGGAACCGCCTTCCGACATTACGGAAAGCAAATCGCCTTCCAAGGTTAGGTTGCAGTGATGAGTTTTTTGACATCTACAGCAGAGAAGTCAGAAGATTGAGCTCTCCTGTTCACACGCTAGTATATAGAAATCAGTGATGATAGTGTATGTGATTGGTTCTACATGACCCTGATTACTTATCCAGCAAATATAGGCCATTACCATGTGGATTAAACTTACCATTCTTATTTTATTTTCACTAGCAATGATTGCTTACGGTATTTTCTGGCTTTCAAAGAGCTTTTCTTTGCAGAATCGTTACGATTTTAATGAGGACTTAAAAAAGAGTTTCTTTACCATTCATGGGAAGTATGAAGGTTTTTTCAATGACAATAAGCCTCGTAGGATAATACCTATTATGCTCATTCTTGGTGGTATTGGAATTTTAGGACTTGGTGTAATAAAGGCAATTTAACTATGGCTAGGAATTTAGGTTGGAAAAGGGGGACAATGCTTGCTGACAGTTTTGACGAGTGTGAGTGACTGGCTTTATATTTTACTCTCTTTCCCACGCTCCGCGTGGTAATGCATACGAGTTTAAAAGGGATGTGAGAGGTATGGATTCCCACGCGGAGCATGGGAACCAGAATATTTGGGCAGGCTGATAGATAGCAATTATAAATGGAAAAAGGAAATCAAATGGGAAGAAGCCGGTATAAAATTGTCGATCCACAGTTACCACACTTTATAACCTGCACGGTTCTGCATTGGATTCCTGTTTTTACGCGTCCGGAAACTGTAGAGGTTATTCTTGAATCGTTGCGTTTTTTGATGAAAGGTGGATTGAAGGTATATGGTTTTGTGATTTTAGAAAACCACATTCATCTGGTTGTACAAAGTGAGGACTTGAATCATGATATTGCTAGATTTAAATCTTTTACTGCCCGGCGATTGATTCAGTATCTGGATGAAAATAAAGTGACTCAGATACTGGAGCAACTCGCGTTTTATAAAAAGGCTCATAAAGAAGATCGGGCTTTTCAGTTCTGGCAAGAGGGTTGTCATCCTGAGTGGATTCAAAATGATGAGATGATGATACAAAAACTTGATTATATTCATCGTAACCCGGTTAAGCGTGGTTATGTTGATGAGGCCGAGCATTGGCGTTATTCAAGTGCCAGAAATTATGCTGGACAGGGTGGCTTGCTGGAGGTTTGTGTTAACTGGATTGAGTGAGGTATGGATTCCCACGCGGAGCATGGGAACCAGAAAATCGTAATCCTTTTAAGCGTGGTTATGTTGATGAGGCCGAACATTGGCGTTATTCAAGTGCCAGAAATTATGCAGGAGAGGATGGCTTGCTGGAAGTTTGTGTTAACTGGTTTGAGTGAGGTATGGGTTCCCACGCAGAGCATGGGAACCAGAAAATCGGAACCCGGTTAAGCGTGGATATGTTGATGAGGCCGAGCATTGGCGTTATTCAAGTGCCAGAAATTATGCGGGACAGGATGGCTTGCTGGAAGTTTGTGTTAACTGGTTTGAGTGAGGTATGGGTTCCCACGCGGAGCATGGGAACCAGAAGTAGAACCAAAGGTCCTGTTTTTCCGGATAGTTCGTACTCTCGTTCCCACGCTCCGCGTGGTAATGCATACCAGTTTAAAAGGGATGTGAGAGGTATGAGTTCCCACAAGGAGCAGGGTAGAGCACATCAACTGGCTAGCTCTAATCAGCATTCAATCGATTGATGGTTGAATTAGTATTCGATTGTTGCAGTCAGTCAGCATATACTCTTTTAAAAATTAGAAAATTGGTGATTTTATTTCAACCTGGAAAAATCAGTTGAACGTGAAAAAGTTGCGTAACAGATTGATGTGCCTGGTCTAAACCAGGGATGACTGTCGTTAGAGCAATGCAGGAGCATTGCCGAGAAATCAAAAACACCGTTGTCAGCTGATTGGTGATGAGTGTGTTTTTGATTTTATCTGCTGCATGAAGCTGTTACCTGGACTTTCATGATTAACTGATTTTTCCAGATTTATGAAACAGTGGATTAACCTTTATTGCGAGCGGTCAATTGCGGAATCCAGGTTCATAGGCTGGAGGAGTCGAATGAAACAATTTCAGAATACATCCGCTTCTCTATCTGAGAGGCGAAAGGCTTTGGAGTCCCAGTGGGATAAGTTTGTTACGGGTAATCCTTTTCCCGGTAATAACTTTTTGCGTCAGGATATTGTTTCTTCCTGGCGGCGTAGTGCTTCTCATATCACGCCTTTAAAAACACAGGCTCCGACAATTGATGATTCTGCGATAAATCGTCGTTGGCAGTCTTCTCCTTTATCTCAGGCTGTTAAGCGCGAAGAAAGTAATATTATTCAGCTCGCGCGTGAAGGACAGTTGGTGGCTGCCATCGCTGATCCTCAGGGGCAATTGATGTGGACCTGTCCCAGTAGTTTTATGCGTAAACGCGCTGAAGCAGTGAATTTCGTGGCAGGTGGATGCTGGAATGAACGTTCGGTCGGAACTAATGCTGTTGGTTTGTCGCTTAAACTCAAACAGTCTGTAACAGTTTTTTCATCTGAACACTATCAACCCTTTGTGCATGACTGGGTGTGTTATGCAGCTCCGATTGTACATCCGCAAACTGGTGATTGTGTCGGCATTCTGGATATCTCGACCACCTGGAAAAGTCATACCCCTCTAGGTCAGGCAGCGGTGACAGAACTGGCCCGTTCAATTGCCAGTTGTTTGCCGGATCAGCAACCGCTTGCTGAACTTGAACTGTATGCTATGGGCCAGCCCAGAGTCATGTTTCGTGGAAAATCGCTTCAGTTGACTCGTCGTCAGCTTGAGGTACTCTGTCTGCTGGCACTTAATCCGCAGGGGTTAAATCTGGAATCTTTACATGCCGCTATGTATGGTGATGAACCCACCTCTACCAATACTCTCAAGGCTGAGTTATCTCATTTACGGCGCATTCTACAGGGGCAGATTGGTTCAAGACCCTACCGCCTGTTGGGTACTGTCTGGGCTGACTTTATTGAGATCTGGCAGGCATTAAATAAACAGAATTGTCATAAAGCAATATCACTGTATCGCGGACCTTTGCTGTCACAATCCTGTTCTCCTGAGCTGGAAGAATGGCGTCGTTGTATTGATGCGGTTATGGGACAAACTTTGAATGACTGTGATGACACGGTGATGTTGATGAAAGGGGTTTGCAGTAGTGGTTCTTCTGGAAGTGAGATGGTTAGAGAGAGGTTGATGGAGTTGATTCCTCAGCCGGTTATAGATTGATATAGTGTATGTTTTTGAATGATTGCCCGATCAGGGTGATTATTTCTCCCTGATCGGGTGGTCAGATCAAATTAAAAGAAACCTAGAGGGTTAATGTCATAACTGACCAGAAGGTTCTTGGTTTGTTGATAATGATCCAGCATCATTTTATGGGTTTCACGACCAACGCCTGATTTCTTGTAACCACCAAAAGCAGCGTGTGCAGGATACAGGTGGTAGCAGTTGGTCCACACACGACCTGCCTGGATTCCACGACCCATACGATAAGATCGATTCATGTCTCGTGTCCATACACCGGCACCCAGTCCAAATTCAGTATCGTTGGCAATGGCTAGTGCTTCTGCTTCATCTTTAAAGGTCGTGACCGAGACTACGGGGCCAAAGATTTCTTCCTGGAAGACTCGCATATTATTGGTACCCTTGAGTAAGGTTGGCTGGATATAAAATCCATCTCTATAGTCACCTTCAAGTGATTCGATAGCACCACCCATAAGAACTTCTGCTCCTTCATCGTTACCTATTTTTAGGTAACTCTGGATTTTATCGTACTGTTCCTGAGAAGCTTGTGCACCAACCATTACATCGGTATCAAGCGGGTTGCCGCGTTTAATTTGCTGTGAACGCTGGATAACCATTTCGATAAATTTTTCATAGATATCTTCCTGCACTAGCAGGCGTGATGGACAGGTGCAAACTTCACCCTGATTAAAGAATGCAAGTACCGCACCTTCGACACATTTACTGATAAATTCATCTTCCTGATCCATGATGTCAGAGAAAAAGATATTCGGTGATTTACCACCCAACTCTACAGTAGAAGGGATGATATTATCGGCGGCATATTTCATAATCAATGAACCGACAGGGGTAGATCCGGTAAAAGCTATCTTGGCGATACGAGTACTGGTTGCCAGAGCTTTGCCTGCTTCCGTACCATAACCATTGACTACATTGAGTACGCCAGCAGGAAGCAGGTCAGCGATTAATTCCATAAGAACCAGAATAGATGAAGGTGTCTGCTCAGCAGGTTTTAAGATGATGCAGTTACCTGCAGCCAGGGCTGGTGCAATTTTCCATGCAGCCATTAATAATGGAAAGTTCCAGGGTATAATCTGACCCACAACACCAAGAGGTTCATGGTAATGATAGGCTACTGTATTAGCATCAATTTCACCAACTGTGCCTTCCTGAGCACGAATACAGCCTGCGAAATAGCGAAAATGGTCAGCAGTTAAAGGTATATCAGCATTTAATGTTTCACGAACAGCCTTGCCGTTATCCCATGTTTCTGCGACTGCTAGCATTTCGAGATTGGCTTCAACACGGTCTGCTATTTTAAGCAGAATATTTGAACGTTCTGTGGTTGAAGTTTTACCCCACGCTTCTTTGGCAGCATGAGCAGCATCTAGTGCTAATTCTATGTCTTCTTCGCCAGAACGTGGAACCTGGCAGAAAGGCTTGCCGGTTACCGGAGAAATATTATCAAAGTATTCTCCTTTAACAGGTGCGACCCATTCACCTCCGATGAAGTTTTCATAACGGGGTTTAAAGTTTATAACCGCAGCTTCGGTATTCGGATTAGCATATTGCATTGATATTCCTCTTTAATATATAAGTTGTTTTATTAGATGAGTAGCAGGATGTATACCTGCTACCAGAATTAGTTTAAGCAGGAAAGGTTGGATAAACGTTGGTGAGCTGGTTGTGTGTTTAAAAGTTTAAAATTAAACCTGGATTGACTCGTTTACAGGAGTATAAAAAAATTGCATAACATATATAATTCCCGCTCCAATACTCAGTTCAGCCATCCTGCTTTACCTTAGCATCTACGCCCGGGGTAGTATCGTGCGTGGGAATGTATACGATTTAGAAATGAGATTGAGGGCTAGGGTTCCCACGTAGAGCATGGGAAGCAGAATTATTCAAATGTTCTTAAAATGCATTTTATATATACAGGAGATAATAAATGCGTGAAATTTCCCGATGGGATTTAGGTCTGGATAAACCATCAATTTTTAAATACTCTTCTTGTGGTCGTTTTTTAGCGATAGGCAATCAGCTTCCTGAAAATAAAGAGCCAAAGCCAAATGATGGGTATGTCAGTGTTGATATTTTAGATGCGGTAAGCGGAAAAAAATTATCCACCCTTTGTGATAAGAGTTTCAAATATGTTTCAGATTTACAGGATGTTGGCTGCCTGTGCTGGGGAAAAGATAATAAACAAATTCTTGTGGGACATCGTGCAGCAGGTGGTGCTCAACTATGGGATATTGAGTCAAAATCACGGACCGAAATAGTATCTAAGAAGGGTGGCATGTTTGTGCAGGATGTTTTTTTAGATGATGAAATGGCTAAAGTAATTGACAGTTTAAATATGCAATGGGTTTTTAATTTTTCCAAAGCAGCTTTAATTAGTGAGTCAGAAGATGAAGGTTTTGAAGATCCTGAAAATATTGACGAGCATGAGTCAGAACCAAATAATGATTTGGCCAAAATTTCACCCGATGGAAAGACTGTGCTGCTGGTTACGCCTTCACAGGATGATACTGAGTATTATTTAGAGCTACGAAATTTTGCTCAGTCTGTACCTGTCTGGAAACAAAAAATAGAGACAGCTTTTGAATCTTTTCAGTTTTTGTCTAACAACCAGGCGGCTGTTGCAATTGATGCTGATGGAAACGTATTTAGAATCGATATTAACAATAAAAAGATAGAACCTTTATTTTCTGTGGGATATAGACCCAAAACATATGTGTTTTCTGAAGATGCCAGTTTTCTGGCGACCATTGGCAACGATGCCGTTGGTCCGGCAAGGCGTAGTGCAATAAATGAGCTGATTATTTGGGATTTACAAACAAAAGAACCTGTCGCCAGGATGCCGGTTGAATCCGGCTTAAATAAATGTATCGCTTTTTCACCAGTAAATAAACAGGTGTTAATAAGCTGGATGGTTTATAAAGAAGGTAAATTCTATAATCAGTTAATTAACTATGATTTTAGCGGGAAATAATTCATTCAGGATTTCCGGAAACACAATTCTAATATGCTCACAGGTTTGATTGGATCATACTACAGACATATGATCCTGGATTCTGCAGAATAGGTGGCTATTCAGTGTCGTTACGCCTTGATCTACACCATCTCAAACGCACAATCAACTCGTCCAACTGTGGATTCCTGGATGATCATTTTCTGATGTAAATTGATAATGGTGGATTGCTCTTCTATACTTAGTGAAGTCGGAGGCTGTCATGGAGAAGAATGTGTCAGTTGGCATATAGCCTGTCATATTCTGACACCGGATTCAAAACTGTAAATAATGGTCTATGGAATGATTCAATCATGAAAACCTGGTTAAAGTTCTCTGCTGTATTCTCTATTTATCTTTCCGTTACAATCTTTCTTCCTCGCCTCCGGGGGCGATTGTTGCTTTTGCTATTGCTTGTTACACCATTACAGGCTTTTGCTGAAATATATAAATGTACCAGTCAAAATGGTCAAATCACATTTAGTGAAAAACCCTGTCCTGAACAACAATCCGAACCAGTCGAAATAGAAATCGGCACCACATATACGCCACCTGAATACTCAACACCGACTGGATTGAGGCCGGGTGAGAGCCAGTATTTGCATGATCTTGAAATGCAGGAGAAAGGCTATGACAGATACCGGGGAGAGGTACAGAGGAGATCATCCAGATCAAGCTCTAAGTCCTATGATACCCGCAGAGAGCAATGTTTAAAATACAAAAATGAAGTCAATAATCTCAGGAGTAGAATGAGTCAAGGTTATTCGACCAGTAGTGGAAACTATATGAATAAGAGGATGTGGGAGTACAAACGTAAAGTATCGAAATCGTGCTGGTAAGGAGAAACCACTTTAGATTTTTGTCGTGTTTTCTTCAGATAACTCATACCGAATCGGTAATGACGATTAGGATTATGAATATAATACTCCTTGCCCGAGATGGCCATAATTGATCAGCTTTTGACCTTTGAGTTGAGTAAGGTAAACCGCGCCATAAAAAACGCTAAAGCTGGCGCGGTTCTGAAAACTGCGCCATAATTGCGCCATCGATTACTTATAATGGCGTCAAACCGTTTATGCCTTCTACTACTGAACTTCTTGTCAGCATCAAAGCATCTCCTCAAGGTGTTACGTTGGCTGAGCTTTTAACACTACACCCAAATATCGCGAGGCGCACAGCTCAGCGGCAGATTGCAAAGTTCATCGATGAAGGCCTGGTGGTCGCCATGGTGAGGCTCGTGCTCGCAGATATTATGGTGTGGATGTCTCGCTCAAAGCTGGTATACAAACAAATAATAAAGATGCATTTCCTACCTTCATTCCTGTATCCGCTGATAGTCAGGATATTTTAGGTTACATCAATCAGCCACTTGAAGCCCGTAAGCCTGTCGGTTATCAACTGGATTTTCTGAATACCTACCAGCCAAATAAAACCTGGTATTTGTCAGAGTCATTACGACGGCAATTGCACAAAATGGGCAAAACCACGGATAGCCAGGAGCCTGCTGGCACATATTCTCGCGCTATTCTGAATCGGTTATTAATAGATTTGTCGTGGGCATCAAGCCATTTAGAAGGCAATACCTATTCCCGATTAGATACTCGCGAACTGATTGAGCATGGAAGATCGGCGCAGGGAAAAGCAGCGATTGAAACGCAAATGATTTTGAACCATAAGTCGGCTATCGAGCTGTTGGTAGAAAATATTGATACAGCTGAATTCAATCACTATACATTGATGAATATTCACAGTGCATTGTCAGAAAACTTGCTGCCCAACCCGTCAGATGAGGGGCGAATTCGCCAGCACGCTGTTGATATTGGGAAGAGTGTCTATAGGCCATTGTCGGTACCGGCACAAATCACAAATGCTTTGAAGCTAGTGTACTGTCCTAAACTGTATGTAGATTATAGAAGCCCCCAAATTTCCCAAGACAAGGCGCAGTTCGCAGGCAATGGCGCTTCCCTTGTCAAGAACTGCAACGCCGGATTGGGGGATTTGGGGGCTTCCCTTCGGGC
>JBNKKI010000141.1:0-10033 GCA_050291745.1 Gammaproteobacteria bacterium | reverse complement strand
GCCAGGGATGGCTGTAGTTAGAGCAATGCAGGCGCAATTGCCGGCAAATCAAAAACACCGTAGTCACCTGATTGGTGAAGACTGTGTTTTTGATTTTATCAGCTGCATTAAGCTGTTACGTAGACTTTCATGATTCAACTGATTTTTCTAGGTTCAAGCAAACTTTGATCAGTGTCGATCCTGGCTCAGCTGTTCAACATTACAACGGATGAACGACAGGGAAAAGCTAGCACTATGATGCAGAGCAGTATCAAGCCTGGACCTATGCCCGGACATCAGTGCCAGATCGAGCAGGTAACCCGCCTGCCCCGGGCTAAACAGAGGCTTAGCTATCAGATGTTTGAACCTGGAATCCGCAGTTGGACGAGTTGACTGTGTGTTTGAGGTGGTGAAGATCAAGGCGTTACAACGAAGAGATACGCCGCCTCAAATGTGCATTTCAATTCGTAGCGGGCTTCACCGATTGGGTGATTATACACATCAACTGTCATGGTTTATGAAACAGAGGGTTAACCTCTATTGCGAGCGGTCAACTGCGAAATCCAGGTTTATATTAATTATTATTGATTATTTATCATTCCTCCTCTCAGGACGATGGATAAAACAATCCAGGTACAAAAATCACCACCAGTTTTTAGGATAATGCCATTCTTCATCATGGCGTAGATTATTCACCAGTAAAGCAACCAGTAGCATAATTAAAGCACCGCTTAAAACAGGTGTAATCAAATACTTAAATCCAAGTTGATGTACCTGAGCACTGCCAACGACGGCTATCAGTGCAGTTGCTCCGCCAGGAGGATGGATGGTACGACTAAGATGCATGAATACAATTGACAGGGAAACAGCAAGAGCAGCCTGAAATTCTACCGGCAATGGAAGATATTGCACAATAGAAACACCAGTTAATGCAGAAATGAAATGCCCACCAATTAAATTTCTGGGCTGAGAATATGGTAGATGCGGTGTTCCATAGAGAAGAACAGCAGAAGCACCGAAAGAGCCAATTAGAAATATATTATCTGTAACAGAAAATGGAAATATTTTATTGAAAGCTCCAACCAGTAAAATACCCAAAAAAGAACCAGCCCAGGACCAGAATATCCAGCTTAATGAATGACGGGGTGGGCTTTTACCTTTACCTCTCATTCTGCGGAAGAATATAGCCAGAGATTGCTTCACTTTTTATCTTCCATATCAGGTCACCAGCATAGCTTTGATTACAATTGAAACCAGGAAAACAAATGGAAAATACTTTAAATAAAGCGTATAAACCATTGATTAAAACTGTTTAATCTCTTTAACTTGATCTTTCAAGTTAAAGAATCAGTTTAATCAATCATAGCAGATAGCTTTCGCTAAATAGCACAGTGATAATAGGTAATAAAAAATTACTTTATTTCTTTACCCGGCTTAAACCAGTGTAGTTTATTATGCAGCTCAACTACTTCGCCTACTACAATCAGTGTCGGGGCCTTAACATTATTCTTATGAACCAGATCAGGTAAAGTATCCAGGTTACCAATAAATACACGTTGATCAGGCGTTGTACCCTTTTCAATCAACGCAGCAGGCGTTTTGACATCCCGTCCATGCTGCTTAAGTGAATCGCATATCGCCTGTACATTGTTTAAGCCCATATAAAAAACAACGGTCTGATTTTTGTGCGATAACATATCCCAGTTCAAGTCACTTGAACCATCTTTCAAATGTCCAGTCACGAAAATGCAGGCTTGCGCATAATCGCGGTGTGTTAACGGAATACCTGCATAAGTCGTACATCCAGATGCCGCAGTAATACCGGGAACGACCTGAAAAGGAATGTCTTCATCAATTAATTCTGAAATTTCTTCTCCACCACGTCCAAAGATAAAGTTATCTCCACCTTTCAGGCGCAATACTCTTTTACCTTCTTTTGCCAGTCGGACCAGTAACTGGTTAATATTTTCCTGTGGAATCGCATGATTAGAGCGCTCTTTTCCTGCATAAATACGCTCAGCATCTCGTCTAACTAAATCCATTATTGGTTCAGAAACCAGACGATCATAAACAATGACATCAGCTTTTTGCATTAATCTTAAAGCACGAAAAGTTAGTAGATCAGGATCACCGGGGCCGGCTCCAACAAGAAACACTTCTCCCCGGTAACTAGGATCAGAACTCGCTTCACTAATCAGTTTTTCAAGTAAATTACGCGCTTCATCATTTCGCCCTGCGAATACATGTTCAGCAACAGGGCCTTCCAGAATTGATTCCCAGAACTTTCTTCGTTCTTCTACTTTTGGAAAAGTGCTTTTAACATCATTGCGATAATTATCTACCAGTGAAGCCAGCTTGCCATAAGCAGACGGTGTGCAACTTTCCAGATTAGTGCGAATCAAGCGAGCCAGTACTGGAGATGTACCACCGGTGGAAACTGCAATTTGCACGGGGTCTCTATTGATAATAGATGGCATAATGAAGCTGCATAAATCCTGATTATCGACGACATTACAGGGTATTTTTAGAGCACTTGCTTCAGCAGAAACCTGTTCGTTAACCTTTTTATCACTTGTTGCTGCAATCACTAAAACGGCATCTGCCAGATCACCTTCAGAATAAGTTCTTTTAACCCAGAGTATTTTACTCTGCTCTTTAAATCTGGTCATTTCCTGCCCCAGAATGGGCGAAATAACTGTCACTTTGGCACCAGCCTTGAAAAGCAAATCTGCTTTACGTGCAGCTATACCACCTGCTCCAACAACAATGCAGGGTTTATCTTTAATCTCATAAAATATGGGTAAGTAATTCATAGTCCACCGGCTCTACAAGAGAGCAATTAATCGAATATAGGCACGTATATTAGCAATGTATTATATAAAACTTTCGTCACGACTGATAGCAAAGATGATTAAGAAACTATTTTAAGGTTGATTTTAAACTGAGATAGATATATTCCGGTTTACTACGAACTATGCTGTTAGTCATCCAGCGGCAGCGATACAACGAACGAATCAGGGCATTTACAAGCAGAATAATAAAACCATCAATTAAACAAAATATCTTTAAGTCATTAATAGCCGAATATTTTCAAGCAGGGGCTCAGTTAATGGTTTTAGCTTTTTACGCATGACAGAGCCTAATGCATCGGTTAAACCGAATATTGGAAATAAAGTTAATTCACCCATTTGCGACAATACCAGAATAGCACGAATTTGATCACGACATTGTGGACAGGCTGCCAGACAGGCCTGTAACTGTTCATCATCATTGCCGCCTAACCAGACAACAGCCAGTTGTTCAGCATCTTTAATAGTTCTTTGCTTAATGGATGCTAATGGCAAGCTTTCATTATAAGTAGAAAGAGCCTGGAACATGGAAACAATAGTTTCCTGACTGGCTGCTTTTTCAAGAACTCGAATAATAGTGTGTAAAAAAGCCTGCCCGGAAGCAGATAAATAGCGCAATAATTGAGTAGCATATACATTCCCTTCCCCTATTAATTCTGCAAGCTGTTGCTGAATTTCTTCAAAAGATAAATGGGCATCATATTCTTCAGGTAAATCATCCGCCAGTGAATGTAGAAAACCAACATAAAGACTCTGTTTTCTTTTCGCCCGTTTCCATAAATCAGCAATTTCATCTTCATTTAACAAATTGGGTTGCAGACATAATCTAACCGAATCAATCATATCTCTATGCTCGACTTCAAAAGGTAAGAATTCGAGCAGGAATTCGGCCAGCTCTCTAGCAAAATCGGATTCAGCGATTTCTTTCTTATCCAGCAATCGACGTGCGTTTTCAGAAGAAGGATATGCCCACCAGGCATGTCGGGCAATTTCAGGGGTTAAACTTGGTGCATGAACCACCGCAACTACCGCTTCCGGCTCACCTAATAATAAGAGTTGAGCCAGACTTTCCTGATGACGATCCTGCCCCATTCTGGTCCAACGTTTAATATAAACAGGATATCCACCTGGTGAACCCATGAATTTATTTGACAGTAATTCCTTCACCAGACGAATGTACTTTTCATCTTTACAGGTTGGATTAAGCTGAATCTTGACATCACCTTTAGCCGATAAGGCATACACAATCATTTTCGATTCATCAATACGAATAGCTTTTAAATCCTGAGCCATTAATACATTTAAACGTAAGTTATCTTCGTTGGATAATTGCATATTAGTTAACTATTAATTCAATACTGAATGTTCGGGTAAACAGATTTTAATTTAACTGAATCCGGTTACCCCAGGGTACAGGTTTCTTACCTTTCACTAACCAGATAACAGGATAGTTAGCTTCAGTAGCAGGAAATTTTCCTTCAGCATCAGTAAAGTAAACCAGCAAATCCGGACGGAGATCATTCATTTCAACCCAGTCGAATACTGGGTTAAAATCAGTACTGCCACCACCTATAAATCTATCAGGTAAATGACAATACTCCCATGCTTCAAATATCCAGGGACTATCGCCGGTTATTTTTGAATCACAGGTTAAGAAAGTAACTCTAGCCCTCACCTGTGATTTTAAGGCATCTACTTCAGCGATAAATTCATTTAACTCATCCTGATCGATTGACCCGCTCACATCTATGGCGACCACAATATTTAACTGTGGACTGCGCAAACTCGGATAAATTGCAGGATCACCACGTCGACTGGAAGGTCGGGTATAGCTATAGTCATCACGCGAAATGCTGTTCATATAACGCGCCAGCAAGACTCTCCAGGGTAAAGTTGGCTGTAAAAAAAAATCAATCATTCTAGCCAGACCTTCACCCAGCTTGCCTGCCTGTTGCGCCTGTTGAGCAGAACCTGCTAAGCGTTGCTGCCACTGAACATGCAGGTCATCCTTTTCAGTTTCAGTAAGAGGTTCAGGTTGTGCCATTTGCTGGGGGTAGTTACTCTGATCTGTCGGTCTGGATTGAGGCGCTTGATCATTTTTGTGCCTGGGTAAACCGGATGGAGATTTATCAGGATTGTGATCATTAGCCTGCCCTTCACCCTGTTGTTCAGAAGGCTTTTCACCTTTAGATTGTTGCTGTTGCTGAGCATCCCCTTTTCCACCTGATTCAGTCTTATCATTCTTTTTATCCAGTGGGTTTTGTTTTTTATCCTGACCACCTTCAGTCTGTTCCTGTTTATCATAAAGATGCTGATCCAGTGACTCAGACATATCATTATCCTTAATCATCGGATAAATTTCTTCTGCCGTCATACCACGATATTCCCTTAACATTAAGGAGCCTGGAGGTGGTTTTAAACCTTCATCAACCAGAATCGGATTAATCGCATAGTCACAGGCTATATCCCAACGATGCTTAACCCGGTGTTCACGTCGGGCAAAATGTGAAAGCGCACAATGTAAAGCTTCATGAGCCAGTACAAATTGCGTTTCATCAGCTCGTAGTTCTTCAATATACTCAGGGTTATAATAAAATTTTCTGGCATCAGTACCGGTAGTTGGACACCATTGTGGATCAGCAGCCTGCAATGGAAGTCGTAAAACCAGTGCACCCAGAAAGGGTTTATCCAGAATC
The DNA here is from genome assembly GCA_050291745.1 of Gammaproteobacteria bacterium. Classification (GTDB taxonomy): domain Bacteria; phylum Pseudomonadota; class Gammaproteobacteria; genus JACNJF01. The sequence goes on along the minus strand of JBNKKI010000141.1, from coordinate 4,509 downwards.
AGGCGAGTACGGGCTGCACTCAGTTTATTTTCGATATCTTGCAGTGGAGTATCAGTCACAACATTTAGTCAAAAAATTAAATCAGCAATGGAATCAGCCCAGTTCGCAAATTCTTCGACTTCAAACAGATCATTACCTATAGCTCGGTGCATATCTGAAACCAGCATGACACCCATTTCTCTCTGAGCAAAACAACTGGCATATTTCAAAATATTGCCAAACACCTTACTGGCACCTTCCTTACCCTGAGCACGAATAGCACGCCCTACCAGAGCGGAAGCGACTGCATACTGTAAATCAATTTCCTCAGGTGCCTTAACCTCGTCTCCCGCAATAATTTTATCCAGATCAGGCATTTGATCCAGGCTATCAATAAAGGCATGACACTCAATTCCAGCAGCCTGACCGATGCAGGCCTGTAAAGAGCCTAATAATAACTGGGGATGATCGATAAATTTCTGTAAGGCTCGATGAGCAAATTCCCATGAACGTGGAGAAGGAAAAGCAACAGGATTATGTGCAGGATCAAAATCAAATAAAAGTTCTGGTCGAAAACGTAAGAAACCGATAATTCGTTCATCAATACCATTTTTATAAGCCCAGCCAACCCAGTCATCGAGATTTAAATCGACTTCATAATGTGAAAAACGATTGGCCAAAGGCGCCGGCATTGCATATGTCACACCTCGATCACCCTGACGATTACCAGCAGCAAATATCGCCCAGCCTTCTGGTACCTGATAATTTCCCAGGCGTCGATCAAGGATGAGCTGATAGGCTGCCGCCGATACAGATGGTGCAGCTGAATTGATTTCATCCAGAAATAAAATTCCACAGTTACCATGTAGTGTTTTATCCGGCAACATGGATGGTATTGCCCATTCAACCTTTTCGCCATTTTTAAAGGGGATACCACGTAAATCACTGGGTTCCATCTGTGAAAGTCGAATATCAATGACCGGTAAGTCGTGACTTTGCCCAATTTGTAACACAATTTGGGATTTTCCTATACCGGGAGGACCCCACAGCATAACAGGGGTATGATGGCCTTTTAATGTACCAGTCACCTCTTCTTCAAGTACTTTTGTCAAATAAGCAGGTCGCATTAAAATCCCGCCTGCTTATAGAGTTCTTTGGCCTTTTCAGTATCCTTTTCAACACCATCACCACTTTCATACATCATAGCCAGTGTGGTTAAAGAGCCTACTAAACCCTGTTCTGCGGCTTTAGTAAACCATTCAATAGCTTTCTCACCATTTTTTTCGACACAATCTCCATCCATATACATAAAGCCTAAGCCATGCTGGGCAACTGCATGACCCTGTTCTGCGGCTGCTTTCATCCATTCAAAGGCTTCTTTTTCCTTTTTAACCATACCCAGGCCATTTTGATACATAATTGCTACCCGATGTTGCGCATCCGGATCACCTTTTTCAGCAAATGGCACCAGAAACTGCACAGCTCTGGAAAACTCCTTAGCTTCAAAAGCGGACATGCCACTGATGAAGTTCATATCATTTTCGGTTGTCATGGTATATACCTGTTCATATTAGTTACAAATAATAATGCTAAAAAAACAGTTGAAGAGTGAAAGGCAGCTAACATTTTCAACAATAACTGCACTTTTTTCGGTCTATGTGAAACCTCTGTCTGAGATTTTTTACACGCTCAACTGATTTTCCAGAATTAAATATTCCGGGTTCAAAGTCTTATAACTCTATAGAACCATATATAGGGACAATAGCTATTCTCCCAATAGAGATATAATAATTTTTCAATTAGTGAGTATAATACGCAGCATTTTTCGGCATGTGGTAATTTCTGTATGGTTATTCACATGTCATACCGATCTAATTTATTTATCTGATTTGAGGAAATTGTTATGGATCAAGCTTATCGCGATGCTACTACAAAGATGGAAGAAATGGGTGTTCAGGAACAATACATTATCGGCTGGCAAGGTGGCTATCTGGGTCATCCAGAAAGAGAAGAGCAGCAGGTCAATGACGCCTATTCTGCCGGTTATGAAGACGGTGCAGAAAAAAATGAAGATAATTTTGCTAACTGGAAGTAATTCCTGAAGCAATTTGAATCAAAAATTAAACGGGTCTGGTCAATACCAAACCCGTTTTTTTAAATAGTATCGTCATCACTTTAATGACCACTTCTTCAGCACAAATCTTTCAGCAATCTCCCTACCTCAGGCGTATCAGCCAACTCACTGAAAGTGAATTGACTGCTATCGATGATTATCTGCAATCTTTATTAAAAGAAGATTCAAGCCTGCTCAAAAAAACACATTTTTTTAATGATAGATATGAAAATATATATCTTGAAGAAAGTGAAAATGACGCGCTAAACCAGTTAATGTCCGAAAGTCTGGGTTTTTGTTCTGAAATTTTAGATGTTAATAAGAGTGAATTAGCCATTGGATACTGGTTTAATTTAATGCAGCCAGGTCAGGTCACCACATTACACACTCATGATAATTTGAATGAATTAATTTCAGGTGTTATCTATTTGACAGTCCCTGAAAACTCGGGTGATCTCGTTTTAAAAACAGAAAACGAAGACATCACCCTGGAACCGGTTAGCGGAAATTTTGTTTACTTCGATCCCGAAACACCTCACCTGGTGACTAAAAACAATTCATCCAGTCATAGACTCTCAATCGGTATGAATATAGGTTTACAGGAAGAAAGAATAGACTGGAAAAAAGTCTGAGCTGTTCACCTTGATTTGATTGACCTGATCAGAATTCAACACTGATCCATTAATAGATATTCTCTTATCATCCCAGATTCCGCAGTTGACCGCTCACAATAGAGCTTAACCCTCTGTTTCATAAACCATGACCGTTGATGTGTATAATCACCCAATCGGTACATTCCGCCAGGAACTGAATTGCAGCTTTGAGGAGGCGTATCTGTTCGTTGTAAGGCCTTGCAATAGCTGGCTATTCCGCGTCGTTACGCCTTGATCTACACCACCTCAAACGCACAATCTACTCGTCCAACTGCGGATTCCAGGATCATCTGTTCAAATTTATTCATTCTTACTGCAAACTGGTTATAATCAAACATCTTAAAAAAGGATAATTCAGCATATGCAGCTTAGCAACAGGCCATTCCGGATATTAACTGTTTCAATCATTATATCTTTGACAGCCTGCGGAGGTGATGGCTCCAGCACAGCATCAGACGAAGATAATTCACTCAGTGCAGAACAGCGATTAGGGAAAAAATTATTTTTTGATACAAATTTATCCAGTGATAGTAATCAGTCATGTGCCAGTTGCCATGACCCTGAAAATGGTTTCAGTGATCCCGCAGTAAGCATTAATTCACCAGTTTCCGAAGGCTCTAAATCAGGTGAATTCGGCAATCGTAACGCACCGACCGCAGCTTATGCGGCATTTATACCTGACTTTAACTCAAAACAGACACAGACTCCTGATGGAACGAATTCAAACTATCAGGGAGGTCAATTTCTGGATGGTCGGGCAAATGATCTGGTAGAACAGGCAAAAGGTCCATTTTTAAATCCTGTAGAAATGAATAATGGAGAAGGCATTGAGGGTAAAACCCGGGTAGTTCAAAAAGTGGCTAATGCTAGTTACGCCAGTGAATTTACTGCCATTTACGGCTCTAATGCTTTAACAATGGCTAATGACTCTGATGTAGAACAGGCTTATAGCAATATAGCGACTGCTATAGCTTCATTCGAAAAAACGACTGAATTGAGCCCCTTTACTTCTAAATTTGATTATTACAGGGCTGGTGCAGTAGAGCTTACTGAATCTGAACAGAGAGGTTTAGAACTGTTTATGAATGAAGCTAAATGTGTTAATTGTCATACTATTAATAATCCTCCCGAAGATGGATCAGATGATCAATCAATTTTTTCAGACTTTAATTATTTCAATATTGCTGTACCAGCAAATCCTGATAATCCATCCTCCGAAGTTGATATTGGTTTAGCTGCCAATCCTCAAATTTCAGCTTCGGACATTGCTACTGAACGAGGTAAATTCAGAACGCCCACATTGCGAAATATAGAGCTTACCAGCCCATATATGCATAATGGCGTTTATTCAACACTGGAAGAAGTGATCCGCCACTACGATATAACTGTTGCAGACTATATAGATCCGGAAATAGATTCACTATTTTTCGTTCCTGAAGTAGAGGAAAATATCGCAAATGAATTAAAAACCCGCTTAAATTTACAACAGCAGGATTACATAGATCTGGAAAACTTCATGCTGACACTTACCGATGGCTATACAATTTAAAAAGCATGAATTATGGCTAGATTGAAGTATCAGTAAAAGCAGCTTAGTATAGAATAAAAAAATTAATCCATAATCCTGGAAAAATCAGTTGAGCGTGAAAAAGATGCGTAACAGATTGATGTGCCTGGTCTAAGCCAGGGATGGCTGTAGTTAGAGCAATGCAGGAGCAATTGCCGAAATATCAAAAACACCGTAGTCACCTGATTGGTGAAGAG
>JBNKKI010000140.1:0-12799 GCA_050291745.1 Gammaproteobacteria bacterium | reverse complement strand
CATGAAAGTCTACGTAACACATTAATGCACCTGATAAAATCAAAAACACACTCTTCACCAATCAGGTGACTACGGTGTTTTTGATTTGCCGGCAATTGCTCCTGCATTGCTCTAACTACAGCCATCCCTGGCTTAGACCAGACACATCAATCTGTTACGCATCTTTTTCACGCTCAACTGATTTTTCTAGGATGATAGTTGATGTGTATAATCCTGCAAAAATCACTCAATCGGTGCATCCCGCTACGAACTGAATTGCAGGTTTGAGATTGAATCTCTATCATAGGTAAAACCTATTATAAACAAAGAAACAAACGATTTCACAAACAACAACTAAATCACCATAATTCTCCCATCTTGTAAATAACTACTCAATTGGAGAGTCTAATGTTAGAAAATCGCGAAGGTCAAAATATCCCTGAAGTTGTATTTCCATCTCGTCAGGATCATGAATGGGTAAATATTAGCAGTGCTGATATCTTTAAAGGTAAAACTGTGATCGTTTTTTCCTTACCCGGTGCTTTCACACCAACCTGTTCTTCTACTCACGTTCCCCGTTATAATCAACTGGCGAATACCTTTAAACAACAGGGTGTGGATGAAATTGTCTGTGTATCGGTAAATGATACATTTGTTATGAATCAGTGGAAAGCGGATCAAAAAGCCGACAATATTACTTTCCTGGCTGATGGTAACGGTGATTTTACTCGTGGTATGGGTATGCTGGTAGATAAAAATGATCTGGGTTTTGGTGATCGATCATGGCGTTATTCCATGCTGGTTAAAGACGGTGTGATTGAAAAAATGTTTATCGAGCCTGATGTACCAGGCGATCCATTTGAAGTATCTGATGCTGATACGATGCTTGGCTATATTGCCCCACAGGCACAGGCACCTAAAAATGTGACTGTATTTACTAGAAATGGCTGTCCATTCTGCGTCAAGGCTAAAGGCTTATTGAAAGATGCCGGGATGGATTTTGATGAACTGGTATTGAATGTAGATTTCAATGAGTCAACAATTCGTGCAGTCTCAGGTGAAACAACTGTTCCTCAGATTTTTATCGATGGCACACGCATCGGTGGTTCTGAAGAATTAGAAGAATATCTGAATGTTAAAAACGGTATTGCAGCTTAATTTAAGGCTTTATAAACTTCTGACCTGGTAACAGGTCAGAATTCTTTAAGCAGAATTCGAGATAACTAAAATGATTGATTCTACATTTGATTTAATAGTGATTGGTGGTGGTAGTGGCGGTCTGGCAATTGCTGAAAAAGCAGCTGAATTTGGCAAAAATGTCGCCATTATTGAAAACTCAAAACTTGGTGGCACCTGTGTAAACAATGGTTGCGTCCCTAAAAAAGTCATGTGGTATGCCGCTAATCTTGCACATGCTGTTGAAGATGCCCCTGATTTTGGTATTTCGGTAGAACAGTCTGGATTTGACTGGAATAAACTGATTACTGGTAGAGAAAATTATATCGCCAATATCAATAAATTCTGGAACAGTTATGTCGAAGATTTAAATATTACTCATATTAATGGCTTTGGTCGCTTTACTGACAGCAAAACCGTTGAAGCCAATGGCAAATTATATCAGGCAGAGCATATTGTTATCGCTACCGGCGGCGCACCCATAGTGCCTCCAGTACCCGGTGCTGAACTAGGCATTACATCTGATGGTTTTTTTAATTTACAACAAAAACCTGACCGTGTTGCAATTATTGGTGGTGGCTATATCGGTGTCGAGCTTGCCGGTGTATTACGAGCTCTTGGAACTGAAGTCACTCTGGTTACATTAGATGATCGTATTCTCAATCTATTTGATCCAATGATCAGTGATATTTTGCATAAGGAAATGATTAAACAGGGTATTAATGTTTTAACAGATTTTCAGGTTAAAGGTTTAAGCCAGACAGAGCAGGGTATTGCAGTTAAAAGTGAAGATAAGACATTAGAACATTTTGATGAAGTTATCTGGGCTGTTGGACGTCGTGCCAATACTGGCAAGCTGAATTTACAGGCAGCGAATATAAAGGTACAGAAAAATGCAGTGATTGAAGTCGATGAATTCGAAAATACCAATGTACCGGGTATTTACGCTATCGGAGATATAACCGGTCGCCCTCAACTTACCCCTGTTGCCATTGCAGCAGGTCGAAGGCTGGCTGAGAGATTATTTGATAATCAGCCTGATCGTAAGATGGATTATGAAAATATACCGAGTGTCGTATTTTCACATCCCCCGATTGCCACTGTTGGTTTAACCGAACAACAGGCAATGGAAAAATTCTGCTGTTACAGCATTTATCAAAGTGATTTTACGCCTATGCGTTATGCGCTTTCAGAACATGGCACAACAACTGGACTTAAGCTGGTTTGCGCAGATAAAGATGAAAAAGTTGTCGGAATTCACATTATAGGGGACAGTGCAGATGAAATGATTCAGGGTTTTGCTGTCGCTCTTAAAATGGGCGCAACCAAAGCAGATTTCGATCATACTGTTGCCATTCACCCCAGTAGTGCAGAAGAACTGGTTACCATGAAACACCCGGTAACTGATACACCCTGCCATGAAGTTGATGCTGGTAATGAATGGAAAGAGATTGCTGATTGAGGTTTCAGTCAACTCAATATTAGTTATTAGTAATCCGGTTCTGCCTGAGTTTCGACAGCAGTCACAGAACCGGTCATATCATAGAATTGAGCGCTACTTCAGTAAGCAGATACTACATTTCAGGCTGGAAAGTCATAAATAATTAGCCAACAGGTAAATTAAGATGCTTTAATTAGCTTATGACTTTAATTATTGATTTAATTGGACAAAAAGCAATTTCAGCGATGCTTTATGCATGGCGACTGTTTGCGTTCACATTAAGTATTTTTTTCTCTTCACACAATACTAAAGTAAATCGCTCCAGTAGTAACCAGCGTATCGCAAGCCAGATTATATTCAGCGGTATTGATGCTTTACCAACCATTACCATACTTAGTTTAGCTATTGCTTTCAGTGTGACCGCACAATTTATATTTTTGCTGCAAACACTAACCACAGAAAAAGAAGTCATCCAGATTTTATCTCAGATTATTGCTCAGGAACTGGCTCCTCTATTAACAGCCATCATTTTAATAGGTCGCTCCGGTTCCGCCATTGCTGTTGATCTCGGTAATATGAAATTACATAATGAAATGAGAGGACTGGAATTATTAGGTATTGATATAAAAGATTTTTTTGTATTACCTCGAATTATTGGCCTGGCATTTTCCCAGTTCACCCTTGCCATATATTTCTCCGGCATTGTTATGGTGGTTGGTATCATTTTTTCAGCATTGCTCGATTCCCCGTCAAACTATAAATACTTATTTATTCTGGTTCACTCTTTCACACCTTATGAATTAATGATTTTCATTATTAAAAATTTACTATTTGGGGTAATCATTGGTGCTATAGCCTGTTTTCATGGCTTTCGGGTTAAAAATTCGGTGACTGAACTACCTCAGCAAACACAACAGGCTATAGTGAATAGTTTGATACTCATTTTTATAATTGATGGCCTAATCGCCATAGCAGCATGAATAATCAAACTCACAGAGATTTCATTCTTTCAGCTAAAGAAGTCAGACCCGCCAGTATTCATGGACAATCATTAGCGCCCCTGACCTGCAATATTGAATCAGGAAAAACAGTTTTCCTGGTTGCTTTAAGACATTCCACTGCATTAGCTTATCTGCATACTCTGTCTGCTATTGAACCTCCAGAAGAGGGAAAGATTTTCTTAGTTGGAAATGACTGTAGTGATTTATCATTTCAGGAGCAGCTTCAATTACGCCTTCAGGTAGGTTTCATGATGCGAGGGGGACCATTATTATCGGTAATTAATGGCATCGAAAATCTCAAACTTGCAGCACGTTATCACCAGGTCGGTGATGAGCAGGAAATTCAGCAGAAAGCTGATCTTTTACTGGCAGAGATGCCAACTGATTTTGATCATCAGTTATTACCCTCATTTATGAATAACTTACAACGTCGGCTCCTGGCCATTGCCCGGCCCCTGATGCTGGAACCTGAGATTTTATTTTTAGATAAGCCTTTTGAAGGTCTGGGGCATCAGGATAAACTTATTGTCAGTAAATATTTATCGAATCTCTCTAAAAATAAAGCTATAACACTTATTATAAATAGTGATGATTTAGCTTTTGCACATAGTCTTGCAAATCAAATTATTTTTTGTGATCAGGAAGTCGCAATGGTTTACGATAATTGGCAGGAATTTTATAACTCACAACGTGAAACAGTAACTTTACTATTCGAAAACGAAAAAATTTAATTTAATGCCTGAAAATAGTAAGCCCATCAAAGTTCATTACATACACAAACTGAGCGCTATTGTGCAAAAAAGAATTGTAGGCGTTTTTGTGCTTTCCGGCTTTGTCGTTATTGCCGGTTTAATTCTATTACAATTACAGTCTTCTCATTTACTTGATGATCGCATTATTTATCAATCTTATCTGACTAACGCTCAGGGTGTCTCAACTGAAACACTCATCAATATTTCCGGTATTGAAGTGGGTCAGGTTAAGAAAATTGATATCACTGAAGATAATAAAATTCATGTTACTTTTTTTGTCTATGATAGTTTTCAACGTTTAATACGTACCGACTCAAAGGGTGAATTAAATAAACTATCCGTCATAGGTAATGCCGTGATTATCATTAAAGCCGGTTCTCATAAATTACCAATATTACCGGCTAATTCTACTATAGCCATTGAAGAACCGGTTTCGGTCGAAGATTTAATGGCTGAAATGACACCGGTAATAACCAGCCTGAAGGAAATAGTCGAGAAAGCTTCGTCGTTAATTGCTGTTATAGAGCCAGACAAATTACAATCTTTTTCAAATGACTTAACACTGACAATGGCTAACTTACGCAGCGTGAGTGAACAACTGATAAATGGTAAAGGCGCAGTAGGAAAAATTCTATTTGATAAGCAGCTTGAGGAAGATATTTCACAAACCATCCAGCAGTTAAAAACAACTTCTGAAAACATTGGTCAGATTGTACAGCATACTGAAAAGACCATATTACAGGTTGATAATATTCTGTCAGAAACTCAATCGAGAGTTGAAGAAGCTGAATTCCTCATTAAACCGGCGACTGACCTTGTTAATAACGCCAACGGGATGGTTAAGGGTCTTCAATCAACCACCAAAATCGTTAATACTGAAGTTCAACAATTACCAGAAATGATCAATAAAATGCAATTACTGCTGGATTCTACAAATCGCTCATTACAGAATGCGCAGCAGGTCTGGCCACTATCTAATATTATTCCAGCTGAAAACAAGGATACCCTCATTCAGGATCAGCCACTAGATGATTAAGATCAGTTCCATCTTCAGATTCTCCAGCTTTAGTTTAACTAAACATTTCGTTTATCTATTAGCCATTATTGTAATCCAGGCCTGTGCCAGTCCACCAACACCTCGTCCAAAGGCAATTACCGAAGCCGAATATTTTTTACAGCAGGGAACCAGTGCATTTTATAATGATAAATATCCTTCTGCTGCCCGTAACTTTTCTGAAGCATTAAAAATTTATCGAAGTATCGATGAGAGGAATGGAATACTCAAAAGTTATATCAATTTAATGAAAACATCGCTTGCCATTAGTAACCTGGAGCAGGCTCATCAGCAACTTACAGAAATTGAAGCAATTTTATCTGATCAGGACTCAGATACTGAAAATTACCGGCAAAAAGTCACTTTGCTAAAGGTAAAGTTACTGTTTAAAGAAGAAAAATATACACAGGCAATACAGCATTTACAGCCATTACTGCCGACATTTAATACCCGGCAGCTAGCTCAGCAGGAAACTAACAACACGATCAATATTATTGCCAGTATGGCCAGACTCGCCGTGACAACACAGCAGCAGGATGCAACGCTCTGGTTACAGCGTTTACAGTTGGCACTGAATAACAGGGAAAATAATCAGGGGCTTTACAAAGCCCTGTATTTACGTATTAAGGCACTTCAAAGACAACATGAAGGTGATTTTGATAAAAGTAAATTCCTTTTAAATGAGGCACTTACAATATATCATTCATTAGCTTATCGACGTGGTATTGCGGCCAGTCTACAACAACTTGCCGATCTTGAAATTCAGCAGTTAAACTGGGATAAAGCCGGTCAACTATTACAACGTGCACTTAAAATACATTTATGGACATTAAATCAGAGAGAAACAAAAAAAGTTCTACAACTATTAATAAAAATCAGCAGAAATCTACAGAATGAAGATCTGGCTAATACTTACACACAGCAATTAAATCAGTTGAATGAACAATAACCATAGAAGACTTGTAAAGTATCTTAACTTCATCTATTTGATTAAAATCAGACTCAATATTTTTAGCAGCGTACCGATATAGATGCTACAGGATATACAAATTAATAAAATGCCCTAAGGGCGAACCACTTGCTGTCAATGTAAACAAGATAAATTAATGAATAAAATCAAGCTCTCAATAGATAAGCTGAAACCCGGTATGTATATAGAAATTCCGGGAAACTGGCTTACTCACGATTTCTTGAAAAGTGAGTTTTTAATTAACTCTGAATCCATCATTGAGCAATTACATAAGCAAAAATTCAAGGAAGTCATTGTCAACCTTGATAAAAGCAGAGTAAAGCCAGCCAAACCTCAAAAGCCCGCAAAATCCGTCATCATTAGAGACATCCCGGAACCGGAAGCGCTTCCTCCAAAAAAAGTCTGGGATTCAGATTTTATAAAAACTGCAAATTTAAAAACCTTTATTAACGATAAAAACCTGAAGCCGGATATGAAGGCTAAACTTACCTACAAGGCTTCAGTCGATATGATGGAACAACTGTTTGAATTTCCCAATGAAGCCAATATCAAGAAGACTAGAACAGCGGTTCAACAACTTGCAGATATGGTCTTAAAAGAGCCTGAAACTGCTAATCAAATGCTCTATTTAACTACACATGATTATGAGACCTACTCACATTCTGTTAATGTCGGATTTTATGCCACCGTACTAGCTAAAGAACTCTATAAAAATTCAGATGCGCACAATCTTCAGGAGCTGGCAACAGGATTTTTTCTACATGATATTGGTAAAACGGCGATTGAACCTGAAGTGCTGAATAAAACAGGTAAACTTCACGATATTGAATGGCAACATATTAAAACCCATCCCTATATGGGCTATAAAATTCTGAAAGATGCTAATTCCCTGAAAGAAGAATCCAGGATTATCGTCTTACAACATCATGAAAACTATGATGGAACCGGTTACCCTTCTGGCCTCAAAGAGCGGGATATACATGAATATGCCCGTATCTGTTCGATTGCAGATGTATTCGATGCATTAACCACCGATCGTGTTTATAAAAAAGCGATTAGTGCTTTCGATGCTTTAAAATTAATGCGAAATGAAATGTTGCTAAATTTCGATGCAGAAATTTTTAAACTGTTTGTCCAGCTGTTTATGAAGTGAACCTGGAAATATCTATTGAGGGAGAAAACGATATCTAAGCGCTTGTTGTGCATGGTCTAAGAAAGGGTTGGCAGTAATTACGATTACATCGGTTAAAGTACAGATATAATCTGTAACAAACAGTTAACAGCCTTTCGTGATTCAGGACGAGTTGATTGTGCGTTTGAAGTGCTGTAGATCAAGGCGTAACGACGCGGAATTGCGAGCGGTCAACTGCGGAATCCAGTTTAAAATAGAAAAGCCAATATGGAAAATCAGAATCTTTACTTACGCCTTTCAGCTAATCGCTTTGAGCATGCGGGTACAACTCCATTTTTAATCACACCAGGCCGTCCCAGTTTAATGTACAGCACTCTGGATGCAGATTGCGGAAAGATGCAAAGTCGATTACAAGCTCTGGGAGTAAAGCCAGGTGACAGGGTTATGGTTCAAGTTGATAAATCAGCTGAAGCTATTGTTTTGTATCTTGCCTGTTTGCGTAGCGGCGCTATTTATATTCCACTGAACACTGCCTATACCGCTGCCGAAGTTGAATATTTCATGAGCGATGCACAACCCCGGTTATTTATTTGTCAACCGGATTCAATAGATAAACTTCAAACCATAGCCAGGCGAGTTGGCGTGCCACATGTATTAACGCTTGATACAGAAGGCAAGGGAAGTCTGTTAGATGGTATCGATCAGGCTGATTCAAATCCTGAAGTCATTATGCGAGATGCCCATGATCTCGCAGCAATTCTTTATACCTCTGGTACAACTGGTCGTTCCAAAGGGGCTATGTTGAGCCATGCCAATTTACAATCCAATGCTGAAGTACTTCATCGTTACTGGCAGTGGCAGGATGAAACTGATGTACTGTTACATGCCTTACCCATCTTTCATGTTCATGGACTTTTTGTCGCAATACATTGCGCACTACTGGGCACTTCTCCAGTTCACTTCCTGAAGCGATTTAATACTGAACAAGTCATCAAGCTATTACCAGAGTCTAGCGTGATGATGGGCGTACCGACTTTTTATACTCGCTTACTGGATAACCAAGATTTCAACGCAGATGCCTGTAAAAACATGCGTCTATTCATTTCCGGCTCAGCGCCATTGCTGGCAGCAACACATCAGCAATTTAAATCGCGGACAGGACATACCATTCTGGAACGTTATGGTATGACTGAAACAGGTATGATTAGCTCCAACCCTTATGATGGTGATCGTGTCGCTGGCACTGTAGGCTTTGCACTACCCGGTATCAATGTACGTATCGCTGATGATCAGGGTAATGTGTTAACTCATGGCGAAACTGGAGTACTGGAATTAAGCGGACCGAATCTGTTTAAAGGTTACTGGCGTATGCCTGAGAAAACCGCAACCGAATTTCGCTCAGATGGCTGGTTTATCACTGGAGACAATGCAACAATGGATGCAACAGGACGAATCAGTATTGTAGGACGCGCTAAAGATTTAATTATATCCGGAGGTTATAATATTTATCCGAAAGAAATCGAACTTGAGATTAACGACATACCCGGTGTTCGTGAATCTGCTGTGATTGGTCTGCCACACCCTGACTTAGGTGAAGCAGTTGCCGCTGTGGTTGTTGTGGATACTGGTTTCTCTCTGTCTGAAGCAGAAATCATTCAACCATTACAGAATAAACTAGCAAGATTCAAACAACCTAAATGCGTTTTTCCTGTCGATCAATTACCACGCAATACCATGGGGAAAGTTCAAAAAGTGCAATTACGAGAAACTTACAAAAACGCATTTCTGCCTGATAAACGGATTCATCATGACGCCTGAGAATCTGGAAAAACTTATTCGACAGGGGATACCTCTGTCTGCACAGATGGATTTTCGTGTACTCGAACTAAGCAGTAATTCTATTCAGGTACAGGGCGGTGGTCAGCAAAATATTAATGTTCATGGAACAGCCTTTGCCGGTTCGCTTTACACCATTTGCACACTGGCGGCCTGGGGTTTGCTAACCTCCAGACTGCCTGCAGAAGCATCTTTAGTTTTGGCTAAAGGTTCTATTCGATATCGTCAACCGGTTGTTGGTCATATAGTGGCTAACTGTGAAGTATCAGATAATGATATGAATGAGTTCCTAAGCTCTCTGGACAATCTAGATAAAGCTCGTCTGCAAGCAACTGTTTCAGTCCTGTGTAATGAAGAGCAGGTTGTAGAATATAATGGTACGTTTTATGCGAGTTTTAAAAAATAATCCTGGAAAAATCAATTGAACGTGAAAGAAATGCGTAACAGATTAAATTTAACCTTGCCTGTGACTATTACACAGGAGTTTCCTGATATTTAAAAGGAGAGAACACATTGGAAAACGACATTTATTCTACGCCTGAATCAGATATTGAGGCTGACTCAAACACATCACCAATTTTACTGTATTCACCAACGCAGGTAGCCATGGGTACCCTCGGTGGACCGGTAGCTTTAATTTATTTCCTGATGTCTAATTTTGACTCTCTGGGGCAGCAACAAAATAAAAAGAAAACTTTATTTCTTGGTATTGGTTTGATTATTGCGCTGCTGGTAATTGTGCCATTTTTACCAGCAAATTTTCCCAGTACTCCATTTACTGTTATTTACATAATTATTGCTCGTCAGGTAGCAGAAAAGTATCAAATGACAAAGTCTGCAATTTTTTATTCAGAAATTTATGATTACCATTCAAACTGGAGAGTTTTAATTTATGGCTTATTGTGTATGCTAGGTTCAGCAATCGTCATTATGGGGCCTTTAATGCTGCTCATGCTTACTGGTGTCTGGATACCTGAACCCGATGCACAGTATTAATAATTGATAAACTTGTGCTTTAATTCATTCTTATGACTGAACTGACTTTTTCCTGATGATTTTTTATCCTAAATTTCATTAAGAGGATTATTGAACCTGGATTCCGGGTTGAATTTATTTCGTAAAATTGACCCTTATTTTTTCTTTTTAATGATTTTTTTCCATAGCCAGCCATGTTTTATAACAGTGCCTGTGCGCACATAACTTAAAATATTATCATGCTGTAAATTCCAGAATAACCGGGTAAAACCACTTCTGCCTGCACAAATTAACAGCTTGTCACCTTTATTAATTTGAGTGTCAGGACCAGGTAACAAAAGACGATCATTTTGATATTCTATCATTAAGACAATACACTTCAGACAATCACGACGTTTCCATGGGTCTCGCTGTATATCTTCAAGTTTTACATTTTCTCCCCGGCTTAGTACATCAAAGACAGCCGGGGCCTGTTCATGATTGATGGTAATTTCAGCCAGATTAGGGGCATATTGCCCAACCAGTGCCGATATCCTGCTGGCTAGCTGGCAAGCCCAGTCGTTATCCTGATAATATGCCAGTGATACAAATTGATATAGCATCGGAGTTCCCAGTAAAACTCTGATTTTATCGGCAATAACAGTGCTGGGATGCATGACCATATGAGCATTCACTGCATTAATTATTGAATTATTATCTGAATGATTCTGACGAACTATAACAAATAAATCTGGGTTCAATTCACGTGCTGTTACGACAATGGATAAATTATTAGCATCATTATCTGTACCGGCTATTAAACCACATGCCGATTCTATATTTGCCAGTGTTAAGGTATTCGCTTCAGTACCCCGGCCCTCGATTATTCCTTCAACAGGTTCTCCGGTTATTGAAGGATTTGCTTCAATAACAATAACTTCTATACCTTCCTTTATTAATCGTTCATAAAGTGCTTTACCGAATCTTCCATAGCCACAGATAACCCAGTGCCTGTTCTTCGGTGGATAGACAGGATCTTCCAGTTTGAGTTCTTCATTAGCTGAAAACAACCATTTTTGTAGAAGGTAAAGACATGGAACCTGAAAAGCTATAGATAATGATCTGGCAAAGGTATCATAGGGATCGATTATGTAATCTGTTCCAAAAGAAGACATATTTTTTTCGATATCATGTGAATCCGCTCTACTGATTACCTTTATTTGAGGATGTAATAACTTGCTTGTTAAAGCTATTTTTAGATTGGCTTCATTATCATTTGTAACCGCTACCACAGCCTGACATCTGGGATGTTGTAAACCAGCCTCCTTTAAGTGTCTAGTTTTCTGGGCATCAGCGTGTAACGAGGGAACGAAATCACGCAAGTTATCAATTCTGATCATATTGCGTCTATTTTCATCAATTTCTATGACCACCACATGTTGCCCGATATCTGTTAACCCTCTGACTAATGCAGAACCTGTCTCACCGTAACCACAAACCAGATAAAAAGGTTCACGCATGGCTCTGATTTTTTTAGACAGCTTATTTTCAGACAAAGCATGCTGGAAAGTTTTATCCTGTAAAAGAGACAGGATCGTGCCAATGGCATAGAACCAGGAAATAACACCAGCATACATGGTGAAAGTGACCCATAAACGTTGAGCATCGGTAAACTCGTAAGGGATTTCACCAAAACCGATTGTTGTTGCCATAAAGCTGACAAAGTAGATAGCATGGAAAAAATCCATGTAATGAAGATTGCCTTCTGCATCCTGACCCGGTATTAAAGTCAGTACAAGAATGGCTATGGAATACACCACTAATAAAGTCATTAATGGCCGGCGCATTCGCCTCAAAATCAGGAAGACGATGTTATCCATCGTTAATACTCAAATAAATTAACGTCGCATCATGACGGTTTCAATTATCAGCAGGATAACGGATATTACATTCGCCAGCATAGCACCACCCGATAGAGAAACGATACTCGCGGTAACCGCAGGTGTTAATCCATCACCGGTAATATGCTCAGCTACTGTCCACACCAGTGTGGCTGCAATTAACTGGAGTATTGCAACCAGACTGGTTGCTAATAATACGGCACCCATCTGGCTCCTGTCGCCAAACTTTAATATTGTTGCCATCAGGTTAACGACCACCACAGCAAATAATTCATAGACATGGTGATGATCAGGATTGTCAAGTTCACCAACAAAAAAACCAAAATTGAGTGTTAGCGCTAAAACGATAAAAAAACCAAAAACAACTTTTTCCGGATTCATGATGATAAACCAGCCGATTTATTTTTTTAAATTAGAAGCTGTAAGTTTATAGAGTTGAACTTAACTGTCAAACATCAGTTAGTTGAACCTAGTGTACTGTCCTAAACTGTATGTAGATTATAGAAGCCCCCAAATTTCCCAAGACAAGGCGCAGTTCGCAGGCAATGGCGCCTCCCTTGTCAAGAACTGCAACGCCGGATTGGGGGATTTGGGGGCTTCCCT
>JBNKKI010000139.1:0-3740 GCA_050291745.1 Gammaproteobacteria bacterium | reverse complement strand
GCTTCAAACCGCCTCAAGCTGCTGATGTAAAGAGCATTGGTAGTGAGCGTTGAGGGAAAAGGTAGCACTTTAAGCTATCAGGTAAGGTATAGAGAGACGAGTAAAAGCGAACTCATGTTGACGCGTCGTCATTGAGAGAATTGGCATCAAAACCGGAAGCGTTTCTATCTTCCGGGACAAGTTTACAGGCAAATTCCGAATGCTGTGTAAGCGGTGTCCGGCGTATAGTGGGCGTGACTCTGTATTGGGCTTTCAATGGGAACTGCGGGAACCAGTCATCACGATGCTAAGGGAGAAATATAAATCACTAAATTGATAAATATGAGAGTACCGATGCGTGAAACTGGGGCGGAGTTGTTCGTAGTAGTGATGAAGCATTTGTAATGAATGTGGAGCGAAGGGGCAACGTCAGGTCGTTTTTAGACTTAACTCAACTGCGTAAGAGTAGGAGGAAGTTTTGCTAAAGACAAAACCGTTTATCATACCGAAAGGACAAGTCATGCGAGCATTTGAACTGGTGAAAGCCAATGCAGGTGCTGCTGGGGTTGATAAACAATCGATAGTGGATTTTGAACGGAATCTGAAAAGTAATCTTTATAAAGTATGGAACCGACTGTCCTCAGGCAGTTATTTCCCACCTCCTGTTAAAGCGGTAGCGATACCGAAGAAAGCGGGGGGTGAACGACTTTTGGGTATTCCAACAGTAAGTGATCGCATTGCACAAATGGTGATCAAGCTTGAATTTGAACCACTCGTAGAACCGCATTTCCTAAACGATTCTTATGGCTACAGGCCAAACAAATCGGCACTGGATGCAGTAGGCGTAACCCGCCAACGCTGCTGGCGCTACAACTGGATACTTGAATTCGATATCAAGGGATTGTTTGACAACATTCCTCATGACTTATTGTTGAAAGCCGTGCATAAACATACAGACAACCCCTGGGTAAAACTGTATATCAGCCGTTGGTTAACGGCACCGATGCAAATGCCTGACGGCAAACTTGTTAATCGAGAAAAGGGTACACCACAAGGTGGAGTTATTAGCCCTGTACTCGCGAACTTGTTCATGCATTATGTATTCGATAAGTGGCTACAAAAGCACTACCCGAATAATCTCTGGTGTCGGTACGCCGATGATGGATTAGTGCACTGTCAGAGTGAAGCAGAGACCAAAGAAATGCTGGAAGTACTGAGAAAGCGTTTCGAAGTTTGTGGTCTGGAACTGCACCCGTTGAAGACCAAAATAGTTTACTGTAAGGATGGGAGCCGAAAGGGGCATTATGAAAATACGTCTTTTGATTTCTTAGGATATACGTTCACTCGACGTCTTTGTAAAAACCGCAAGCGTAACAGTATGTTTGTAAACTATACGCCAGCGATCAGCAAATCAGCGTTGAAATCTATGCGATTGAAAATCAGAAAATTACAGGTACGCAGACGTTCAGGACTGAGCATAATCCAGTTGGCCAACTGGTTAAATCCTCTAATTCGAGGGTGGATGAGTTATTATGGCCGCTATTATAGGTCGGCCCTGTATGCCATGTGTAGACACGTAAATAAAGCTCTGGTGCGTTGGGCAATGTTTAAATATAAAACCCTTCGCAAACGTAAGACACGTGCGATGAAATTTGTGGATGGAATTTCAAAGCAAAGTCCTAAATTGTTCGCTCATTGGCGGGCAGGTATGATAGGTGAGTTTGCTTGATGGAAGCGGTATGAATCGAGAGGTTCACGTACCGTTTTGCGAGAGACTGCAGGGGAGGTTCCTGTGGTCTACTCTCCAATTAAGGTGATATTTTAAGGGGGTAATAAATGATTAATAATTCTCAACAAAATGCGATCCTACGTGAATATTCTAGTGGCTATGCTCTAAAAGTACAATTGTATGAGCGTAGAAACGCGTTGTGAAGCATGTTACTTTTTAAGTTTTAATTTTTCTACACCCTGGTTAGGGTGTAATGGAGGGATAATGAATAACGAAACAAATAAATCATGGTGGCATACACTTCCGGGAGTATTAACTGCCGCGGGAGGTGTAATTACAGCGATTGCCACACTTATAACAGCTCTTTATCAAGCTGGGTACTTCTCTTCTGAATCTGGTTCCGCGATTATATCTGGTGAAGAAATCACAACGAATCCAAAACCTGCTTATCCAAAAACAACTGAACCAAAAACCATTGAAGAATATTTAAACCAATAGGGGGTTATTGTGCGAAAATTTCTTGTTCCAATAGTTATCACTTTGAGTTTGCAGGTATTTGGTGTTTATGCAGACTGCAAAAAGCTTACTAAAAAATCCGATCCCGAATTGTTATTTACTTGCCTGGAAGATCTGTCTGGGCGTATCGATAAAATTGAAAAATCGAATAAGGATGTAACTGAAAATACAAACTGCCCAAAAGGAATGATTAATGCGGGAGCATATTGTATAGATCACGAACTTCGTTTTCCTAAGGGAATAAATTGGCTAGATAGTAATGAAAGCTGTATTAAAGAGGGTTTAAGGCTTTGTAGTGCTGCCGAAATTTCTGGGGCAGCTAGATTAGGCCTTATAAAGACCTATAAAATTTCAGAAGGTAATTATTGGGTTTGGTCAGATGGCGTCGTTTTAACAAAGCCTGAAGGAGGCGGGGTATTTGATGCATGTCATGTGGAACTAAACACGGATGAAAATGCATATACCTTAGGCGAATGGAACTGCCAAACTAAAGCAGACCACAATAGTAGTGCGATAGGTGGTATTTGTTGCAAATGAAACCCTAACGAATAAGGTTAGATCGTGATTTACGCGTAGCGTTAAGCCACGATCTGTGCGAAAACCCGGGTCAGAGAGGAATACTTTCTAATATTAGGAAATATTGTACTCTGACCCGGATTTATTCCTAATGATGTTAAAATCCATCCGGTTATTCTTAAAAGTTGTGGAACAGGGGGGCTTTTCCGGAGCCGGACGCGTCCTGAATATGGCGCCTTCCTCAGTGACCCGCGGTATTGACCAGCTTGAAAAAGAGCTTGGCATAAGTCTGTTTAAAAGGAGCACGCGTCAACTTTCCTTAACACAGGAAGGGCAGAAGTTTCTGGTCGGCGCTGAAAAACTGCTTGCCCAGGCAGACGAGTTATGCGGCTCTCTGAAAACCATGAATGCAGAACCGGAAGGACACTTGCGCGTATCTGTATTCGAAACCTTTGGACGGGTTAAAGTATCTCCTCATCTCCCTGAGTTTCTCCAGAGGTATCCAAAGGTAAAACTTCAAATCGACCTCGAGAATCGAATGATCGATCTGGATAAAGAAGATATAGATCTGGCAATTCGCATAGGACGACCGATGGATTCGAACCTGAAAGCAAGAAAACTGCTATCGAACCAGACATTGATTTGCGCATCTCCTGAATACATCGCAAAGTGCGGCAAACCGGCTTCTCCTGATGAGCTGATGCAACACAACTGCCTGGTGCTGAATACCAGACGACAAAAAGCATACTGGCATTTTAAACAGTCAAAGACATCCAGAAAGATCCCTGTTAGCGGCAACCTGATATCCACTGGAGGCACACCGCTGCTTGAAGCAGCTTTAAGCGGTGCCGGCATTATTCAGATTCCTAAATGGATGGTTGCAGAGTACATTGACCAGGACAAACTGGTTATCTGCTTAGAGGACTGGGCGTTCAATCCATGAAAATGCGATTGGAGAGGTTTATGCTGTTTACAGGAACAGTACCTATATAAAGCCATC
>JBNKKI010000138.1:0-32076 GCA_050291745.1 Gammaproteobacteria bacterium | reverse complement strand
CACGCTTAACAAACGCAGGCTGCCGGAACGTCTTTCCGCTGTGCTACAAGTCGTCCGCAGCTGCGGGCGTTAAGAGCAAAAATCACTCAGGTGAAATATAATTAGGCTTTCCTTCGTATTATCGCGGCTGCTGAACCCGATTAACTACGAGGAATATATAGTGACTAATGAAAGAAGTAGGGCTTGGAGAAGGTTTTACAATCGTGTAAATAAAGGAAAAGGAATGGGAACCGAAGATAGATGGAAACCAGAAAAGAATTGGAAAATGCTCTATCTTCGTTCGGAAAAATTGTTTAGAGCAAAGCAACTTGGTTTTGACTATCCAAAAAAAACTGTTCGCCAACTTTTAGATTGGGAAGATGGTAGGTAAACCTAATCTTCTTTTTATATGTAGCCGAAATCAGTGGAGAAGTCCTACATCTGAGGTTGTATATCGAAAGAAAGGATATGGTGCCCGCTCTGCGGGCACTAGTCCGAATGCAAAAAAGACAATATCGGTATCTGACATAAAATGGGCTGACATTATTTTTGTCATGGAAAAGAAGCATAAAAATAGGATTATCGCAAAATTCGAAAAGCTCGTTCAGTACAAAAAGATACATATCCTAGATATACCTGATAACTATAAATACATGGACAAGGAGTTAATTAGTTATGTTCAAGATGCTGTCGATCCTTACCTGCAAAATTGCCCTTAACAAAGCGCTGTTGACGGAATCACTCGCTGTGCTCGCTCTCCGCAAAGCGCAGCGTTATATGCATTGAATGGAGGCATCATGGATAGAACAGAAGCATACAAATTGCTTATTTTAGAAATTGAGAAGGCATCTAGTAGATCACAAAGCTTTCTGGAATCTATCGCTTTTGTACCACTAGAAGTAGAAGCATTTTCTGACACAGGTAAGAGATACTCAATTTCCGTAATTTCCGTAAAAACTGATTCTAACTCGTATGATGTTAAAGGAAGCATACACGACAATAATTCACATAAGTTTGAATTGTTAGAAGAACAAATTGAGGTAAATAAGTAGCCATGTACATCGCAGCATATAACAGTGCATGCAAAGAATTCGCAGCACTGTTCGAGCTGCTTCGGTGAGTACGTTGGCGCTCACCTCTAAGACCGGACGTTATGTGCTTTAATTATTAGGTAAATATTACAGTGAAGAGATTTAATCATTATTTTTTGATATTTATTACTATTATTTTTGTTTGTAGCGCAGAAGCAGGTGAAAGCAGTTCAGTAAGAATACAATCATATTTGGATCGTTATAAATTAATGTTAGCTAGGGAGATAGCGTATTCTATAGGAGAAAAAAGCCAAAGAATTTCTGACACAATGAGAATAGTGGCCTTGTCAGGAAACTTCGATATCCAAATATACAATAGTTTTTTAATATACCTGATGGAAAACACGAACAAACATGATGATTTATCAGAATCTTACCTACTAAAAAAAGCTCATGTCCGTAATAGGAAAGTTCTTAGGGAAGTGTTCAACGCATATTATGCGAAACTAAGTCATGAAAATGTATTGCTTTATTTAAAGGGTATAACAAACTCCAATGAACATGCTCATAAATACTCTAAAATACATCAATTATTTTTAACATCTCTTTTGACATCACCTGAAGATTCAAATAAGTTTTTACAATATATACAGAAATTATATGAATTTATGTATGGCAAGCACCTGACAAGTAATGTAACTGGGACGCCAGAGCTGACAGAGAAAATAGGGTCAGGTACAAATAAAAAAATTAGGTTGACCTGAATATAGGGTTTCAAAAAATTTAAAGGGTTTCCAATTTGATTTTGTATGTCAACCTGGGGGCGATAGTGAGCGTTCACCATGACCTGATCTCATAAATCTGAACGCCCGCTCCTTTGAAAAACCTGGCAAAGTCAATTCAATTTCATAGAAATTTAAAATTCAGAGGCTGAATCTCCGCTGTATTGATTAAGCCATTACTTTACACCGAGTAATACTTTTTAATATTTATGGAAATCATTCTCTGACAAGGGGGGGGCTTCTATAAAGCAGCTATGGTGCAAACGTAAGTCGAATCCTCTGAAGATGGGATCTTCAACCTGGAAAAGTCAGTTCAGCGTGAAAAAGATGCATAACAGATTGATGTGCCTGGTCTAAGCCAGGGATGACTGTAGGTAGAGCAATGCAGAAGCAATTGCCGGGAAATCAAGAACACCGTTGTCAGATGATTGGTGAAGACTGTGTTTTTGATTTTATCAGCTGCATTAAGCTGTTACCTGGACTTTCATGATTAACTGATTTTTCCAGGTTCATGTATTAGTGTGAAGAGCATTTGTAGTGGATATGTGTGTTTATTAAATTGCCTGTTTACGTCAGATGCTGATGTTTGATCACAACCTGCAGCAATCAATAAATTTGAGATTGATCAGGAGTACCGAATAGCAGTCTAAATTGTAGGAGTGGCAATTCTGTTTTTGTAGGGTTATTATCTACTTAAAAAAAGAGTGGAGTTAACATGTCTGTCAGAAAAATCCTGTTACTACTGTTAATATCGGCCTCGACGATTCTGTCTGCAGAGGAATTGAAACCGGGTGTGCTTTACCAGCCTGGCACCATACTCACGGTTTCGGATATCGGGCTGCAAGTGAAAGTGCCTGAGCAATGGCAAGCTTTATTGCCTGCAGGGACGGATACCATGGTGATGGAGTCCGCCGGTAAAGTAGCACGTATTGTGGTGTCTGCTGTCCCCCAGTCAACAGATCAAATGATCAGAACAGCTATGACCCAGTCTACCCAGGTGGACGCCTCATCCACGCTGGTTCCAGTCGCTAAGGTGACTCTATGTGATGGTATCTACAGGCAGCAGTTTCAGCTTCAGGGAATGAACCCGCAAAATCTGGTTGGAACTGCGTTGGCTCGACTGGGTAGTAATGCAACCGCAGTTTATGTGCTTATGCTTGAGCCTGAGGGACAGGGTATGGTCGAAAAGGTCGGTGATAAATTCATCAAATCTATTCGGTTTTCAAAGTTGAAGCAAGCCTCAAACACAGCTGCGAATAAAAGTGCGGACAAGACGATAGACTGGAATCAACAGTTACGGGGACGCACCCTGAAATATCTTAAAACAGGAAATGGATTATCTGTAGATAAGCGTATGAATCTGTGCAGCAATGGTCAGTTTTTTTATTCGGATCAGGACAGTTATATCAGTAGCGATGCAATTAGCGATTTCAGTAGTGTTGGACATAGTAATCAGGCCGGGAGCTGGCAGATTAAGGGTAATCAGTTACAGCTGAAATGGAATGATGGTTCAAAGTCGCAATTTAAATTATCACGACGTTATGTTAAGAAATGGGGTGAATGGGGTACCTTTGTTGATGATCAGCGCTGGTTTAATGTAAGCAATAAGGTGTGTCAATAGTAATTATTTTAAAAAGAGTTAAGCATGAAATTTTTTAACGTTATTGCCTTCTAATATGGTGATAACAATATATAAGCCATTATGGTCAAACTTTAGTGGCTATGGACAGACTCTATTGTCGCTACACAGTACTTACACATATTGCCCTGCACACCAGCCAGATGACCATGCCCACTGTAAATTGTAACCTCCCAACCAGCCTGTAACATCTAAAACTTCTCCAATAAAATATAGTCCCGGCTGAATTTGAGCTTCAAAAGTTTTTGAAGATACGGCATGACAGTCAATGCCTCCACGGGTGACTTCTGCAACTCGATAACCTTCTGTTCCAGCCGGTTTAATTTTCCATTCCTTTAGTAAAGAACTCGCTTCATCTATCTGTGATCTAGTCATTTGCTTTAATGGTACTTCTGCCAGTTTGTCTGTTAATAATACTGCGACTAACCTTTGAGGCAATAAGTGGCCTATAAAAGTTTTCAACTGCTGCCTGGGATTTTTATGTACAGCTTCAATAATTGATTCCTTCAAATCCATGTCTGGTAACCAGTCGACTTTTACAATTTGGCCCGCTTGCCAGTAATTCGAAATCTGTAAAATTGCTGGTCCACTCAATCCTCTATGAGTAAAAAGAATGTTTTCACGGAAACTCATATCCCCGCAACTTATTGATGCATCAACTGCTATCCCTGATAAAGGTGCATAAGTGATTTTGTCCTCTGGTTGTAATGTAAATGGCACCAGGCCAGCAGAAGGGGGTAAAACATTTATACCAAATTGCTCTGCAATACGATAACCAAATGGTGTTGCTCCCGCAGTCGGAATAGAAAGCCCTCCTGTTGCTATGACCAGTGACTCAGATTTCCAGCTTTGATTTTCTCCATAAACAATAAAACCTCCAGAACTATCTTTTATAATTTTATTGATGGATGTTTTCAGAAGAATTTCAATATCAGCATCTTTACATTCATTTAACAGCATATCGAGAATATCTTTGGAGCTATCATTGCAAAATAACTGACCATGATCCCGTTCATGAAAAGGGATTTGATAACGTTGCACCATAGCCAGAAAATCCCATTGACTATAACGGCTTAGTGCCGATTTAACGAAGTGAGGATTATCAGAAAGAAAGTGCTCAGCGCCGACATCATAATTTGTGAAATTACAGCGACCACCACCTGCCATACGAATTTTATTTCCTGGTTTACGTGCATGTTCGATGACAACTACCTTTCGATTACGTTTACCTGCCTCAATGGCACACATTAGTCCAGCGGCTCCCGCACCGATGATTAATACTTCAGTCAATATCACTGTTAATTATTCCATAAATTCATCATAGTTAAACATCAAGGTTAAAATTTACATCCTACGTTACAATGCCCTGACAAAATCATCAGGTATCTCTCAAATATAGCTTTCAGTTATTATTATACTTTTTTTCTATCATCAGGCAGAGTAACTTGAGTCGTTATAAAAACTATTAACTGCCATAAGATCTGTTCAAGTTGTTCTCCTGGGCAAGGGCTACTGCAAAGAAGTAGTCAATGAAATAATTAATTTACTATAGATTTATATTAGCTAGTTCTAATGCTGTAATATTAAACAGCCGTCATGTTGAGTTAATCTATCGTGTATTACTCTGGACCCTTAAATATATACAATAAATAATAACATTGTAATTCATATGGATATTAAGTTTGCGTTTTCCTGGCTGAGCTATCGAATGTGAAAATTTTGTTATAAATATTGAGAATTAATTTTATGGCAAAATAAATATCAGTAACTATTAAATTAATCTCATATCAGGATGAAATATAAATTCAACTTTAAGTTTGTACGCTATGTTATTGAATTATATTCAACATTGAATTTGGGGATTTAAAAAAAAGACAAACGGTAAAAAATAACATAATTTTTTAAGGGTAAAAGTTTAAACAGAAGCTACACTTAAGTGATTAACTTCAGATTGAAAGGAAGTAGAAATGTTAGATGTAATCTCTAAATTACCTGAAAACTCAACACAGACTGATACTGAAAATAATACGTCTCAAAAACCTGTAGATAATTTTTTCCAAATTAAAACAGGGGTAAGCCGTGAGCAGAAAATAACTTCACATAATGTTTCAATACTTGAGTCTGCCGCAGTTATTATTGGCGTAAATGATAAGCCTTTATCATTGGTATTAAATTCATCTTTAGAAAAGATAAATGAATTCCTCGCTCAACATCCCGGAAACTTGTCTATACAAAATGATGTAAATTATGGCTTTGATATCAACCCTGATGCAACTGCAGAACGTATTGCCAGTCTTTCCACAGATTGTTACTCAGACTTTTTACAACAGTATCCGGATGAAGATGAAATTAGCGTTTTGAATCGTTTTCATGATCTTGTTTCCAGGGCTGTAGAGCAGGGCTTTGGTGAGGCCAGAGATATACTTGATGGGCTTGAAGTACTTGAGGGGCAGATCGAAAAAGATATCGATCTGACTTATGTGTTATTACGTGAAAAGCTGGATGCCTTTGCTGCCATGATGACTGACATGACAACATAAGAAAGTCATATATTTAATTATAACTTACGCACTTTAAACCGTCGGCCTTTGATATTTCCTTCGGTTAAAATTTTTAATGCCTGTCGGGCAATACTCTGTTCAACAGCGACATAAGAAATATTATCAAAAATATCAATTTTACCGATTTGTTTGCCTGGTAAATTAGTGTTTTTAGTTAATGCACCTAAAATATCTCCAGCTCTTAGCTTGCTTTTTTTACCGGCATTTATATTTATAGTGACCATTGCGGGTTTGAGTGAAAAATTTTCTTTCTCTTTCAGGGTGGCACTATTTTTTATAGTCACTGAATTACCGGTAAATGCTTCAATAGCATTTAATTTTTTAATTTCTGATGGTGCGAATAAACTAATTGCCAGACCATCTTTATCGGCTCTTCCGGTTCGACCGATACGATGAATATGCACTTCCGGGTCAGTTGATAATTCATAATTAATTACAGCTGATAAATCTTTGATATCCAGTCCCCGGGCAGCAACATCTGTTGCAATCAGGATTGAACTACTTTTATTGGAAAATCGCACCAGTACCTGATCTCTGTCGTATTGCTCCAGGTCACCGTGTAATGCCAGTGCATGAAATCCCTGTTGCCTTAATTGATCAGACAATTCCTGACACTGTTGTTTCCGGTTGCAGAAAATAACACTGGATTCGGGTTTATAATGTTGTAAAACCTTAATCAGGGTTTCTAGTCTTTCACCTTTTTGGACTTCATAAAATGTCTGACGGATTTTTTTATTGTTATGCAGGCTCTCAACCTGAATATCAATTGGATTATTCTGAATGAGCTGGCTGATATGCTTTATTTCATCCGCGAGAGTTGCCGAAAATAACAGGGTTTGACGTTGTTTAGGCGTGTGATCGATGATTCGCATAATATCTTCATGAAAGCCCATATCCAGCATTCGATCCCCTTCATCCAGTACCAGCGTTTTCACTTTGCCTAACTTTAATGAGCCTTTCTGGCAATGCTTTAGAATCCGGCCTGGTGTGCCTACGACTATATGTGGATGATGCTGATCCAGTGAGGCGAATTGAGGGCCTATTGCGGTTCCTCCACATAGCGTCACAATCTTTGTATTAGGGGTAGCTCGCGCCAGTCGACGAATTTCCTTACTGACCTGATCAGCCAGTTCACGAGTCGGGCAGAGTACCAGTGCCTGAGTTACAAATTGTTTTATCTCTAGTCTATTCAGAATCGCTATGCCAAAAGCCGCAGTTTTACCACTGCCCGTTTTAGCCTGTGCCTGGATATCTTTTCCTTTTAACATAGGTGGCAGGCTTTGCGCCTGGATGGCTGTCATCGATAGATAATTTAGAGAAATCAGGTTGTTTAAAAAATTTTTATCTAAGGATAGTGAAGAAAAGTTGGTTTGAGTCACAGGATTTCAATTACAGGTTGGATTAAAAAATATATTATGGATAGTTACCGGCGCAGTGCCATTGATAGAACCCGAAATTTGACGTTTTCATTTAAATTAGTGCATCAATTGCCTGCACTAAGCTGGTTTCAGGCTTTGTACAGGGGTAGATTGAGGCCATAGGCGTGTAATGACAAGACATTTATTGGCTTTACAACGTTATAATATTAAAATTCACTGCTAAATCCTTAAATTGCCGGGATTTAATGCCATTTTCAGCTTAAGAACACAAACCTAATACTGATTGTTGACGAGATTTATTTATATATGCCGAATTCAAAAATTATTTACACACTGACCGATGAAGCACCTGCTTTAGCGACTTATTCATTATTGCCAATTGTACAGGCTTATACCAGAACTGCTGGCATACAGGTAGAGACTAAGGATATCTCTCTGGCAGGTCGTATTATTGCTAATTTCCCTGACTATTTAACGGCTGAACAACAACAGAGTGACGCATTGGCGGAATTAGGTGCACTTGCTCAGGCGGCAGAAGCAAATATTATTAAACTTCCTAACATAAGTGCTTCAATTCCTCAGTTAAATGCGGCCATTCGTGAACTTCAGTCTCAGGGGTATGCGCTTCCCGATTTTCCGGTGCAGGCAGAAACTGATGAACAGAAAGATATCAAAGCCCGTTATGCAAAAGTACTTGGTAGTGCAGTAAATCCGGTACTACGTGAAGGCAACTCAGATCGCCGTGTGGCTGATCCAGTTAAACAATATGCAAAAAAACATCCTCATAGCATGGGCGCCTGGTCTAAGGATTCTTTAACAAATGTTGCATTTATGCAGGAAGGTGATTTTTATGGTAGTGAAAAATCAGTAGTTGTTGAGCAGGCCGGTGAAGTTAAAATAGTATTAAAAGGGGCCGACGGTAGTAGTAAAGTATTAAAACAGTCTACAGCCGTGCTGGCTGATGAAGTGATCGATTGTTCAGTGATGAATCGCAGGGCATTATGTGCATTTTACGAAAAATCAATTCAGCAGGCCAAACAACAGGGCGTTTTATTGTCATTACATTTAAAAGCAACCATGATGAAGGTCTCTGATCCCATTATGTTCGGTTATGCGGTGACAGAATACTTTAAAGATGTATTTGAAAAACATGCCGAAACCTTCAACTCTCTGGGCGTAAATCCACGTAATGGACTGGGTGATGTCATGGCTAAAATTGCCGATTTGCCTGAAGCTGAACGAACCCTGATCGAGCAGGATATTCAGGCCACTATTGATAACTCTGCAGCACTTGCCATGGTTAACTCTGATAAGGGTATTACAAACCTGCACGTACCCAGTGATGTTATTGTTGATGCTTCTATGCCAGCGGCTATTCGTTCATCCGGTAAAATGTGGGGAGCGGATGGACAGGAGCATGACACTTTAGCCATGATCCCGGATCGTTGTTATGCCGGTATCTTTCAGCAAACAATTGATTTTTGTAAATTGAATGGCGCTTTTGATGTAACTACCATGGGCAATGTCAGTAATGTTGGTCTGATGGCACAAAAAGCGGAAGAATATGGTTCGCATGATAAAACGTTTGAAATTGAATTTGATGGAACAGTTGAAGTACTGGATAGTGCCGGTAATGTACTGATGCAGCAAACAGTCGAGCAGGGCGATATCTGGCGTATGTGTCAAACCCGCGATTTACCCATTCAGGACTGGGTAAAGCTGGCAGTCAATCGGGCAAAATTAACCGGGCAGCCAGCAATTTTCTGGCTTGATGATCAACGTGCTCATGATGCTAATTTAATTCGTAAAGTAGAAAGTTACTTAAAGCAGCATGATACCTTAGGTCTGGATATTCAGATTATGTCGCCTGAAGAAGCTATTAACTATACTTTGCTAAGAGTTAAAGATGGTAAGGATACTATTTCTGTTACAGGAAATGTTTTACGTGATTTTCTGACAGATTTATTTCCAATTCTGGAACTGGGCACCAGCGCAAAAATGTTATCCATTGTGCCATTACTGGCAGGTGGAGGATTATTTGAAACTGGTGCTGGCGGCTCTGCCCCCAAATTGGTTGAACAATTGCTGGAACAGAATCATCTGAGATGGGACTCTCTGGGTGAGTTTCTTGCTTTAGCTGTATCTCTAGAAGATCTTGCTCAAAAAACAGGGAATACTAAAGCTCAGGTTTTGGCTGATGCGTTAAATAGCGCGAATGCCCAATTTTTAAATAATAATAAATCACCTGCTTCGGAAGTTGGAGAAATAGATATTCGTGGTAGTCATTTTTATCTCGCGCTGTACTGGGCGCAGGCTCTTGCAGAACAGGATCTGGATCTGGATCTTAAGCAAAAATTTGAGCCGATCGCAAAACAGTTAGCAGAAAATGAAGAAGCTATTATGAATGATTTAATTTCTGCGCAGGGTGTTGCTGTCGATTTAGCCGGCTATTATCACCCTGATACTGAGACCACTTCAAAACTCATGCGCCCAAGCCAGTTACTGAATTCATTGATTGATAGCATTTAATTGATTCTGTTTGAAGCTGGATAAATAAAGAGGATAAGCTATATATAAAAAGACCTGATCAGGTATTTATAACAGAATAGCTGATCAGGCATTCCTGGTTTTAAGCAGTTTCTCCGGGAGATGCTATGCAAATTACAGGACTTTAGTCCCAATGCAAATCGAGGAAAATGATAGTTATGAGCTGGGAAAGATTTGGCTATATTTGCCGAAAAGCTTCAGTTGACATCAGCCCTGATGAATCTGTTGCTAACTGTCTAAGTAGAATTGAGAGTGAGGAAAGCTGTCAATTGTATGGTGGAGAAATAGAAAAAAATAACTGGCCGGGGAAATTACTGGAGAAAATCAAAAATATTAAGGATCAGCAGGAAGCGACTGAAATAATTCAAATTTACAGCAAAATATCCTCATCGAATCACTTTGAAGAACCTTTGCGCTTTAAACGGGTTACAGCTTATCTGGCTTAT
This sequence comes from Gammaproteobacteria bacterium, assembly GCA_050291745.1. Lineage (GTDB taxonomy): Bacteria > Pseudomonadota > Gammaproteobacteria > JACNJF01. Next base: position 21,712 of record JBNKKI010000138.1, on the reverse strand, counting down.
GTTATATCCATTTTTTTTGTAACGACAGGGATATATCAACTTTATGTCGCCCCCAATTTTCAGCAAATGTATGTTGATTTTGATATTGCACTACCACCCAACATATTATTTTATCAACAAAACTGGTCAATTATCGCTGTCATTATAACGATTCTTCTCATTTCCTCATTATTGATCGGCTTTCGATTAAAGAGCCTGTTTAAATTTAAACTGCAAGTTGAGCATGGTTTTATCATGCGCTATCTGGTGATGAAGAGTATTAAGCAATCATATTCAAATGTACTCGATATATTATGCTATCCACTGAGCGAATCAGAAAATTTGAGAGAAGCAGGCAATACGAGCATTATCAATCATCTCAATAATATTAAACAATCCCGGATGAATCTTGCTGAAGAGATGCGGTTGCTGATTGAAATTGAAATGCGTACTCTTTTGTTAAGCAGTGAAAAGGAAATGAAAAATATTTCTGTCATCATCGCTCTTATCGTTATATCCGCCATATTCTTTTTTCTGGCAAGTGCCTACTCACCTATATTTATTCTTGGAGAAACAATATGAAAAATACACAGGGATTTACACTTATTGAGCTGATGATAGTTGTTTCCATTATTGGTATTCTGGCATCTATTGCACTTCCTTCTTATCAGGTTTATGTGCAGCGTAGTGAAGTTGTAGAAGCTTTGAGTATGGCAAGCACAATCAGAGAGAGTGTTAATAAATACTATGTGGAAAATCTGGAATTTCCTCTCAATAATGAAGCTGCCGGAGTACCTGCACCAGAATTCCTGATAGGTAATCGTATTACTCGTGTTGAAGTTATTTCCGGTGCTATACATGTCACATTGGGTAATAAAGCTTCCAGACCCTTACGAAACAGGATATTAACATTTAGACCTGCTGTCGTGACAGGTAGTCCTAAAAGTCCGATTTCCTGGTTGTGTGGTTATGATGAAGCTGTAACAGGTATGGAAGCAGTCGGCCAAAATAAAACTGACCTCGGTAAAGAGTATTTACCGTCAGCCTGTCGAGCTTAGAATTGTTCTAGGTTCAATTATTGATCACTAGCGCTCTATAACCTGCAATTGAACACGGTCACTATTTCCGACATCGTCTACAACTGTTATCTGATAGCTTCCTGCTTTTTCAAATTGATAACTATGTGGATTTTGATGTTCATTTTCAGGATAGGGCAGGCCATTGATATACCATTGAAGTTTACCATTGCCACCTATTGCCTGTAGAGGAATAGAGGGTAATGAAGCCTGCTTTCCCGCTTTTACTAACTGTGTTGAATTGTTAATACTCTGGATATGAATTTCGCGAAAATCCTGTAACGAATTTTTATGTTTACAATTGCTGGACCAGTTGGCAATAACATTTTTTCTTTTCTGCTCGGTTTTTATCCAGGGCTCAACTCTTAAAGGCCATAAAGCCACCTGAACTTTTTTTGCATCTGTTATGCTGCAGTCAGGTTGTACTCGTTCACCTTTATCATTGATCCAGTATTGAAATGGGTTGATTAAGCTATCTTTCTGAAAATTATCGCTTAGAGTCGGTGGCGCATGCTCATTTAATAACCAGGCATCAAATTCCTTATAACAAAATTTCTTATCGGTTATTTCTGCCAGTGTACCCAGTGGCCAGCAAATTTTGGCATGACTGACTGAGTCAGGTTTTTCAATGATTTCACTGATTTTCTGTTCAGAAAGAAAATTATGTAATTGTATAAGCATCGGGGCAGCGCTATTTGCGCCATAATAACCCGGTATCGGTGTGGAGTCAGGGCGACCTACCCAGACCCCCATGGTATATTGCTGGTTGATACCTATGGCCCAGGCATCACGAAAGCCATAACTGGTTCCAGTTTTCCAGGCAAGATTTTGCTCCCGATAACGTGAGCGATTTAAGTTGAGTTGATCAATGCGTTTTTGATGGCTGAGAATGTCACGTATAATCCAGCTTGCTCCATCACTTAATAAATATCGTGTAGACCTGTCCTGCTGATCCTGAATGAATGCTTTGTTCCACTGTAATTCTTCAACCTGTCCATGATTCGCTAATGCAGAGTAAGCTTTAACCAGTTGCCATAGCGAAGTGCCTGTGCCACCCAGAATGACAGATAAATTAGATTCTTCCGGTGTTTTTAATTCGATACCAGCATTATTTAAGGTGTTCGTAAATTTATGGGGTCCAAGGGCCTGTAAGACCTGTACAGCGGGAATATTTAAAGAGCGTTGCAATGCTTTTGTAACAGCGACAGGGCCATTAAAACCGCCACTAAAATTATGTGGTTGATATTCACCGAATTGTTGCGGAGCATCGCTTAGTAGACTTTGAGAATGAATTAACCCCTGGTCTATAGCAATACCATATAAAAAAGGTTTAAGTGTCGAACCGGGTGATCTTGTTGCTGTCACCATATCGACATGTCCGAATCGATGTTGATTGCTAAAGTCGGCTGAACCGGCATAAGCTTTAATTTGCATAGTTTGATGATCGACGATCAGTATTGCAATTGAAGTACCTCGCGGTAATCTTGAAACCTGCTGACTGCTGTAGCTTTCGATTTGCTGTTGTAAATCGAGGTTTAAAGTTGTTTTAATTACTGCCTGTTGCGGATTTTCATTTTTGGCCAATCTGGATAATAATGGAGCCACAGTTGGTTGAGAGTGAAAATAAGCCGCTACTGCTTCCTGTCTGGCTTCATCGATAATTTGTTTTGACCAGACATTGACTAATCTATCCAGCACCTTGTCTCTAGCCTGTTGGGCTCTGAGAGGGTAGCGATCAGGTCGGTAATAGCTGGGCCTTTGAGGTAACACGGCAAGTAGTGCAGCCTCTGCATGGGTAAGCTGATCGGGTGATTTATCCAGATACATATAACTGGCTGCAGCGACACCTTCTACCGGTCCGCCAAATGGTACATAGTTTAAATAAAAATTTAGTATCTGCTTTTTACTATAATGCCATTCCAATTGTAAGGCGCGAAAAGCCTGACGTAATTTGCCCGGGTAACTGCGTTTATGCGGATCGAAGGTACGTGCTACCTGCATGGTAATTGTTGACCCCCCGGAAATGATACGGCCGGACAGCATATTCTGAATAAATGCCCGTAGTAAGGCTAATGGGTTAATGCCGGGATGATAATAAAACCAGCGATCCTCATAGTGAAGCAGAGCTTCAATATAATGAGGTGATACATTCTCAACACTGGTTTGATAACGCCATACGCCCTGACTATCAGCAAAAGCACGAAGTGGTCGACCATATTCATCAACTACAACATGGGCAAAATCATTTTTCTCTGCAGGTAAGGGTAATGGAAATAGCTGGTCTGCTATAAAAAAACTAATACAGCAGAGTAATATAAAAACCCCTGTAATTTTAAACCATTTGATGATTCTAGGCATGCCTGTTATATGGGGTAGCGGGCTTTAGCACAGGCTAAAGCCCAATATAAATCAGGAATCAGCGCGCATGAATAGTGACCTGAGTTGTATCTCCATTAAAAATTGAACGCACTTCCGGTTGGTACATATCTTCTGCAAAAGCTGCAGGAATTTGATATTTACCCGGTGTAACTGCCCGCATCAGATAGAAAACATTGGCGCTTTGATATTTACTGATTTCTACGGCAGCAATAAATCGATCATCCAGTGATTCCGTATTAATAATGGTACTTCGCTCCTGTAGAGATTTAATTGATTTCTTATTAATCTTTATAGTTTCCAGAGATACGCTATTAGCAAGGTTTTGATTTTCAATTTCAAAACCCGCAGGCAACATGTCAACAATTAAGGTGTCAGGGTGATTATGGTCACTTTCAACCCGCAAGTTAACCACAACCAGTTCTCCCTGTTGAACCAGTTCTGGTTTAATTTCTTTACCCAGTTTATTGTAGTAATGACGCTCAATACTAAGATCATTTATCTGATCTGCAGGAGCCGTACGTGGATAACCGGTGATTCTGAAAGAAGTAAATAATGAAGAATCATTATTATTTATTAGCTTGATTTGCTGTTGTAAATCCTGCCATGTCCACTTCCAGGATTTTTTACCTTCCCCCTGAATTAAATCGGTCTTCTCATTTATTGCTAATTGCATCATCCATGTTTCATGTTTTTTATTATCCAGAGTATTACCCAGTAAAAACAGTGCATTACGCTCCTGTGTGCTTAACCATTGTCTTGTGCGTAGTTCAGCGCTTAAATCGAATAGCCAGTTTTGTCCGGGTATTTTAAGTTGATGCTTTATCATCAGATAACTTGCCATCGCCAGGTCTCGAACCGGACTACCATAGTCAGCCAGATATTGATTACTTCGTTTGATTTTAACGACTCTTTTTAATGCATCTTTAGCTCTTTTATGATCACCCTGCTGTTGTAATGCAATAGCCATATGAAGCATAGGTAAAATAGTTTCAGTACGCTTCTTGTTGTGGTCATACAGCTTGCGTAATTGAGCCACCGGAGCCTTGTTCAAGCGAGATAACACATAGGCAGCGTAAGCTTTATAAGCAAACCTGTAAGCAGTTTTCTTACTACCATGATCATCGCCCATAAGTGCTAGTGGTGTTTTAATATAATTACCTAAACGTTTTATAGCTTTTTTCTGTTGGCTGCTCGGTATATCGATACCCTGCTGTTGAGCATCCAGCATCATATGGCTGACATAGGCTGTTAACCAGAATTCTTCACGGCTATTGTTATCCCACAGGCCAAAGCCGCCGTTAAATAGTTGCATTCCGCTAATATGAGTTAAACCATTTTCGATTTGCTCAAAACGTTTTTCCTGTGTCCACTTTTCAGAATCCAGTTGCCAGCGTGTAATGGCTTTTTGATCAGCAAATAATAATGGGTAAATACGACTACTGGTTTGTTCCAGGCAGCCATATGGGTATTGCAATAAATTACTGACATGGGCAGTGATATCTATTGGTGCTTCATCTGAAACATTCAACAGGGCAGCAGTACCTCTGGGAATCAACTTTTCACTGATTTTTGTTGGTAGAAAAATTTCTTCACCTTTTTCAATAACCTGAGTGAATTTATGACTTTCTGCCGGATATGGTGAACGACTGGTTAAGCCCCAGTCACGGTGTAAATTAATGCTATTATCACTATTTTTTAAGCTTAACTGAAGGCGGCCTTTACCATAAGCCTTTGCAGTTACCTGATAATGTAATAATTTTCTTTCTTTTGCTGCCAGTGTTAACTGGTGCTCTTTGGATGTCGAAATTTCGATGGGTTCGACAGTATTCAGTTCAGTACTGATTTGCTGTTCCTTATCGGTTAAGTTCTGTAATTCCAAAGTGATATGTGCCTGATCGTTCAGAGCAATAAAACGTGGCATAGATATTTCTGCTATGACAGGAGCAGCGACATTAATATCTTTTTCTGCAGCACCTGACTGATCATCTCCATAGGCTACAGCCATGATACGTAGTCGACCATTAAAGTCAGGAATATCAAATTCAAAGTCTGCTAATCCATTTTCATCAAAATCAACAAGTGGATGAATTAACGAGACAATTTGAACATCTGCTTTAGCCTGTTCACCACCCTGTGCCAGATCGGCATCACCACCGAATTTCTGGCGGGCTAGATCAGCATTGAGATATTCGACAATATCACCATACATATCATGTGTTTCTACTCTCAGGCGGCGTGGCTTAAATAGCCATTTAAAAGGGTCAGGGCTTTCAAATTTAGTAATATTTAATACCCCTACATCCACGGCCATAAGCTGTACACGAACCTTTTTATTGCTCATGTTTTTCGCCTGTAACTGCAACTTGAACTTTTTATTAGGTTCGATTTTATCGGCGCTTTTAATTTCAATCTGTAATTTTTGCGCGGCATGATCAAGTGGCAAATGCAATAAACCTAAAGCACGTTTCGGGGTAATTAAGTCCTGTCGGTTTGAGGGTCTGAAAATGACTGCGGTGGCATATATATCAGGTCGTGTCCATTCAGCAGAGACAGGAATCGATACGGTTAATCCTTCTGCCGGAATAGTTAATCGTTTTCCCCACAAAGAGCGATCACTCTCGACGACAATAAAACCCTCTCCAGCATAGGGTGGGAGCAGGGTGAGTTGAGCAGTTTCTCCAGCTTTATAACTGGACTTGTCCCAGCTTAGTTTTATTTGATCAGGACGGCTACCCTGAGATGTCTGATCCTGATCGCCCCACCAGGTTGAGCCTGCAGTTATTCTGGTACTGGCGGTAAGTGATGTTTCAGGATCTGTAATCTCCAGTCGGTATGTGCCCCATTCGACAGGTAATTTAAGTTCTGCACGAGGTTTATCGGCGGCTATATCCAGCGTGGTTTCAAAAGCAGTATAATGCTTTTCATCATATTCGTAAGACCAGCCAGAACCACGGTTAACCCAGTGATAATCACGACGCTCATGAATGAGTTTAACCTGTAGATTTTTGGCTGCCAGGGTCTGGGCTTTTTCATCGACCCGAACAATTTCTAAACTGGCAAGCGTATTGGCTTCAAAGTGGTCCAGACCAGCATCATAAACTGGCCGAATTCCAAGCAGTTTTTTGGCAGGAAATGAAGTAATAACATGATGACGGGTGACTGGACGTCCTCCACTTTCCATTAAGCTGGCGGATATATTAAGGCGAATCGGGGATTGTGTATTTTGAGCAGGATTGTTGGACTTAATAGAGCCGAGACCTTCTTTATCCAGTTTTATATCGTCCAGATAAGCCACGTTAAGGCTATTAGTATCATTTACATTACCGAATATAAATCCGGGTAATTGTTCAAATGGTTCAGTGGCTACAGTTGGTTTAATAAAAGATTCTACTGTATTGCCAGCAGCCGGAGCCCCGTAAAGGTATTCTCCGCTAATTTTCACATTAAGCGAGTCAGTATGAAACAGTGCTGGCTTATCCTGTTTTTCTTCATCAGTAAAAATCAGGTTCATTCGTTCAGGCAAAAAATCTTCGACATGAAAAGAAAAAGTCTGGATGAATTTATCGGCCTGTTCTACCTGTAAACTCCATAAACCTGTTTTCGCTGAGCCGGGGAGTTGTAGCTGGTAATGATAAGCGGCTAAATCCTTTGGCTGCCATTGAAAGCTCTTTAGCTCCTGTCCATCTGGTTGTAATAAACGGGCTTTTAAAGCCTGAGGTACTTTTGATTGACTACCATCCAGGTTTCGCAGCAGAGCAAATATATCGATTGTTTCACCCGGTCTATAAAGATCACGGGCAGAATAAATATATAATGACTGACTGGCAGATAACTCTTTAGGCAGTTTAAATTCGGATAAATCGAGTGCAGAATCCTGCAAATTGATTACCGCTATCTGTTGCTCATTTTTACCGATTACATACTGGGAACCTTTCGGTAATGATTGAAATCGGGCTATACCTTCAGCATCACTTTGAGCAGAAACCAGTGTATTGCCTTTATCATCCATCACCTGAACATCTATCTGGGCTAATGCCTTTCCGGATTTCAGAGAAGAAGTGTAAACATGCATTCCTTCATCATATTGACGAATATGCATACCCAGGTCAGAAACGATAAAGGTGGCTGTGCTGAATTCATCCGGGTAAGTAGCCGCAGCTTTCATGACTGCCAGATAAAAGCCGGCAGGCTGTAATGCATCAATGGCTGATGTATCGATATATAATGTTTTTCGACTGTTTTTGGGTAAATCAAGCTCAAATCGTCCACTGTAAACAGCTGTTGCATGTGTCAGCGCACTAGTGAGTTCCCAGCTTCTTTTATTTTGACTACGTTGATACCAGCTGTTCTGGTATTGCGGGTATTTTTTTAGATCAATGCGGAAAAAATCAATATCAACATTTGGAACATTAATCGCTGAAATCGCCAGCCCTTTGGCCTCATTAGCGACCAGTACAGTTTTCTGAGAGTTAAAACTGACACCAGCCTGGATAGCTCGTGTTTTTAGTTCGGTTGAATAAGTTTTACCCAGATTAACTTCGGTCGCGGCGGTAAGGTCTCCAAAGACCTTGATATGGTAGTTAGTTTCAGCCTCTACAGCAGTAAAATATAGTTGGCGGCCATTATCGGAAAGTTGCCAGGTGCCATCGACAATTTTGTTATCATCGGTCATGACCTGTAGATTCTGCTGGTGATTGACTGCCGGATTAAGTGGTACCGAGAGGCTAAGAGATAACGCTGGCTTATCCTGATAAGTCTGTAAACTGGCATCGATGATGGATAAAGTAATACCGCTGTACTGATTTTTTACCTGTTGCAGATTGAAGGTGGACTGCTTTTTCTTTTCTTCTGGTTCAGCTTTTACTTCTGCCTTTATGACATCCTGCTGTGTGATTTCTTCAGTTGGACTGCTTTCCTGAGCTGAATTTTGTGATGAATCGTTACAGGCGGTTAAGGCAAACAGGATTAATAGCAAACTGAGATAGCGAATCATGGTAATTATTTCCTTGAAATAAATTATGGTAGCGATATGCGTTCCATCAAACCGACTTATTATAAAGCAGCCTTCCATTGTCATCAATTGATTCAAATTAAATGTTAAACCTGGATTCTGCAGTTGACCGCTTGCAATAGAGATTAAGGTAGTTCTGCAAAAAAAAATTTAATCTTATATAAAACTGATAATTCACATAGAATAATTACTTTATTTAAACGGATTAGAGTTCAGAATGTCATCAGGTTCAAAAAAAGTGATTTATGCGGCACTGGCCGGTAATACACTCATATCTATCACCAAATTTGTTGCGGCAGGAATCACTGGTAGTTCCGCTATGTTGTCTGAAGGTATTCATTCACTGGTTGACACCGGTAATCAGTTTTTACTGTTACACGGTTTAAAGCAGGCGGCTAAACCGGCAGATGAAGATTTTCCGTTTGGACATGGTAAAGAAGTCTATTTCTGGAGCTTTATCGTGGCTATTCTGATTTTTGCTCTGGGTGGTGGCATTTCGATTTATGAAGGTATTAAACATATCTTTCATCCTGAGGCTATCAGTAACCCGCTGATTAATTATATTGTACTGGGTTTAGCGCTTCTATTTGAAGGTGGTGCCTGGGTTTTTGCATTGAAAGAATTTAAGGCTGTGAAAGGCAAATGGGGTTATATCGAAGCTATTCAACGTGCTAAGGACCCATCTATTTTTGTCGTTTTGTTCGAAGATTCAGCCGCTATGCTCGGATTGATAGTGGCTTTTGCCGGGGTTGCATTAAGCCAGTTTAGCGGGATATTAATTTTTGATTCCATCGCATCTATTATTATCGGCATGATTCTTATTGGTACTTCTATCTGGCTGGCATATGAAACAAAAAGTTTACTCATTGGCGAAAGTGCCAATAAATCAACTATTCATGGAGTTCGTGAAATTTTACAGGCGGAACAGAGTATCGGGCATGTTAATGAAGTCTTAACTATGCATATGGGCCCTGACTTTATACTGGCGAATATCAGTGTTGACTTTGAAAATAGTCGGACAGCAGATGAAATAGAAACAGTGATTGCGAAAATTGATTTACAGATTAAACAGCAGTTTCCACAGATAAAACGAATATTCATCGAAGCTGAAAAAAGATCCAGAATAGTGAAAGGGCTTGAGCAGGAAAAAGAGCAATGAAAGCAACTGCCGAATTACAGCTTATACCCTTAGGGACCTCAGTTTCTGTCCGCAATGAAATTAAAACTGTTGTTAAAGTTCTACAGGGTTTTAATTTTATTATAGAAACTCATGCTTCAGGTACCAATATCGAGGGGGATTTAAGCGATATATTAATGGCTGTGGAAGCCGTCCACGAATTACTCCATGAGCAGGGTGCTGTTAGACTGGTCAGTTATTTGAAGCTTGAAACACGGATAGATAAAATACCAACACTGGCCGGAAAGAAACTGTAACTGCAGAGGAAGTCAGTCGGATTCAGTATGTATTTCTAAGAAAGCGATTGTCAAGCTGAGTAACTATAATCCTAGAAAAATCAGTTGAGCGTGAAAAAGATGCGTAACAGATTGATGTGCCTGGTCTAAGCCAGGGATGACTGAAGTTAGAGCAATTCAGGAGCAATTACCGAGAAATCAAAAACACCGTTGTCAGCTGATTGAGTCGAAATTAAAATTTATCACATCGTTCAAACTGTCCAGAATGATATGACCATTTTTTCTTAAAGTCTCCGAAGGTGCAATCAGATCAGGAATTTGAATAACAGATAAACCGGCAGCAGTCGCGGATATTACACCATTTTCTGAATCCTCCAGAGCTATGCAGTGGCTGGCATTAACACCCAGTTCACTGACAGCTTTGAGGTAAATATCCGGCAAAGGTTTGCTATTACTAACCTGATCTCCTCCTATAATTTTTGTAAAGAAATTAATAATGCCTGCATTGTCGAGTTTTGTTTTTGCTATATCAGTTGTTGTTGAAGTTGCAACAGCAAGCGGTATTTGAAGTGATTGAATATGACTTAATAACTCCTGTGCGCCTTTTTTTAATGGCGTGCCATTGGTCGCTATATCCTGATGATAACTGTCACGACAGATCTTCCAGAAAATGTCGAATTCAACAGCGCCAGCTAATCCTGTCGATAATATTCTTTTTGTTGCCTCAGAATTTGCTCCTATACATTGAAAATATAAATCATCTCGATTACCTAACTCAAATTGTTTGCAGGTTTTCTTAAATGCATTAAAACCCATTATCTCACTATCCAGTAACAGGCCATCCATATCAAAAATTATGGCTTCAAAATTTTTCATCTATTGAACCTAGAAAAATCAGTTGAATCATGAAAGTCTACGTAACACCTTAATGCACCTGATAAAATCAATCTGTTACGCATCTTTTTCACGCTCAACTGATTTTTCTAGGTTGAACTCTATAGACTTATTTCGGGGAGATAAATTAATTTCATCAAATACAATATCCGGGTCACTGTTAATGATATGCAAAACAGTATTAGCAATATCTTCAGCGTCGATATAATTAGAGGTATCTTTACCGGGGCGAAAATTAAGTTCGTCGAAAAAAGCTGTTTTAACCATCCCGGGGTTGATCAGACTGACATTGATGCCATCCTTGCTACAATCCTCTCTTAATGCAAGAGCCAAGCCACGAATACCGAATTTAGCACTGCTGTAAAGACTGCCTTTCCTGCCGGCTGTAATAGCTGACTCAGAGCCGATAAAAATGATACGCCCGGATTTCTGTTTTCGCATTAAAGGTACAATATGATGAGATATGGCCAATGCGCTAGTCAGATTGGATTTAATGTATTGATCTATCTGCTGAACTGAAAATTGCTCGATAGAACCAAATTGACCTGAACCAGCACTATGAATAAAAAAATCGATGGAATTGTCTTTGCAGAGCCTTTTAATAAGATTGGAAGTAGCATTTAAATCAGTTAAATCCTGATTGATTGTCTGCATCAGCTGATTATCTAAATTGACTTTAGAAAAATCCCTGGCAATTCCTATGACTTTACATTGTTGTGCGATTAATGTTTTGCTTATAGCCAGTCCAATGCCTGAGCTGGCACCAGTAATAAGCGCTGTTTTGTTAGACAGGTTTTGCATTGATATAGGTTATTTTATGTTATCTACAGTGTCACAGTTATTGCCGCTTTGCATACGTTTATTCAGTATCGATTTAGACCATTCCTGCTCATGCTCTTCATTAATGAATTCAGCTGGTAGCGCGCTAACCAGTAATAATATATTAGCATTATCGAGCTCGTCTGAAATTGAGCCAGTATCATTGTTGTCAATCGGGACAGTTTCGATAACGGCAATTTTTAAAGCAGCATTCCTTTTTTTCAAGCGTTCTACTGTACCGAGAAACTGACTGGAATGAAATACACCGGTAAGATGTAAAACACGTTGTTGTGGATTATCGTTTATGTGTCGGGCAATAGATTCTGCCATAGTCTCATCACGTACAACCTGAGCTGCATAGCTTTGCTCGGCCATTTTCTTCATCATGTCACTCATGTTAGTGTCACTGGCACTACCATGTGAAGCATTATTCGTGATGAAAGACATGTAATGATCATGATAAGCGCCTTCCGAAATATCAATATCCTGAGCAATATGCTGCCGATTTTCATCACTGAGAGTATCCAGATACTCTAAACCCAGTCGACCAACACAGAGTACATCCCGTTTAGGTGCATTGGCTGCGATAACAGCTAAATGATGTTGTCTGGCAAACTCGACCAGAGGACGATAGGAAGTCGGATAGTTTTCCCAGGCTCTGCCTTTGCTGGTCAGGTATTTTTCACCAATCTTACCAGCCAGGTAGTCATCAATATAGTTTTGTGTATCCCGTTCAAATTGCTCCATGCTGAGGGTAAGTGCTGGATCAGCTTGAACCATTGCTTCCAGCAATTGCATTTGAGCCAGGTGAACAGCAGGGTGGCCATGTAATTCACCAAAAAATACAACATCATAGTCCTTTAGATACTGAACAACTTCATTAATGTTCAGAACAGTTTCAGGATGACTGCTATTTATCCAGCGGTGCTGGTATAGATTGCTGAATTTATTACTGGCTAGAGGTAGAGTGCTGCAGGCTGTTAAAATCTGCATGCAAAACAGTAATACCACTATATGGCGTAAAATGCTTGTTAACATATTTCTCCGATTAGATAACTGACTGAATATGATGATTTTCTCTATCTTTGATAAAAAATGAAATAGCCGCGTTTAACCTGGATTCCGCAGTTGACCGCTCGCAATAGAGGTTAACCCACTGTTTCATAAACCATGACAGTTGATGTGTATAATCACCCAATCGGTGCATCCCGCTACGAACTGAATTGCACATTTGAGGCGGCGTATCTCTTCGTTGTAACGCCTTGGAATAGCTGGCTATTCCGCGTTGTTACGCCTTGATCTACACCACCTCAAACGCACAATCAACTCGTCCAACTGCGGATTCCAGGTTTAAGTCATGTCTGGTGGGTGATCATAACACTTTTCAGCTTATCTGCACTTTCTGAAATTTGTTATGGAAAGTCTCTATGTTGGCTGAAATGTGATTCCTGGCTTAGACAGGCCACATCATGTACGCAATTTTTTCACCTTCAATTGATTTTTTCAGGATGATACGGATTCTTCCTTTTTTTGGCAGCTATTTAGTGTTTTGATACGGCTGCTTATATTGTCGCTGAAATTATATGAGGGTATTGGAGAATCAGTTTTACGGGAGAGGTTTTTCTTAAGAAGTCAGAGTAATATTACTCTGACTCCTTTTGTTAACTAATAAAATTACATATTAGCCGTTTAGAGCAGGACCATATTTTCTATCGATGACAGGGATATGATTATCAAGCCAGTCTTTAATGAAAGTCATAGTACCTGAGTCTACTTCAGCTTCATTGGCATGAAACTTAGTCTGTAAATCAGCACAGGTATTAACCAGATCGGCGTGAATTTCCTTGTGATTAGCTAAATCAGCATAGCCCTTTTCTTCCATTTGTTGTTCTTCATCCTGAAAATGCTTCACAACATATTCGATCAGGCTATCAAGAGTATTACCAATTGCAGGTCTTTCTCCTTCTGTAACAGCCGTATTTAATGCATTTACCCGATTGAATAATTCCTGATGTTGTTCATCGAATTGTGAAACAGTAGTTCCGTAGTCTTCCTCTGTCCATTTCATTAATGTCATAATTTTTTCCTGTATTTTCCTATTATTAAAATATTTCTTAGTGTTATCCATTTTTAACGTGAATCGACATAAAATTCATCGTCTATCCTGATTATAAATGGGCCTTTTCCCAATAAATACGCAACGGCTATTCACGCGTACCAAACCCAGGGGGTAGGGAAAATAACGCAGACATTGTTGTCGGTAAAGGAATTATTTCACAAAAATATTTTCACTTAGACAACTACTGAGTTCTCAACAGAAAATATTATGCTGGATTCCGTAGTTGACCGCTCGCAATAGAGGTTAATCCACTGTTTCATAAACTATGATAGTTGATGTGTATAATCACTCAATCGGATCATCCCGTTACGAACTGAATTGCAGGTTTGAAGCGGCGTATCTCTTCGTTGTAACACCCTGGAATAGCTGGCTATTCCGAGTCGTTACGCCTTGATCTGCACCACCTCAAACGTACAATCAACTCCTCCAATTGCGGATTCCAGGTTAAAGCTTATGTTTCCTGATTAATCTGGAATATGCCAGATGTAATAATGATCGAGAATATAGCCGGTGAAACCCCATGAGTGCCCGAAAGGTAAAACCCATTTTTGATTCACCGGTTTTTTTATCAATAATTGGTACTACAGCTGAACCGAAATACAAACGTGTAGATTGTTTTTCAGCATCTACAACGGTCATAAGCCAGGAGCATGTCCTGCCGTGAAAATCCTTTAACAATAACTGATTATCTGATCTATCTTCAACGCTCCACACGGCAAAGTTATTGATCTTGCCCTGTGCTAATTCAATCGCCTGCTGATCTGTTGATGGACGTGACACTATCCAGCTCAAAAGAAAACGTTCGAGTTTAAACAAAGGGGTTGTATAGAAGGCTTCAATATATTCAGTGTGCTGAATCTTTTTATTTATTTCGCGTGTATAACAATCGGTGTAGCCACCCGTATTCTTATAACGTTTGAGCAGTGCTGTATCCGGTAATGAGCAAGTTTTAATGTGGGCCATGATCGATAATATCCTTTTGTTCGTGAAAGAGTATAGTCTATTACCCGGCCAGAAATAACCCCGCGAAATGTCAATAGTTTCGTCATATAAGCACTTCGGTTCTAACTTGAAAAGAGACTCTTCTGTTGAACCTGGAAAAATCAGTTAATTATGAAAGTCCAGGTAACAGCTTAATGCAGCTGATAAAATCAATCTATTACGCATCTTTTTCACGCTGAACTGATTTTTCCAGGTTATCTGAGTTTCGATAATTAATTTGAGAAAATTCTGACTAAAATGCTGCTCACCAGCCAGTCAGCTAGAGCCTTTATGTTATGTGACCAGATGGTATCTGTTTATTTTGGCTGTTAATTATCAAGCATCGGAACCCAGCCGGGAATAGTTTCCATACGTTTAAGCCATGATTGCACTGCTGGATATGGTTGCAGAGAAAATTCAGCTTCATCAGCAAGCCAGACATAGGGATAGCAGGCAATATCAGCAATTGTCGGATGATTAGATGCCAGCCAGTCCTGCTGGCTTAATTGTTTCTCCATCGCTTCAAGACCGGGTTTAGCATCGGCATAACAGGTCGCCAGGTCAAATGGACGTTTGAATAACAAAGTTGCGCGGGCTCTTGCAAGCCCATATAGGAGTTCATTTTCTGAAACAGCCAGCCATTGCATAACAGCGGCTTCACCTGATGCATCGGCAGGTAACCAGTGAGTATCGCCATAGCGACGAGCCAGATAGACCAGAATAGCCATTGAATCCCAGATTAACTCTTCATCATCAATTAAAACAGGAATCTGTCCGCGAGGATTAATCTTTCTGAATTCTTCAGTTAGAGTTTCACCTTTACTGCTATCGATGAGGATGGTTTCGTAATCCAGTTTAAGCATAGAGAGCATTAAGCGAATTTTATAGCTATTTCCAGAACGTGGCAGGTTATAGAGTTTAATACTAGACATTATATTTTCCTCAAATTAGGGAGCTCTTTAAAATGACCTGATTCATATCAGGGATCGTAGTAATAGAGTGCTTATTACGGCTCACTTCAATCCGGACAACTCTATCTCAGTCTTAAATCAGCTTGAATTTCTCAGTGGTTTTTAGAGTGATTGTGACTCAATAAAGCGAGACTCCTGAGTACGTTCCTGAAATCCCCAGGCATCAGCCCTTAACTCATGAATGACAATATAACTTGCCTGTGCCAGTGGCCCCAGTATTTTCTGTAGATCGTAGAATACTGCCTGAATATAGCTTGCTTTTTGTTGTTTGGTATTGCTGCCCTCGGTGATTTTGATATCCAGATAAAATGTGGTTTGTTGTGTTTCACTGACAGGCATCCCGTTAATAAACCACCTCTCTGGCTTGTTAAATTGAATATCTATAGCGGTAAGCTCAGATTTTTTAGCAAGAATATCATGGGTATGAGTCATCAGGCTGCTAACAATGCTTTTCGTAAGTTCAGCTGATTCTTCAGCTACCAGGCGCAGATTTAAGTAAGGCATTTATGTTTCTCCGTTAAATTTAACTGTTATTGACTAAAACTATAATCAGCGTAATCTTATTGCATCTATTAGAGAAACGATTTAATTGAATTACAGTTATTCGAATTATGAATATAAGAGACTTGAGTCCGGAATTATTACGTGCCTTTGTCGCGATTGTTGATTGTGGTGGTTTTACAAGTGCTGCGAGTCGTTTGCATAGCACCCAGTCTACCGTAAGTCAGCAGCTAAAAAGGCTGGAAGAAGGCCTTCAGCTAAGCTTATTGCAGCGCAATACTCGTGGTGTTGCATTAACCGAGCGTGGAGAATTGATGCTGGGTTATGCGAGACGACTATTGGCCTTAAATGAAGAAGCGCTAATCGCGCTGGAGCAAACACAGCTACGTGGGAAAGTACGGCTGGGTTCTACCCAGGAAGTCGCAGATGGTGGTCTGGCTGATTTACTGGCTAGATTTACCCGCTTGCACCCTGATGTGGAACTGGAAATGCGGGTTGACAGTAATATGGCTCTGCAACAGCAAGTTGAAAACGGTCAACTGGATCTGGCCGTATTGTTCCAGGAACCGGGACAGGGTGCGCCCGGTAATGAAGTTATGGCACGTTTACGACGAGTCTGGGTATCAGCGCCATCTCTGACTATTGATCCACATGAACCTTTACCACTCGTGTTATCAAATGGTCCCTGTATTTTCCGCAATTCAGTATTATCTGCACTGGATAGTATTGGCCGATCATGGCGAATTGTACTTTCTACTCCAAGTCTTGCTGGAATACGGGCCGGAGTGCGTGCAGGCTTAGGCGTTTGTGTTCGAAGTGAACGTTGGCTTGAAGAAGATTTTTGTATTCTGGAAAAAGGTTTGCCACCACTACCGGATGTTGAACTTGCCATTCTGTCCGGGGTGAATACCGGTGAAACTGTGGTAGAACGGTTACGCATAGCTTTACGAGGTGCATTGAGTCAGACTGCGTGAAATTTGAAAAGATCGCTAATCCACTTGATAGCAACCGGTAGATTGGGCACTATCGTGCATTTAGTGATACAGGGAATTTTATAGATGCAAAGCATCCTGTTAATTGAAGATGAATCCTCGATTGCCGATATGGTTTTATATGCCTTACGTAGTGAAGGTTTTGAGGCGCAGTGGAAGTGTTTAGGGCGGGAAGGTGTTAGCTGGCTACAGGCCAATCCACAAACGGCTTTAGTGGTTCTTGATATAGGTTTACCAGATGGTAATGGTTTTGAGTTCTGTAAGGAAATTCGCCGTTTTTCTGAGGTACCGATTATTTTTCTGACTGCTCGTAATGATGAAGTCGATCGTATTGTCGGGCTGGAAATAGGTGCTGATGATTATATGGGCAAGCCATTTAGTCCTCGCGAATTAACAGCACGTATCAAGGTGATTCTGAAACGCAGTCAATCCACAACGGTTAAATCCAGCACTGAGATATCTCGCTTTGAAATAGATCAGGATCGCTACCGTATACGCTTCCATGAGGTATGGTTAGAGTTGACAAAATATGAATTCCAGATACTTAAGACACTACTTCAGCAACCGGGACGTGTTTATTCCCGTGAACAAATTATGGATCAGGCATGGCAGCAACCTGAAGAAAGTCTGGAGCGGGTAGTCGATACTCATATCAAAAAGCTTAGAGTCAAACTACGTCAGGTACGATCGGATGAAGAACCCATTCAAACACATCGTGGTATAGGTTACAGCATTCGTGAATCTTAGTGTTCGCATCTTTCTTGGCTTCTTTCTTCTGATGGGTTTTGCTATCTGGCTGGCAATGCGTAGTTTTACTGCGGAGCTGGTACCGGGTATGCGTCAATCTATGGAAGAAATGCTGGTTGATACTGCCAATCTCATGGCAGAAATGGTGACTCAGGAAGTGATTGAAGGAACTCTGCAAAACGGTCATTTCAAAGCGGCGATGGATCTATTTGAGCAACGTCGGTTTGAAGCCAGAATCTGGTTTTTGAAGAAACGTGATCCCAATTTAATTATATATATCACAGATGTACGGGGAATCGTTCTTTACGATTCACGAGGTGTTGATGTGGGTAAGGATTATTCACGCTGGAATGATGTATTCAATACTTTACGTGGTAAATATGGCGCACGAACAACACGCGCAGATCCAGCCGATGAATTTAGCAGTATCATGTATGTCGCTGCAGCGATTAAAGATAAAGATGAGATTATAGGCGTAGTGACAGTAGGTAAACCCAGTGTGGCAGTGCAGCCATTTGTAGAGCGCGCCAAACAGAATATTCAGGAAAAGGGTGGGTTGGTTATTCTCGGAGCACTGGCAATCGGTTTGATGATTACCTACTGGTTAACTTTTTCTATCCGTAAATTAACCGCCTATGCGATTGATGTGCGAGATGGAAAAAGAGTCGCACCACCCAAATTAAGTGAAAAAGAACTTAAACAGCTGGCTGGAGCAATGGATGACATGCGCCGGGAACTGGAAGGAAAAGATTATGTTGAGCAATATCTGCATAGCTTAACGCATGAATTAAAAACACCATTGGCGGCGATTCAGGGGACTGCTGAACTTCTGGAAGAAGATATGCCTGAAAAGGACCGGCGTCATTTTATTGCTAATATCCGGGGGCAGGCGAAACGATTGCATCAGGTTGTGGAACAGTTGCTGCGACTGGCATCGGTGGAGAAGCAGCAGGGCTTGAGTAATCCTGAAACAGTGCAGGTCGATGAATTGATAGGACAGCTTTTGCAGGAACGGCAGTGGCTAATACAGCAGAAAAATTTGAATATAGATGATACTTCCGTGAAGCCGGTTAAGATGATTGCAGAACGTTTTTTATTGCAACAGGCGATAGCTAACCTGCTTGATAATGCGATTCAATTTAGCCCGCTGGATTCAACAATTGAATTGCAAAGCCTGAATGAAAATGGCTACCTGATAGTGACTATTTCTGATCAGGGGGCTGGAATTCCTGAATTTGCACTAGCTCGTGTATTTGAGCGTTTTTATACCTTATCTCACCCTGAAGATGGCAGTAGTAGTAGCGGATTGGGGCTGAGTTTTGTCTACGAGGTCGCTCAGTTGCATGGAGGCACTATCGAGCTTGCTAACAGGCAGCAGGGTGGCGCTGTAGCAACACTAAGTCTGCCATTGAAGCCGCAGATTAGTTTAGCCTGAATGTGTCTTTTGTGTGTGCAATTGCACATATTGGGCACATCATGAAAACATAATGACTCTTTAAAGTATGTCGGGTTAATTATGGAGAACCCGATGAAAAATCTATTTAGTAAGAAAATTGTTGTTATTTCAGTGCTTACACTATTGTTACTGATTCCCCTGATGTTAATTCGGGATGTTATTGATGAGCGTAGTGGTTACCGATATCAGGTTAGAAACGATATAACGCAAAGCTGGACCGGGGAGCAAATGATGATTGGACCGATTCTGGTGATTCCATACAAGGAAAGCTATAAGGAAAAGATATGGAATAAAAAATTAGAGCGCGAAGAGTTACGTGATAGAACTTTTTATAAAAAACTAATGATTGCGCCAGAACAGTTAAGCTTGAATGGAGAGGTTAAAACTGAAAGCAGGGTACGTGGCATTTATAGTATTCCCGTTTATCGCAGTAAATTACAAATTTCAGGTCATTATTCTATCAGTGATTTAACAAAACGAACCGAGACAAAGAATAGCATTGAATGGGAACCTGCCTATCTATCTGTAATGGTGAGCGATGTTCGCGGCGTTGAGAAGCAACCTGTAGTCGCCTGGCAGGGCAGAAAAATTGAATTTGAACCGGATAGTCTATTGGGTGAACTAAGAACCGGTATGCATGCTCCTTTAGGTGTTCTCAAACAGACTGATGATAAAGTGGCATTTAATTTTTCTCTGGATTTACATGGTATGGAAAGATTGATGTTTTCACCGCTTGGAAAAAGTACCTCAGTTACGCTGAAATCGGATTGGGCTGATCCCAGTTTTGTTGGTCGATATTTACCATCTGAAAGGCAGATCGATGATCAGGGATTTAATGCTAACTGGAATGTTTCATCTTTTTCCAGTGAAGTTGCACAGAACCTGCAGCAATGTGTAACAGGTAATTGTTCATCGCTGGCTCATGATATGTTTGGTGTAACGCTATTTAATTCTGTCGACATTTATCAGCAAAGTGAACGTTCGGTAAAATATGGGATATTGTTTATTGGTTTAACCTTTGTTGTCTTTTTTCTGTTTGAAGTGATTAAAGGGCTTCGCCTGCATCCTATGCAGTATCTATTAGTTGGTCTGGGTTTGAGTGTCTTTTTTCTATTACTGGTTTCACTGTCTGAATTAATGACCTTTGCAATGGCTTATCTGGTCGCTACACTGGCTTCAACCGCGTTAATCGGGTTTTACGTCAGCAGTATTTTACAGTCTTTTAAACTGGGTGGCCTTATAAGTGCCGGCTTATTGCTGTTATATGGCATGCTCTTTGGTATTCTGGGATCAGAGGATAATGCCCTGCTAATGGGGTCAATGCTTATATTCTGTGTGCTAGCACTGGTAATGACTGTAACACGCCGGATAGACTGGTATGAGTTAAGTGGGAGTTTTACAATAGCTGAAAAAGAAACAACTGTTGATGCTTGATTAGCGGTAAAAAGGATAGTGCATAGCGTTTATGCACTATCCGTTTAATTTAAAAGAGATAGAAAAATGAGTGAAAAGTCGCAATTGATATTAATGGCAAAATATAACAGGCTAATGAATCAGCGCATGATTGAAGCATCCGATCATTTATCACCTTCGGCTTTAGCTGAAGATAAAGGTGCTTTTTTTAAATCAGTGATTGCTAGCCTGAATCATATTATGGTGGGTGATATTTTATGGATGAAAAGATTTGCCGCCCATCCAGCCAACTATCAATCTCTACAAAGTCTGGGTGGGTTTGAAAAACCTGATGCCTTAACTTCAATTCTCTTTGCGGATTTATCCAGCTTTGCAAAAGTAAGAGCAAGTCTGGATGATATTCTCATTGAATGGTGTACAGAACTTAATGAAAGTGATTTAGATACTGTCCTTAAGTTCAGGGATACCAAAGATGTGGCTCATGCGCAAAGATTTGGTGATTTGATTTTGCATTTATTCCTGCATCAAATTCACCATAGAGGGCAGGTTACGACACTGTTATCACAGGAAAATATTGATTTTGGTGATACGGATTTACCGGAGATTGTGCCAGAACAGCAGTAGTTGATTCATCCAGCTTGAACCTAGAAAAATCAGTTGAATCATGAAAGTTCAGGTAACAGCTTAATGCAGCTGATAAAATCAAAAACACGCTCATCACCAATCAGCTGACTACGATGTTTTTGATCTCTCGGCAATTGCGCCTGCATTGCTCTACAACAGTCATCCCTGTCTTAGACCAGGCACATCAATCTGTTACCCTGGATTCCGCAGTTGACCGCTCGCAATAGAGATTAACCCACTGTTTCATAAACGATTACAGTTGATGTGTATAATCACCCAATCGGTGAATCCCGCTACGAACTGAATTGCAGGTTTGAGGCGGCGTATCTCTTCGTTG
>JBNKKI010000137.1:0-162146 GCA_050291745.1 Gammaproteobacteria bacterium | reverse complement strand
TTGATGTGCCTGGTCTAAGCCAGGGATGGCTGTAGTTAGAGCAATGCAGGAGCAATTAATTGCCGGCAAATCAAAAACACCGTAGTCAGCTGATTGGTGAAGACTGTGTTTTTGATTTTATCAGCTGCATTAAGCTGTTACGTAGACTTTCATGATTCAACTGATTTTTCCAGGTTTAACTTGCTTTGCGAATTAAGTGTTAAGAAACAGGTTCTGAATATCTGCAACACCTGGAAACATAATTACTGCGCAATTAAAATTTGACTGGATTAACTATTAAAGATCATATTGGAGAAACAGAATTATAAAATAAATTGCATAGCTTCTTACAATTTATTGCTCTAACACAGACTGGTGAATGGTTTCACTTTGAATTCCAAATTTCTGACGGTAGTTCTCCATAGTCATATCCATTTGTTTTTTGAATAAACGGCGAAAACTACTTTCATCCTGGTACCCTACTTCGTAAACAATTTTACTAGATGGTAATTGGGTTAATTCCAGAAAATTACAGGCTCGACTAATTCTGGTCTTCTGTAAATATTGAGAGGGAGAACAGCCAAGTGCTTTGGCAAAACGACGTTTAAGCTGCCTATCACTAATATTTAATCGTTTTGATATCAACATCAGATTAATATCATCAGCACAATGACGTTCTATAAAGCGTTGTGCTCGTTGTACCAGATCATCAGAATGCTTTGCTGAAATCAGGCTACTGCGAAATGCCAGCGGAGAAGGTGCATTTAAATTCATCATCAGAAATTTTGCAGTATCAACCGCGATATTATGACCAGCATATCGTCCTACCAGATACATGATCAGATGTTCATATGATAATACCCCTCCGTTAGCACAGATAATATTGCCATAATCTGCAATTGTTTTACGGGTATCGATTTTTAATTCGGGAAACATTCGTGAAAAATGACTTTCATTATTCCAGTGCATTAAAGCAGGTCGATTTCTCATCAAACCAGCCTGTGCAAGAAGAAAAGAGCCACTACATATACTCAATAATAAGCCACCCTGATTATAATGCTGGTTAATGACGGAAATAAGTGGACGAGTATAGAACATCGCATCCTGTACTCTTTTATAATTAGATGAAGAGTGAAAAAAGGGTGGAAAAATCCACGCATCAGGTTGCTTATCCAGATCAAGATATTGTTGCAAACTATAATCCGGTAGAATCTTTAAACCATTCACCGGCGTCACTGTTAACCCATCCAGAGAGACAGTATCCCATTCAAACAAAGGTTCCAGCCCTGATTTAATCAGAGTGTAGTTAGATGCAATGAGTGCATCCAGAATGCCATGAATTGATGAACCAATACATTTATCCATCAAAAATATTGCCGCTCTCACCTTTTACGTCCCGTTTCACCAGTATAATGTCAAATATGACACTTTTTGTGCTCAACTGCAAATCCTATAATCATTAACAATATCTATTGGCCAAATCTAATGATCACTCAAACGTTTACATCTCTAAAATCATCGTTTACTGAGATTCCCACTGCAGTTTCTTCAGTTAAAGACTCTGTAAATTCGAGCAAAACCAAAAGAATTGTGCCCTGGAAATATAGACTAATCGGTACTTTTCTAAACTTTCTTTCTCTCATTAACAATGAATGGGCAGCCATAAGACTGAGTAATTTATGGTTCACCGTTTTTAAAAAACAACCAAAACCCTGGGTTAAAAAATTCTGGATGCAGGCTGATAGAAGATTTGAAGTAAGTCTGAATGATCAGGAAATAGCAGTCTATTGCTGGGGAAAAGGACCTTTGATTGTACTTATGCATGGCTGGAGTGGATCAGGAACCCAGTTTAAACATTTTATTCCTGCATTGACGGCAGCAGGTTTTCGGGTTGCAGTTTTTGATGCACCTGGTCATGGCTCAAATCAGGGTAAATATTCTGACCTGTTATTATTTTCTGATTCACTTGTTGCTATTCAAAATCAGATTGGTCCTATCAATACAGTTGTAGCCCATTCTTTTGGAGCAATGGCAACAACCCTGGCGACCCGCAGAGGATTAATGCCCGGAAGAATGGTATTGATTGCACCTCATCTACTGGCACAGGAAATCTTTGATTCTTATGCAGGTTTATTAAACCTCAGGAATAAGTTAAAACAGCGTTTTAAAGCTTTAGTCGGTATTAAAATTGATAAAACATTACAACTTGAAAATAGCTGGGAATTATTAAACACTCAATTTTTATTAGAAGATAAAGAACAGAGTGGCCTACTGATTTTTGATATTCATGATGAAGAAGTGCCGCTACAACATCTCACTGAAATTGAAAATCATTGGACACAGGCTGAAGTTTTTAAAACACAGGAATTAGGTCACGTTCGACTTTTAAAAGATAAAGAAGTCATTAAAAAAGTCATTGATTACCTCAAGCGCTAAAGTTTAATCTTAAGAAAGCCTTGAATTAATTCAAATTCGAGCATTTTTTATTTCAAGGATAAAATTTCAGGCAATGTATCTCCCTGCTTAAATCGATCATATTCATCAGGATGAAGCTCAACAATGTATCTGGAAGGCATGGAGACACCATAACTTGGACATTTAGCTGTTTTACAGGGTTGTAATATTTGTTTCCCCAGAATTTGTGCATTTTCATCCAGCCATATCACCAGTAAAGGGATTAAAGTGTTTTTCATCCAGAACCGGTAATTACCCGAACGTTGGTAAATGAATAACATTCCTGCATTGCTGGCTAATGTTTCTCGATACATTAAGCCCTGAGATTTACGCTTGCGCGTATCGGCGATTTCCAGCTGATATGTTTTATTGTTTAGCTGTAAATTCTTCTTCTCAAACTGTTGTAGGGCAAAAATATTAGAGGACGAAAATAATAATAGCAAAATAAAACTAAATTTTGCCAAGCTGATGTTTCTCATATCGGAATATCCTATGCTAATAGTGACATTATGAAGCCCATGAATAAAATGATCAAATGGTCTCTGGGTAGTTTATTCTGCTTGTTATAGTCTCAAACCAGGGTTCCGCAGTTGACCGCTCTCAATAGAGGTTAACCCACTGTTTCATAAACCATTATAGTTGATGTGTATGATCCTGGGATAATCACCCAATCGGAGCATCCCGCCATGAACTGAATTGCAGGTTTGAGGCGGTTTAGCTCTTCGTTGTAACTCCTTGGAATAGTTGGCTATTCCGCGTCGTTACGCCTTGAACTACACCACCTCAAACGCACAATCAACTCGTCCAACTGCGGAATCTAGGGTTACGTAGACTTTCATGATTCAACTGATTTTTCTAGGTTTAAGTGGCTTCGGTAAGAATACTGCTCGTAGCCATCCATGGCCTCACAGCATAAGCACATCCATGTGCAAAAAAAAAGCCGCTAAAAGCGGCTTTTTAATTTTCCGATGGAATAGCAGTAATTAACGATGAGATCCTTTTTCTGCATGTGCAATGTCTACTAACTCCATTGCTTTATCCATGTAATCCTGACGATATCCGTCTAGCTCATGCCCTGCTTCTGGAGTGAAATAATCTTTAAAATTTACGCCATTCGCTTGTTCATATGCAATAAATTTCTTTTGCATTGCAATCAACTCTTGAATTTTAGCTGCTTTATCGCTCATCAATTCTTCCTCTGCACATTGTGCTCTATAAAATCTTGGACGAGAATATAAGGGATAAACCCTGTTTCGTCACTATCACTATGGTGGTAGAGGCGATGCTATTTAGCATCACCTCTGAAATACAGTTAATCTGTAGTAGCTGTAAAACTAGTACCCGCCTTTACGAGTACTTTGTGGACAACCACCAATCTTAAGGCCTTGCTTAGATGGCATTAGAGGGAACAATTCATACATTTCCTTAGATTTTACCTTGCGACCCCAGAGCTTACTCATTTCTTTCATAATACCGCGCTCATTAGGTTCATCACCATTTATTGTCTGTTCGCGAACATAGTTCACGATATCCCAGTGTTCCTTGGTTGGCTCAATTCCTTCTTCGGCGAAAAGCTCTTTAGCGATCTCTTCATTCCAGTCATTAATATTAACCAGATAGCCATTTTCTGTTCTTTCTACTGACTCAAGTGCCATAAGTTCTGCCTCAATCTTTAGTTTAAAATGGGTGTGTTAAAAAATTCGCTGCATACTTTCCCATACATGAACCATAATGTCACTTACCCCATTGGTTATATAAAACGCTCCCAAAATAGACAGGATATGGTATTAATTTTAACCTAGAAGGAGCAATTGCCGAGAAATCAAAAACACCGTAGTCACCTGATTGGTGAAGAGTGAGTTTTTGATTTTATCAGCTGCATGAAGCTGTTACCTGGACTTTCATGATTCAACTGATTTTTCCAGATTTAAGACTTATGACCGAATGTGTGACCAGGGTAGGAGTCGAATTATTACCCTGATGACCTTAAGAAAATATCAGTTAAGGCGGCAGTATCCAGCTAAACTCAACACTGCTCGGTTCAGCACCCTGAAGTAAATTCTAGCTTTCCTGCTTTTTATTTACAGCGTCTATACCTTTATGCGGTAAAAATATCCCCAGGCCAAGTAATTGCTTATCCCCTATTCCATTCTGCTGTAATTTTACAGACTCCTGTACATCCAGATCACTCAGAAATAATTTGCGCGTTAACAGTATTCCTTCATCAGTTTGATGAGACATTAATTTTCCACTCATCATTTTTTTAACCTTGATATCCTGCTGCTTGAGTAACTGCATCATATTATCAAGAAAAAGACTTTCATCTTCACTACCGCGGGTATCTACATAACGCGCAAAAATAGTCGTTAATTTACTCAATTTTCTTGTACTGAAACTTCCTACCTTTAGTTTATGCCCATTTATATCCAGTGTCTTACCGACCAGAGCATTGATATCATCGAGTCTGTTTGATGGCATTCTTAATGTCATTTTAGTTCGGCGGGAAACATTTAATACTTCCTTTTCAGGATCTTCAGGACGCAGCCAGCCATTGGCAGACTCAGCCACATGTATTTGATGAATTGCTGCCTGAGATTCTTCTTTGATCCAGGGAATATGTTGAATAATTTGCTGGGAGAGAGCAAAACCATGATCCAGTGGTAAAGATTTACATTCTATCTTGAATAATAAATCAACCACATCATCAGGTACCTGATAGGTTTCACCTTTGTCTTCGTCTTCTTGCCAGTACATTTAATTACCTTATAGAAGTGAAAACAGCTTCCAGACGGTCTTCCCAGTCAGCTGGAGTATCAAAAAAAGGCGGCTTGATATCCATTCTGAAAAAACGTTCTCCTGCAGCTGCGCGTGCTGAAATGATATCTTTTAAATCTTCAAAAGATTCAACTTCAGGATTTTGTAGTAGTACTTCGCTTAACCACAGCATAATTTTTTCTCTCTAAATCTTAATTCGATTGTAATATCTGGCACGATAGTAAATTCGTGTATTCTGTTCACTATCAGTAAATGATGAACGTGTATGTAATATATTGTTACATATTACCCCTTCCCCGGAATTCAAGCGATAAGAGACATGATATGGTGATTTTGAATCCAGAAACTCAAATAAACAGGCCAATGCTTCCTGAGTGAGTGTATCTTCAGACCAGATGATATTGCGTTTACGTTTACTAAATCGCATGGCTAAGACAGGGTCTTGAGTATTTTTTTGTGATAAAGGTTCACTCATGAAAACAGCACTACAGGTTTGAGGTCTTACTTTTACACCGTTTTCAATATTTTCTGGAATGCACATGACTTCAGGATGGGATAATGCCTCGATAAATTGTGGATTTTCATTTCTTAAGTGTATATAGACCATATCATGATCTAACAGGTCATTGACACCACCCTGTTCAGATGGATGCTCACAGTGCAATACCAGTGCCAGTACTCTTTGATGTATTGGATTATAGTAACCATCTGTATGCCATCCAATTGCTTTATTTGAATAGGGTATATATAAGTTGCCTCGGCCTTGCTCTGTTACCATTAATTTAGTAACTCTATCTTCTCGAGCACATAAATTTTTATCCAGTTCTTTTAATCCAATTTGTGGTCCTATCCCCTTCACAGCAGCTAAATGATCGTGAACTTCACCTGTTAATCGATAAAGAACAAAATTAAAGTCATTTATTTGCTGTTTGATTATTGAGAGAGAATGATCCGGTATATTACCATCAGCATAGAGATCAACCAGCAATTGAAAATTATCTGCAGCCCGCTTTTCATAGGCAGCTTTTTTGTAGTCAACCCAATGCTGATAAGCCTTGTTATCATTTAAATCCAGATGACCCATAAAACCTCTGCCATAATATTTAAGTTTATTAATATTTTCTAAAGTAAAGTATCCAATAGCATAAAATTAATGTATATCCCTATGGGGGTAACGATATATCTTCATGCCCTCCCATCAGGCAAGTTTGCAAACGGGCAAAGCTTGTCTAAACTGCCCCGCATTCTTGTAATAGCTAAATTACAGGACCGATCAACATAACTTATAAGTTAACTAGAGTCTTAATAGGAGACTACACATATGGCAAAGTATGATACTCCAATGCTGGATGAGCTAGAAAATGGTCCCTGGCCCAGTTTCATCTCAGGATTCAAACGTTTACGCGACAATCACCCTGACAAACGTATTAATGCAACCGCAGATAGCCTGTTAGGTCAATTAGAGCATTCTTACGAAACCCGTAAAGGTTACTGGAAAGGTGGAACTATTTCTGTATTCGGTTACGGATCAGGCATAATCCCTCGCTTCTCTGAAGTAGGTGACGCATTCCCCGAGTCTAAAGAATTTCATACTGTACGTGTACAACCACCTGCAGGTAATCACTACACAACTGGCATGCTTCGTCAACTGGCTGACAGCTGGGAAAAGTATGGTTCAGGTTTGATAACATTTCATGGTCAAACTGGTAACATCATGTTTATCGGTGTTGATTCTGAGAATACTCAACATTTCTTTGATGACATCAATGAATATGGCTGGGATCTTGGTGGAGCTGGACCATGTGTTCGTACTGGTATGTCATGCGTAGGTGCTTCACGTTGTGAACAATCCTGTATTGATGAGCAGAAAGTACACCGTACACTGCAAAACAACTTCACAGATGATGTTCACCGTCCTGCTCTTCCTTATAAGTTCAAATTCAAAATCTCTGGTTGTGGTAATGACTGCCAGAATGCTATTGAACGCTCTGACTTTGCCGTAATCGGTACATGGCGCGATGACATGAAAGTAAACCAGGAAGCTTTCAAGGCTTATATGGGTACAAAAGGTCGTCAATATATTATCGATAATGTAACTACTCGTTGCCCAACACAGGCATTATCAATTAACGATGACGACACTTTAGCTGTTGATAATCGTAACTGCGTTCGCTGCATGCATTGCTTAAACGTTTTACCTAAAGCGCTCTCTCCTGGAGATGACAAAGGTGCAACAATCTGTGTAGGCGGTAAGCGTACTTTGAAAATTGGTGATTTGATGGGTACGGTTATTATTCCTTTCAGAAAACTTGAAACTGAAGAAGATTACGAAGAAATTGTTGAACTCGCAGAAGAAATCATTGATTTCTGGGCTGAAAATGGTTTAGAGCACGAACGTTGCGGTGAAATGATTGAACGTATTGGTCTGGCTAACTTCCTTGAAGGTATTGGTGTTGATGTTGATCCAAATATGGTTAACAACCCACGTCAAAGTTCTTATGTTCGTATGGACACATGGGACGAAGAAGCTGAGAAATGGTTTGAACGTAAAGCTGAAGCAGCTAACTCTTAAGAGTTGTTCATTTAACTTCACTTTTTAATTTTAATATTAATATTTAAGTATAGGTAAAGATATGTCTGACGCTCAACGTCCACCTATTGAATCTGGTTGTCCTGATGGCTTCCAGTACATGCACCCTATGATGCGTAAGCATTATGGCAACTGGGACTATCATGAAGATCCCCAGCCAGGTGTTTTAAAGCATGTTACAAAATCTGGAGAAGCACTGTATACCGTAAAAGCTGGTACACAACGTATCCTGGATGTTTATACACTTCGTTTATTATGTGATATCGGTGATGAATTTGCAGATGGTCACGTTCATTTCACTATTCGCTCTAACATTGAGTACATGGTTAGTGATGAATCTCGTGTACAACCTCTGATCGACAAGCTGGAATCTCATGGCTTTGTTGTTGGTGGTACTCGTAACTCTGTAGCTATGATTTCTCATACACAGGGCTGGTTACATTGTGATATTCCTGGTACTGATGCCTCTGGTGTTGTTAAGTCAATGATGGATGAGCTGATCGGCGAGTTCAAAAACTGGAATATGCCTAACAGAGTTCATTTGACGACTTCATGTTGTCAGATTAACTGTGGTGGTCAGGGCGATATCGCTATTAACGTTCAACACACTAAGCCACCTAAGATTAATCATGATCTGGTTGCTAACGTTTGTGAACGTCCTTCAGTTGTTGCTCGTTGTCCAGTAGCTGCTATTCGTCCTGCAATGGTTGATGGCAAGCCTTCTCTGGAAGTTGATGAGAAAAAATGCATCTGCTGTGGTGCCTGTTTTCCTCCTTGTCCTCCTATGCAAATTAATGACGCTGAGCATTCTAAGCTGGCTATCTGGATTGGTGGTAATCACTCAAATGCACGTAGCAAGCCTACATTCCAGAAACTGGTTGCAGCTGGTATTCCTAACAATCCTCCACGCTGGCCTGAAGCTACAGCTATCGTTAAGAAGATTCTGAAAGTTTACAAAGAAGATGCAAAAGATTGGGAACGTATTAATGACTGGGTTGAACGTATTGGATGGCCACGTTTCTTCGAACTGACTGAACTACCTTTCACTAAGTTCCATATCGATAACTGGCGCGGTGCACGTAACAGCTTAAATGCATCTGCTCATATTCGTTTCTAGGAAATAGAGGTTCAGATGAAATTTGCTATTCAAATTAATGAAGGCCCTTTTACCCATCAGGCTGCTGATACTGCTTATCAGTTCACTAAAGCAGCTCTGGAGAACGGCCACGAAATCTTTCGTGTGTTCTTTTACCACGATGGCGTGAATAACAGCACTATGTATGGTGTACCTCCCGTTGATGACCGCAATGTTCAGGTAATGTGGTCAGAGCTGGCGGAAAAGCATGATCTGGATCTAGTTGTTTGTGTTGCTGCGGCTCAACGTCGCGGCATCATGGATGAAGAAGAGTCCAAGCGTCATGGTAAAGGTGCATCCAATATTGCTCCTAAATTCCGTATTTCGGGTTTAGGTCAGTTGATCGAAGCTGGTATTCAAGCTGATCGTCTGATGGTTTTTGGTGACTAGGAGTTAAATATGTCTACTACAAAGAAATTCACATATATAAACAGAAAAGCTCCTTACGGTTCAGTATATGCACTGGAATCACTGGAAGTTGTACTGATTGGTGCAGCTTTCGAACAGGAAGTTCAACTTGTTTTCGTCGATGATGGCGTATATCAGCTTACCAAAGGACAGGACACAGATGGTATTGGAATGAAAAACTTTTCCAAAACTTACGCTGCCCTGGGTGACTATGATGTTAATCAGATTTACATCGATGAACAGTCTCTGACTGACCGGGGTCTTACAATAGATGATCTTCAGGCTTTAACTTATGAAGATGAAGATGATGACTGGGCAGAAAAAAGCTCTATCCATCTGATTAACCGCGAACAGTTATCTGATCTGATCAGTGATGCTGACGTTCTGTTAAATTTTTAGAGGTAACTTACATGTCAACATTACATACTGTAAACAAGTCACCTTTTGAGAAAAATTCACTAGACACTTGTCTTTTACTTATCAAAAACGATTCTACTGTTTTATTGATTGAAGACGGTGTTGCCGGTGCACTGAAAAATACCACAGCATCACAGGGTATCGCAGATGCCATGGGAGAAGGTGTTAAATTCGCTGTTCTTGGTGAAGATCTAAATGCTAGAGGTCTGCCCGCAGATCGAGTTATCGATGGCATTTCTGTTGTTGATTATGCCGGATTTGTTCAGCTAGCTGCTGAACATGACAATGTTCAAAGCTGGTTGTAATCGATTTTATTTTTGTTTTTTTAATTTTAAAGCTTAATTTTTAAGTATTTTAGGAGATTTATCATGGCTCTAGATGTAAACGGTAAAAGTTACGAAGTAGACGAAGAAGGTTACCTGGCTAACCTGAACGAGTGGGATCAGGACGTTGCAAAAGCTCTAGCAGCTTCTGACGACGCTGAATTGACTGATGCACATTGGGAAGTAATTAATTTCTTACGTGAGTATTACGAAGAATATCAAATTGCTCCTGCTGTACGTGTTTTAACTAAAGCAATCGGCAAACGTCTTGGTAAGGAAAAAGGTAATAGTAAGTACCTGTATGAACTATTCCCTTATGGACCAGCTAAACAGGCTTGTAAATACGCAGGTCTACCAAAACCAACTGGTTGCGTATAGTAGTCTAGTACTAGTCTATTGAAGTTACCCGGTTTCGGCCGGGTATCTTCGATTACCTTCATTTTAGTTATTAATAGAAAGCCTTGTGGTATCTATCACAAAGCAGGGTTTCCTTTTAACTAACTAGCTTTCCGAGAGATAGATTGTCAATGAGCACTTTTTTTGCATTGTTATTCTGGTTCGCAACAGTAGTCTTTATACTGGGGCTAGCCTTTAAGATCAGACAATACTGGGTAACACCAGCTCCATTAAAAATTCCTACCACACCCGCCCCGACAACTCAGGCTGGCGTTGTATATAGAATGGCGAAAGAAGTTATTGTTTTTGAAAGTCTTTTTAAATCAAATAAATGGATATGGCTTTTCGGCTGGATGTTCCACATATCTTTAGCACTGGTTCTGGCTCGACATATTCGTTATTTCCAGGAACAACCCTGGTTTTGGGTAAATATTATCCAGCCTTTTGGTAAATATGCCGCTTTTACAATGGTGATTGGATTATTAGGTTTATTAGCACGTCGCTTTGTTGTTGCCCGTGTCCGTTATATTTCAGCTCCTTCCGATTATTTCATGTTAATTATGCTGATTTTTATCGGAATCAGTGGATTGATGATGCAACTTTTCGTTCGTCCAGACATTATTTCTATCAAAGAGTTTTTCCTGTCGTGGATGGGCATATCAATCGTCGATATATCTTTTAGTACACCTTTAATTATTCATTTATCACTGGTTGCCCTACTGATGATTATTTTCCCATTCAGCAAACTATTGCATGCTCCCGGAGTATTTTTTAGCCCGACTCGTAATCAAATCGATAACCCTCGCGAAAAAAGACATCTTTCGCCCTGGGCCGCAAAACTTGAAACTAATAACAAGGGTTAGGAGATAAATAATGGCTGATTTTGAAACTCCAGAGTTATTTAGAAATATTCATGTTCCTAAACCAATTAAAGGAACAATGGAATCTGAAGGCCCTTTTATTGCCAAGCCTGATCATCAGACAGCACTTGGATTCCCAGCTGAACTAGTTGATAACTGGGAAGAAAAAGCAGTTGAAGCCATGGGTGAAACTTTAACCCGATATCGCGGTTTACGTGTATTTTTAGATTCCTGTGTTAAATGTGGAGCCTGCACCGATAAATGTCATTATTTTCTGGGTTCCAGTGATCCTAAAAATATGCCGGTTGCCCGTCAGGATTTATTCCGTTCTGTGTATCGTAAATATCATACACCGACTGGTAAATTCTTAAGTAAACTCGGTCTTGAATGGTTAATTGGTGCTAAATCAATGACTAAAGAAGTACTGGATGACTGGTGGAATTATTTTCATCAATGTTCAGAATGTCGTCGTTGTTCACTTTACTGCCCTTATGGCATAGATACAGCTGAAGTTACTATGGCTGCTCGTGATGTTATGGCTCGGGTAGGCCAGGGAATGAAATACAACAATGAAATCATTGGTAAAGTATACAAAATCGGTAATAACCTGGGACTTCCAGAGCCAGCTTTAGCCGATACACTGGAAGGACTTGAAGAAGATATTGAAGACGATACAGGTGTAAAAGTTGAATTACCGCTGGATCGTGAAGGATGTGAAATATTACTGATCACTCCATCAGCCGACTTCTTTGCTGAACCACATGTTGATGGTCTGATGGGATACGCCAAAGTTTTTCACGAAGCCGGTGTGACCTGGACATTAAGTTCCAAAGCCTCTGAAGCTGCAAATTTCGGTCTTTTCATTGGTAACTATGAAAATATGCGAAAAATTGCCCTGCGTATTCGTGAAGCAGCAATTGATCTCGGTGTTAAACGAATAGTTTATGGTGAGTGCGGACATGCCTGGCGCGTCGGTTACAGCTTTTTAAATACGCTGGCAGGACCATTCGATTTTCTGGATCAGAACTACCCTATTCCGCAGCATATCTGTGAATTTACACATGATTTAATCCAGAAAGATAAATTGAAATTTGATCCATCTGAAAATGACTGGATGACCCTGACTTTTCACGATTCCTGTAATGTGGCACGTGGCTCCAGAATGGGTGATAAACCCGGTGGTCAATTTACTATCCCACGCGACATTATAAAAACAGTCTGCAACAACTATGTTGATATGGCACCTGAAACTATCGGTGAAGGTACTTACTGTTGCGGCGGTGGTGGCGGCCTTTTGACTGATGATTTAATGCCCGTTCGTGTTAAAGGTGCCATGCCGAGAATGACTGCTCTGACCAATGTAGTACAAGATAATGGTGTCACACATATGGCAGCAATTTGCGCCATCTGTAAATCTCAATTTTCAAAGATTCTACCTTATTACAATTTAGGTATGGATATGATTGTGAGTGTGCATCAGCTTGTTTCTAATGCAATTATTCTTACTGGCCAGGACAGTGAAGACGATGAAGCAGAAGAGACTGCTGACTCAAAAACCGAATAAGTAACAAACATAATTTAAATTTATATTTTCCAGTGAAAACTGTTAGTCACAGGAGCTAAAAATGGCGACAAGTACAAAAGAGATGAATACAAAACTGACCTTCAGAAAATTTGAAGATGGTAAGAATAAGTATTCTAGTTTCGGCGATGACATATTTAATGAAGATAAATCATTTAAATGTCCTACTTATGTTCATCGTACACCTCCTTGCCAGGGTAGCTGTCCCTCAGGTGAAGATATTCGTGGCTGGTTAGATATTGTGCGTGGTATTGAAACCCCACCTGAAGGTGTTTCAATGCAGGAATATGCTTTCCGTCGCTCTACAGATGCGAACCCTTTTCCTTCAATGATGGGACGTGTTTGCCCTGCTCCTTGTCAGGATGGCTGTAATCGCAATAATGTTGAAGATTTCGTCGGTATTAATTCGGTTGAACAATATATCGGTGATACTGCACATGCAGAAAACTTTTCATTCGATAATAGCGCGCCATTAACTGGTAAAAAGGTTGCTATTGTTGGTGGTGGACCAGCTGGAATGGCTGCAGCCTATCAATTACGTCGTATGGGTCATGAATCTGTCATTTTTGATGATCATGATGAACTGGGTGGAATGTTCAAATATGGTATCCCTGGATATCGTACTCCACGTACATTCTTAAATCATGAAATACAACGTATTCTTGATATGGGCGGGATCGAAGTTAAACTTGCTACTCGAGTTGGTAAAGACGTTAAAGTTGAAGATCTGGAATCTGATTTTGATGCAATTCTATGGGCTATTGGCTGTAAAACTGGCCGTGCCTTACCTGTTCCTAATTCAGATGCACCTAACTGTGTTTCTGGCGTTGCTTTCCTGGAAGCTTTCAATAAAGGCACCATGCATGTAACCGCTAACAAAGTCGTCTGTGTAGGTGGTGGTGATACTTCTATCGACGTTGTATCTGTTGCACGTCGCCTTGGTAAAATCGATACGCTTCCTGAAAATGAATTACCAGAACATGTTATTGGTGGTTATGTAGCCCATGATTCTGCTTATGCTGCTTCTCGTGATGGTGCTGAAGTGACATTGACTTCTTTATTCCCAAGAGCAGAAATGACTGCTTCTGAGCATGAAGTTGAAGATGCTTTACGTGAAGGTGTCAACATTCAGGATGGTGTTATGCCACTTGAAGTTATTGTCGATGACAGTGGGCGTGCTATTGCTCTTAAAATGGCTAAATGCGAAATGACTGATGGTCGCCCTACTCCTGTTGAAGGTACTGAGTACGAGATCGAATGTGATCTTATCGTTTCAGCAATAGGTCAATCAGGTGATTTTGAAGGTCTGGAAGAATTAGACAATGGTCGTGGTTTAATTGACTCAGACAGCTTTTATCGCGTTCCCGGTAAAGAAGGACATTTTGTGGCTGGTGATATCATCCGTCCTCATCTACTTACAACTGCTATTGGTCAGGCATCTGTTTGCGCAGAAACAATTAATGCCTACATGATGGAATCAGAACTTGAAAAACGTCCTAAAGTAGATGTTCATCATTTTGACTTATTGAACAAATTACATGAAACAGGCCTTGAACCTAAAGCTTACGTTCATGTTAATGAGGATCGTGGTACTAGTACTGCTGACTATGCTGTTCACAATTTCGAAGATCGCTCTTCGCAGGAAATAATTTCTTCTGACCACCTGTTTCTTGGACACTTTGAATACCAGGAACGCAATGTTCGTAATCAGGTTGTGCCATCATCTGATGAAGTACTTGGTCACTTTGAAGATCGTCTGGTACCACTTTCAGAAGAACAGGCAATTGCAGAAGCCGGTCGCTGCATGAGTTGTGGTATGTGTTTTGAGTGTGACAACTGTGTTATTTACTGCCCTCAAGATGCCGTTTTCAGAGTTAAGAAAGACAAGAAAACGACCGGCCGCTATGTTGATACTGATTATAGTAGATGTATTGGTTGTCATATCTGTTCTGATGTTTGCCCAACTGGCTATATCGATATGGCTATGGGTAATCATTAAACATAACGGTGGATTTATTTGTGAATATTCGTCAACTTTCAAAACTTCTACTGGGCTCAGCATTACTGCTGATCTCAGTAGGCAGCTTCGCTGCTAGTAATTTTAGCGGACCGGATCGTGATGCAAACGGTAATATTAAACCAACACCGAAGGGCGAAAAATGCATTGAGCCCACTGATGTTATGCGCGCAAACCATATGGAGTTTTTAAAGCATAAACGCGATATGACCATGCATCAGGGTATTCGTACTAAAAAGTACAGTCTGGTTCAATGCATTAATTGTCACGTAACGCCAGGTGAAGATGGAAAAGTTGCCAGAGTTACTGACGAAAAACATTTTTGTGCCAGTTGCCATAAATCAGCAAGTGTGACTTTAGATTGTTTTGAGTGTCATGCAGATCGTCCGGTTGAGTATTTTAATAGTCAATTACCGCTAAAAGATGTATTCGCATTAAATCCAGCTTTGGTTACGACTCCTCCACAAGCTGTATTAAACAGGAAGGTTCAATAACTATGAGCCAGATTGATATGAATGATTCCAATAAAATTGATCAATACCGTCGTCGATTACTGGGTGGCTCTGCAGCAGCAGTTGCAGGATTAACACTGGCACCCGGATTAATTTTAAATACTGTTCAGGCTAAACCGGCTGATCAGGCTGTTTCCAGTAAAAATCGCTGGGGCCTTTTAATAGACACAACTAAATGTGCTGATGGTTGTTCAGATTGTGTTACTGCCTGTAACACAGAGCACGGTTTACGTGAAGTTGATCATGGTTTATCAGAAAGTAGAAGTGAAGCAATTACTTCCCAGTGGATTCGTAACGTCACACTGAAAAACAAATCAACTGGGCATCAGTTTAATATGCCAGTCATGTGCCAGCATTGTGAAAATCCCCCCTGTGTTGATGTCTGCCCAACAGGTGCATCATTCAAGCGTGTTGATGGAATTGTTCTGGTAGACAAGCATATCTGTATTGGCTGTCGTTACTGCATGATGGCCTGTCCTTATAAAGCCAGAAGCTTTGTCCATGAAGCGCTTACAGATCAGTTACCGACCGCCCCTCGCGGCAAAGGTACTGTTGAAGCCTGTACCATGTGTGTTCATAAAGTTGATAACGGTGACGGCACTACAGCCTGTGCTGATGCCTGTAAACATGACGCCATCACTTTTGGTGATTTAAATGACAAAAGCAGCTTAATTTCAAAGAAACTTGAAAAGTCTGGAGGTCAACAATTACGTGCAGAACTTGGCCTCAATACTGGCGTTCGTTATCAAGGTTTATAGCTTTAGGGTTTACTGGAATGAAAAATATTCGTTATACATCAATTGAAGGAAATTCAGTTAAATTCTTAGGTTTATTAGGAATTTACGGATTTTTTATCCTGCTTGGGTTTATTGCTTTTCTAACAATGGAGCATCACGGTCACTGGATTACTGGAATGAGTAATCAGGTTATCTGGGGCTTACCTCATGTTTTTGCAATTTTTCTCATTGTTGCAGCTTCCGGAGCACTCAATGTCGCTTCTATAGCATCTGTTTTTAATAAAAGCTTTTACAAACCTTTAGCTAAATTATCAGCAGTATTATCACTGGCTCTTTTAGCTGGTGGTCTTGCCGTACTTTTACTTGATCTTGGTCGCCCTGATCGTTTAATTATTGCTATCACGCATTATAATTTTAAATCAATATTTGCCTGGAATATTATTCTTTATACCGGTTTTTTTGGCATTGTAGGCATCTATCTATGGACAATGCTGGACTGGCAGGTTGAAAAATATAAGCGTATTGCAGGAACAGCAGCTTTTATCTGGCGCTTAATACTCACTACAGGTACAGGTTCTATCTTTGGTTTTCTCGTATCAAGACAGGCATATGATGCAGCCATTATGGCTCCCATGTTTATTATTATGTCATTTTCATTTGGCCTGGCGATTTATATGCTGATTCTGATGGCTGGTTATAAATGGACTGGACGCGAACTAGGCGATTTCGTAATCACCAAATTAAAAAATCTTCTGGGTGTCTTCATTGCTTCTACTCTGTATTTTAGCCTGGTGTATCATTTGACTAATCTCTATGCAACCGAGCATCATGGCATCGAAGCCTTTGTACTTAAAGATGGTGGTGTCATTACCAATATGTTCTGGATAGGCCAAATCATTATTGGTGGAATTTTACCATTATTAATGATTTACTGCCCTCGCCCAGCTAAAAGTAGAACAATGACTGGCGTGGCCTCTGTACTGGTTATTCTGGGTGGATTAGCCTCTCTTTATGTTATTCTGATTGGTGGCCAATCTTTTCCAATGACTTTGGTACCTGGTTATGAAGCCTCATCTACTTTTTCTGATGGTGTTATTGCTAGCTATACCCCTAGTATCTGGGAATTAATGCTCGGTCTGGGTGGCGTAGCCATTTCTTTAGTCATAGTCACTATGGCTTTGAAAATTTTTAGATTATTACCAGATACCCTATCTGATAAAATTGCTAATCCTCATCAATCTTAAGGATTTAACCTGGAATCCGCAGTTTGACGAGTTGATTGTGCGTTTGAGGTGGTGTAGATATCAAGGCGTTACAAAGAATAGATACGCCGCCTCAAACCTGTAATTCAGTTCGTAGCGGGATGCACCGATTGGGTGATTATCCTGGAAAAATCAGTTCAGCGTGAAAAAGATGCGTAACAAATTGATTTTATCAGGTGCATTAAGGTGTTACGAAGACTTTCATGATTCAACTGAATTTTTCCAGGTTTAAGCATCACTGTCTAAGTACGTTTCTGGCTGCCTGAAATATTTTTCAATTTATGGTAGGTGTAATTGTCTGTATAATCCTGCTAAAAGTAGCTGGATCATGAACCTGGAAAAATCAAAACCACCCTTTTGACCTTTCCGGTTAACCTGCTGTTTCTGATTTCCCGGCATTTGCTCCTGCATTGCCCTGTCGACAGCCATACCTGTCTTAGACCATGGACATCAACCTGTTTCGCATCAACTATGACGCACAACTGATTATTCCAGGATAATAAAAATGTCTTCTTTTTACATTTCTGCAGCTCATAAATCTTCCGGTAAAACAACACTCTCTATTGGAATATCAGCTGCATTGCGCCAGCGTAATCTAAATGTACAGACATTTAAAAAAGGTCCGGATTATATCGATCCAATCTGGTTGAGTCAGGCTTCCCATAACCCCTGCTACAATCTTGACTTTTTCACCTCAGGTAAGGATTTCATTATTAGCCAATACCAGCAATTCAGTCAGCAAAAAGATATTGTTCTTGTTGAAGGTAATATGGGTTTATTTGATGGTATGGCGATTGATGGTAGTGATAGCAATGCTGCGATGGCTAAATTACTGGAACTTCCAGTTATTTTAGTTGTAGATACGACTGGAACCAGTCGTGGTATCGCTCCACTGTTAAATGGATATCAGGATTTTGATAAAGAAGTAAAATATCAGGGTGTGATTTTAAACAAGGTAGCAGGAAGCAGACACGAGACCAAATTAACAAATGTCATCCGCGAATATACTGATTTTAATATTCTGGGTGTGGTACCTAGAAATAATAAAATTCAGGTAAAAGAAAGACATCTGGGACTGGTTCCAGGTAATGAATTGCCAGATGAATCAGAGCGAATTATTCAATCATTAGCTAAACAGGCTAATGAATATATAGATCTGGATGCATTAATAATCAACTCAGAAAAAAAACAGGCTTCCACCAGTGCTAAACCCGCTCAATTTCAAACTGAGACAATTCAGGATTCCTGTAAACTCAAAGTTGCAATAGCGATGGATGAAGCTTTTGGATTTTATTATCCGGGAGATTTAAAACAGTTTGAAATGCAGGGTGTTGAAATTATTCCTTTTAGTTGCATAAAAGATTCTCAGCTACCCACAGATATTGATGGCCTGTTTATTGGAGGCGGTTTCCCCGAGACTCAGGTAAAGCAGCTTTCTGCTAATACATCAATGATGGAGTCAGTTAAAAAAGCAATCCAGCAAGGTTTACCTACTTATGCAGAATGTGGCGGCTTGATGTACCTATGTAGCGATCTAACTTATCAGAATGAACGCTATCCTTTATGTGATGTAATCACTGCAAGTGTCGATATGCATAAAAGACCTCAGGGACGAGGATATGTCATTCTTGAAACAAGCAATAATCACCCCTGGTTTACAGGCAGTAAACAGACAATCAATGCGCATGAATTTCATTACTCTTCAATAAAAGGCTTAGCTGTAAATACTAAATATGCTTATACTATTAACAGAGGTACGGGTGTTGATAGCCAAAATGATGGTATAATTTTACACAATATGGTCGCAAATTACGCTCACCTTCGTCATACTGATGAGTGCCTATGGGTAAATAATTTTGTTTCTTTCATTAAAAGATGTAATAGATTGAGTAAAAAATGATTAAAGTATCACCAGACGCAGCAGCACAAATATTATTTTCAGCCAAAGAGTCCGGCATAGCAGAAGCTATTTTACGTGTTGCTATTAAACAACTTGAAGATGGTTCACTTCATTATGCAATGGGTTTTGACGATGCCATTTCCAGCACAGATTATCGCTTTGAAGAATCCGGCATTCAAATGGTTGTTTCTGAATCTTCCCAGGATTTCGCAAAAGATATGACCATTGATTATGTAGAACTTGATAACGGAGAGAAAAACTTCGTCTTTATCAACCCTAATGATAAGAATTACGCTCCTTCCACTGCGGATTAAATCTGAATGACTGCCGAATCAACAAACAAGGCAAATGACTCAGTTCAACTAGCTTTTAGTTTTATTCCCGAGTTTAGTTCATTTCAACGCGTCATTAAGTGTATATTTCGATGTCGCGCAATTACCCTGTTAGCCCTGCTCTGCCTAACGGTTGCAGGTTTATTTATTACTGCATACCTGTTACCTCCTACTGAAAGCAGTGCCGGAAGCACTATCTATATTATATTGACACTCATTTCCCTGGGCCTGTTAATCTTAAGTTTTTATCTTATATGGCATGATTTATTAAAACCTATTCTGGATATAGAGGAATGGTCACAACAAATGCGGAGTGGTCATCTGGATTATAAAACTGAAGTACCGGAACATGGGGATTTATCAAAGTTGACTGAAGATTTAAATGATCTGGGCACAATGATGAATCACCTGGCCAAGGATACTGAAGAGCAACTACACCAGCATACTCAGCATACTGAACTTAAAACTCAATCTCTCAGCATACTTTATGATGTTGCAGCAAGTATTAATATATCAAGCAGCCTGGATGATTTATTAAAAAGATTTCTCAGAACTTTAACCGAAGTGCTAC
Source organism: Gammaproteobacteria bacterium (assembly GCA_050291745.1). Classification (GTDB taxonomy): domain Bacteria; phylum Pseudomonadota; class Gammaproteobacteria; genus JACNJF01. Next base: position 141,896 of record JBNKKI010000137.1, on the reverse strand, counting down.
ATGCTGATGCCGGAGCAGTACGTCTATTAAATAAAGATGACAAAATGGAACTGGTTGCAAGTATCGGATTTGATGATGATTTAATAGAGAAAGAACGTCTGCTACCGACAGAAAGTTGTATCTGCGGTAGAGTCGATAATTGTGATGATCTTATTTTTCAGGATAGCGTATTACCCTGTAATAAAAAAATTGATCACCAGTTTTTTGGTACCAATATTGGCCTGATCGCAGTTCCACTACAATATCAAAGTAAGACTCTTGGCGTTTATAACCTTTTTGTACAGAAAGAGATTTATAATCAGAAGAATAATTCTGATTATAAAGAATTATTTACCAGTATTGGACGCCACCTGGGTATGGCCATAGCCAAAGCCAGATTAGATGAGGAGTCAACAAAAGTCTCCATCATGCATGAACGTAATCGACTCGCCTTTGAATTACATGATTCACTGGCACAAACCCTCGCCAGTATGCGTTTGCAGGTTAGAGTACTTGATGAAATTCTTCATTCGAATGATGAAGCTGCTTCCTGGCAACAGCTGGAAAGAATAGAAAGCACTGTTGATGAAGCCAATACTGAATTACGTGGATTGATTGCTCATTTCCAGGCACCAATTAGGAAACAGGCACTTATCCCAGCCGTACAGGATATAGTTAAACGATTCAGAACTGAATCAGATATTCATATCTTTTTTCAACATACCATCAATCAACCACTAGAATTATCCGATAAATATCATCTGGAAGTCATTCGTATTATCCAGGAAGCCCTGAATAATCTTCGCAAGCATAGTGAGGCTAATGTCGCCAGAATTATGATACGCCACCGAGACAATGGTCGATTGCATATTTTAATTGAAGATGATGGTGTCGGACTTAAGACTTTACCTGAGAATAGCAAACCCGGAGAACAAATCGGGTTAAAAAGTATGAAAGAGAGAGCTTCAAGACTAAAAGCTGAATTTGCTATGGAAAGTGAGCCAGGAGAAGGAACCCGGATTATGTTCGAATTTGATCTAAATAAAGCCCAAAAACCACGCGCTTCTGTTAAGATTGATACAAGCTTTAACCTGATGTAAAACCCTATGAATTTACGAGTAATTGTCATTGATGACCACACGCTTTTCCGTGAAGGCCTGGAAGGTTTATTAACACGTCGAGATATCGACGTAATCGCATCCGTTGGCGATGGAGAAACAGGCATTAAACTCGCGCAGGAGTTAAAACCTGATATCATTTTACTGGACATGAGAATGCCTGAAATAAACGGGCTTGCCGTTCTTAAAAGGCTCAATGAATGCGGCTTGACTATGCCTATTAGTATGTTAACCACCAGTACAGAAGAACGGGATCTGGTAGAAGCCTTGCGCGGTGGCGCGAAAGGATATTTACTTAAAGATATGGAGCCGGACTCTTTAGTTGTTGCCTTAAGAGACATAAAAGCTGGTAAAACAATTGTCGCCCCTGCTCTGGCTCCCATTCTAGCGAAAGTTGTACAGGGTAATGTGCCAAATTCATCTAATGAAAAAACACCTTTCGAAGATTTAACACCTCGTGAAACAGAAATTCTTGGTTTACTGGCAGAAGGTCAAAGCAACAAAGTAATAGCTCGAAATTTAGGTATTTCGGATGGCACGGTTAAATTACATGTTAAAGCAATTTTACGTAAACTCAGTGTCCACTCCCGAGTTGAAGCAGCCGTACTAGCCGTAGAACATGGTTTGAAAGAATCACAGAAAAATACTGAAATTTAATTAACAAGTTGATGATAAATGCTGGAAAACCGCAAGTTACAGGCCTGATAAGCTTAATATATTTTTCTACTAGCTAATTGGAATCATCAGAGAAACCAGCTGATTTAAAGGTTTAAGTAACAATAAGGTACTATTAAGACATATTCTGATTATTATATATTTCAGGCATAAAATAATATTAACTTAACTTGTATTATTTTAATCCTGAATGTCAAGATTATTACATTTGTTAATATTATAAACTATTAATTTATCAGGATAATCATAAATTTTCATAAAAAAACTTTGCATGAAACAGCTATTTGTCTATTATCATAATGTAAAAAATAATAAGACTCCTTAACATCAACTCAAACAAGGTATAACAAATGAAAATATTTTCTAAATTAGCCATTGCTGCCTCACTGGCAGTCGCTGGTTCCTTTGCCATAACCAATGCACAGGCATTTAGTTTTGGCGATGGTCCGTGGAATGGATCATGGAGTAGCAACAGTAATAACAATAACTGGATGCCGTGGGGCAATAATCGTGGCTGGGGTGGTGGCCCTAACTGGGGTAATGGTAACGGCTGGAATAATGGACCTAATTGGGGTGGTGGACCAAACTGGGGCGGTGGTCCTAATTGGGGTGGCGGACCAAACTGGGGAAATGGCCCTAACTGGGGAGGCAACAACAATTTCAGTATGCCTCGAATGAACTGGGGTAATGGTAACCGTGGTATGGGTTGGGGTTCTAACTCAGGCCCGAGATTTGGTAATGGACCGGGTATGGGCTGGGGCTCAAATTCAGGCCCACGTATGGGGAATGGACCAGGCATGGGCTGGGGACCAGGACCAAATACTGGACAGGCTCCTGACCAGAACAATCAAAACTATATGGCGCCACCACCTCCTCCACCAGAGCCAGCCAACTAAGCATTATAATAAAACATATAGCGGCCTGAATCTCAGGCCGCTTTTTTTTATAGTCCCGGTAAAAATCATTTGAGCATGAAGATATTTTACAAGCCGGAGTCATCCATAACCTCGAAACGACTGTTTTAAAAACTAATCAGCGGATTTCCGCAAAAATTCTGGATGGCTCGTCTCCAATACATCTACAGCATAAAATTAAACCTTAAATTAAAAAATCAATCGAAAAAACAGCGAAAAAACAACATAGATTTTTTGATTTATAAACATTTTCCATTAATATACTCGCCTCTTTTTTTTACTAATATTCAAGCATAATGAAAACCTTCAACGATCTGATAAATGAAGCATTACCACATATAAAGGAAATTTTCCCCTGGGATCTTGAAGAGAAATTAAATTCAGAAAACCGCCCCCTTATTGTCGATATTCGTGAGGCAGATGAATACGATGCGATGCATATTGATCAATCTATCTTTGTTCCTAGAGGGCTTCTGGAACAAGCCTGTGAATGGGACTATGATGAGACTATCCCTGAACTGGTTCAGGCTCGTGATCGTGAAATTGTCGTTGTCTGTCGTTCAGGCACTCGCAGCGTCATGGCGGCCTACACCATGAAATTACTAGGTTATAATGATGTAGCTTCTTTAAAAACAGGTGTGCGCGGATGGAATGATTATGATCAACCTATGGTAGATCTGGCAGGTGAAGAAATAGACCCGGATTTTGCCGATGAATATCTTGCCAATAAAGTTAGAGACGATCAGAAATCGCCAGTCTAACAGGCTGGTTTCAAATTAATATTTAAAAACAGGCAAAAATTTACACATCATAGCGTTTATGTTCACTACGTCTGCGGCCAGCACGTTGACTTACGACACCAACAATATCCTTAATGCCATTAGGCAGTGATATTTCCTCGAAACCGGGTTGAGTTGCCCGCAAGACATAACGATCACTTTCAATAAATAACTGACGGAAAATAAATTCATCGTTGGGGTTAGCGACGACATAGCATTCATTTCTAACCGTTCCACCTGGATCAATCACAATGATATGACCTTCTTCAAACTCAGGCAACATATCGTTACCCAAAACACGTAAGGCGAAAGGCTCACTGGTCCCGCAACTGGATACTTCTGTGTCAATTTGAAATGCACTCATACTTTAAACCTATATTAGTAATGACTAAAGTATAACTTATCTAATTGATATTATGTTATAGGAAATAATCACTTAGTTGCAAAAAAAGTTTTTTTCCCACTGCCAGGCATGATCAACAATAATGGATAAATCCGCATAGACGGGTTTCCAACCTAATTCTGATTGCGCCAGAGTAGAATCAGCAACTAATGAAGCAGGATCACCAGCTCTTCTATCAGCCTCTACTACTTTAAAGTTTTTACCTGAGACCTGTTTTACCACATCAATAACCTGTTTGACCGAAAATCCATTTCCATTTCCGAGGTTATAGCGCTTACTACCTGATCCATTGATTAATTTTGTTAAAGCCAGTAAATGAGCAGAACATAAGTCAGCAATATGAATATAATCTCTTACACAAGAACCGTCCGAGGTTTCATAATCCTGTCCAAACACTGAGATAGCCTCTCGACGACCTGAAGCAGCCTGGAGTATTAATGGAATTAAATGTGTTTCCGGGATATGTCTTTCTCCTAATTCACCATCAACATCTGCACCTGCCGCATTAAAATACCGAAGGCAAACAGACTGTAAGCCATGTGCAATTTCGTAATTTTCCAACGCCTGTTCAACCATCAATTTGCTTAAGCCATAGGGGTTAATCGGTTTTTTGGGATGTCTCTCGTCGATAGGAACATATTCCGGCTCACCAAAAATTGCCGCCGTAGATGAAAAGATGAAATGCTTAACATCATGACGAACCATCGCATCGAGCAAGTTAAGAGTGTTTGAGAAATTGTTGCGAAAATACTTGCCTGGATTGATGACCGACTCCCCAACTTCAATATTAGATGCAAAATGCATGACAGCATCAAATTGACTTGAAGAGAAAACTTCATCAAGAATAGTTGAATCAGCGATATCTCCTTCAATAAAATCACCATACTTCACTGCATCTCTATAACCTGTCGACAGGTTATCCAGTGTTACTACATGGTGCCCGGCTAGAGACAACATTTTGACCATGTGTGAACCTATATAACCGGCTCCGCCTATGACTAATATTTTCATAAAATAAACTGTTGTTCTTATCGATTAAGATTAGACAGTCTCTGGTAACTGTTGCTTTTCATTTCACACTTTCCATCTCATCTTTTTCGAGAGAATCCAGTTGTTCTTTTGTTAAACTTTTTTTCTGTTGAATATCCCATAATGAAGCGTAAATTCCCTTTTCTTCCAACAATTGTTCGTGACTGCCCTGCTCTTTTATTTCGCCATGTTCCAATACCAGAATTTCATCGGCATCGACAATCGTGGATAATCGATGGGCAATAACCAGTGTTGTTTTATTTTCAGCAATCGAATTTAACGAGGATAAAATATTTTTCTCTGATTTACTGTCCAGACTGGAAGTTGCCTCATCAAAAACCAGTATAGGTGGATTTTTAAGCAAAACTCTAGCAATAGATACTCTTTGTTTCTCACCACCGGAAAGCTTTAACCCTCTTTCTCCGACTATTGTTTCATAACCATCAGGAAGGCTCACGATAAAGTCATGAATATCAGCGAGTTTGCAAACTTCATACACCTGTTCCGGACTGGCATCCGGGCTGGCGTATTGAATATTATAAAAAATACTTTCATTAAATAACACCGTATCCTGAGGTACTATACCGATCTGTTTTCTTAAACTGTGCTGAGTAACCGCTTTAATCGAATGATCACTGATTTTGATCTGCCCCTGAGTGGTATCATAAAATCTGAATATCAATCTTGCCAGCGTGGATTTACCTGCTCCGGAGGGTCCGACAACAGCAAACTTTTTTCCGGCAGGTATTTTAAAATTCACATCCCGTAAAATTTCCCGGTTATCATTATAGGAAAAACTAACATGCTCAAACTCAATTGTTGCGGATTCAATGGTTAACGCTTTTGCCGCTTCTGCATCAGTAATTTCAAGTGGCCTTTTCAATAGTTTAACCACCATATCCATATCAGCCATAGCATATTTTAAAGAGCGGTACACAATACCAAGAAAATTCAGGGGTAAAAATAATTGCAGCATCATAGTATTAATCAATACCAGATCACCTAATGATAGGTTGCCATTAACCACTCCATTAGCTGCATAAAACATAACAATGGTGACACCAATTGCGATAATGGCACCCTGTCCAAAATTAAGTGTCGACATCGTGGTCTGGCTTTTCACCGCTGCATTTTCCCAGCTTTTCATGGTGTTCTTATAACGCTCTATTTCATGCTCTTCATTATTAAAATACTTTACTGTTTCATAATTCATTAAACTATCCATAGCCTTACCATTAGCACTGGAATCCAGAGCATTCATTTCATGTCGATGATGCATTCGCCATTCAGATACCAGAAAAGTAAATGTTATGTACAGAGCCACTGTGGCAAACACAGTGATAGCAAATTGAACATCGTATTTACCGAATAGAATACTTGCTACCAGAGCAAATTCTGCAATAGTCGGCACAATACTGAATACCATGTAATTTAGAACAGAACTAAAACTTTGGGCACCACGCTCTAAATCACGTGAAATAGCACCGGTATTGCGCTCAAGGTGAAAACGTAGAGAAAGGTCATGCAGATGCTGTAAGGTAGTTACAGAAAGCTGGCGCATAGCGTGATAACGTACACGCGCAAAGATGACGTCTCTTAATTCATTAAATCCAGAATTAACAAATCTTAAAATGCCATATATTAATAAAAATAATACCGGTAGAACAACCGTATGCTCAGCATTTTGATCCAACGAATCGACAATATATTTTAGCGTAACAGGAATCCCTACCATTGCTAATTTTGAAACAACCAGACTGGCTAAAGACAATAATACACGCCCACGGTAAGTCCAGATAAAAGGAAACATCTGCTTGATGTTTTCCCAGTCATTTCGATTTGAATTGGGTTTTTCGGTACGACCCCAGGCTGGAGATGCCATAAATTATCTTAGCTATAAGTTTAAAGTTACAAGTAGAATGCACTTTAACATATTGGCCTCGATCTCACATGAAAAACAAGAGGTTTAGTTTCAAGCTATCAGCTATCAGCTATCAGCAAAAGTATAGTCAGTCCCAGATAACTGTCTACTGTAAACTGCCAACTGTCAGCTTTTCTCCTGTATTTCAACCGATAATTAAATTGAGACATGCTCTTTAATATACTGGTAAACCAAATCAATACTTTCATCTAAATTATCATCAGTTTTAGTAATTAATTCAGGATTTTCAGGAACTTCATAAGGTGAATCAATTCCAGTAAAGAAAGGAATTTCACCTGCCCTGGCTTTCTTATAAAGCCCTTTCACATCGCGGGATTCACATACTTCCAGGCTACATTCACAAAAAATTTCATGAAAGTCTGAACCGGCAATTTTTCTGGCATTCTGTCGATCTATTCTAAAAGGAGATATAAAAGCAGTTAGCACAATGACGCCAGCCTGTACAAATAAATTACTCATATGACTGATACGACGAATATTCTCAGTGCGATCATTGTTGGAAAATCCTAAATCAGCACAAAGTCCATGCCTGACATTATCACCATCAAGCACATAAGTATTATAACCCTGTTGATACAGTCTCTCCTCCACTGAATGAGCCAGGGTAGATTTACCTGAACCAGAAAAACCCGTAAACCAGAACACCCCCCCCTTGTGATTATTTTTCTGTTCCCTTCGAGCACGGGTTACGGTGGCATTATGCCAGACGACATTTGAACTTTTTGGCATATAAAGTCCTATGATTGATAAGTCAAATTTAGAAGTATCAATTATTTGAAAGCAGATTATGAAGAACAGCCATTTGGGCAAGCATTCGATTCCTGGATTCCTGAATAACGACACTACGAGGCCCATCCAGTATACCATCCATTGCTGTTACGCCACGCCTTATAGGCAGACAATGCATAAAGCGACAATCAGCAGCAGAATTTGCAAACCAATCCTCATCTATACACCAGTCCCGTAAATTTCCTTTAAATTTTTCTTCATCACTTCTCTGACCATAATGTAATGATGAAGACCAGGAGTTAACGTAAATAACCTGGGCACCTTCCATCGCCTGTACCTTATCATTTGTTTCGTTAATTGAACCTCCTGTAATGCTTGCAATCTGACGAGCTTCACCCATAATTTTATCAGGCAATGCATACCCCTCTGGCCTCAACACAGTGATATCCATACCTCGCATTGCTGCCATTTGTAAGGTAGAGGCAGGAACCGATAAAGAAAGTGGATTAGGATGCCAACTCCAGGATAGAACAAACTTACCTCCACTTGAAGGTATTTCTAAATCATTTAAAGTTTTCCAGTCTGCCAAATTCTGGCATGGATGATGAATTGCTGACTCCATATTGATATATGGCTTATCAACCAGAGACACGAATTTGTTAAATTCCCTGTCCTCGAGTTCATTCTGCAAGTCTTCAATTTTAGCGCTGGCTCGAATACCAATAGCATCGCCGTATGAAGCAATAACAGGAATAGCTTCGTGTATATGTTCTGCAGCTATACCATCCATAACAATTCCTGAACGCGACTCAATGCCATAAATAGACATTTCAGGAGAGATTACAAATGTACCACCACCTAATCTCACCATTGCAGCTTGAAAGGAGGATAGAGTTCTTAACGAAGGATTTAAAAATAATAAAGAAAGCACTTTTCCTTCAAGTGCTCGTGGTTCAGGATATTGATCAAGCCTGGTTGATAAATTAATAAGCTCTTCTACTTCATCAACAGAAAAATCAGCTATATTATTAAATGATTTCATAGAAAATACCTATAAAGATAATTACATTTACAATAAACAACATTTGAACTAGAAGCATAAAGGCTCATCATATTTTAATTGCCATTTATTATTAAATAATCTTTAATGCTCGGTACAACTATTACAAATTTTGATGGACAATTGTCAAAATGCATAGAAATAAAAGATTTAGAATGTAACAAAGGTCATATTATTGAAAATATCAACAGAATATAACGGATAAAAAATCCACAGTGCCAAAAATATTATTAAACATTATATTTCTTCACACTGTTACCGAGTTTAGTTGTCACTCCCTATCTTCGCACTTTCTATTTGAAAATATGAGAGATATATCACATGTTTAAAGATCTAATAGTAACTCAACAATAGCAACCTTTTATAATTTGAGAAAATCCTGAGTACCATAAACGAAAAGTTTTGAATAAGCATGATAAACTACCCTATATTTTGGTATAGCTTATATACTCCCATTAGATCCATAATAATTTTTTTAAAAAGACTAAAATACCGATATAGTCACACTATGTAATACAATTTTATGCGATTATAAATCAATTAATCTGTTAGCAAATTTAAAAACCGTTTGAAAAATCTCAATAGATGAAGCAAGTAATAAAAAAAATAGATAATTACGATATTGTGATTTCTCATGGTTATGATTTTGAAAGCCTTAAAGAACAATGGCTTCGTATTCAATCCAACCAGGACTTACCTTTTTTCCTTACCTGGTCATGGGTGTCATGCTGGTTAGAAACATATAACCCGGAAGTCGTCCTGGTTACTGCCTTATTCGAAAATAATCCTGCTGCGATAGGCTTATTAACTTGCTCAGAAGAAAATCGCCATGGCTTTGTTAAATCCCGTCAATACAGATTGCACCAGATGGGAGATCCTCTACTTGATCAGATATGGATGGAATATAATGATTTCATTTCCCGTCCTGAACACAAAATTTCTGCAGTTAATGCCTGCATAACAGGATTAATGAACCACGACTATGAGTGGGATGAAATTATAATTTCCATGATGTCGGATAAAAGAGCCAAAGACATAAGTAGTCATATCCCAAATACACACATAATAGCGACCAACCCCTGTTATGCCGTAAATCTACAAAACATTGAATCTGATTATCTCTCTTCTTTAAGTGCAAACACAAGATATCAGATTCGAAGATCTATTCGTTTATACCTAAAACTTCATGGTGATTTAAAACTATCAAGAGCACAAAATAAACAGGAAGCACTTGATTTTTTTCTGGAAGCAAAAAAATATCATATAAAAAGATGGCCGGATAGCGGATATAAAAATAATCGATTTATTCAATTTCATGAGAATTTGATTAAATCTAATTTTGAGAAAGGCTCAATAGACCTGATTAAAATAACATCTGGAAGTACAGAGCTAGCGATTTTATACTTCCATATTGTGAATAAGCATGTATTTTTTTATCTTCATGGCCTTAATTATGAAACAGATAAAAAACTGAAACCGGGACTCGTTGCTCATGCGCTAGCATCACAGTACTATCTTGATCATGGTATGCATAGCTACGACTACATGGGAGGTTACAGTCAATATAAATGCCAGTTAGCATCACCAACTGAAAATCTGGTATCACTATGCATCCAAAAACAACAATTTCAATTTAGAATTGAAAAACTAGGCCGAAGAATAAAAAAACTCAATACTTATTCTACAAACAAGGAAAATTAACACGCAATAAAATGGCGAAATATAATAATTTTATTAACCACCCGTTAATCCTGATATTTGTACCCATATTAGCAATACCTCTATTATTTTTTTCAACCACCATCAGCATGATTCATGTCTGGATAGTGAATGAAACATTTACTCATGGCTTTTTAGTATTTCCAATATCCGGTTGGTTGATATGGAGTAACAGAAATAAATTTCTGTCTTATCAGCCAAAACCTGAACCCAGGGTGTTTATGCTGTTTTTAATTCTGATTTTCGGGTGGATTGTGAGTTCAATCGTTGATGTCCAGGTGACCCAACAGTTCTTCATGATCTCTGTAATTATCATAACAGTATGGATTAGCACCGGAAGAAAAATATTGTCTCAGATTTTATTTCCTCTGTTATTTCTCTTTTTTGCAGTGCCATTCGGTCAAAGTCTCATTCCTCCGTTAATGGAGTTCACCGCAAACTTTACAGTTTTCATGATTAAATTAACAGGAATTCCTATTTATAGAGAAGGTTTACTTTTTACTTTACCTAGCGGCAACTGGTCAGTCGTTGAAGAGTGTAGCGGTGTTAGATACCTGATAGCATCTTTTGCACTAGGTACAATATATGCCTATATAAGTTTTACAACGATAAAGAAGCGACTAATCTTTATTATTCTTTCATTAATAGTTCCAGTATTTGCAAATGGTCTTAGAGCTTATGGCATTGTCATGATTGGCCATTTAAGCGGCATGGAATTAGCCACAGGCGTTGATCATCTAGTGTATGGCTGGGTATTTTTTGGTGTCGTTATTTTTTTATTATTTTATATTGGGAGCTTCTGGTGGGACCCAGTAGAAAACAAGTTAACCTCAGAAAACTTATCAACATCAGGAACGGAAAAAACTTCTGGCAGCCCACTAACATTTCTGACTTTAACTTTAGTAGTAACAGCTCTCATGGTGGTCTATGCTAACCACCTAAACAGCAAAAAACTAATCACTACCAAAAATATAACCTTATCCTTACCTGATAATTTTGCCGGCTGGCAATTTGATGAGTCCCGTTTCCTTGAGTGGGAACCAATATTTGAAAACCCTGATGTTAAAATCAATCGTGGCTATATTTTTGGAAATGATTTTGTGCAGCTTAATATTGGCTATTATCAATCACAAAGACAAGGTGCAGAAGCTGTATCTACCAATAACCACATTGCCAGTCCACTCGGTGGAGAATGGAAAAAGACTACAGGTTCCGATATAAAAGAAAAGGAAATGTATTTTACAGAAACTTCTTTAAAGAATTCAAATTTACAAACACTAGTTTGGCATTGGTACAAAATTGGAAAATATAAAACCCCTAATCCCTATATAGCTAAAGTTATTGACGCTTATAATATTTTAATTGATGGTAGAACTGATGCATCGATGATCACTTTATCAACACCTCTCGATGAAAATATAGAAGTAAGCAGGCAAAGACTTCGTGATTTCTGGAGTGATGCTTCCCAGGAAATTGACCGGAGTATTGAGAGAATTTCATTGAAAAATTAATCATTACTTCCTTACTTTAAATTTTTAAAATTATAAACATATGTGTGGAATCGCAGGAATTATAGACCTGAAACAAAACAGAGATCTCGATAAAGACCTTCTTATATCGATGCGAGATGCTCTGATACACAGAGGCCCAGATGAAGCTGGAATCCATATGGAACCAGGCATAGGTTTAGCCCATCGTCGCCTGTCAATTATAGATATATCAACTGGAAAACAACCTCTTTCCAATGAAAATAAAACTGTAACGATTATATTTAATGGTGAAATATTTAATTTCCAGGAAATTACTCAGGAGCTAAAATCTCTTGGCTACAACTTCAAAACCAACTCTGATACAGAGTCTATTTTACATGCCTGGGAAGAATGGGGAGAAGAATGTGTACATAAATTACGAGGAATGTTTGCCTTCGCAATATGGGACTCTGTTAAAAAAACAGTTTTTCTTGCCAGAGATCGTTTAGGCGTAAAACCATTACTCTACTCTTTCACTGAAGATGGTTATTTAATATTTGCCTCTGAGCATAAAGCACTATTAAAATTTCCGGGGCTTTCAAGAGAAATCAACCTGAAAAGCGTTGAAATTTATTTTGCGCTTGGATATATAACTGACCCGCACTCCATTTATAAGTCTATTTTAAAACTACCGGCTGGTCATACAATTACTATCAAAGATAAAAAGGTAGGAGAGCTGAAACAATACTGGGATCTACCTTTTAAGAAAACCTCATTAAATCCAGAAAAAGCTGAAAGTACTTTAATAGAACACTTTAAAGAAGCTGTTCGCATTCGTATGCTCGCTGAAGTACCTTTAGGTGCCTTTTTATCTGGAGGTGTGGACTCTAGTGCAGTAGTCGCTATGATGTCCGAATTACAAAATGAACCAGTAAAAACCTGCTCTATTGGTTTTACTGACCCGAAATATAATGAAAGTGAGTTTGCCCGTCAGGTTGCTGAAAAATTCAAAACCGACCATTATGAGCATAAAGTAGATAGTGATGATTTTGGATTAATTGACACTTTAGTCGATATATATGATGAACCCTATGCAGATAGCTCTGCCCTGCCCACCTATAGAGTTTGTGAACTAGCCAAAAAACAGGTAACTGTGGCATTATCAGGTGATGGTGCAGATGAACTTATGTCTGGATACAGGCACCATAAAATGCATCTTCGCGAAGAAAAATTAAGGTCATTATTACCTGCTTTCATTAGAAAACCACTTTTTGGTTTCCTGGCCAGAATTTACCCCAAAGCCGACTGGGCACCAAGAATATTTCGTGCTAAAAGTACTTTTCAGGCCCTGGCTATGGATTCTATCCCTGCCTATTTTAATACCGTCTCACAAAATAATGATGACACTCGAAATGCTCTATTTACAGCAACTTTTAAAAGCTCCCTCGGAAATTTTAAAGCAATCGATGTATTCACTAAACACGCTCAAAATGCGCCGAGTTCTGATGCTCAATCAACCATTCAATACCTTGATGCAAAAACCTATCTGGTAAGCGATATACTTACCAAGGTCGATCGAGCCAGTATGGCTCATTCACTTGAAGTACGTAACCCATTGCTTGATCATGAATGGGTTGAGTGGGTAAGCAGTATTGGCAACGAATATAAGTTTGATGGAATAACAGGTAAATCCTTATTTAAAAAGACTATGGAAAAATACTTACCCCATGACATTCTGTACCGAAATAAAATGGGTTTCAGCGTACCACTAGCATCCTGGTTTAGAGGTCCTTTAAAACAAAGAGTCCATGAAACTTTATCAGAAGGTCGTTTGACTAAAACCGGATGGTTTAATGTTGAATACCTGAAAAAAATTGAACATGAGCATCAATCAAAATTAAAAGATCATTCTACTCTTATCTGGTCGCTGGTTATGTTTGATGGCTTTCTAAAAAAAGAGCAAGCTGAAACAACCAGTCATTAAAAACTCAATTACACAATTAAAAATATTTATCATGACATATAGCTTAACCATTTTCCTGATAGCCCTGGTGCTATATGTGTATATGGGTTATCCCCTTGTATTATATTTTTTGAGTAAATTTTTTAATAAATCACATCTAGTGGATTCCCAATTTTTACCACCAGTGACACTCATTATTTCCTGCTATAACGAAGCAAATGTAATTTTACAAAAATTGAACAATTCACTGGAGTTAGACTACCCTGAAGATAAGCTCGAAATAATATTCGTTTCAGATGGATCAGACGATGGGACTGATGAAATCATTGTGGAGCACAGTAATGATAGTATCAAGCTAATCAGACAGGAAGGACGACTCGGTAAAACTTCAGCTCTTAATTTAGCCGTACCAGAAGCTAAAGGTGAATTTATAGTCTTTTCAGATGCAAACGCTATGTATAGGCCAGATGCGATTAATAAGCTTATCCGTAATTTTGCTGAAGCCAATGTAGGCTATGTGGTAGGGGCTGCTATATATACTGATGGAAATAGTAACTCTGCAGCACAAAGCGAAAACAGCTACTGGGAATATGAACTGGCCATCAAAAACATGGAAAGTAATATTCACTCAGTAGTTGGCGGCGATGGCGCTATTTACGCCATCAGAAAAGAGCTTTATCAACAGCTTGATAGCAAAGATATTAATGATTTTGTAAATCCTCTACAAATTATTGCCAGGGGATTTAGAGGGATTTTTGACCGGGAAGCTATCTGTTTAGAAGAAACTGCGGGCGATTTCAAGAAAGAAGCCAGAAGAAAAGAACGCATAGTAAATAGAAGTTTTAGAGGACTCATGAAAGTAAACTCAGTAATGAATCCTTTTAAAACTGGCCTTTTTGCTTTCGAAGTTATATCACATAAACTTTTACGCTGGTTAATTCCCATCTTTCTGATAGGTATTGCTATCGGGTCAATCATACTTTCATATCAGGGAAATCGTTTTTTCCAGTTATTTTATATGCTGGAAACAGTATTTTTCTGGCTAGCTATTATGGGTTACCTGAAACACCTCCAGTCAAAAATTTCTGCAGCCTTTTTCTATCCCTATTACTTTTTAATGGTGAATTACTATTCACTGATAGGTATCTTAAAAGCCATCTCAGGAAATATTCAGGTGACCTGGAGTTCACCAAGGCAAAATAGTGCTTCCAGCATGATCAGTACACAGGAAAAACTAATAGCAGCCCTATTATTTCTGACCCCTATAGTCATTTTCTATGACTTTTATGTATAAAAACGACTATATAGGAAAATTTAAATGAGCAGCACCGAAATAAAGTCTCTACAGCAAAAACTAAAGGAATTAAACGAAAACAAAGGGATAGCATCTAAAGCTGTAGGTGAGGCAAAAAAGAACGATCAACCAACTGATGCACTGATCGAAAATGTAAAGACAATATCGACAGAAATTAAACTTCTGCAAACGAAAATCAAGGATTTAAAAGCCACTGCAGCTGAAGACATAGAAAAAAATGTTACCAAAAAAATTGAATTACCACCCCAATTTCAATTATCAAAAAACTATAGTCCAGCTTCTTTTTCAGTACTGAAAGTTGTTGAGGATATAGACGATGATAAATGGGATGAGTATGTTAATAATCACCCCAATTCTACTATCTACCACACCAGCTCAATACGCAATGTCATTAGCAAAAGTTTTAGCCATAAATGCTATTACCTGAGTGCAGTAGATCAAGATCAAAACATCCACGGTGTTCTACCATTAGTTGAGTTAAAAAGTCGGATATTTGGTCACTTCCTGGCATCTGTACCATTTTTTAATTATGGTGGAATTTTATCCAGTTCCGAGGAAGCTAGTGCATTATTAATGGATAAAGCTTCAAAACTGGCTGTTACAACAGGTGTTCAACATATTGAATACAGACACTGCTATAAAAACGAAAACCTACCTACCCGCTCAGATAAAGTCACCATGCTGTTAAATCTACCCGATTCTAAAGAACAGCTCTGGTCGAAGCTGGGCACAAAGGTAAGGGCTCAAATTAAAAAGTCGGAAAAGAATTCCTTAGAGACAAAAATTGGAAGAGATGAGCTGGTTAATGATTTTTACAAAGTATTTTCAATAAACATGCGGGATTTAGGTACACCGGTATATAGCAAGCAATTATTTATTAATATGCTTCGGTTAATATCTTCATCAAAACTATGCGTAATATACAAAAATCAAAAGCCTGTCTCGGCTGGATTTTTAGTAGGCTGGAAAAATACGATGGAAATTCCCTGGGCATCGACATTAAAGTCCGCTAACAAATACGATGCCAATATGAAATTATACTGGGAAATACTAAAACATACACAACAAAATGGTTATAAAATATTTGATTTTGGACGATCCAGTAAAAACGCAAATACATACAAGTTTAAAAAGCAATGGGGTGCAAAACCATACCCCCTTTATTGGCATTACTGGTTACCCGAAGATCAAAATCTGCCAGAAATAAATCCGAACAACCCGAAATTTAAACTATTAATCACAGTATGGAAAAAATTGCCTATACTTATAGCTAATAGATTAGGGCCAAATATCGTTAAATTTGCCCCATAAACAGAGCATTAGGATTTTTTATTGTGAATATCAAAAATGAAAAGACAATATTTTTTACATCTTTACTAATTTTCATGATTAGCCTGTCTGGTTGTGGTAGTTCTGATGATGGCCCCATAGTACTAGGCAATCAGACCTATACTTTAACCTGGGATAAGCCAACCCAATACGAAGATGGAACTACATTACCAGTTGAAGAATTAACCCACTACAGAATATATTATGGAACAGATTCCAGCTCGTGGGATAATATGATTGAAATTGATGCCCAAGTTTACTCTACAAGTTATCCCATTGAAGAGAATTCAATAATTCTGGAGAGCAATACCAATTACTACCTGGCTATGACCGCTGTCAATAATCAGGGCATAGAAAGTCAACTATCTGAAATCCTTTCATTTCCAGCTGAAACTAGTGCATTACCTAATGGGAGCTTCTAATTGAATACTATATGAATAGATGCAGTAGTCATTCCTAATAATTTTTTGGATAAGTAACCCGTAGAAATACCATTTACTAATCTAGGGATGAACCCCATATCTAAAAATATTTTATCCTAATCAAAAAAGGATAAAAATCATGAGTATGAGTGAATGACAATTAAATACTTCTCATATTAAACTTAAACAAACTAAAATTAATAAAATGAATCCAATGGAAGAATATTTTCCAGTTCAGATAAAAATATCGAACCCTCAAAATAACCAAGTTAGCAAATACCCCGTTTGCATAGGTATACCTTTACCTAAAGGTCTAATAACAAAAACTAAGCAGTTATCCTTAATGAACGAACAGGGTGAAACAATAAACTCGCAAATTCAAACAACGGCTATTTGGCACGATAAAAGTTTACGCTGGATAAAATTAGAGTTTTTCGCTACGGTTAATAAAAACAGTAATATAGAATACCAGTTACATAATAAACAATTTAATCAAACTTCATTCTCTGTGATTACATTGGAATCCGAAAAGGATGCTATTTCTATTAATACTGGAAAAGCCGTTTTTAAAATCCAAAGAGATACAGAAAATTTTCTAAGCCCATTATCAGTTAACAACGTCCAATTCAAACAGCTCTACTCCTCTATAGTTCTAAAAGGAATAAATAAAGAAGAATATATGCCGATCATTGATGAAATAGATACTTCGGATGAAAGCCATTCCTATATTCGGAAAAATATCATATTAAATGGACATTTCGATGACAATGGAAAAGAATTTGCAAAATTTACAGCTTCACTAGATTTTTATAATGAGAGTCAACTTTGTAAAATTGACTTTACGATCCATAACCCAAAAGCAGCTAAACACCCTGGTGGTTTTTGGGATCTGGGCGACCCGGGATCAATCTATTTCGACCAGTTGTCACTAGACTTTAAATTTGAAAATTTTCAATCCTTAAACTGGAAAACTGAAATAGACTCAGAATGGCAATCTACCAATTGCAAACAATTCAGACTATATCAGGATAGTAGTGGTGGTAAAAAATGGAACCATTCGATACATATTGATAGAAATGATGAAATTAGCGTTAGCTTCAAGGGCTATCAACTTTCCATTGATAAATTAATCATAAATAAAGGTTACAGAGCATCACCAACAATCATCTGTAAGGATAGCAATCAGGCTATAAAAATATCAGCACATATAAAAAACTTCTGGCAAAATTTCCCAAAAGCAATCTCACTACAAAATAACGAACTCTCTATAGAATTATTCCCGAAAAAGCCCAAAGGTGATTATGAGTTACAGGGGGGTGAAAAAAAAACTCATACGATTTATCTTGAATTTGGAGATCCATCAGAAGAGATACTGCAATTAGAGGACTCTATTCACATATCAATACCATTAAAATATTTCGCAATATCTAAAGCCATGCCAGGACTTTCAGAAATTTATAACCCTGGCCCACTTGATACTCTGATACACGAAGGGATAAATGGAGAAAATAATTTCTTTATAAAACGTGAAGAGGCAGATGAATACGGATGGAGAAATTTTGGAGAACTATGGGCCGACCATGAAACTTTGGAACATGGAAATGATGACTCACTTGTTTCACACTACAACAATCAATATGACCCTATTTATGGGTTTGCCAGGCAATTCATTTTGACAGGAGATTACCGTTGGTTTGAATTGATGGATGACCTGGCCAGGCACGTCATCGATATTGATATATATCATACGAATCTGGATAAAGCTGAGTATAACAATGGACTGTTTTGGCATACTGACCATTACCTTGATGCCGGGACTTGTTCGCACAGAACATTCTCCAAAAAACACATGGAAGTAGATCATGTTGAACAATCTGGGGGAGGCCCCGGTTCAGAACATAATTATTGTAAAGGCTTAAAGTACTATTATTGGATAACTGGAAATTATCAAGCAAAAAAAAGTACTATAAAGATGACTAAATGGGCAGGATTTTCTAACGAAGGAACTAACACGATTATTGAGTTTTTAATCAATTTTTTAAAACAAGATGTTAAAAATATCAAACGAGTTCTAAAAAGTGAGTATTTATTTAATTACAATTTCCCTTTAAATAGAGGTACAGGAAACTATCTAAATAGCCTTTTAGATGCTTATGACTTAAATAATGATGAAAAAATACTGATGAAAGCCAGCAAAGTCATCAAGGAAACTATAGGTCCTGCTGACGACATTAAGCAAAGGCACTTAATGACTGATATAGAAAGTCATTGGCACTACACAATCTTTTTACAAAGCCTCTTAAGCTTCCTTAAAACTAAAGAGTCAGAAAATACATTAGATAATGATTACCAATATGCTTTGGATTCTTTTTGTTATTATACTCAGTGGCTTGTAGATAATGAACAACCCTATCTAGAAAATTCTCATTTGCTTATTTATCCAAATGATACCTGGGTAGCACAGGACTGCCGAAAATTATATTTACTTAGGAACTACCTAAAATATGCCTCTTACGACCTTAAGCAAGATATAGAAAATAAAATAGATTTATTTGAAAAGTACATAAGCCAACACTTTTTAGAGAAGAAAAATGAAACAACACGTATATTGGCTATACTGATGCAAAGTCAAATAAATTATATAGATGACTCGACAAAAAAATCTCAGCAATCCACAATAACTGAATTAATAATTACAGATAAAAAACTCACAGTTTATAAAATATTAGCTCAATTTCTATCGGGTTTAGCGCATAAATTAATAAAACTTAACTTAAAAAATGAATATCTATGGATAAAAGTAAGACTTAATAAATAGTGCCTACACTTTACTTTAAAAAGCGATCTATTAGTGCCATTGATCGCCCGCAGAGATAGAAGTAAAACAGAAGTGAAGTCCCCATTAACAAAGAAAGTGGTGTTAAACCAAACTTATACATAGTTAAAAGAGCTGAGAAGCCCCACATAATTAAAGGATATAATAAGAGTACAGAATAACTACCTAGCCACACACTCAGCAAAATAAAGAGTATAAATGATAAAATATTAAAAGTTGCTAACCAAGCAATTTTTGATTCTATAAATGAACTAATAGAATTAAAATCTTGTCTTCCATGCCAACGCTCTCTTTTCATAAATGCAGAAATAGTTTTCGGATAACCTAAATGAATTACTGGTAAAGAAGAGTCATTGACAATTTTAGAACCAACTTTTTTAGCCTTCATACAGAAATCATAATCTTCAGCTGTTTTTAAATCCGCAGAAAAACCACCTATCAAGTGAAATAGATCTTTAGAGGTTATTAGGTGTGCTGAATTAATATATGGAGCATCATAAGTAGTCATTCGATAGAACCAGTATTTATTTAAAAACGATATATTATCAACGGGTAAGACTCTTGAACCAGTCACTAATAATTTATCTCTTAATAGACTCGTGATTACCTTTAGAATATTCCTTGACCAGTCTTTAGTAAGCAAGATATCTGAATCCACAAATATTAATACGTCCCCCTTTGCATCCCTGGCACCAAAATTTCTAGCAGAGGCAATAGTAACTAATGGAATACACTTCACTTTAGCGCCTAACGAGCATGCAATTTGTGCAGTATTATCAATTGAACCATTATCAACTACAATAACCTCATAATTGATTTGATCAGGAGTAAATTCTCTTATAGAGATAAGCGTTTTCCCAATACTATCTTCTTCATTATATGCAGGGATTACAAAACTAATTAAAACTTGTTTTTCATTATTTTCAGTATTCATAGGTATTGATAGATTATAGTATTAACTAAATTTAGATTATATTACTAGAGTTTAGAGTTTCAGGAGTAAACAAAACTTAAAAAAATACAAATATATAGTTGACATAGCAACCCAATTCGAGCTCTGAAGGCCGCTATGAACACAGCAGGATATTCGCGTATCCCCCGTGAACTACTCTATTTGATCACATTTTCAAGTAAAACGTTACCCCCAAGATCTGTGGTTACGTTTATAGAGTTACTCTTAGGTTCTATGCTGACCTCGACAGGGTTTGTGACGGATGCTTAATTAATGATGGACATGTCCTGGCACTGGACCAGCTGTTTAAATGGTTAGAAAAAGGTCGGTGGTCATAGCTGGATATCGCCCGCCTGTTTACTCGACATCAACGGTTCAGGCTTTGTTTCAGCATTCACCGTGGCACAGAGAAATTCCGATAACAGCCGGACAGATACGTAAAGGACTGTTGATAATTTCTCGCCATGTTAATTTACGGGCATGGTGGAATGGTAAATGCAAAAAATTCGAACCGCCAAATTGGCGAGGAAGTGAGTATGTTGAGTAAAATACGATCAAAGCAGCAAAAAATAGTGAAAATGAGTCATAGTGATGACCTGAATCAAACTGATAAAAATAGGTTGACCAGTCTCTTTCGCTCTAAACTCTAGTTATATTAGAAGAATGATTAAATCTAAAAAATAAACAATTCTGCGAAAAAATGATCTAATTGAAAAGGTTTAAATTAATTCACAATATTATAAAGGCAAAGTAAAAAATACCTAATATATTAAACTATCTATTAAGTCGGTATTATCAAATATTATTGGATTGAACTTCTCATCTTAAAAAATTGAACCATAATGAAAAAAATAGCTATTATAAAAACTTTTCCCACAAATACAGATCGTAATTATTATAACTCTCAAGAAGTTGGATTAGCACAATCTATTGCTGCATTTGGTTATGAATTACACATTTATACACCCTGCAATACAAACAAAGTAATCTATCGTGAACACGAAGAATGTGATCGTGTTAAGTTTATTGACTTACCTTACAAAAAAATCCCGATTATTGAACAAGCAGTTTTTTATGGTCTCTTTAATGAATTAAGGCGGCATAAATACAGTTTAATTCATTGTAATGAACAGAATGAATTTACAACATTTTTAACATCGATTTATGCAAGCAATAAAAATATTCCGTTTATAATATATCAAGGTATTTACAAAGCTGATTCAAGTCGCTTGAAACGATTTTATCAATTGCTATACGACATTACACTGTCTAAAATACTTAAGAAGAACCTAAGCATTGCTTTAACTAAAACTTTCAGAGCAAAAAAATACTTAAGCTCTAAAGGATTTAAAAATGTCGAAGTTTTACCTGTGGGACTGGATATTACTAATTTTAAAAATTCTGAACCTCATAATTGGGAAAAAAGACTAAATATCCCTAGAGACAGCAAAATACTTCTTTATGTCGGTAGCCTTGAAAAAAGGAGAAATATTCAGTTTTTACTTAAACTATCGGCTAACCTGATAAATGATAATTACTATCTTTTGATTGCAGGCGATGGGCCTGAAAAAGGACTCTTAACCCAGAAAGACCTTACTTCGAATGTAAAGTATTTAGGTAAAGTTAGGCAGCAATCCTTAAAAAGTTTATACGAGTATTCTGACCTATTCTTATTAGCCAGTGATTATGAAATCTATGGCATGGTTGTTTTAGAAGCTCTTTATTGTGGATGCCCTGTTATTTCAACGAAAACAGCCGGTCCAGAAGACATGATCAATGAAACAAATGGTAAGATCATTGATAATTTAAATATTTCTGAATGGTCTGATACTATTATAAAATCTTATAATAAATTTGATAGGTCTCTCATATCAAGAAACCTAACTGCAGAATTAACTTGGCCCGTTATTACTAAAAAATATTTACAACTCACCCATCTTGAAAATAATAAATAAAAATTCAAAGTGTAAAATATCCGTCTATGTACTCTTTAGCATCATTATCGGAATAATTTTAATTTCTTACTTTGCCTCATATCAACAATCAATTGGCCTAAATAAAGCCCAGAATAACAATTATTATAATGAAACCCTATCCTTTCAAATAAGACAAAGTGAATTAATACCTTCAGGCTTTATACACTTTATTGGGGACAGTCATATCCAAAGCTTAACTAATCAGATTATCAATTTAAAAAGTATAAACTTAGGTATAGGTAGTGATACAACGGATGGTGTCCTGAGTAGAATAAAATTATACAAGTCTCTTAAA
This sequence comes from Gammaproteobacteria bacterium, assembly GCA_050291745.1. Taxonomy (GTDB): domain Bacteria; phylum Pseudomonadota; class Gammaproteobacteria; genus JACNJF01. Next base: position 118,992 of record JBNKKI010000137.1, on the reverse strand, counting down.
ACAGCTAACTCAATTATTCTGGGCATAGGCTTCAATGACTTAAAAACAAAAGATGTTAACTATGTTGTTAATAATATAAATAAAATTATTTTAAACTTACCCAAAATCAGTAAAATATTCATCCTGGAATTATATCCAATTAATAATAACTCGAAAATATACTCAATTGAACTCTCAAATAAAATAAAATCATTTAATAAAAAGCTATCGGTTATATGTGATGCTCGTATATACTTAACCTGTATAAAAACTCACCATTTATTTACTCAAAAAAACAAACAAACTCTTGATATTAAATACGATATTGGAGATGGCATTCATCTAAACAGTAAAGCAAGGGCTAAATTAATAACTAAAATAAAAACGGTGCTTAAAATGTTTAAAAAAATATAACCCTTATAATATGAATACTTATTTACCTCAACTTACATGGTTACGTGGGATAGCATCAGTATTAGTGATTTTTAGTCATATTTTAAGATCCACAGAAAGCATTTATAGTAATAAAGATACAGCAAATAATTATTTTATTTATAAAGCATTAGACTTAGGTACTTTTGGTGTATTGTTATTTTTTGTACTTAGCGGGTGCACTCTCTACATAAGTTATAGCCATAAAATTAAAGACTATCAAAGTACAGCATCGTACATGATAAAAAGGATACTCAGAATTTGGCCTGCGTTTTTTATTTCAATATTATTATATTCTGTGTTTAGACCAATATTTTCATCCAATTATATCACCCCGAAAGGAAATTGGATTGAATATCAATTTTTATCTCCTGTCAATATCTCAGATTATATTACGTATTTAACTCTCACCTTTAATCACCTTGGTTCAACAGGTAAATTTAACAATGCATTTTGGAGCTTACCAATTGAATTTCAATATTATTTAATATTTCCAGTGTTAATTTTAATTTTAAAAAAATCAAAATTAACAGGTTTAATTTTTACAAGTTTGTTACTTTATTTCATTCCAGGTATGGCCACAATTGGTGAACTCATAGATACCAGATTTTTTACTTTATCATACAGTTTCATTGGTGGGGTTGCTCTAGGGTACTTGTACCAGAACTTAAAACCATTCTGCAAAGTAAATAACACGTTAACTTTATTTTTAATCACTAGCATATTGGCACTAGTATCTTCGGTTACTAATGACTGGATAAAACTACCAGATATTATTTTCATCTCAAATAAATGGAACTTTTATGGAGTTTTTGCAATAATTTCAGTCGCCATTGTTTTATCTTGGCGTGCAAAAATGAATTCACATTTAGCCAAATTATTAAAATGGCTTGGCGATATCTCATATAGTGCATATTTATATCATAATTTAATCATCGGTATAACAATTTTATTTATAATTAAATTCGACTTATACCGATTCAAACTCATAATACTCGTACCTACTACTTTAATATTAACCTTACTTATCGCACATCTATCTTATAGATATATTGAGCTGTTCGGAATGCGATTGGCAAAAAAAATATGAACCATGTTAACTTTATAACTGTTGCCGTTTGTACATATAATCGATCAGTAATTTTAAAGAGATGTATCGAAACCCTACAAGATCAAGATATTGACGACAATCAGTATGAACTAATAATTATCAATAATAACTCATCAGATGACACGGTATCTATAGTAAATTCATTAATCCCGAAATATAAAAATTTGAAGCTTTTCACTGAAAAACGGCAAGGATTAAGTTATGCAAGAAACTTGGCAATTGAAGTTTCTAATGGTGATTACATCCTATTTTTAGACGATGAAACACTTGCACCTAATTTGCTTCTCTCAAAGATCATTAAATCAATCAATACCGTACACCCTCAACCTATAGCTGTAGGGTTTAAAATTCTTCCACATTATGATGTGAAACCTCCTTTTTGGTTTGATGACTATTTTGAAACTAGAGAAAAAGGGAATACCTCACGTTTTTTAACTAGTGATGAGGAAAAGCAGGGATTTTGTGGAAGTTGTATGGCTATAAAAAAAACCACATTAAAAAGTTTATCTGGGTTTAATACCTCACTAGGCATGAATGGTAATAAACTAGGAGCTGGAGAAGAAACAGATTTGTTTAAGCGTATCTCTGATAATATGTCTGAAAGAAGCGGCAACCTCTATTGGTATGATGCTAACAATTTCGCTTATAATATTGTAAAGTCAAACGAATTAACTTTAAAATATAGGCTCATGAGGAGCTTCTATTTTGGTCAATCCACCCGGAAAAATTTTTCTCATAAAAGAACTTTTTTAAAATATCTAGTTGGTATAATACTTCTTATATTAGAAGGTATTAAAATTATAATAAAATTTCCATTTCTAAAAAATAACAAAAAATTGTCTACAAACTCTGTTATAGCAATGCAAACTATATTCTGGTTTATTGGCTATTACCTGACTCTATATTAAACAGATGCCATCACTTAGTTCTAAAGTTATTAAAGGCTCTTACTTATTAGTCAGTGTTAAAATGCTTGAGCGCGCAATAGGCTTAATAAGCACCTTAATACTAGCCCGTTTATTAATGCCAGCTGACTTTGGCATAATTGCAATAGCTATGCTTGTTATATACTTTTTCGAAGCATTAACTCTAATAGGAGGCGACCAATACATAATCCAAAAAACAAATATCACATGCGACGATTTAAATACAGTGTGGACACTAAACATTATATTCAGAGTAATATTATGGGTTTTTCTAATTTTTTCAGTGAAACCAATAGCTATTTATTATGAACTACCAGAACTGGAGAGCATCTTATATGCGATATCACTAATTTTAATTATCGGGGCACTTAAAAACCCTGGCTTTGTTCTGTTTAAAAAAAAGCTAGACTACTCTCAAGAATTTAAATTAAATTTAATCAAAAAAATTACTAGTTTTATCACAGTCATAGTTATTGCCTACACTTTCCATACTTATTGGGCAGTCATTATAGGCAGCATAGTATCCTTCCTTGTCTTGACCATAGGGTCTTATCTGCTCCACCCATTTAGACCCAAACTTTGTTTACAAAATGTAAAAAAACAATGGGCATTCTCTCAATGGTTATTTTACAAAGGAATTCTAGGTTATGTTAGAGCTCAAGCAGACACCGCTATCGTCTCATCATTATTCCCTGCAGATCAATTAGGTAAATACCACATAACAAGAGATCTATCTGTTATGCCGAGTATAGACATTATCTTGCCAGCCCTAACTCCTTTATTAGCTGCCTTTTCTAAAATTAAAAATAACACCAAAGAACTAGTAGAAAAATTTGAACTAGCTTTCTATATACTCAACTTAATAATAATTCCTCTATGTTTTTTTATTTACTTTGAATCCTACTCAATTATCCACTTTTTATTGGGTGAAAAATGGCTAGATGCCAATCCAATACTCAGAAATTTTTCTATCTTATTATATGGGATAGCAATTATTCAGCTATTCAGCCAATTATTTATAGCTACTGGTAAAGTTAAACAGATATTTATCTTTGACCTGGTCAGTAGCACCTTAATAATTCTGCTAATGCTCGCTTTACCCTATCAAAATATTGCAGATTTTGCTTTAAATAGAGGGTTACTCGGAATAGCCTTAATTTTAATATTATTTACATATCTAAAGAGTTTATGGGTTGATTTAAAAATAATTAAGCTATTATTTTCACTTTTAACTCCACTCTTTGCTGCTTATCTATCCAGTATTTCTAGCCATGTAGTAGATTTAGAATCAGTTTTTTTAAACCTTTTGATAAAAACAATTGTTTTTTTTCTAATTTATTGTTTTAGCTTAATTACATTGATATCAATTAACATTGCAAAAGATAAAAAAAATATTTTTATTACTAAGCTGATTAGACAAATTTATAATGAAAATCATAAACTGTGAAATATCGTAGTAATATTAATGTGTATTGAGTTTTACCTCAATATGAAGTAATTCAATATCATAGGACACTTAAATAGGCGATACTAAAGAGTTTAAGCTAGATGCAGTGAATCGGGTGAAAGAGCAAATGTTCTTATATTATTAAATGGGTTAGAATACTCTTAACCAGCAATCTATCTGAATAAGTTTATTAACGTTCAGAACAAATGTCCCACTAATGATGATTCAGATTTCTAATATTGCGGTAGTGGGTATTTTTCAATTGAGGCTCTGAAAGGCTAGAATCAAAATTGAGTTTTGCTCTTCTATATACAATTTTTTAAATAGTTATGTGGGTCTTTTGTTTGTATCATTAGTATGAATATATGAAATCGTTTACGGATTAACATGTTTGAATTTGAAGTATCTGCAACTACAGCACTAAAACCTGATAAATTAAAAGAAGCAACCATTGCTTTCACTCAAAATACATTATTGAGAGATTCAGCAGAAGCAATTTCACCCTTATTATGGGAAGAGCATTGTACTGAGTGCGCGATGCCTGAATGTTATTTAACTTGCGATTTATACATCCCTCGTAATGATTCTAAATGTAGGCGTTTTGTTAATGGGTTTGCCAAAATATGCGATGAAAAGACTCCATTGAAAACAATCGTGCATATTGAATTCAAGCAATGGGCTAATTTGCTGACCACAGGAACAGACAAAGTTGCAGATATAAAAGACATCGATACATTAAATAAGAAAATCTCCAAGATAGAAGCTTTAGCTCGATCTATTCCTGATGATAATTTTAGGTTTTTTGGAAGAACCGGCTTTTCAAGTCGAATAGCACGTAAAATAAAGAAGCATTTAGTAAATAACTTATTACAAAAAAAACAATTATTTCAACCTTCATTTTTTGTTATCGAAGCTTACAACCCCCATGATTTTGAAACAGATTTCACCTTATCGATAAGATCTAAAAATCAGATTAAAGGTAAAACTCCTTTCCAGAAAAGAGTTATGTTTTCTAAGGGGTTTAACTTTATTAAAATCAGTTATTTAGACATTATTCCATTTATAAATGAAAGTGACGACAGTAGTATATCTTTAGTACCTAACATCAGTACACCAAGTACATATATTCCTTCTTTATTCCTAAGATATATTGGTTTTGTTAAGTTTTCTCTAAATAACAATAATTCATCTTTAAATTCCTATTCAGATACAGATAAAAAAGTAAAAGTTGTTATTTGGGATTTAGATAATACTCTATGGGATGGTATTTTAGTTGAGCAAATTGAGAACGATACAACTCCTAAATTAAAAGAAGGAATTGAAAGTATCATAAAAACTCTAGATAAAAGAGGGATAGTAAATTCTATATCTAGTAAAAATGATTTTGAATCAACTAGACAAAAACTAGAGTCTTTAAAAATATTTGATTATTTTGTCTTTCCTGAAATTAACTGGGAACCTAAAAGTATATCTGTACATCGTATTATCAATAATTTTAATATCGCACCTGATACAGTTGTTTTTATTGATGACTCAGCATTTGAAAGAGAAGAAGTTTTATCACAACACCCAGAAGTTAGAGTCATTGACTCTATTTATTATAATCAACTACTTTCTCAACCTGCTTTTTCTCCAGAAATTTCTACTGAATCTCATTTAAGACGAGAATTTTACAAAAACCAGGGAAAACGGAAAAAGAATAAAAACAATTTCGATGGTGATTATTTAAGTTTTCTAAGAGAATCAAAAATAATTATAAATATAGAATTTGCTGACAGTGATAATTTAGATCGCATTCACGAACTAGTTCAGCGTACTAATCAAATGAACTTTTCAGGTACTCGTTATAACAAGCAAGAGATTAAAAGGTTAGTTGAATCACCAAAGTTTGATACTTACAAATTAGAGTGTGAAGATATATATGGATCATATGGAACTGTTGGATTTTGTGTTATTGATAAAACTATACCTAAAGTAACAGATGTAGCATTTAGCTGTAGAATCCAATCTAAAAGAGTAGAGCACGCCTTTTTTACATGGATAATACAAAAATATAAAAGTTTTACAGATCAACAATATATTTATTTCACCTTTAATCAAAACGATCGTAATAAGCCAGTTGGAAAGGTATTTAAGGATTTAAATTTTCAAAAAGATGGAGACAATCAATATAAATTCTCTTTAACAAAAAATTTAGTCAATGAAAATATTATTCTTATTAATGACCGGACATAACCATTGTTTAAAATTGCAAAAGAATTCATAAGCTATTTATTAAAACGTTTGACTTCCAAAAAAGTTAAGTTAAGACTAAAAAAGCCAATCGTATCAATAACTTTTGACGACGTGCCAAGATCAGCAGTTGAAAATGGACTTGCAATATTAAATCAGTTTGATTATACAGCAACATTTTATGTTGCTAGTGGAATTGGAGATTCACTAGATAAAGAAAAATTTTTTCTTAATTCTGATCATTTACATAAATTATATCAAGGTGGGCATGAGATTGCGTGCCATACATTTTCACATAACAGTTTACGGTTTGAATCTAAAAAAGTTGTAGAATTAGAATGTAAGAAAAATTTTGAACATATTTCTTATGTTTTACCTGATGTAAAAATAACAAATTTTTCATATCCACTAGGCCAAATTAGTTGGTTTGCACAAGGAGCTTTATTAAAAAAATTTCGGTCATTGCGCACAACTGAGCAAGGAATTAATGAAAATGAAATAAATTTTGCGCATTTAAAATCTATCAACTTATATTCAAAAGAGTTTAGTCGAAAAAAAATTGCAAGAATTATCGATCAAGCAATAAAAAAAAATGCATGGGTCATTTTTTACACTCATGATATTAGTGATAACTATACAGACTGGGGAACATCCATCAATGATTTTAAATGGTTTATTCAGTATTGTAATAAGAAAAACTTAGACATTTTAACAATTAATGAAGCGATTGATAAAATTGAACTGTAGTCATAAATATAACTTATATGCCTTCTATTATTAAGTAGCTGTCCCTGAAAAACTCCCACTCCCCAAGCTATTGATTAAATTAGATAAATTCACAAAAATAACTGCCACTATCGATCAGAAATAGTAAAATAGTGGTTCAGTTTCTGGTAGAAATGGTGACAAAAATGCTGCTCAAAAGTGGTAACGATGCACAGCAACTCGATCCAGCTGATCCATTACTTCAATGTTGGGTATTCTGGTGAGGATGATCAGCGATTCCGGTTTAAGTTGATCAAGCGTAAACCACGCATAGTCCACAGCAAAGCCAACTGGAGGCAATTGATCGCACAATACGAAACCGGTCTATGAGCAATACCAGAAGATAAAGCCAGATCTCATCCATGCTCAGTGCTAGGTGCATGCCAGACGGTTACTTTGAATGATCAGCCGAGAGTGAGCCTGAAGCCACAGCATGGGCATTGACCTATATTGCTCGCTTGTACACCCTGGAAAAACAAATCAGGGATCAACAGGTGAATGGATCAGAAAAACAGCATTACTGTCAGATGCATAGCAAACCTGTCGTTGATGTGCTCAGCCCAGATAGTGGACAGTGCTTCAGACTGATTTCTTTGTTCATGATTGCCCCTGTTTATCTGGAGACAATTATTCAGGCGAAAAGGAACTCTTCCTAGTAGGTGGGTTTATTCGCGCTTACATTTTTACTAATCAATTTATTTGAAGGAACTCCTTGAAGTAACAGATAATAATAGTTAAATTTCCAGCTCTTTTTTAAAAAACCTGGTATCACTCGGTCGATTAAGCTATATTTTAAAAGCTGCTTAATATAAGATTCTTCTTCCCAATAAACGCCCTTTTCTATCAAAAAGTCTTTCCAGATACTTTTATTCTTATGATAGCTTCCATCTAATAAATGTGTTTCCTTTTTTAAAACTGCTCCTAATATACTTGAATGAGTTCTATTAGTAATAATTTTTTTTGCATTAATATGAACGATTAACCAATGCTTAAAACTCCTACACCATATAGCTGGATCAAAATGAACTGAAGTATAACTTTTACTAAAACTAAAATTAGGCTGTTCATTATCTTCTCTTAAAGCAAAAAAATCGTAATCAAATCTTTCTTCAACATCACAATAATCCAATATTGCTTCCTTATCAGCGTGTAAAGCCGTATCACAATCAAATAAAATCGATACAGTTTTTGGGAAGCAATTAAGCGAGTTTAATATATTGAATGTGATATTTTCTCTTGAATAAAAATAACATTGAAAATCAGTTAAAGTGTTAAAAATTTTAGAAAATTTTTCTTCTAGGAACTTAACATTATCACCACAAGTACATGGACCATAAATTATTATTGCGTTTTGTAAGTCAACAGCATGTTGCAAAATTTGAAATGCTGAAGCAGAGCACCATTCATTAAATGCGCCTCCACCATGTATATAAATAACATATTCTTGATCATTTTTTGGTAAAGTATCAATATCTAAAAACTGTTCTTTAGTATAGCTTGTAAAGTCTATACCACAACTATTCGCCAAATGTTCGGCACCAAAATAAATCAGAAAATCTCCCCAATTACCACCTGGTTGAACAAAAATAAATTTTTTAAACTTATTTTTTATAAACAACTCTTTTAGTTCCATACCATTCATTTTAACTATCTATTTCCACTAATATATTTATATACAGTTGGTAAAATGCTCTTTAAAACTATCGCTATTAAAAAACACATAAAATTTGCCAGTAAAAAATTAACATAAAATTTATACTGATCAATAATAAAAAAATCTGTTATTTTATTTATCAAGCGACTTAATGGATAAACATGAAACAAGTAAACAAAAAAAACAAAATTTGATAAGTATAGTATTTTATTATTATTTATTTTATAAGAAAATAATAACAATAAGTACACCCCAATTAATATATGTGTTTTTTGAAGAATTAGCCCCTGAAAATTATATTTATCGATATAACCATCTAAAAAATCAGGGTACAAAAAAACTCTTAATAATATTATTGCTAAATAAACTATTATAATTAGATATATATTATTAGGTGAACTAACTAGCTTCAAGAAGTCCATGTTTTTTTTGGATAAATATCCTCCTAATACAAAGAAAAACAGGGTTTCTATACTAAGCAGATGCCAACCTTCAACAGAGGGCATAAATTCAATATCGAAATACCATAAAAAAAACAATACCAAAAGGAAAGTCAATTTCATTTTTTTTGCAAATACAAAAAGTAGAGGAGCAACCATCACCAGGATCATTAAATCCCTTAAAAACCAGAATTGAACAGATATAGGAATAATCAATACATCTTTCAAAACTAGATATAATGTAATCTCAAATAAATTACCTTTATAGTCAGCATAAATAACTTCAGTTATATAGATAAAAAGAGATACTAACGCATAAGGAATAAGTAAAGAGCGCACTCTACTTTTTATCAACCTTTTATAGTCTTTTAATTCATTATATTTGATAAAATAAAAAAAGCCTGATGCTAAAGCAAAAAAAGGGACCGCTACTCTTGCAACCCCATTGGTTATAAACTCCTGGATATAATAATTGACTGTATACCCATTAGATAAACTTATAAAATTCTTTGTATTATAATGGATTGCTACGACTAAAATAGTAGCTATAAATGCGGCATACCTAAAGGCATTGCTTAGTTGAGGGTCAAGTGCTAAATTGTTTGTTTTCATGTAAATGATAAATGAATCCAAATATGACAAAGAATACATTAAATCTCCTACTTATTTTACTATTTTCTTTTCATAGAATAGTCCTTGCAAGTGATCCAGTTATTTTATTTAGTGATATTGTCAGTGGCCCATCATCAGGTCTAAACGACAATTTAGGCATTGGAGCCATCGTTACCATTTGGGGCAATAACTTAGGTACTAAAAAGGGCAAAGTATTACTAACGGGGAGTGATGGAAAAACCCTTGAGGCAAGCCATATTTATTATTGGAAAAATGCTGATGGTCAATTACCTGGAGGTCCAGCGAATTTATTTGCTTCCCATAGAATGCAAGAAATAGCCTTTTCATTACCTCACTTACCTTTGGGTTCAAGTGAAATCAAAGTCACTGTTGATATGACATCAAGTAATTCACTCCCATTTAATGTTAGTGATAGAGGGAGAATATTATGGGTTAGTGATAACGGGAATAATTCTAATGACTGTACATTTTCTTCACCTTGCAAATATGTCAATGCAGATGTTAATTCATCAAATGGAGGGCTTGGTAATAAAAAACTAAATGAAGGTGATATAGTATATAGTATTGGTAATAATGAACCCGACTTTTGTACAACAGGAGGGACTTGTTATGGGTTTTATTTGAGGGAAATTAGTGGGACAATTGATGATCCTATCAGTTTCATTTCATACCCAGGTACAACCGCTAATATTGTTTCCGATGACATCGGTCTACTCCCCTACTACTCTTATAATATCAATATGTCAAAATATAGAATTCTTGTTGGCGACCGAGATCCTACATTAGAACCCGATGCAGGAAATCCAAGTGAATCAGATATTGGTATATTAGTCGCTAATGGTCGATATGTTGGAAATTTTTTAGGTGAAAACCCAAAAACCTGTATAAACGGATGGTCAGGTGCAATAAGCTCCACTGGAAATGGTGGTGATAGGAGTAAAATGTATGGCAATGAGATCTTTGATATTGGATGCGAAAATACCAGTAGATTTCACCATACTACTTACTTTTCTGTTAGAAACCCAAATGCAAAAATAACAACTGGTTGGGATTTCAGCTATAATTACCTACACGAGAATAAAGCTCAATATGGAATTCATTTTTATGATGAAAACTATGGTGATCCAAGTTGTGCAGAGGTTTCTGGGATCATAAAAGTTACTAACAATGTAATAACCGATCAAGTTGGTGCAGGTATAAGCGTTGCAACTAATGATATTGCTGGAGATGATATTTGCTGGAAAACAAATGTTGAAATTAAAAATAATTTGTTAATCAATACAGGTTTTAGCTATAAAGCGCTTGATGATGATCTAATTCCTTACAGCACTGCTTTACGACTAGGTGCTTATGAAATGCAATCCAGTTATATGCATGTAGAAAACAATACAATTATAAACTTCGGATCAGATCTAAATGAAACTTTTGAAGGCGTGGTCATTGGATACAAAGATTCACCATTAATTAACCCAGAAATTAAATTTAACAATAATATTATTATTGCCAATCGTAATATAAAGTACCTAAAAGCAACTTCTAATATCACCGAATCAAAAAATAATATTTTTTTTAGTTCATCATTCCCAGATCTTTTGACTCCAGAGTTTGAGACAAGTATCTTTACAGATCCAAAGATTAGCTTTATTGGTTCAACTATTTCACTATCTGTAGATTCATCTGGAGTAGATTCTGGCTTTCCCTCGTCTACAATGCTAGACAGAGATTTATATGGAACTAAACGGGACATTAAACCTGATATTGGAGTGGTAGAATATGTTAGAAAACCAAACACTCCAACAAATCTGATATTCAGTAATGATTGATATTTTTATAAAAATTTTCATATTTTTTTTTATAATTCTGATAATTGTATTAAATTGCAAAAATAGGCCATGATTAGTGACATACTTTGGCTAATTATATTTACCACTTTTATAGTATTTGGTATTAATCGCCCATATGTTGCATTAAGCAGTGTAATATTTATAGACATATTAAAACCTCAGGCACTATCTACAAGTTTTCTAAGTGGAAAACCTTTATCATTAATTTTTACAATATTTTTTTTTATTAGTTTTCTTATTAATATTAAGGATATAAAAAAACCTAAAACTCTTACCTCAACAATTATAATTTTATTATTAATGATAGTAGTAACTATCAGCACTCAATTAGCTCAATTTCAATACCTTGCATCTTTAAAATTTGATTTTACAATTAAGACTCTTATTTTTTCATTATTTATCCCCTTTGTAATCAATACTAGAGAGAAAATAGACCTTTTTATTGCAGTACTTATTGCATGCATCAGTTACTTTATTTTAATTGTAGGTATTAAAACTCTCTTTGGAGGGGGCGGATATGGAAATGGATTTTTTACTGGAAAGATAAATGATACTATGTCTGAATCAAGTACCTTATCAATGCTCGGTACAATCAATCTTATTCTTGTATTATATTTTTATCAATTCTCATCCTATAAGGAGATATTTCCTAACATTAACCTAACTTCAAAGTTTATTTTATTTTTCAGCTTTCTGGGTATCATTGGTACTTATGCACGGACTGGTTTAATTGGTATCGCTCTATTTGTCTATTTAAACCTTAAAAGTTCAAATAGAAAGTTCAAATATATTTTCAGCATTTTTCTTGCCATAATCATAATATTCCCCTTCCTACCAAACTCCTGGTTAGAACGCATGGATACTCTAAAATCGGCCGAAAAAGAGAGCTCCGCTTTAGGTCGTCTTATTGTTTGGGAGTGGACTATCGATTATGTTAAAGATAAACCGTTTTTTGGTGGAGGCTTTTACGCTTATGTAGCAAATGCAACTGAATTACATAACTATGTTGATGAAGGAGAAAAGATTCAGATATTAGAAAATGGAAAAGCTTTTCATAATATTTATTTTGAAGTATTGGGGGAAACAGGATATATAGGACTATCAACTTATCTTATTATGTTGCTTTTTATATACAAAACAAATCAAAAAACAATAAGATCTGCTGCTAATATTAAAAATAAGGCCATAGCAGAAACCTTACTTCATTCTTTATACGTCTATTGTATTTGTGGGATGTTTATCGGAGTAGCATTCTACCCCTGGGTTTACTATATATTAGGAATAACTACTTCAATACACTCAATCAATCATAATGACCTTAAAGATTTAGAAAAGTAAAATTTTTCTCTTGAATTCATTATAGGACGTTCAACACATCTAAATAGTACTTCTGAAAGAATAAGGGAAACTAAAAAAGTAAATATGAAAAAAACAACAAAATGACTTTTTATAAAGAATATTTTACTTAAAGCTAAAGCCTCTGGATGAAGCAAATATAATGCGTATGACCTTGTTGCAATATAGTTTGCACCTGGAAAGTATATCACTCTTCTCCAATAATCATTTTTATTTGACATCAACACCCAGGTCGAAAAGAGTATTACCATAAATAAGCGATCTGGATCTTTATACCCTAATTCAGGGTAGTATCTAGCTAAGTAAAAAAACAGGTATATTAATACTGATAAAAAGGCAACAATAACAATATGTTTCTGAATATAATTAAACAACTCCTTTTGCTGAATGGAAATTTGAGATAACAATACACCAAGAACACAACCATCAAAACTTACATGTGTTTCGTTATGATTCCCGTAGTATCCATTTAATCTTAGAAAAAAAGGAATAACTAAAACCAAAATTAAAAGTAAAGTTAGTAAATTTTTATTAATTTTTATCGTAAAGGTTAAAAATAAAGCAATAAAAAGATAGAATTGTTCTTCAACACAAAGTGACCAGGTTATAGAGAAATAACTTAAAGGAAAATTATAGTTTTGAATGAAAAAGATATAGTCAAAAGGAAACTGAGTGTTTTCCTTAGTTAAATATTGTTGCATTACTATCATAAAAAGAACAGCATAGTATGCCGGAAACGTTCGCATCCATCGTCTTACTAAAAATCTTTTATAATCAAGTTTATTTGTTTTTGAAATCTCTTTAAACAACTGACTTCCAAGTAACCATCCAGACAGAACAAAAAACAAATCAACACCACTCCCCCCAAGCTGGAGAGGAGCTAAACCAGTAGGAGCACCATAAGATAAAACCGAGTGCGCTAATACAACTAAGATAATTGCTAGCGCTCTTAATGTATCCATAGATCTATAACGGTTCGTCATTTCATCTCTTTATAAATTGAATTGAATGAACTAATAAAATTTTGAATAGAAAACATTGATAAGTATTTTTTTCGTCCATCATGTCCCATTCGGGCTAATATTTTAGGTTTATTTAATAGTTTCTCCATCATATTAGAAAAATTTTCTATATCTCCACTAGATATTAAAAATCCATTTTCATTATGTTTGATAAGTTCAGGATTACCACCAACATTTGTTACTATACAAGGCTTAGAAAATGACATTGCTTCTAAAAGGGTCATAGATGTTCCTTCACTAAAAGAAGTCAACAAAAATACATCTATAATTTTATGAAATAGAAATGGATTCCTTTGAAAACCGGTGAAAACTATATTCCCCTCGAGATGTAATTCATTAGCTAATGATTCTAATCTCTCCTTGCTTTCACCATCCCCAACAACCAGCAAATGTATATTTCTATTCTTTTCATGTACTTTAGCAAAAGCCTTTATCATCATTTCCTGATTTTTTATAGGTTGTAAACGTGAAATAGTACCGAAAATAAAATCATTTTGAGGAATATTAAATTCCAGTTTCAAAGATGTTTCATCAACTTTTATCCTACTATAATCTTGAATTCCATTATATATGACATCTATATCTGATGAATTGAAGTTTTCATATTTTACTAATGCAAATTTTGTAGCTTCGGATATCGATGTTATTTTCGCTGTGAGTAAACTAAAAAAAGGGTTCAATAATTTTCGTTTCCAGGTACCATAGTCCGGATAAAATCTACCATGTTCAGTAAAAATAACAGATCCTGATGTAAATAACGACGCTATCAAGCCATAAAGATAAGGAGTGTATTGGTGACAATGAATAACATCATATTGATTAGATTTTACTAATTTACGAAGTTGCTTGATTAAATCAAAATCAAAGCCCTGTTGGCGCTTCAATAAATGAATCGAAATCCCTATGTCCTGTAACATTTCTCCTATTTCACCTAATTTCCCATCAATACAGACAATTTCTGATTGAACCTTTGAGTCATCCATATTTTCAACCAATTGGCGAATTACTTGTTGTGCACCACCAATGGTCATATCAAAAGTCACATGAAGAACTTTAATTTTTTTCATTAACTAACCAAGCTTCTAAAAAGTTCTGAATACTCTCTAGCCATTCTTTGCCCTGAAAATTTTTCATCAACATAAAATTTAGCTTTTTTAGCAAGTTGTTTTGTTTTTATATCATCCGTTAATAACTCAATCCAATATTTAGCTAGTGTCAGTTTATCTCCAAATTCAGCCAATAAACCTGTTTCATTATGCGTGACTAACTGATCTATTCCCGGAATATCATAGGCAGCAACTGCTAACTCCATCCCCATAGCTTCCATTAAACATCTTGGTATTCCTTCATCTTTTGAGGTCATAGCAAAAATATCAAACTGTTTAAGATACTCCATTCTGTCATGCCTAAATCCCAAAAAATGAATATCACCAACAGAACTTAAGGTTTTTGCGTAAGATTCCATTTCCATTCGACTTTCACCATCACCTAAAATTTGCAACTCAATATTAGGGATTTTCTGATGGGTAGCTTCGAATATATCTAATAGATCTTTGATGTTTTTCCGAGGGATCATTTGTCCAATAAACCCTATTTTTTTCTTTTCCTCAGGTTGCCTGGGCACTTTCTTTAAGCGATAAAACTCAACTTCAGTTAAATCAACACCATTTTGAATATAACTAATCTTATGTTTTGGCACACCAAATTGAATGACTTCGTTTTGCAGTTGCTTAGATAATGGGACAACCTGGTCAAAAAACCTCAATGATAAAGATCCTAATTTAATAAAGAGTTTAAGTTTAAAATTACTGGGCTGACCAAAACCATGTGGAGTTGTTACACACTTAACTCCTGCTTTTTTAGCTGCTAACAAACCAAGAATATCAGATTTATAACCATGTGTATGAATAATATCGATATCCCTTTCTCTAACAATGTTGACAAGTTTTTTAACAGCTGAAAAATCAAAACGAGAAGACATTTTAATCTTATGTGTCATCCCCTGATGATCTGGAAATTGATTGATAATTTCCAGATCCTGATTTTCTGATTCTTCGGTAACTGCCAGATCATGTCGAACTTGTTGATTGTCTGAATTATTTATTAGAGCAAGCACCCATCTTTCAGCCCCATAGAAACCAACGGGGCATATAAATTGTAAGACATTAATTTTCTTATTATTCAAGATGATTTCCGCTAATATATAAACTCAATTCTAAGTTTAACACCTGTACAAAATTAATATGAAATCTTTCATTAAAAACCTGATAGCTATCACATTTATTATAATAGTTTCTCCACTGATAATTATGCATTTAGCATTAATTCCATTTTCCAAAAATGGATTATTTTTATTCAGTGTTCAATTTTTAAGTCTTATACCAGGAAAAATAGGAAGTTATTGTCGAATAGCATTTAATCGTGTTGCAATGACTCATTGCCACCCGGAAACAGTTATAGGTTTTGCAACCCTGTTTTCACAAATAGATACAGAGATTCATCAAGGCGTTTATATAGGGCCACAATGTAATATCGGTATGTGTAAACTAGGTAAAAACACATTAATCGCCAGCGGAGTTCATATTATGAGCGGGAGTAATCAGCATAATTTTGAGGATATTGATACCCCTGTTCAGCAACAGGGTGGTAAATTTGAAAAAATTGAAATTGGCGAAGATAGTTGGGTAGGTAATGGCTGTTTAATTATGGCCAATATAGGCAAAAAATGTGTTATTGGTGCAGGTTCAGTTGTCACTAAAAATATTCCGGATTACTCAATAGCTGTCGGCAACCCGGCTAAAGTCATTAATATCAGAAATTAATGAAGTCTACTTCTGTAGTTTTTCAAATAAATGAGTGGCGCAATCAACAATCTTTTCCAAAATAAGATCGAAGAGGGCTTAGTATAGATTGAATTCCAGTTATTGATGGTAATTTTACTATTGGTAAAATCATTTATACGCTGTATTTCTACATTCGTATTTTTCACCAGCGATTCATATTTAACATCAAGATATTGAAATTGATTTTTCTTAAGATAGTTAATCAGATTCTCTTTAGTCTGTTTTTCTGATTTTATTAAAAAATTAAAGTCATAAATTATGCGTTTATAAGTTTGAGAAAGCCACAAACTAAAAGAGTTACGGGATAGGATAATGAACTTAACATCCTCTTTATCTAAAAGAGATATCCAATATCCTATCGTTATCCATAACTTAGGGTCTTTTATTACCCAAGGTGAATATTTTTTACAGCCAATTAAATAGTTATTGAAAATAGAGCAATCAGTACTATCTTTTAACTTTTCAAAAAATTTTCTATCTTCTGCTTTATACCAGGAAAAGCTATTAAAACTATAATTTGCCAGGTTACATAGCTTCTCATTCAATTTAACAAACTCTTCACTTTCAAATGTATTATAAGTACCTGTAGAGTTATTTTTTACTACAGTATTAATTCCAGTCCAATATCCAGCGAGTTTAAAAAGTCCGGTTAATACTGAACTTCCGCTCAATCCAGTTGTTAATATGATTACATTGAAAGCATTCTGAGTATCATCTTGCTCTTTCATCACACTATAATTTAATATTTGGGTGCTTCACCAAAAATGGGCCGATAGCCAGCAAATCAAGGTTGCCCTGTAAAAACGCTCTAACTGCATCAAATGGGGTACATACAATAGGTTCTTCGTGCATGTTAAAACTGGTATTTATCAGGCTAGATATTCCACTTAATTTTTCGTATTCCTTTAATATATCGTAATATCCAGGGTTTACTTCACGTTTAATTAATTGAGGTCTGGCAGTACCATCAACGTGGACTGCAGCTGGGCAATCCCGTTTCATTTCATCAGTACAATCAAAAGTAATAGTCATGAATTCTGCAGCGTGCTCAGCACCTTTGATATTGAAGTAATACTTTTCTCTTGCTTCATACAGAGTTACTGGCGCAAATGGCATAAATTCAGTACGACCAAGTCGCTTATTAAGCCACTGATTAACCTCTGGTTCTCTAGCATGATACATGATCGAACGGTTACCCAATGCTCTGGGGCCGTATTCCATGCGCCCGTCGAAGCGTGCGACAACTTTCCCATCATGTATATGTTTCGCTACTTGTTCTGCCAGATTTCCAGGTTTATTAATTTCTAATCCGGCATCTTTCAATTCTTTCTCTATTTCAGCTTCAGAAAAATCCGGGCCATAATAAGCATTGGTGATTGTTGGTTTCTGATTGTCGGTTTGTGAGTGATATAGTGCAGCACCAGTACCACAACCACCGTCGCCCATATTGGGATAAACAAAAATATTATTAACGCTTTCAATTTCAAAAATTCGCTGATTTAGCTTCACATTTGCTGTTACACCACCGGAAAGAACAACAGTATCAATACCCGTTTTTTCTACCCAGTATTTTACAAAGCGCGTTGCGACCACTTCTAAAACATTTTGATATGCAGCAGCCACATCAATTTTAGGGAAATGTGATGCAAGATAGCGCGAAAAGTATACATTATTGGCTTCAAATATCTTAAAGTCGCCATCATTCTGTTCTATGCGACTGAGTAATAATGGACTTAAAATATCTGGATCTCCATAAGATGCCAGTCCCACAATTTTTCCTTCATGCCTACTGGGTTTAAAACCTAAGCTTGAGGTAACATGCTCATATAAAGTCCCTAAAGAGTTAGGATAATCCACGCCATGAAGTCTTTTTATTTTTCCTCCACTGGCTTCGCTAACAGAACCGGCCAGGCCAGTACCATAGCCATCAAGCGTAATACACAAAGCTCGCTCATAACCACTGGCAAAATAACTATTTGCAGCATGCGTTAAATGATGATCCATGCGTTTTAATTTATTTCCAAGACCTATTTGTTCCAGACCAGTTTCAAGTTCATCCTGATATTTATTAAATGACACCCTGGCTCCGTCAGACCAGTTTTGAGAACCTTTTAATGCCGCTTTTGAAGATATTGCAGCCTGACTACCGGCCAAATTATAAAAAGTATCGTAAAGAAAACTTTTTTCCATTTTCTCATTAGGTAAATCCAGACCATGAATATGGTCGTATCTTTTAGGAACCTTTTTTTCTGCCTCAGCCAATAAAGGTTTTAAATTAGTTCGTTTAAATGTTTTGATAAAATCTGCCTCATTTCGCAAATTTTTATCGATCAAATTAAGCTCATCTTTAGACTCCATAAAAGGATAAACAACCATATCTATCTCTTCTATTTTGGTATTGGTATAATCCAAAGCCTGTTGGATAGCCTGTAATGGAAAACCATCCTGCTGTTTATTTCTTGAAAAACGCTCTTCGCCGGCAGCAAAAAGTATTTCACCATCTTCTACTATTGAAGCAGTGGCATCTTTGTCTAGTGGTGAAATTCCAAGAATTTTCATCGAAGGGTCTCCAGTTGAGATTTTATTTTTGTTGGGGTAGATCCTTCTCCGGAAAGCTCTCCAAAAAAGAAATCAAAAAATCGTTTAAATGAGTCCAGAAAAGCCTGAACCTGTTTTTCATTTTGCGTATACATAGTCATACCGGGTACTACGGTTGGGCTATGAAAATTCCATGTAAATGTTCTGACACCTTTATCAAATAGAAAGCGTGTTAGTTTCTTATGCTCTTCTGTTGTATATCCTTCTGGTGAAAGCATTAATCGATCTACAATTGAAAGCCGGGATAGTATACCGCGAGCTTTAAACATATTAAAATAGCCTGAAAAATTATAAATATATTTCGATAATTTCCCTGCATTTCCAACAAAAGCACCGGTTAAAGGTATCTCTAAAAATTGATCGTTTTTGCCAAACCAATAGGGTTCGGTCAGTGAATCACTAAAATCGGGACCACCATCTTTTCTATAATCAAAAGAGGTGCATACCGATAAATCTATGGTAAAACCAAGTTCGTCCAGAATTGCCTGTGTATTTTCACCAATACCATATCGCCCTGCTTTATATATCTGAGACTGTACTCCAAAAGATTCTTTAATTATACTTTGAAGTTCCTTAAGTTTATCCCGTTCAGTTTCATAACCTAAATTACCTGGATACATGTTTGATATTGATAGCTTTTCTGTATAGGGCGGATTAACCCAGGGATGTAAATGAGCGCCAATTTCACATTGACCATTATCCAGAAATTCCTTTAATGGTTTCACACTTTCACTTTGACTCGCTATCGGATAATCAACAACATAACAGGGTACAATTCCATATTCATTAAAAATATCCTGAACACGATGTATCTGAGACATAGCAGTAACTGCAGTCGCTTTTCGGTCAGGGTTCTCCGACCAATCGAATTCTTCTTCTGTATCAACAACCACTATAAGCTTAGGCTTAGCGTCATCTGGAAACCGTATAGGATTATTGGTATTTAACATTAATTTTTTTTTTGAATAAATCTATATTTTATAACAACGACTTTTATAACAGAATAATAAGTAACAGGTTTGCAACTAGTTCACATATTTAGTCATATCATGGGTATTATGAATAATTTATCCACAAATACTAATATAACGGATTGTTTACGAAATCAAGGAACGAAATTCTAAGAACAAACTAAACCAGATTTATTTAATTTCGCTCCAAATGCTAAAGGCTTACTACCTAGATATATGGAGCATATCCTTATGCAATATATATATCAGATCAGATCAAATTAAAGTTTACTTAAATATTATTAAGCTCTTTTGAGATTGCTTGACGCTTATCATAGTCTTTGACATTATTAAGTAGTTTATTAAGTAGCGCTTTTGCCTGCTCTTTTTGATTATTAGCATTTAAAACTTTTGCATAATTCAATTGAATATCAACTAAATTTGGCTTTTTTGTCGCCGCAATTTTAGAGTGAATCAGTGCATTTTTCTGATCACCTTTTTTAAGAAATAACATAGCCAATGTATCTTCAATAAATGGATCTTCTGGTACAAGATCTAAAGCTTTCTTCGCATAAACTATACCCTGATCTACATCCGTTCCCATCATTAGCCATGCTAAGTTATTCAGTACAACCGGGTTATCAGGTACTAGATCACCTAATGATTGATATGCTTTTTTTGCATCTGAAGTTCTGTTTTCAGCTAAGTAATACTGCGCAATTAACATTAACGCATTTTTATCATCCTTATTATCCTGCAACCATAATTCGAGGCCGGATATTGCACCATTTTTATCGCCAGTAAGCCACTGATTCTTAGCCAGATCCATAACGACTTCAGAATGTGGAGTTTCAGACAGTAAACCTTTAAGGGTTTTTATTGCGCTATCGTAACCTTTTTCACTCGATTGAATTTTTGCATTTAAAAACTGTACATCTTTATTATCTGGATAACTTTCCATTAGCATGGCTACACGCTTTTTAAAGTCATCAATATTTTTATCCATCAAATCAAGTCTTGCTAACATAACATTAGCAGTTAAGTGAGCAGGATTATATTTGATAGCCTTCTCTAGAGACTCCTTCATATTGTTTTTATCACTCTGATGCGCATAAGCCTGGGCCAATAAAAAATGAGCCGAACTTAATTCTGGCTTGTCAGATATTAAAGACTTTAAAGCTCGAACAGCATGCTGGTACTCTCCTACACCTATTTTTGCATTAGCCATAAGAAGAATATAATTTGGGTTCTGTTTATCTTCATTTCTGACATTTTGTAATAATTGTACAGCCTGATTAGGCTCATTGGTTCTGAGATACTGAGTTGCTAATTGTAATTTAGCAGATAATACATCTGGATTTTTTTCTACAGCTTTCTTTAACCAGTCTATTATCTGTTTGGGTTCATTTTGTTTCGCAGCAATTAGTGCGAGTTGATTCATGGATTTAATATCATCCGGTTTCTTTTCCAGAACCTTTAAATAAAGTGCCTTTGCCTTAGCAAATTCATTATCCTGTAAAAATATTCTAGCCAGAGTATTTGAAGTAGTTGGATCAGCAGGAAACAAAGTAAGTGCAGCTTTTAATTCTGAAATTGCTTTTCCTTTATGTCCTTCGGCCAGATAGCTCATTGCCACAAGGTTTGATCCCAGAGAATTTTCTTTTTCTTTCTCTTTCAATTTAGAAGCAACTTTTCTGGCTTCAGAATATTTTTTACTTCTCATATAGTTCAAGAATAGAGCATAATCCGCCTGAAATAATTCAGGGTCTAACTCAATAGCTTTTAATAACTGTTGCTGAGCATCCTCTAGACCTGATGGTTCAGACATTAACACTGATGCAAGTTGCACTCGGGTTCTAGCTTGCTCAGGTTGAAGGTTTACCGCCTTAGTTAAGAATTCAATACTCCGATCCTGTTGCTTATCGATTAAATAGGCATTACCGAGTAGAGTTAAAACTTTAAAGTTTTCAGGATAAATTTTATTTAATGAAAGTAAAACAGGAATAGCTTCCGATGCTTTACCCAGTTTTAATAAAGAAGCTGAATATATAAATTTTGCCTGTAAAGCATCTGGAATACTGGATAAATAGAGCTCTAAATTAGTAGCTGCATTTTGATAGTTGCCTTTATCAAAGTACGTTAATCCCAGTAATAACCTGGCAGGTAGATAGTCAGCATATTTAGATAACACATTTTCTAATATAGATTGGGCACTATCATAATTCTTTTGGTTATAGGCAATTAAAGCTTCGGTATACCCAACCATAGGCCATTGGGCTCCTGCTTTTTTCAGATTATTAATATCCTCAGTTGCGCCTATATAATTTTTTTGACCGATTCTGACTAATGCCCGCTTTAATGTATCTAAATGTACAAATCCCCGTATAGAAATTGCTTTTGTGTAAGCCTTTTCAGCTGCCACCAGGTTAGAAGATTGTTGCTCAATTTCAGCCATCTGGCTCCATGCTTCTGCATTCCCTTTTCCATTATCGAGCAATGGCTTGAGCCATTTTATTTGAGCATCAGCATCTTTATTTCTATTCTCATAACTGGCCCAGGCAAGTCTCACATCAGCATTATTACTATCCAGTTTTTTAGCCTGATCAAGTTCTTTTTTGGCTTCATCGATTTTGTTAAGTTTTAGCAGTGCATCAGCTCTTAACGCGTGAATATTCGCTTGTATACTTGAATCCTGTGAATCATTAGCCTGTATTTCAGTTAATATGGACTGGTTTTCATTTTTCTGTTGATATGCTTTACCTAGATGGAGTAACACTGAATTATCTTTGCTTCCCAGCTCTAAAGCTTTTTTCAATTCTTTTATTGCTGCATTACTGCTATAAGTATTGAGATAAGTTTCGCCTAAAAGTGCACGAGCCTTAGCGTTTTCAGGAGATTGTTTAACTGCATTCTTGAATTCAATAATAGCGCCTTTCCATTTGTTTTCGGACAGCATTTTCTGTCCTGACTGCAAGTATTCTTCCGTTGATAAATCTTGACTACATGAAACAATTAGTAAGCTTAAAAAAACTAATAATAACCGGGTGAATTTCATCATATTAATTTTATCCTTAATATATACGCCGTAAGTAAATCTGATTTTCCCCATGGAAAGGCACGAAAACTTATGATTATGTTAAAGAATAGAGTCATATTATTAAATCACAATGACAACTAATTTTTCCATAAACATTATAGACCATTGTATTTTTGCTTTCTTCTTATTTCACAGTTTAATTAGTTACAAAGAGGATAAACCTTTAAATCTTTCCCTTTAATGAACACATCATTCATGGTGCCCCAACTAAAATCATTCAGCAGTTTACCCAGGCGACCTTCGGTTTTATCCAGGTTTAGGTAGTGTCGGAAACGAGTCTTAGCGGAAATTCCTTTCTGCCTGGGCTGCCCAGAATCCAGTTCCCATGGGTGCAAGTAAAATACTGTCGACTCTCCCTCATTATTCACCCTATTTATCATCCAACGTGTTACAAAGTAAGGATAAAAACGGAAAAAACCACCGCCTCCAGCAGGGCGAAGTTTATTCATCACTTTAGCGGTAGTAATTGGAACTTCAATAAGCCCAGTTTTTTCATCACGAAAGGCAAATCGAGGAGCTTCAGGAAAACCATAATGATCATGCTGAATTGGATAAATACTGGAACTATACTCATGCCCTGTTTCAGCCAGAACCTCTAATGCCCAGAGATTATGCTTACCGATGGAATAGCTAGGCGCTCTATAGCCTTTAATTTCACAACCAGAAATATCTTCTAAAATCTGTTTTGCGTTAGTGACATCAGATTTAAATTCTTCCGGTGATAAGTCAGTAACGCGCTGGTGCCCATATCCATGACTGGCCAGCTCGTGCCCCTCACTAACAATAGACTTGATTAAATGCGGATAACGCTCAGCAATCCAGCCAAGAGTAAAAAAGGTTGCTTTAACGTTGTGAGTTGCAAAAAGCGCTAAGGTTTGAGCCATATTTCTTTCAATTCGATGCTCAAGAGAATCCCATGCATTTCGATCTATAGTCTTTTCAAATGCTGAAACCTGAAAATAATCTTCAACATCGATTGATATAGCGTTCATAATTGACATATATGGGATCTAGTAACTGAAAAATAATCTTATTATTGGCTTTACTTTAATGAAATACTAAGACTTCAGTCACAACCTTAACATAATATCAAAACCAGGATAAATTCTAACCCGTAGACTTTGGTAATTTACAAGATCGATTGACGCTTTAGTTCTTTATAGTAACTTTATTATCTGAGCTTTATACATCGAAAGTTGTCTACATTATAACTAAAATATTGATGATACCAGCGTTGCAGCACTATAATTTCTCCTTGGAACAACCTCTAATTCACACCAAATTTATGGAATTTCAAATTCAATTTTCGAAATTTTCACAGGCAAAAAAAAAGCCCACCAATAAGTGGGCTTTTTTTAAAATAATCGATTAAGATCAAATTAAGATTGCTTTCTTCTACGTGAAGCAAAACCCATTCCAATCAATCCTAGACCGAATAAGGCAATAATTGAAGGCTCAGGAACCTTAACAGTAGCACCTACACTACTACCAGAGACAGAAAAAATTTGTGTGATTTTAAGGTCATATTCTTGATCAGGTGAAAAAACATTATAAAAATTTTCACTATCAGCATCGACACCTGAAGTGTAAGTTGTCAAAGAAGTCCAATTCAGACCATCATCAAATGAAATATCAATTTGCTGAGTAATCCCAGGACTAGAAATTGCATCATAATGATTAGATAATGAACCAAAATCTAGAAAACCTTCAGCTATCGCAACGATAGTTAAATCAGAAGTCGCACCTTGATCAGTTGCGGTAGTAGATAAGCTAAAAATGAAGTCACCAGCAAGGTCACCAGCCAAAGCAGTACTTGATTCAAAACCCCAGCCACCAAATGCAAAATTTGTATAGCTAACTCCATCGGTACCTGTATCATAATAGCTATCGCTAGTTGTTGATACACTTAAAGAGACTGGAATAGCAGAAGATGTTCCAGCAAATGCTAAAGCACTCAAAGCAATAGTTGTAGAAAGAATTTTAGAGAATTTCATTAAATTATCCTGATTAATGTTAAAGTAGTTATATTAAAGCACAGCTCATGCCAAATAACTTCAACCCCTTATATTTCAATAAGTTAAATACTGTTACCAAAGATCCAACTTCTAAATGTAAAATTCTCTGACAACTTTTTTATCGCTATTGTAAAATTTTCTGACAGTTGTTTCATGAATCACTTGAGAAACTGGGAGAATTCAGGCAAAAATTGATATGAAAGACCTATTATCCCCGATACAGCTCAAATCCTCTCAAAAAGTAGCGCTAATACCTACTGCAATTAAATTTTGCTTATACTCATTTTCCACAACATCTGATTGCTGCTTTGTACTACTTAATTCTGCATTGAAATTAACATGTCTGGATAGAACTCGATTATAAGTTAACTGCAATCTTGTTAAATCATTTTCTTCAGTTTTCATACTATTCTGTAGCTGATATTTAAAAGCCATAGAAGACCTTGAAGATAGATTTCGAGTTAGCAATAAACTCAGTGCATCTATTTCCTCGTCATCACTACCATCGTTTTGGGATCGTATTTGTGATGAATAGGAAAGTGTTCCTTCTGACCTTCTTCCTGATAATGCCAAATTTATCGCAGCCTTTTTCTGAAGTACGGGAATAATATCTAAAGATTGATAAGTACTGGTATTACCAGCGCCATCAGTCACTGTCTGTAAAACTTCATTTCTTGCTGAAGTAATAGTCTCATTATAATTTATTGATAAAGAGAGCCTTTTTTTAATAAATCTGGAATTAAGAGAGTAAGTTTTATCACTTCCTCTCGTGCCAACCGCTAGATCAAAGTGACTCATTTTACTCGGTTGCCAGTTTAAACCTGCCAGCGTTGAAGTTTCATTTAAATCATTATTACTGGTATCGCTAGTCTGAGCATTTATATAAGCCGTATATTTCGAATTAAAGCGGTAATTAAGCCCTAATTGATAGCTGCTAATCTCTTCAGTGTTATCACTTCCAGAATTAGATTTTCGATTATTTATTGATGTATTCCAGAAAAATTTATTTTGAGAGACTTTATTATCAAGAGATAAATCTAATCCCAGACTATCCGTATTATCTGAACCTTTATAGTCTGCAACATCTGCAAGTAAGCGGGTTTTTAAATTCACCTGCTGTTTTATTCTGGCATTAAAAGCACTACTAATCCCATAAGTCCTTAATTCTTTTGTGTTATCAATATTCAACTCCGGGTTAAAAGATTGAATACCTTCAGAATTAACAGATGTTTGTTGAATATTACCTGTGAGCTGAGTCACCCAGTGCTCGGGGATATGCGTGAAACCATATAACAATGATAGACTATTATGCTCACTATTATTGTTACTTAAACCATTATTACGGTTAATATTGTAAGCATAATCAAGAGAAAGCTCAGAGTGCTTTTGTGTATTGGTATAGGTAAACCCAGGAGAGATTATAGTAAGCTGTCCAGTCTCATCAATTAAAGCGGTATCATTAGAAATAAATTGTTCTTTAACAGAAACCCTTGCTGAAAATTCAGACGATGCCAATAAGGGCATAGAATGCAATATTAGAGAAACGAGTAGAGAATGACTAGCTGTAAGGCGAGTATTTGAGAGCATTTTGTTATGACCAATACCTTTAAAACTGATGGCCGTAACCATACCCATAACCATAATGACCTTCTTTAATTTTCTCTCTTTGCTTATTTAATAATAACAGGACGATTTCATTTGATAATAAATCCAGGCTCCTCTTGACCATATGATTTTGAGTACTTTCAGCTTCAACAACCAGAATCACCTGCCCCATATGAGAAGCTAAAACACTTGATTCAGTCGTTTGTAATAACGGCGGGGAATCAAAGATGATAATTCGATCTTTATATCGCTTAGCAATATCCTGAATAAAATAATCCATTTTTTCACTGGCCAGTAATTCAGTAGAATACTCATACAACCTACCCGAAGACATGACGGTTAATGATGGAATATTGGTTCGGCAAAGAACTTCTCCCATATCACTGACTTCATCCAGAAGGAGATCTGTCAAACCAGCTCTTCTATCTATTCCAAATAATTTATAGTGAGAGGGTTTATTAATATCCGCATCAATTAATAGCACGTTTTTATCTTTTTCCATTGCCATACTGATGGCGAGATTAATGGCAGAAAAAGTTTTGCCTTCGCCAGGTAAGGAACTGGTCACCATAATCACATTAGCATTATCCAGAACAGTTGCACCTTTACCATTAATATTATTTAACAGCGGTCTCTTTATCATTCGATAGGAATTCGATAGCAATGAGTTAGAGTACTTTGGTGTGATAAAACCTTCTGCGTTTAACCTGTCCAGATCAAGTTCAACCTGGTGAGAAAATATATTGAATGGATTAAAATTTTGATAATCATCTTTAGAAGCAAGGTTAACAGCTGCACCCAAATTTGATAAATCAAAATCAATTTTTACAATATCAATAGATTGTAGATCGATATCTTTAACAGCAGGTGCATAATAACCATCACCTGTTTCAGAAATAAACTTTAGTTCTTTAGTGTCTTTCATAAATCTGACTATCTACATTTGATATAAAGACATAAAATCTTAAAAAGGAAGTAAAAGGTTTCAAAATAATTGACTGAACTTTGCTTGCAAACCACTCAAGATAAGTATGTGTTTACCATGCACTATAATAATAGCAGCAGTAAAAGCTACCAGTAACAGGTTAATTAGTATAAACAGGTAGACATTTCTTTTCCTTTTAGCCAACACCTGATCAGTATCAAATTTCATAACTGCCCCCAAGACAGCCAGCCCGGTAAATTCACGTAATTCTTTTGCATTATAAAACACTGGCTTGGCCAGAGAAATTAATAGACCAATGCCATAACCGGCCCCTAAAGAGAGTATTAAAACAGCTACATCAAATAAGGGCCTATTTGGAAACGATGCAACATTAGGTACCCGGGGAGGTTCAATAATTCGAAATTTAACCTGATCAGTGCCAGATTCTACATCTTCAGATATTTTTGCTTTTTCACGTCGACTGACAAGTTCAGTATAGTTTTCCTTATGCACTTCATAATCTCGATTTAGGCGCTTCAATTCAGATTCAATTTTAGGTACTATATCGACAAATTTTTTGAGCTGCTCCTGTTTTCTTCGATAATTATTTACTCTCGCTGATAACGAAGAGATATTAGCTTCTGCTTCACTAAGTAAAATCTGTAATTGTTGATATACCGGATTATCAAGCTTTGAA
The DNA here is from genome assembly GCA_050291745.1 of Gammaproteobacteria bacterium. Taxonomy (GTDB): domain Bacteria; phylum Pseudomonadota; class Gammaproteobacteria; genus JACNJF01. The sequence continues at coordinate 90,421 of JBNKKI010000137.1, read as the reverse complement.
GTCTCTTTTCCACCGGTTAAAGCCTTAACTTCTTCATCACGCTTTTTCTTCAGTGTCTCAATCATAGATTTTTTATTTGTAACATCCGGATGCGCATCCGTATAAACTAATAATAAATTCTCAAGCTCACGTTCCAGCTGATTAATTTGATCATCATACTTACTACCTGTCACTTCAACAGCTTTTGTCAGTGTCAATTTGCTTAATTGTGCTTTTAGTTGATCTCTTCGATTAATGGATTCAGATAACAGTAGATTAGCCTGTTCATACTGAGAAGTGACTGTTTGTAACTGATTGTAATAATTAGCGCCATCTTTTGGCATAACGCCAACATTTTCCCTTTTAAAAGACTCCAGTCTACCTTCTGCTTCCTGTAAAAGTTTTTCATATTTAGCAATTTGCTTATCTAAAAATGAAATAGCAGAATCGGAATCCTTAGCTGAATCACCTAATGTATCTTCAACAAAGATATCTAACAGGGTTTGCACCATTTTTTTAGCTAGTTGGCGATTTTCATCCTGATAAGTTATTGTATAAATACCATTTCTTGATTTGGTTGTTACTTTAACTCGACTTTTTACTTTCTCTATTAAATCATCCAGTTCTTTATCGGACTGGGTATTGATATCCATATCCATTAAACGTATGGCTCTTTCAAGATTAGGACGAGTCAGCAGGGTTCTAACCATCAATCGTACATTGGATTGAAAATCGGTTTGAACAGCCAGACCTTTTAATAGTGGCCTTAGAACTGATGTGGTATCAATATAGACTTTTGTTTCAGCTTGATATCGGTCTTTAATCTGATCGACAATTACTACACCGACAATCAGTAATGGCCATGCTATCGCAATGGCAATCCATCGATGAATCCATACGCCTCGCACATAGTGCAAGATGAGTTCTTTGATTTGCTCAAAATTTTCCATTGTTATTTCTTGTTTTAACTGAAATAGTTAACTATAAGTTAAAACCATGACTCTGGAATAATGATGGTGTCTCCTGGATAGACAATACGGTTTTTACTAACATCACCACCTCTAATTAAACTATCAAGTTGGACGGTATATTGTTTAGTTTTGCCATTTTCCATTCTTACTAACTGAGCATTATCGCCATCAGCGAAATCAGTCAATCCCTGAACAGCTATCATCACGTCTAATAAAGTCATCCCTTCTTTATAGGGTAAAGTCCTGGGGTTAGTTGCATTTCCGATGATTCGAATTTGCTGGCTGACAGAACCATTAAACCCTGTAACAATTACAGAAACCTTCGGATTTTTAATATAGACAGATAATATTTTTTCGATTTTTTTAGCCACATTTGAGGCTGAAAAACCAGATACAGCGAGATCATCAATCAGTGGAGATGAAATTCTTCCATCGGGACGTACAACAACGCTTGAAGTCAGGTCAGGATTTCGCCATACAAAAATCTTAAGATTATCTCCCGCGCCTATTAGATAATCTGAGGTTTCATAGTTTGGATTTTGAGGTAATAACTCACTCTTCATTGATGTAGAACAGCCCAACAAAAATGAAGTTATTATTGCTAAACAAGTCAATTTTATAAAATTTGGAATTATCATTAATCACTCGAAAATAAACGAAAAAATTAACCTGTTTTATCAACAGGCTTAAGATAAATACATTTTGAAACAATTAGATCAGGCAACAGCTATCGTAACAAACTATTCCAACGCTTGCTATGATAAGACACTGAAAAATATGCAATTTGAGATGCTATTCACATTCAAAACTTTAACCTTTAAGCTAAACTTTGTACTTGCAAGTTTCAAACTGTTACCTTCTACTTAACATATTCTTATAGTCTAAAAACGAGAAAAATCTTGCCTGTTAATTTATCCATTGGCTTTTTAAGCTATTTCACTAGTACCTTACTTTTTCTGGGCATTTTAATCCTGGCATTTATTGGGCAAAAGAATTTATCTAAAGCTAAGCCTTTCTTTCTACTAATAAGCTCTACATTAATCTGGAGTGCCTTATTAACTATGAGTCAGATAGGTGCCTCTTTAGCTATCGAAATGATTTTCATCGCTGAGCTTCTGCGCTACTTCACCTGGTTTTATGTTTTACATCATTTGATCGATTTCAGGCAAAAAATAACCCTGGAGATTAGTATTGCCAATCTATTCTCACCACTGTTCATTTCCATTTTATTTGCCATATCTTTTTTAACATTATTATTTCATGCTCCAATTCTTGCATTCTTTGGAATAGATAATCCGAATATTATTCAAATATTCTGGATGCTTATCTTTTCTATCTCTGGATTAATTTTAGTTGAGCATTTGTATCGGAATACATCCTCAGAACTTCGCTGGGCTATCAATTTTATGTGCATAAGTGCAGGAGCCGTCTTTATTTTTGATTTTTTTGTATTTTCAAATGCTATCCTGATACAAAAGTTAGATTATGAATACTGGAGTGCCAGAGGCATAATCAATGTATTAATCGCCCCAACGCTATTAATCTCTGCGGCCAGAAACCCTTCATTATCTCCTAATATTCATATTTCCAGACAGTTTGTTTTTCATTCGAGCACACTACTGGGCAGTGGGGCTTATTTAATTCTTATGTCCTTAGCCGGTTATTATATTAAAGTGGTTAGTGGTGACTGGGGAGATTTACTTCAGGCAACATTTTTATTTGCCGCCTTTCTTTTATTAGCTTCACTTTTTTTTTCATCAACAGTAAAAGCAAAAATTAAGCAGTATATCAGCAGAAGCTTTAGTAATAAGTATGACTATCGGGAGGAATGGAACCGCTTTTCTGACACGCTGTTAAATAATGATGCCAGTTTATCTATTGCCCTACGCTCTCTTCAGGCAATCTGTCAAATTGTAAATAGTCAGGGTGCTCAACTCTGGTTAAAAGATAACAATAAATTTTTCTATCGCGCTAACTGGCATATGCCGATTACGCCAACGGACCCGGAACCGGAAAATTCTCCATTTATTCAATATATTATTAAAACTCACGATTTATTTACAACAGAGGATATAAACAATTCAAATCCAGTCGGTCTCGAAAATAATCACTGGTTCATCAATGATGAAAAAAGCTGGTTAATCCTACCTTTATGGGTTGATAAAAACCTTTATGGATTCATACATTTACAGACTCCCATGATTAGTATGAAGCTGGATTCAGAAGACAAAGAGTTATTAACCACGATTACCCATCACGTCGCTTTGTATTTATCTCAAAATGAAATTTCACTCGCATTACAACAAGCAGAAAAATTTAAAAGTATGAACCAGATGACTGCTTTTTTAACGCATGATTTAAAAACATTATTAAGCCAGTTATTTCTGCTGGTGGAAAATGGAAAGGTTCACAAGGATAACCCTGCCTTTATAGAAGATATGCTCAATACTCTCGAACATGTCTCACAGAAGATGCAAAAACTGGTTCAGCAATTAAAAGAACCTGAGAACACACGAACATCCAGTCATTTTAATTTACTTGAAATTATTGAAGATATCCTGACAGACTATAAGCACAATCAAATTAAGCCTGAGCTAATTAATAGTGAAAATTTGAATCCAGTCATATCTGCCAGCAAAAGTGAATTTAGAAGTGCACTTAAACATATCATTCAAAATGCCACTGAATCAGTTTCCAAAAAAGGTTTTGTAAAAGTTGAACTGAGTTCAAATAAAACAGATTATATATCAATCATAATCAAAGATAATGGTAAGGGGATGTCAGCTGATTTCATCGCTAATCGCTTATTCCAGCCTTTTGATAGCACCAAAGGTGTTTCTGGCATGGGTATAGGTGTTTATCAGAGTAGAGAATACATTCGTTCTTTGAAGGGTGATATTCAGGTTTCAAGCCAGGAAGGTACTGGCACAACATTCACGATTAAAATACCAATACAATCCACTTAAGATGAATAAAAAATTATTAATTGTAGAAGATGACCCAGGTTTACAGTCTCAACTTCGCTGGTGTTTTAATGATTTTGAAGTATTGCTTGCGGATGATGAAGAATCTGCATTAAAAGTATTTCATGAGCATTCACCACAGATAGTGACGCTTGACCTGGGACTACCGCCAGATCCTGGTGGTTTTTCTGTGGGTTTTAAAATTCTTGAACAAATATTAACGATTGCTCCCAGTACTAAAGTTATTGTTGTTACTGGACAGGAGGATCGTGAACATGCATTGAATGCGATCTCATTAGGTGCTTATGATTTTTTCAATAAACCCGTCGATGCAAAAAACCTGACTCTGGTCGTAGATAGAGCTTATCACTTATATGAAATAGAGCAGGAAAATAAAGCACTGCAGGAGAAATCCTTTACTTCACCGTTGGATGGGGTTATCGCATCAAGTGCCAGTATGTTAAAAACATGTCAAATTGTAGAAAAAATTGCCCCTAGTGATCTGAGTGTCTTAGTCCTGGGAGAAAGCGGAACCGGTAAAGAAGTTATCGCAAAAGCTTTACACAATTTAAGCCAGCATAGCGATGGAAAATATGTAGCCATTAATTGTGCAGCAATACCAGACAATCTTTTGGAAAGCGAATTATTTGGTCATGAGAAAGGTTCTTTCACAGGTGCCAGCAGTCAAAAAATCGGAAAAATAGAAATTGCGAATAATGGCACTTTATTTCTGGATGAAATCGGTGATATGCCACTCGATCTTCAGGCCAAACTTTTACGATTTTTACAGGAGAGAGTGATAGAAAGAGTGGGCGGGACTAAGGAAATTGCTATTAATACTCGAGTCATTTGCGCAACTCATCGCTCAATTAAAGATATGATTAAAGAGAATCTATTCAGAGAAGATTTATATTTTCGTATCAGTGATATTGTTATTGAGTTACCTCCCTTACGCGAGCGTGAAGACGATATTATTCTACTTGCTAATTTCTTTCTAAAAAAATATGCCGAACAGCAAAATAAAAGCATTAAAGGTTTAAGCCCATCTGCAGAAAATTTGCTCATGAATTATGAGTGTAAAGGTAATGTCAGAGAGTTAGATCAAATTATGCGCAGAGCTGTCATTATGTCAGACAGTAATATTCTTCAGGCCGAGGATTTAAATATTCAATCATCAACAACCAGTCATAATGATGACTCTGGCTCCGATGACGAAACAGAAACATTAAATCTGAAAATGATTCGCAATATAGCAGAAAGAAGAGCGATCAGAAGAGCACTTCAGCAAACAGATAATAATATTTCAGATGCTGCAAAGTTACTGGATGTCACCCGGCCTACTCTGTACTCACTATTAGAGAGATTACATATAGAGGTTTGAAGTGGGCAGTGGGCAGTGGGCAAAATTATAATTCCTGATAGAATCATGTCTATGATTGTTTATATTAAAAGCACTTCATCAACCCGGAAATCATCGCCGAAATTTCTTTTGTTTCTGACGCCCACTTTAAACCTGTTTGTTTTGGTATATATCCGATTTCAATACCAATATAAGTCTGAGTTCGAAGTTCGGCGCAGGAACCTTTAGCGTAATTCAGAAAATTCCGTTTCTCTTTATCGGTAATTCTATCCATCCCCTCAGCAATATTACTGGGTATTGATAGTGAAGATCGGGATATTTGATCCTTAAACCTAGATTCCGCAGTTGACCGCTCGCAATAGAGGTTAACCCACTGTTTCATAAACTATTACAGTTGATCTGTATAATCACCCAATCGGTGAATCCCGCTACGAACTGAATTGCACGTTTGTGGCGGCGTATCTCTTCGTTGTAACTCCTTGAAATAGCTCGCTATTCCGCGTCGTTACGCCTTGATCTACACCACCTCAAACGCACACTTCAGCTCGTCCAACTGCGGATTCTAGGTTAAATCCATAGTCTTTAAGATCCTTGAGTTCTATATAAATGCTAACCGATAAACGAGAGGCCCTCTTCCAGACCTCCAGATCCTCAAACCTCATAAAAAAAGTCCTTTTAAGTATAAATATAGCTATCAGCTATCAGCTATCAGCTATCAATTTTATTCTTTTGGCTGTTAGCTGCAAACTGCAAGCTGCAAACTTTAACCTACCTGGCCCCCTTACCAAAAAGAACAACCTCAACCGTTTGCAATAAAATTAGTAAATCCAGGAACAGAGATTTATTTTTAACATAATACATATCAAATAACTGTTTTTGATAGGAATCATTAACTGATGCACCATAAGGATAAAGTAATTGAGCCCAACCAGTCACACCTGGTTTTACCAGATGACGCTCTTCATAATAGGGTATTTCTTTAGCCAGCTCTTTCACAAACTGTGGCCGTTCCGGACGTGGCCCGACAAAACTCATAGAGCCATTCAATACATTGTATATCTGAGGTAATTCGTCAATTCTAGTTTTACGAATAAATCCTCCAACTTTAGTCACTCTTGAATCTGTTTTTGTAGCCCACACAGCTTCTCCTTTTTTCTCAGCATCAGTGCGCATACTTCTGAACTTATAAACCGGGTACTCTACGGCATCTTTTCCTACTCTGATCTGGCTATAAAAAATCGGCGCTCTGAATCCTTCCTCAATCCATATAGCAATAATGGTTAAAAGCATAAATGGTGCCGCAATCAGCAATATAGTAAAACTGGCTAAAAGATCAAAAACCCTTTTAATGACATCACTCATTTCTGACTTATGATAGCCTTCTGAAAACACCAGCCATTTAGGATCCATAATATCTATTCGTATCTGACCGACTTCGCGTTCAAAAAAAGATAATATATCTAATACAGCAATACCTTTAAATTTACATTCCACCAGTTCATGGACAGGTATATTCAATGCCACATCAGACTTAGCGACGACTATTTCATCTATTTCATTAGCTATTGCAGTCTCATATAAACTACCGGAAAGTTTAATCAATTTATTTTCATCAATAGCACATTCCTGATGATCCAGTAGCACAAAGCCAACGATCTTAAAGGTGCGTCTATCGGATTTTCTGCGTAATTTTGACTCAATAATGGAGGCTGATTTACCAGCACCATACACAAGAATTCGTTTTTTAAATGTCTCCGTATCTACCAGTTCAAGAAATATAGCTCTTAAAGTGCCAATAACAAAAAAAGACTGGAGTTGGGCAATAGCCATAATGCCACGACCAAAATCAATGTTTGGTACGAGATAAAAAAACAGGGTAACCAGTACCCAGGAAGCTAAAAGACTTATCAAAAGACGCAATAAAATACCAGACATACCCTCACGGATATTGCCCTGATACAACCCGGTGGCCAGCATAGATATTGGAGTGATCACTGCGAGAGCAGCAGCCAGCATCCATAAAACTTCAACACGAATATAAAAATCTTCAATCGAATTGATATATCGTAAATAGGCAGCTGAATAAACTGCGAAAAATACGACGCACACTTCAATGACAAGAAGAATTAAAAAAGGTGTTTTCAGGTAAGACTTAAATACCCGAACTCTCGCCATACATGAAAATCCTGAATAATTTTATTTTTTAGAGGTTAATGATGGATTATATCCTTGTATGAAGATTTTACCATGGGAGAAATGGTTCCCAGTATAAAAAAAGCTAAAACTGATGAGAAAATCACTAATAAAGCACTTTCAGCAATTCCCGGCATAAAGTGATTGATAGTTAATACAGAAAGAGCTCCCGAAATCAAACCACTAATATTACCCAGCATAATGGAAATGATTGGGCCGGATGTTTTAACATTTTCAAACACAAGTCGCTTGCATATTCTTAAACTAAAATACATCACAGTAACATATAACGATAAATCGATAATAATATGAGAAGAACTGGAAAAATCAGTAGCCACTGACAATATTAGAAAAGAAATGGTCAGCACAATAAAATCAACAACTCTTGCATAAAAGCTAGACAATCTATTTTTTGGAAGGGTCATTTTAGATTCCGTTTTTAATGATGATGAGTCACTATTTTAGAACTATGGTGATAGCAATCTGTTAAACAGCTCACAGTTCCCAGTCCATTCAATAAATTGAGAAATTGTTTACACAGGTTAACTTCCAGGACAATATCAAAACACTTGAAGATTAGTTTTGGGCGTTAAATACTTTCAAATATTTCAGGTTATTAGCTGGTAATCGTCCAGTTTTCTTTAGAGTATATTTATTTAATCCTGATTTTTTTGTCGTCATTTCTAAAACACTGGTAACAGATTTATTCAAATCTGGCTTAGTTTCAAATTTGAGTTTCATATCAACCTGTCCATTCAATTTGATATCTATATCGCCTTTAATTGAAAGCAGACTATCTTTATCATCAAGTTTCACAATTAAGTTATCTTTCTGCTGCACAATGCTAGCATAATAATTTCCCAATATTTGATCAGCACCTTCAATACCTGCTCCAGGCCAGTCCAGAGTAGCGTTTAGTCCATTAATTTTTGAATCCACCAACGCCATAGATTGAATTGTAACTAACATTTCTCCTTTCGGTTGAACCAGCATTTGGGGAATATCTTTAAATAGAGTGGCATCTATCGCTATCTGACTATCCGAAATAGAACTATTTTGAGTGATCAGATTTGTCTCAAGGTTTAGCTTTAAATTTTTATCATCTGAAGTGAGTTGATAACAAATTGATAGCTTTACCAGACATAATGGCTGAAAATTAAAATCAACATCAGTCAAAGTAAATTGCTGAAATCGAAGTGCTTCAACATTTCCATTTGTAATGCTACCGTTCAACCCCTTGATCTGAATATTCGCAGGCAATTCAACCAATCTCATCACCTGCCTGGCAGGAATATTACTGATTGAGAAAATTATCAAAGAAATAATAAACAGAGCTATCGCCCAGATTAACTGCTTTCTACTCATGCATCAGTTCCATTTGAAATAACCAGGCTTACATTAACCAAACCGGGACTTTCTCCGGGTATAAGACGAACTTCATCAATGAAAACAGCGCCATCAATAACAGAAAAGAAGCTGAGCAATTTAGTAAAATCGACATTGGACATTCTTAAACGTGCAGAATTATTCTGAATAGGTGTCATTTGTTCCAGATTTTTCTTTAATCCCTGACGACTTATCTGTTTATCAATATAACTCACTATGCGATCGGTATTTCTTTTTGTCTGATTACTACGTTCAGGTAATCGATTCACTGCTGAGCGCATCCATTCCAGATCATTCCTGGCCTGAACTATTTTTTCATCCATATTCTCAGAACTTGAACTCATCGGTTGTAAAACCAGGCTATCAATAGCAATTACTGTGATAATCAATCCAGCAACCGCAACAATAATACGTTCTCTTATATTTAATCCTGCCCACCAATTATTCATTTACTTAACTCGCATAACCAGGCGACCGGTGGTCTTGCCTGGACTAATATTAACGTTATCGATTTCAGACTGAAATTCAGATTGTTCAAGTCGGCTCCTGAATGATTCCAAAGAATTTAAATCTTTAGTTTCAAGATTTACTGCCATTGATAATTGTTGATATTGAATTTTCTGTGTTTCAACGGCTTTAAATTCAGATTTTAATTTGGAGTACTCATGTAAAAAATCTACAAAGCCAACCTGACCACCACTATTTTGACTATCAGCAAGCATTTTAACCAGTTGATTCTTAGGATGATCAGTCACCCTGATATCCGGCATACGCTCAAGAAGAACTTCTTTTTGCTGACTAATAAGGTCTTCATAAATCATTTTTTTCTGCCAGCTTAAAATTAAGTTACCCGCAATAGAGACTATTGTCAGCAATACCAATGCAACTAGCGGCCACTTCCATTGGCGGATTATCCCCATCCACTGCCTGGAGGTTTGATAATCTTTTTGTTTAAAATTGATACTAGTTTGAGTATTCACGGGTTGAGCCAGCAACTCAATCGATGTTTGTTGTTCAATAACCAGGGAACTGTCGCCAAAATCAATTGACTCTTCAGCAGAGTAAAAAATAACTTTATTTTTATCAGCTGTTTTGCTCTGCTCCAGTATTTTAAGCATCTGCTTTAATACTGAACGTTGACAGAACAAACCAACATGTTCACCAGTCCTGATCAGGTACCCCTCTTTAACTTCACAAATTGAAGCAAGGAAATCAGAGTCATTAGACCAGGGACAAAGGTATATCTGAGGTAAAATCCATCGGCTATTAACATGATTTTTTGATAATAATTTAACTGCAGCATCCAGCTCTTCACGGTTTATAACTGCTACCGGGACTGAGTTATCTGGTAATTGTGAATGAGTCGCAAAAAAGCAATCCTCTATATCTTCAGCCAGTTGTTCTTCTATCGTATATGCAATTGCATTTATTTGCTGCTTACTGGCTTTGGGCGGTAAAACAGGGGACGTTAAAAGTATATTCTGCTGAGATATGAATACGATAGTTTTTGTGCAATCCTCGCATAACCTGGATAAAGCGGATAGTTCGGAAGTGCCTGAACTTTTTATTTCTCCACTAGCATTATCCAGTTTGCACCAGTCAAAGCTTTGTTGTTCTTGATTATGAAGTTGTATTCTACATTCCATCAGGAAAACTCTCCCAGTTTTCTGGACAAAATAGTGGTATGACCATTTTTATCACGATAAATAAGTGTGCTAACAAAAGTGGTTTTCTCACCCAATGTCACCAATCCTGAAGCCAGAAAATAGTTGGTTGTCACCGATAAAATTTTATCGGATATCTCATGTTTCATTCTTTTTTGGTAATCGGATATACTCGAAAACGGATCTTTTTCGCGTTCATTGATAAATGTTTCAGCATCAGGAGCATTCTTGAAAGATGAGTATATTTCAACTGGGATAGTATTTATATTCAAAGTCGTTGTAACAGGTAATACAGTAATAAAGGGTTTTAAAATCTCAAATTTCTCTCTATCCATACCTTTAACAAGTAATAGTTCACTGACATCACTCATTAAGCGGTTAGCAGTTCGGTACGGTTGTTCCAGACTGGTGTAATAATCATCCTCGGCACCCTCTGAACCATTTACTTCCAGATCTTTATCCAGCCAGTCCTTAAGAGCAGGAACAAAATCAGGGTTTACATTGAGATTATTACATAATGCGATAAAACGATCTGCATTTTCCTGTTCTAAAACAGAATTTATATTGAATAATGCCTGCGCATCCTGCAGTGAGCCAGATAGAAAACCACCATCAATAGGTAAAGCAGGAATACCTATCGCCCAATTTTCATCCAGTGAATCCAGTTTTGAATCTTTCTTATCCTTTTTTAAAACGATTCGTGCATAATCTTCCAGTCCAAGGCTATACATCAAAGCTATATCAGTATTACGAATATGCTCTGTTTTTCGGATAATCAGGCTTTGCTCATGCACCAGAGAAACGGCTGTAACAGAAGCAATAGCAACCACCAGCATAGCCATTAAAAGCGCTATACCCTGTTGTTTATGCCTGTTATAGCAGAGCATCTGCCACCTCATATATACGCCTAACCTCTCCAAATCCTTTTATGTTGAGCGTAAGTTCAAGCGCTAAAGGTCTGGCGTTAGAACCATTCATCGCATCCAGTGGCCAGCTTTCAACCTTTTCCTTCTGTCCTTCTGTTATCAATTTCACACTGAACTCTTCAACATTCTGTAACAACTTTTGATCTACTTTTTCATTCGTGTATGCCTGGTCAAGCTGAGGCCAGTAACGCCGAACTAGAGTTTCATCTTCTAAACTGTATTCCACTCGCTGTAAATTACTTCTATTTTGCTGTAATAAATTACTCCAGCCCTGACGAGTAAAAGTAAATTTATTTTCAGCAATCAGTAACTGGTGCTGTTCATCACCAAATTGATCTCTTACCTTACGACTGACTATTTGAGTAATATCTTTACCAATATAGCCCAGCGCAAACTGGATCTCTGATAGTTGCTGATTAGCCTCACTGACCTGCTCACCTGTTCGACCAACCTGAATCAAACTACTCATCGTCATTGCACCGATCACTGCAAAAATACTAACAGCGACTAATACTTCAAATAAAGTAAAACCCTTTACTCTATTCATAGATTACCCATAAATCCGGTCAAACTGGCGAGGATCTGACTATCATCATCCGCAGCTAATACATCAACAGTTATTCGCCTCATATCAGCATCTTCAGTTTTCATGATAGTCATCTTCCATGTCCATTCTCTTCCGGCCATTTCCACAACACCATGTTTATTGGATTTGTTGGTCCATTCACGTGTAGCACGGACAAGTGCTATCTGATTCAAGGCTACCCAACCGGCAATAGTTTTATCTCTCAGGTAAATTGCATTCCTTGATGACGCAGTTGTATTTTGCAGTATCGCGCCCATAGTTAAAGCAATGATGGCAAGTGCCACCATAATTTCAATAAGAGTAAAAGCTGATTGAGACTGCCTCATTTTAAAAACGTTTCTGTTGGACCTTCAATAGTTATACTGCCTAACATGCTGGAATTGAGCTTAACACGTAAATTATTTTCCCTGTCTTCTATCACCCATTCAAACACAGTCATTTCTCCACTACTTAAAATGAGAATATGAGGTTCAGGCTTTTCAGTCACCTGGATGCTTATTATGTTGCCATCAATAATCAATTCATCATTGTACTTATGTTTCTTTTGTAATGATAACAGGAACTTGTCTTTACTTGGCGCCCACTCCTGACCATCATATTCCAGTACCATATAAGATTCAGGTGTTAGCGATAGTGCGAAATTTTTATCCTCAAGTATGGCTTCCTGCATTAAAACCTTTAAGGTTTTACCTAAATTTTCTGCATGTACTTTCAAGTCATTAAGCGGGCGATGAAAATTCGTATTTAGTAAAATAGTGGAAGCAATAACTGAAATGACAGCAACGACAACTAAAATTTCTAATATTGTAAATCCCTTATTAGTCTGGAAAAACTGCTTGTTTTTCATTAGTACAGATTTTTTGTATTAGACTTAATTTGACTCAATTTTATAAACAGCAATAATTTGTTAAAAATCAATTAATCATCCTTATTCCAGCTACCTATATCAGCATCTGAACCTTCACCACCTTCACTATTGTCCGCACCATAGGAATAAATTTCAAAATCTGAATTATCTCTACCCGGACGAGCATAATGATAATCAAATCCCCAAGGATCTTTATTCAGTTTTTTAACATATCCACCGGCTTTCCAGTTTTTTAAATCACCAGGATTAGTCACCAGTGCCTGCAATCCCTGATCCGTTGTCGGGTAAGTAAAATTATCCAGTCGATATAATTCGAGAGCGCCTTCCAGAACCAGTATGTCATTTTTAACTTTACTGATTCGGGCATCATCTGCTCTACCTGCAACTTTTGGCGCGATATAAGCTGCCAGAACTGCAATTATGGTTATGACCACAATAATTTCTAAAAGTGTAAAACCCTGTTGTCGCTTATTCATGTATAACCTTTCTACTCTCTAAATTAACTCTGAATTCGTGAATTCAGATTGAAATATTTATGACTGATAAATTGAATAACAATTAGCACCAGTGCACTTAAAACACCATATAAATGAGCATCTACCAGTACCGGAACACCAATCAGTTCGCTACTGGTTATATTAACAGATGACCACTGTTCAAGAACAATTTTTACCCCGATAAAAAGCAGTAAAATACTCGACATAAAAACCTGTTCTGACATACTGGCAATTGCAGTCAGCACATATAGACCAAATAAAACACCAGAAAATCCCACGTACCAGCCAATATTTGGATGGAACAGATAAAATGCTAACGAAATACCTAGCGAAAGAAGCACAATACGCCACAACCATTGCCAGAATTTCCAGTTAACTCCCGTTAAAGCCTGACATAATATTAATCCGGCCATGTTTAAAACAAAGTGCATCCAGTTAGCATGTACCCAATGCCCTGTCAATATTCTCCATAATTGATAGTGTTTGACCAGTCGGGTTTCAAAACGGAAAATTTCCGGTCCAATCATTTGAAAGAGAAACATGATCAGTATGAATCCAATGACTGGTATCCATTTGCCAGTAAGTTTGACCACTACTGCACTAAATCATTCATATCAAATATGGGTAGTAATATTGCAAGTACAATAATCAATACCACAACACCCATAACCAGAATCATCGCTGGCTCAAAAATTCCCAGGAATAAGGCGGTAACACCTTCAAACTCACTTTCTTCAGCTTTTGCAGAGCGTTCCAGCATTTCGCCGAGCTTACCGCTAGATTCACCATTTGAAACTAATTGCAAGACTAAAGGACTGAAATAACCTGTCTGGGTCAGTGATTCCGCAATACTCGCCCCCTCTCTGACGCTTTCAGCAGCAGTTACAACCGCCTTGTTAATTAAACTATTAGTAACAACTTCTGTGGAAATATTCATTGCATCCAGTGCAGGAACACCACTGGTGACAAGAATACTCATCGTGCGAGTAAAGCGCGATGTATTGGACAGTTTTACGAGATAACTGATCATTGGTAATTTTAATAAAATTTTATCTCGTAAAACCCGAAACCATGTGATTTTAAGGAGCTCTCTGGACACCAGAAATAATACAAATAAAGCAATAAATAAATGCAGCCCATAAGCCTTGAAAAAATCAGAAATAATAATTAACCATTGGGTTAAGATCGGTAGTTCCTGATCAAATCCTTCAAACACCTGAATAATTTGAGGAACAACAAAAGTCAGCAAACCAGTGACTAAAAGCAGAGAAACCACAGTCAGTAAAATCGGATATATCAGTGCTAATTTTGTTTTTTGCTGTAGACTTTGCCTTGACTCCATATAATCAGCGAGCCGTTCCATAACAACATCCAGCAACCCGGACTGTTCTCCAGCATGTACCGAAGCACAATACATAGGATCAAATACACGCGGAAAACTTCTCAGGGCATCGGAAAGTGCATAACCTTCCAGAACCTTAGCTCTTATGGCAAGTAAAATCTTTTTAGCCTGTGTTTTATTGGTTTGCTGGGATACAGCAAAAACAGCTGATTCGACAGGCTGTCCTGCACTGATCAAAGTTGATAATTGTCGGGTAATCAGCGAAATTACTGCAACACTAACTTTTTCTCTGCGAGTTTTTTTTCCGCCTTTCCTGTTTTCCTGCTGACTACTTATCTGCTCAACTTCTAAAGGCGATAAGCCAATACCACGCAATTGCTGTCTGGCCTGTTTAGCAGTATCTGCTTCTATCAAACCCTTTTTTCGAGCGCCTTTTTCATCAAACGCCAGGTATTCATAGGCAGCCAAAATTAATAACCTTTATGCGATAAATGTGACACTAAAGAACAGAGACAACCTAATAAACTCATCATATCTCCTTGGTGATACGAAAAACTTCATCGAGAGAAGTCATGCCCTGTTTAACTTTATGTAATCCATCATCAATAATGCCAGCGGATTGAGTACGGCAATATTGTTCAATTTTCTGCTGACTTTTCTGATCATGAATCATACTGGAAAGCACAGTATCAATTTCAATTAATTCATAAATACCTGAACGTCCTTTATATCCTAACTGTAAACAGCTTGGACAACCAACAGACTTATAAACGATATCCTGCTCGGTTAAACCATATTTTTCTCGTTCTGAATTTGTCAATTCATGCGGTACCTTACAGTCTGGACAAAGATTTCGAACTAAACGTTGCGAAAGTACACCCAGTAAAGATGAGGAAAGTAGAAACGGTTCAACACCCATATCCTGCAAGCGAGTTATTGCACCTACTGCAGAGTTAGTATGTAAAGTCGACAGCACCAGATGCCCGGTCAAACTTGCCTGTACACCAATCTGAGCAGTTTCACCATCACGAATCTCACCAACCATCACGATGTCTGGATCCTGTCTTAAAATAGCTCTTAAACCTTTCGCAAAGGTCATATTAACTTTATTATTTACGGGTGTTTGACCTATACCATCCAGGTCATATTCAATGGGATCTTCTACTGTCAGAATATTCCGTTTGCTATCATTCAGTGCACTTAAAACACCATATAGCGTTGTTGTTTTACCGGAACCTGTCGGCCCTGTGACCAGGATAATTCCATGCGGTTTTTTTATCATTTTCCGCAGGCGTATTTCATCATCTGTGGCCATACCCAGTTGCTGTAAATCCAGTCTACCTGCTTTTTTATCGAGCAAACGCATAACTACTCTTTCGCCATGTCCGGAAGGTAATGTAGAAACTCGAATATCAACCGGGCGACCAGCTATACGTAATGCAATTCTACCATCCTGAGGTAAGCGTTTTTCAGCGATATCAAGTTTCGCCATAACTTTAATCCGCGAAACCAGTAAACCAGCAATTTGTCTGGGTGGTTGAATCATGTCACGTAAAACACCATCGATCCGAAAACGAATAGATAGTCTGGTTTCAAATGGTTCAATATGAATATCTGAAGCATTTTCCTTTATCGCTTCAGTAATTAATGCATTGATCAACCGTATAATAGGTGCATCATCATCACTTTCAAGTAAATCTTCTGGCTCCGAAAGTTCTTTTGCTACATCCTTTAAATCAAGTTCTCCACCAATTTTTTCTGCTTCCAGAAAAGCACCATCATTGTTACTTTCGAATTGCTGTCCCAGCAGGTTATTAAACTCGATTTCATCAACCATCTGCAGATCATTCACCAGTCCGGTAATTCTCTGTGCCTCCGTAATGGCAGACAGTGGCGCATCATGACGAATCAGAAGCTGTGCAGTCTGCGTTTGCGGGGAAAAATAATTAATTACGCCAAACTTTTTACAGAAGGCATAAGGAAGTTTATTTTCTTCAATCATGAGTTACAGCTTAAAACCTTCCCAGTAATACTATTAAAATAAACAGTCATTATTAAATGACTATTATTCATTCTGTTCTGCTGAATTTTAATCATCTACTTAATCCGATAAGCGATAATATTATTCTTCCAGTTCCTTCAAAATGGGTATCATGGTATCCATTTCTTCCATTTTCTTTAACTGTTCATCTCTGATGAAGTTATATTTTGAGTGACTCAATAATCTAGCCTTCTCAGGGTCTTTAATGATATTAGCCCTGATAAAGATTAATAGATTCCGTTTCTTTTTAGACACCGATTTAGAGCGAAACAATGCACCGATGACAGGAATATCTCCCAACAATGGCACTTTTTGCTGAGTTTCTATAAATTCTTCATCAATCAGACCACCAAGCACCAGAAGTTCACCATCCTGTAATTGAACAACCGTTTTTAAAGAGCGTTTATTGGTAACCAGATCAACAGCCCCGGTACTACTGCCACTGATATTAGAAACTTCCTGATTAATTCCCATCGTAATGGTATTGCCTTCATTAATTTGCGGTTTTACTTTCAGGCTGACACCTATATCCTGACGTTCTATCGTTCTAAATGGATTAGCTACTGATGTAGAGCCCGTAGAAGAGGAAAATTCACCCGTCACAAAAGGAACATTTTGACCAACCACTATTTCAGCTTCCTGATTATCCAGAGTGACAATTGAGGGTGTCGATAGTAAGTTAGAATCTGAATCACCGGATAATGCCCGAATCAACGTTATAAAATTAAAACTGGAACTATCGCCACGTCCAATACCTAAAGTTAAACCATCAGATATAGCAGAAACCGCACCTGTTGCCAGACTGGTAATAGGTGTACCTGAACCAGCGAAATTTGTTGTCAGGGCGGGATTACCACCAGGTGTTCCATCTACAACCCACTGTACACCCAGTTCATTTGAGGTATCCAGTGACACTTCTGCAATAATTGCCTCAATATGCACCTGTGCGCGAGGTATATCCAGTTGCTGAATAACTGAACGCAAAGACCGAAATATAGACATAGGGGCAGTAATAACAAGTGCATTGGAAACCGTATCCGCCTGAATATTCAAGGTAGAATCGCCACCAGCTTTAGCAGCACCGGAGTTCTTTGCCATCGCTTTTTGCACATCCTTTCCTACACTACCCAGGATTTTGGATAAGTTTTCCGCCTCAGCGTAGCGTAAATAAACAACATGAATATTGCCGCTTGATTCCACAGGTTGATCCAGCTCAGCAATAATTGAACGATATTTCAAGCGTTCTTTTTTATCACCGCTTAATAAAATACTATTTGTTCTTTCATCAGCACTAAATTGTACTGAAGAGGTCGCAGTGTTTTTTGGACCGGAGTTAGTAGCACTTAAAGTCGTTAATAACCGAACAACTTCAGTAGCAAAGGCATGTTCAAGCTTAACAAATTCTATTTCTGATTCACTCTTTATATCAATTTGTTTGATAATTTTACTGATGCGAAGAATATTAGAAGCTCTATCAGAAACAATGAGTACATTGGTTTCAGCATAGGCAGCCAGGTGTCCCTGCTGAGCCACTAGTGGCCTTAAAATTGGCACCAGTTGGGTCGCATTTACATTATTAATTACAACTACTTTAGTAACCAGTTGATCACCATCTTTGCTGGACAAAGAATTGACGAAGGGTGCTGAATCCTGTTTCGCAGCTGCGTCAGGAATTATTTTAATGGCATTTTCGGTAGGCACAGTTGCAAAACCATGAACCTGTAAAATTGACAAAAATACATTATAAACTTCATCTTCATTGAGTGGTTTTGAAGAAACCACAGTCACTTTACCCTTTACACGAGGATCAATGATAAAATTCTTGCCAGTAATCTGGGATACGCTATTAATCACAGCGGTTAAATCAGCATCACTAAAATTTAATGTGACATCTTCAGCAAATACGGCATTACAAAAAAGAAATAAAGTTGCAAAAGCAAGCTTCTTGAAAGAAGTCGAAAAATTATGGGAATACAAATTACTCAAAGAGATCATCCTGCTACTGTAAATTAAAATCCAGAGTTTCCCGGTTTCCATTTCGAAGAACCGTTAAAGAAACATTTTCTGCTGTTGTTAAAGCTTTTAAGGCATCCAGCGCCTGAAATGGCTTATCCAGACCGATACCGTTAACAGCCACAAACACATCATCCGCCTGTAAATTAAGCTTTTCTAATAAGCGTTCTCCACGTAACGCCTTTAATTTATAACCGATATTTTTTCCATTTTCTGAAACTGGAATTGCCTGAAATCTTTTCGCCAGCGCAAGCGGGTTATTCGCGTATCGTCTTTTATAACTCTGTAAGACTCTCGAAGAAGCTTCATTTACATTACTAAGACTTCTAAGTTGCGAAGCGTTAGTAATCTTATTCAAATCCGCCTCGGGCTTTTCCATAACCAGTTTCTCAAGCTTACCAAGACGTGATATCAGAATATTATCCGGATTAATCTGATTGATATATATCTTATTATCAATTTCATCACCAAGCCTGTAAAACTCAGATTCATCTCGTCCCTTTTGTAAAATTACAGAGGCCAGGCTATTATCTTCTGAATAATAAATTCCACGAAGTTTATAATTCAATGTACTTTCAGGTGCATCTTCAACTTTAACCGGTGTAACCACCTTCGTTTGTTTCTCAACTTGTCCAAATAAAAGGCTTCTGGCTATTTGAGTGGTTTTCTGATTATTTGAAAGCGCTTTCACTACTTTTGTATTTTTAACGGTATCTTCCTGCCAGACTGTATCTGTTTTTTCAGGCAAGGGGATGACCTGCCAAATTAATAAAGACATCTGATGCGCTAAAAAAACCACTAGTAAAATAGTGGTTGCAAAAATTAAGCGATTATCCGTAAGTATTTTAAAGTATGAATCCAGGTACAAACTCTAATCCTGCTAACAAGTTTTAAGCTCAAAAAAATAAGCGGTGATTGTACAGTTACCGGTATTCTTTTTGCAAAGGTTCTACAAATTATTTCAAAAAAAATCCCAAATTACGCTTAAAAAACCATTATTAGAATTCAATTAGGGCTAAATGGTCCAATAAAGCGAATAATTAAACCTGGAAAAATCAGTTGAGCGTGAAAAAGATGCGTAACAGATTGATGTACCTGGTCTAAGCCAGGGATGGCTGTAGTTAGAGCAATGCAGGAGCAATTGCCGGCAAATCAAAAACATCGTAGTCACCTGATTGGTGAAGACTGTGTTTTTGTTTTATCAGCTGCATTAAGCTGTTACGTAGACTTTCATGATTCAACTGATTTTTCTAGGTTAAATAATGAGAAATCCTGGGTTAGTCCTTATCCTCATCAAAAGGTTCCAGATATATCTAAATAGCTAGTTTCAATTTTATCACCATATAATATAATTATTCACTAATATTGTATTTAATTCTAACAGGACAAGGTCATGGCTGAACAAAAGACAGATATAAAAAAAGCTGTTATTAAGAAAACAGTAAAAAAGGCGGCAGTAAAAAAAGCAGCGATAAAGAAAGCACCTGAAAAAAAAGTAGCCATAAAAAAGACCTCTGTAAATAAAGCGGCACCAAAAGCAGCCTCTCCCCAAAATGCCAGTCCTACAGATTCATCTACAGTGAGTCAAACTCAGGAAATACCATCGAGTAAAAACAGTGAGGATAATAATACGATAAATAAGGAAACACTGACGACAATTCAGTCTATGGTGGAAGCGATGCACAAGGAGCAGGATAATCGCAATCAGCAAATTACCTTATTGGTTAATGAAATGCGACAGGGTTTTTTAAGTCACGCTGAGCTCAATAAACAACAGGAAAATGAGCGTGATAAAGAAATGTCTAAACTTTATCAGTCATTACAGCATGCTTTTCAAAATGTGGAAGAATCAAACGCTAAAAAAGAAGAGCGCAATCAATCAATTATAAAATCATTAACCGACTCGATCATGAAAGATCATGAGTTCACTTTAAAGGAAGTACAAGAGCAGGACAAGCTGCAGGATAAAAAGCTACAACACTTAACAAAAGTGGAAGAGCACCGGGCAGGAAGAAATCGATTGATCGCTATTCCAGGCATGATCATCGCCGTAATAGCGATTATATATATGTTTTATGTTGTATCCATCATGGAATCTGCGATGACTAACATGTCCAGAGATATGACAAAAATGCAGGCTGCGGTTGGTAATATGTCGCTAAAAATGGATGGTATGAGTGTAGACACACATTCTATGAACAATAATGTTGGCAATATGAGTCTGGATATTAATGGCATGAATGCCAATATGGACCAACTGACGGAAGATACAAAAAGGATGAGTAGCAACATGACCAGTTTAACAAATACAGTCGGCATCATGAGTCGGGATTTGAATATATTAACCAATAATGTTTCACCTACCATGAAAGGCATGCGTGATATGATGCCCTGGTCGCCATAACAAACTAATATTTAAACTATTTCTGAATTCAGGATGCTGATTTTTATTGGGGCTATTACACTAACACTTCAAATTAATCAGCATCGACCTGGATTCTCTCAGCTTGTGCCTGGATAAAAGCCAGAAAACCTTGCTCTATCCAGTGACAATACAATTTTTGCCTGTCCATCTTCAGTCACTGGCAACCCATCGATCAGCCACTGAATATCACAGGCAATGTATTTGAAAGCACTCTAACATGTACCCTCTCAACTCAATTGATAAGTAATAGAGGATAATCAGGATGTAATTCATCAAGATACTCCAGAATAGTCATAGATTGAAAAAAATTACTATTATCCTAGATTCCGCAGTTGACCGCTCGCAATAGAAGTTAAGCCACTGTTTCATAAACCATGACAGTTGATCTGTATAATCACCCAATAGGTGAATCCCGCTACGAACTGAATTGCAGGTTTGAGGCAGCGTATCTCTTCGTTGTAACTCCCTGGAATAGCGGGTTATTCCGCGTCGCTACGCCTTGATCTACACCACCTTAAACGCACAGTCAGCTCGTCCAACTGCGAATTCTAGGTTGAAAGCAATCTAGCTCACGCCAGCTCAACTCAATTGATTGGTAATAGAGGAGAATGATCTAGATGTAATTCATCAAGATATTCCAGAATAGTCATAGATTGAAAAAATTTAATATTGCGCTCAACTACCAGAACCATGCTTTGCAGAAATTATTAGAAACATTAATGAGCAGGCAAAAAAAAGACCTAGCCGAAGCTAAGTCTTTGATTTGTCTAGCATAATAGTGGCGTCCCCAAGGGGATTCGAACCCCTGTTACCGCCGTGAAAGGGCGGTGTCCTAGGCCGACTAGACGATGGGGACACTGAGTAAAACCTCTAGAGGTTTTGGTGGAGCCAGGCGGGATCGAACCGCCGACCTCAACACTGCCAGTGTTGCGCTCTCCCAACTGAGCTATGGCCCCCTCGAGAGAGCGCGTACTTTAATTGCGAGACAGTCCTGTGTCAAGCAAAAATCTAAAGTAAATCACAGTTTTTAAATAATTTTTTTTTGAGAGTAAAAACATCTCGAAAAATTGCTATTATTGATAGCTTATTCTCAAAACAACAGGTCAATTATGGAAAAGGTTTTAATTACTGGCGGTGCTGGTTTTATCGGTTCACACACAGCCGATCTTTTAATGCAAAATAATATCGCTGTCAGGGTTCTTGATAATTTAAGTTCCGGTTTCAGATCCAATTTGCCTGAGCAACATAGCTTATTAGAGTTTGTAGAAGGTGATATAAGAGATAAAAAAACGGTTAACGAGTGTATGAAGGGTGTATCTCACTGTTTACATCTTGCTGCTCAGGTCTCTGTAGTAGCATCTCTGGAAGATCCTGAGTTTTCGGCTCAACAAAATATAGTCGGTTTTGTTAATGTGATAGAAGCTGTCAAAAATCATGCCGTTAAAAGATTAGTTTATGCTTCTTCTGCTGCTATTTATGGTGATCCCGTTACTATCCCTTTACCTGAAGATATTGCCAAGACACAGTTATCACCCTATGGAGTTGAAAAGCAGGTCAATGAACAATATGCAGCGCTCTACAAATACCTGTATAAGGTTTCATCCTTAGGCCAGCGTTTCTTTAATGTTTTTGGCCCCCGTCAGGATCCTAAATCACCTTACGCTGGTGTTATCGCTCTATTTGTTGACCGAATTTCAGACGCTAAGCCTTTAACCGTATTTGGTGATGGCGAACAAACAAGAGATTTCATTTATGTAGGTGATGTAGCAAGAGCTAATGTCGCTGCCTTACAACAGACAAATATTGAAGGTGCTTGCAATATTGCTACCGGCTCAAAAACTTCATTGCTTGATTTAATTAAGGTATTGTCTGAAATCACTGGAAAAACATCTGAAATCACTTTCGATGCTCCGCGGGAAGGTGATATCGTCCATTCACAGGCTATTACCAGAAAGCTCAATGAAGAAATTGGTATTACCGCTGAGACCAGCCTGAAACAAGGGCTTGAAAAACTGATCGCCAGTGTTAAAAATTAATTCAACTAGATGAGTTATTCGTTATACCTTTATGCTGATGAATGCGCAGAAAATGTCATTTCAGTTGAGAAATTGATCGAAAAACTTTGTGCTATAGAATTCCTCAAAACAAATAGCCAGTCTTCTTATATAGCTGGAGATCAATTGATGGATTACATCACTTTTCTCGGCTGCTCCCCATCCCTAAAACTCGGCGAGTTTAATTCGACTATCAATTTTTATCATTTTGACAAAGTTACAGGTATGGGCGGGAGTTCAATTGAAACGATTAAATATCCGGGCTGTAAACATTCAGTAAAACAACCAGCTAGCCTGGTTAGCGATATTTCGAAACAACCAAACTGGCTATGTCCTGTTTGCGGTCAGCAGGGAAAGATAAAAGATATTAACTGGCGTAAGTCAGCAGGTTTTTCAAATATTTTTATAGAGATTAGTCAGATATTTCCAAAAGAAGCTATTCCATCGGATAAATTAACAGGCATCTTAGAAGAAATTAGCAAAACTAAGTGGAAATGGTTTTACTCAACGTCATCTCAGTAATTCCTGAAAAATACATAAGTTTTTCTCTATTAACTTCTAAGAACAGGAGAAATGGGTTAAATAATCAAAGATATATTAAATGACCTACCTCGAGTAGTGAGTAGCAAGACTAAACCGGGTAGATCCTTATAACTTATCAGTATCTCAGTAGATTGTCTGAGATACTGATATATAGATACTACAGCAAGATTAATTTGCTGGAGCTGGAGCTGGTGCTGGTGCTGGTGCTGGTGCGAAAGGAGCTGGACCACCATAAGGCATGGGAGGACGACCATAAGGCATTGGAGGGCGACCGTAAGGAGCTGCACCATTTGGCATTGGAGGACGACCGTAAGGTCCAGGAGCTCCATAAGGCATTGGAGGACGACCATACCCTTGAGGACCATTATATCCACCGAAAGGCCCCCAGTTGTTGCCCCAATTATTGCCACCCCAATTGTTACCGCCCCAATTGTTGTCATCAAATTCATTTGACATTTCTTCCATCCAGTACATTGGAGTCCATTCGGGCCAATCATTACAATCATAGGCCCAGGGAGGACAATCATTGCCACCAAACCAGTCCGCATTAGCAGCTGAATTATATGAAAGCATTAAGAAAACACTTATAAAAAGCGTACGCATAATTTTCAACATATTTATTACCCTTCTCTAATTTAAGTAAGTACCGACATTATGCAATATTACCAAACACTAATAAACTTATAATAATAGATGCACAAACATTTTTGATCTGTATCAACATGATTATTTAAAGGTTTTATTGCAAAATTAGCAATAACTTTATCATAAGCATAGTTAAAATATAAAACTGTCTAGCTCTTAGTGATTGATCACTTCATCTTTGATTCCCTTTATAGTTCTGGGAAATGGCTTATTTACTTTCAGCTTATCAGGTAAATTTTTAATCACCTTTCCTGCAATTTTAATATCAGCATATTCTCCGTAGACAACTCCGTACATGATTTTATTCTTCTTTTTGAGTTGATAAATTTTGATTTTATCTATATCGATTGAGTCTTTCTGTAAGGACTCAATATATCTGTTCAGTGAATATTGATGCTCCTCATCATAAACCACTGTCATAATTTGAATACTGGCCAAGTTATTATTCACTGAATTCAACCATGCTTTTGTATCTATCAAACGTTTATTTAAAAAACTCAAATTATCATTAGCAGAAACAGTTTTTAGCTGTGGCCTGGACTGCAGATTTTTCAATGGCAATAAGTGACTCTCTTCAATCAATTTCGGTGGTTCTGAGTGTACCTGTTTTAATGAGTAATCCATGACAAATTCATCAGGATCAACAAATGACTTTTTAATCTGTTGATTAGAAAAACCTGATTTAGCTTCGGTGGTCAATTCAGCTATCTTTGCCTGATCCGTTAAATCGTCATCAACATTTGAATTGCTAACTTCTGTCACAATTAATGGTATTGAATTACTCTCTTTAATGGAATTATAGAAAGCGAAAGTAAGCAACGAAGTCAGTATGATAAATACGCCGTAATAAACCCTGTTACTCCATACCCAATGACCACTCAATTTTTTTTCCTGACAAATAAATTCATGACCATACTGAAGCCTGAAGGTTTCTAGATGTGAAAAAAAACCACCAGTGGTATTGAGTATCTTTTTTAATTTAGATGAAAGTAATAATGTCTGCCGTAAACCTTGACAACAGTTTGCAGTAAGGTATTCAAGTTGTTCATTATAAGTTAAAGGTTTTAATTCTACTGAATCGATATGAAGGGAAAATTTTCTAGCTATTTCAGAAATTTGAGGAATTGATTCAGATTCAATACTGATAACCAGACTCAGATGCTTCTCACCGACTTCACTACTCCAGTATTTTATAATCGTTTGTTGTAATCCGATAGGTGCATGATCAAACTGATCTAAAAAAACAATCGTTTTCTGCTTTAATTTTGTAATAAATTTCTCAAGCAATAAATAATCTGAAAACTCCTGCCCATCAATTTCAAATACATTATCAGGTTTAAATTTAATAAATATTGAGTTTCCTTCAACTAGTCTCTTATTAGCAAACTCCTCCAGGAGTCGAGTTTTACCAACGCCTCTGGCACCATGTAATAAACTGATGGCAACAGGTTTTTTTAAGCGTTGCATCAAGTCTTCCAGAATATTTGCAATTTGCCGAGTTAGAAAAAATTTTTTGTTCTGATTTATCGACATAAGGTTTATGCAGGACTGGTCGTATAATTTAAGGATATATAAACTATACTAATTTAACACATACACCCAAACATATTCACTCTTTAGAATTTACTTTAATGGCTGACCTGAATCTTTTATCTGAACTGGAAAATCTTATCCCTTCTATCACGTCCAGAACTTTAAACCCTTTGTTTAACCAGACAACTGCTCGATTAAAAAAAGATGGCAGTATTGTGACAGAAGCAGATTTAGCTATGCAGGATGCTATAACAACGGCATTACTGAGTCTCTCACCATCTGTTAAAATGTTAAGCGAGGAAATGACAGATAAAGATCAGGCTGATGTCATTAAATCTAATCAATCCTACTGGTGTCTTGACCCAGTCGACGGAACAAATAACTTTCATCATGGTATGCCACTTTTCGCAGTTTCTCTGGCACTTATTGAAAATAAAGAGTTAACACTTGGAATAATTTATGACCCGATAAGAAATGAATCATTTTCGACTATTAAAGGGTCAGGGTTACGCATTAATGGCTTAAAACATATTCAACCTGAACAACCCGATACATTAAAAAGATGCCTTGCATCTGTTGATTTTAAAAGGTTAAAACCCGAAATGAAAAAACACGTTTGCTTAAACATGCCTTTTAAATCCCAAAGAAATATCGGCACTTGTGCTTTGGAATGGGCATGGCTAGCAGCTGGTCGAAGCCAATTACTATTACATGGTGGAGAAAAATTCTGGGATTATGCTGCGGGGAGTCTATTACTTGATGAAGCCGGGGGCAGGAGCTGCACCTTCACTCATAAACCTGTTTTTAATTCGAGCCTGGAAAACAGGCCCATAATTGCCGCTGTTAATACTAAACTGCATCAATTATGGGCTGAATTTCTTCTGGACTAATAGTCTATAAATAATACCGAACTATATTATCTTTGCTGATAATTCGCATTAAATGCATTTTGTTGCTGATTTTGATTTTGATAATACATAGCCTGATTAGCGTAATAGTCATATGCATTTTGTAGCTGACTATTCATTTCAGAATCTGCATCCATACGAGCACGTGAAGTAAATTTCATACTGAAATTAAATTCTCCATCACTATTCATATTCCCTCTTGAACGGCCATTACCACGAGAATTTCCCATAGCGTACTGGTTATACTGATTTCCTGTAAATGCGTTCAAACCATTATAGCCATTAAAATTTTGATTCACTCTATTGTAATCATATCTATTGTAATCATATTGCATATTGGCAACGGGCACAGGCATTTGAGCAAATGCTGTCATATCCTGATTGTCATTTTTTGCTGTTGTAGTCTCAACACTATTTTTTTCTAAAGCAACAATTTCCTTGTCAGCAGTCGTAGAGTCAGTATTTTCTATCATTTGAGCTTCACCTATTTCACTTTCAGGCGTAGCGGGTTCAGCAATTTCTTTAACTTTAATTTCATCACTTTTAACATCAGCAACTTCATTGCCTGTATTTACTTCGCCAACAGGTACTTGAGTAGAATTGCTCAGTTTTACCTGCTCCTCAGATACAGGGACTACAACAGATTCACTAATAGATGTATTATTAAATGCATATAAGTTTGCATAAGCTAAAAGAGATACATAAATTGCAGATACGGTCAGGAATCCCGTTGTTGAGAAACCCAGCTGTTTATTATATTGAGTCATTTATCTAATCCGTTTTTTGAAGTCAAATAGTATATTAGAATACACTTATATTGTCAATGCAAAAACCAGCCTCTTTCTTTTTATGTATCCCTCTGCTGCTTGCTGTTAATTTAATTTCCTGTACTAATGCAGAAGCCTTCTCTCTTATCTCTCAGAACTTGCAACATTTTTATGACAACAAAGTAAATGGAGGAAAAGAAAAAGTACTTTCTACAAAGAAATATATAAAACGGATCCAGCAGCTTGTAGATAAAGTGTCGAAAGAATTTCACTATGCTGATGTGATGGCTTTTCAGGAAATTGAGAATATTGAAATTTTACAGGAAATCTGTAAACAAATTAAAAAACGCTATAATAAAAACTATCAACCTGTTTTAATCGAAGGTAATGATATTTCAGGTATAGATGTAGGCTTTATAGTTAGTAGTGATTTCAAGCTTCATTCTGCTAATACACTTTTTAGTCAATATACTGTTCAAAAAAGTTCGGAGAAATTATTTTCACGACCACCACTGGTGATAGAAATTTGCCAGCAGCAATGCCTGACTATTGTAAATATTCATCTGAGATCCATGAAAGGTTTACATTCTTCCCGACGCGGAAAGCGCACCGCACTGAAGAGGCGTTTACAGGCAGAAACTTTAGCAAAGTGGATTAATCAATTTCAAAACCACTACCCTGACAAAAAATTATTAATCGTTGGTGATTTTAATTCCCTGACCCCTTCCGACCCTTTCGTAGATAGTCTGGGTACTATCATCGGAAATCCTGATCAAAACCGACCTGCATGGAAAAGTCCGGATTTAGTCCTAAATGATTTAATTGATACATCGTTATTAGTGAGCCCTGAGCAACGTTTTTCCTATCGATTCAGGAAAAACAATCAACTCCTGGATTATTTACTGGTCAGCAAAAACATGCAATCCAATATAAAATCCATTAAATACTCAGCGATTGATTATAAATTTTCCGATCACGCCGCACTCATAGCATTATTTGACATTAAATAAAATGAGTCTGACCAATATATTCCAGACTTTGCATTTCCAGCAAACGACTGATAGTTCTGGTAAATTCAAAAGCCATATAGCTGTGTTGATATAAAGCCTCAACAGGAACCTCAGCAGTACAGATCAATTTTATTTTGTGATCATATAAAACATCGATTAAAGAAATAAAACGCCGGGCTACATCAGCATTTCTCTGATGCATGACTTCAATATCAGTTAAAATAATCGTATTAAATAAACTCGCTATTTCCAGATAATCAAATCGACTTCGATTAGTTTTACACAACTCTTCGAAACTAAACCAGACGGTATCTTCAGCGCAAAATTCATAGTTAATTTTGCGCCCATTGATCATTAGAAATTCATGTTCTTTAACTGCTACCAGGTGAGAATTTATATAATCCTGAATGTTTTTAATAGCAGCATGATCATGTGGAACCTGATATAACTTTGTGTGTTTAAGTCCTAATTTCCGGTAGTCCTGTCCACCATC
This sequence comes from Gammaproteobacteria bacterium, assembly GCA_050291745.1. Lineage (GTDB taxonomy): Bacteria > Pseudomonadota > Gammaproteobacteria > JACNJF01. Next base: position 61,254 of record JBNKKI010000137.1, on the reverse strand, counting down.
CATATTGGCAACTAGACAGTTTTTATCCAGCAAGTCGATAGTAGGAAGAAAGTTACCTCTTTGTAAACCATCCTTATATAACTCTTCTGGAGGAGAATTTGACGTTGTTACTAATAATACATCCTCTTCAAACAATGCTTCGAGTAAACGACCAATCAGCATTGCATCACCAATGTCAGTCACTACAAATTCATCTATGCAAAGTACTCGAGTATCCTGAGCGAGTTTTCTGGCAATTGATTTAACAGGATTTTTACCATTTTCCTGTTTTTCAAGATCATTATGAATTTGTTGCATAAATTGGTGAAAATGATAGCGTTTTTTATTTTTAACAGGCAAAACTTCAAAAAATATATCCATTAAAAATGTTTTGCCACGCCCGACACCTCCCCATAAATATAAACCTTCCAGTGAGTTTTTCCTGGGTCTGAATATTCTCCCTAGCACCCCCTGTTGATTACGATCTCTCTCCACGATTTTGTCATACAATTTATCCAACAGATAAACTGAATGTAATTGTGCATCATCAGGATAAAATTCTGATTGCTGCATGAATTCACTATATTTTGTGGATGGCTTCATTTGAATAAAGTTTTCGATACAATACCGGACTATTCTTTGCTGAAAGAATTTAAAAAATCTAAAAAAGGGATTATTTGGTGGATATTATTTTTTGGAAAATATTAACAATTGGCAAGGTAGCACTCTAATATTTTTGGGTACTATGCTAATTATCGGCCTGATAATAAAAAACACCTGTATAGCCTTTATTTTCTTTGATTACTAAACATGACATCGCTGTAAACTATCAGGAAATAGCTCTTTTTAAATTTAGCGTACTGCCTGAAAATAGTAAAAAAAGAACAAGATATTCTAATGATGCTCATAAATTGCTCATAAAAACTATCTTATAGCACTTACAATTGCCTTAAAACAAACCAGTGGATTAAATTCGTCCTCTTAATGCTTCGTTCAAATTTCTGAACTAAGTCATATATATCAATATCTTAACCTTATTTTTTAAGGTGGATTAATATAATTACTGGATAACAGGCTGAGCTATAAGAATATTAATATTTTTTGATATACATTTTATTGATGTTTGTTTAATATATTTGAGACTGAAATCTCATTTTTTTGGGTATGCGTTATGTATTATTTGAGAATGATTATTCTTTTACCTAGAGCAGAATGAACCAAACACATATGGCGATCGACAACCGAGTTATGAATCCCGCTATTGCGCAACAGCTTTTTCGAAAGAGCGAGCAATTGAAACGTCAGCGTGCGGGTAAACCGGCCTCTTTAGAATCCTTCCCCCGTGTCATTAAAACCATTACTGGTTTATGGCGTTATAGCGAAGGACAAAAATACCTGGAAGAGCTTATTATGGTTGAAGGTGGGAAACGACGAATGGGTTTTCCAGTAGAAGCTCAGGACGAACTGATGTTTCTATATCAATTACTAATTGATCAACATCGTATTTTAGCGATTAAAGGTCAAAAAATAGTAGCTCGTCGACCTCCAGGTACAAAGTTTACCATGGGGAAGTTTTAATCCATGAGAACTTTAGATTTGAGTACCTGTTTTATATCATCCTCATTTACAGGGTAACTTAAAGCCGCTAAAAAGTTATATCGTTCAGCTAGCTTTCTAAACTGGTAAGATTGATCTTTATCGTAAAAGATAATAACCTCGGCATGATCTCTTTGAGCAAGACTAGCCATTAAGGATTCAATCTGGCTCGACCTGTCACGAAAATCAGACTGAAAATTAAATTCAGCGACAATGACACTAACTTCATTACTTTTAATAAATTTAATCGCTTTTCTCATTGATTCAAGCATATATACTTCGTAACCCAGAGATTGGTACAATTTGCTAAAATCCGGATAGCCGCCTAATTCTAGAATACTGATTAGCACAGGTTTTTTTGAATTTTTAAATACCATATATGATCCGATCTGAAAACTTTTGAATTACTTTCTATCGACAGGATCTAATTGTACCTTATGAATATAAATACCCTATAGTCTATATGCGTCATCATATTAGAAGATCAAAAAGAAAATTATTTTCTCTGAATGCCTGGAGAATACGCCTGGTATTCTGGGTTGGAGCTTTGCTTGTTGGCTGTATTGCCGCTTTATTCGCCATGATGGCTTCCACAGCTGATCACAGCTTCAAAGAGTTTGCAACACAATACCCCTGGTTACCTTTCATATTTACACCAGCAGCACTAATGCTTATAAACTGGTTAACAAGACGTTTTTTCCCGGGATCAAATGGCAGTGGCATCCCGCAAACTATTGCAGCTCTGGATTTAAAAAATAAATCAGCTGTACTTTCTTTTCGAATTGCGATTGGAAAATTGCTTTTAACTACTATGGGGCTTTTTAGTGGAGCATCTATCGGACGTGAAGGTCCTACTGTACATATTGGGGCATCAATTATGTATTCACTCAGGCACTTTGCCAACTTCCCTTCTTTTTATTATAAACAGGGTTTAATTGCAGCGGGTGGTGCAGCCGGAGTTTCTGCTGCTTTTAATACGCCATTAGCGGGCATAGTCTTTGCGTTAGAAGAAATTAGCCGGTCATTTGAGCAACGTACAAACGGTATCATTTTATCAGCTGTTATTTTTTCCGGCTTGACTGCAATGGCTCTACTAGGGAATTACAATTATTTTGGTATTAGTACAGCCACCTTTAATTTAGATATCAAACTGGTCGCCAGTATCATTATATGTGGTGTTATTGGTGGCTTTCTTGGTGGATTATTTAGTCAGTCACTGATCACCGGTAATCGTTTAATCAAACCCTGGATAGAAAAATATCCGCTCAGTGTCACTTTTATACTGGGTCTAATTATCGCTTATATTGGCCATTTATCCGGTCATAGCAGTTTTGGAACAGGCTATGAGGCTGCCTACGGAATCATATCCGATTCTTCAGATTACAATCCCCTCTTCCCTGTGTATAAATTTTTTGCAACTTTAAGCTCATATTTTACCGGAATACCAGGTGGAATATTTGCGCCATCACTGGCAACAGGTGCCGGAATAGGCCAGGATATTGCTCATATGATCCCGCTTGCACCCATCTCTTTTATGGTATTAATTGGAATGGTGGCCTATTTTTCCGGCGTCATACAGGCGCCAATAACAGCCATGGTCATAGTGCTGGAAATGACTGCGAACCAGAATATGATATTCCCTTTAATGATCACTGCTTTTATTGCTACTGGAGTCTCTTCATTAGTATGTCCAAAACCACTATACAGAGTTCTAGCCGAAACCTTTCTCAGGGCTGATAGAGACAACGATCCGGAAAAACTCTTAAAAAATAATTCGAAATAACAGGTAGAGGCTGATTTATCGGGAAGATTTACCTATACAAAAGAATAGTACAGCAAATTATCTCCTGATTTGTCGACATTTTTTCCCAGGCTGATGACTCCACTACCAAAAAGGGTTAACTCATCCTGTCTTAAAAAGTAATTCTGACCATCAAGAGAACGCACAAATGTACCATTTGTACTTTGATCAGTTAACACAAATTTTCCACGCCTGAACGCTATTGTTGCATGAAAACGGGATATTAGATCACCACTAATGATTAATTCACAATTATTGCCACGACCTAAATTAATTGTCTCACTATCAGCATCCAGCTTCATAGTTTTTGACTTATAAGTCAGATTTAACCCACCACCGTTATCCATTTTGAAAGGGTTAGTCAGATTACCAGTCGCCATATTAGTAATTTCCGACTCTTCTTCCCAGGCAAACATATAGATATCCAGAGTTTTTTCTTTTCCCTTCACATGCATCCGGTCATAACGCCTGGTCCTATTGACAATTTCTCCTGAACTTGTCCTATCGGCCAGAGAACCGGTAAATAAAATCTGGCGGGCTTTTGTCATAGAAACAACTCGAGCTGCCACATTAACTGTATCACCGAAAATATCATCATCTGCCAGAATGACGGGGCCATAATGCATACCAATACGAATTGATAATCCTACTGTTTCTGGAGAACGGTCATCTTCGATCGTTTCCTGGATAGTTTGAGCAGACATCAGAGACAGGTTAGCATCACGAAAATAAACCAGAATTTCGTCACCAATTGTCTTAACTAGTGTCCCTTTATGCCTTTGACATATAGCAATCAAAGTATTCAGTGCTTTTGAGATACGCTCACGGGCAATACTATCCCCCATGTTTTCATACATAGCAGTACTACCTGCCACATCGGCAAACATAACTACGCACTCAATGGACTGTTCTTTCATTCCTGTTTATTCTCTCTACCTGTATATAAATTTATTATTAATTTTTTGGTTTACATTGTTATAGCATCTTATTGAGATTATTAGCAATTTTAATAATTTATTTCACTAAAAATAACGACAATAAAAAACCTATTTTAGTTTTATACAGTTAATAATCCATAAAATTCTTGTTAAAGATTTCTCTTTTTCAAGAATTTTTACTATTTAATCTCCGGGTAGAGAAATGAACCTGTATAACTTGCTCATAAGCCACAAATTTGATTGAACCTGGATTCCGTAGTTGACCGCTCGCAATAGAGGTTAACCATTGTTACATAAACCATGACAGTTGATGTGTATAATCACCCAACCGGTGAATCCCGCTACGAACTGAATTGCAGGTTTGAGACGGCGACGTATCTCTTCGTTGTAACGCCTTGATCTACACCACCTCAAACGCACACAATCAACTCATTCAACTGAGGATTCCAGGGTTACGTAGACTTTCATGATTAACTGATTTTACAAGGTTGAACTAATTCATCTATTAGACATTTTCTATAGACATCTTTAAATCGAAAAAATAATGTTAGTTTTCCGAAAAATAGCCTGTGGAATTGAGTATACATAAGAATCCCGAAATATAGGATATGATTTTCGAAACCAGGCAGAATTAGTAATGCTTAACTTAATCCCAGACCAATGACTAACCCGGTAGCAACTCCAATACCGATAAACATGCCACAAACCATCAGTCCGACAGCAATATTCCCCTTAGCTAATTCATCACTAATATTAAAATTGACAATTTTATTAAAACTACTACACCCCAGTTTCATAAACAGGATTGTTAGAATTCCACCCAGCGCTGCATAGACGAAATTTAATATTATCGGATCTATCCAATCTAACATATCTACCTCAATAGTTAATATTTTTGCTCAAGAATCATCTCAGCACCATTACGTTTTAACCTTAAATTCCTTAAGAAAGACATTCCCAGTAAAATTGGATCAGGACTTGAACCTTTTAATACGACTGCATCAACGTTAGATACACTAATCCCTCCAACTGTAATATTATCTAACTTAATATGCCAGACCGGCACCTGCTCACTGGCTGTTTGTACTATTCCTTTTCTGGCTGATCTATAGGATAGCCTTAATGCATCTGCTTCTATACTACTAATAGCGACATCGGTTGCACCGGTATCAACCAGAAATTGAACCGGATGCCCATTTATTTTACCGCCTAGTTTAAACATCCCCTGATTATTCGCGTAGACAGTAAGCTTGCTATGTTCTGGTTTTTTATAACCACCCTGCTGGATTGACTGGTTTAATTTAAGTTCTTTTTCTGTACCATCCTCAAAACGAATGATGGCACCTCGACCACTTGCAGACAACAGGGTCACCCCTTCTACTTCTTCGCCTTTTTTCATGATAATGTTTTTACCATTTAGTACCAACATTGCTTTTCCTGAAAATAATGCCACTACCTTGACTGAATCTACTTCAGCTATTACTGGAAAACAGTTAAAAAGAAATATCAAACAAATAATAAAACGTTGCAATAGACTGATCCGAAATCCTAAATAGTATTAATCATTAAACCAGCGAAATTATCTGAATAGACAAAAAACGAAACCAATGGATATCCCCAGTTTATTAGAGCGTAATTTCAAAACAAATCTGACTGTAAAACAGCGTAGCTGATTCTTCTACCTGAAACTATGGTTTCAGATACTAAGAAAAAAACATGATTATTAACTGTAAACCAATCAATGCAAATATTCCGGCTAATACATCGTCCAGCATAATACCAACACCACCAGTTACTTTTGCATCAATCCATTTTATTGGCCAGGGTTTAACAATATCAAAAAACCTGAATAATATAAAACCAGCTATAATCCACTTCCAGTCCAAGGGTACTGCAATCATCGTTATAAAATATCCGACTATTTCATCCCATACTATGCCTCCATGATCATGCACACCAAGTGCCTTAGCTGTTTTATCACACAAATAAAACCCGACGATCAGAGAAAGGATGGTTATAAGTAAATAATAAACTAAAGATAAAGGCTGAATAATAAGATAAAGAGGAATTGCAGCTAAAGTGCCGAATGTGCCGGGTGCAAAAGGAATTAGGCCGGAACCAAAGCCAAGTGATAGCAAATGAACTGGATTTTTTAACAAAGCGGGAGGGATGGGTTTAACAGGCAAAGTGATCAAACCCCCTGAAAGTTGTAAGGTCTATTGAATTATGTAGATCAATCATCTTGTATTCCTCTTTTACTATGTCCCCGATAACAGTCAGTTTCAATCCTTTTTGCTGAGCAGAGTTTAACAGTGAATCCAGATTATCTTCGGCAACCGTGAATAATATCTGATAATCATCCCCACCATTTAAACATAATTCAAAAAGATTAAACTCCTGTAGTCCTTCAAAGACAGGAATCTTATCTCGATAAATAATCGCTCCCACCGAACTACTCTGTAAAATATGTTGCAGATCTCCCACCAGGCCATCTGAAAGATCTATGGCTGAACTGGCATATTTCCTAAGTAATTGAATCAGGTCAAGCCGAGGACAAGGCTGATTTAAAGCCTTATAACATATATTTTCATAATCAGCGGATAAAGCGACTTTACCCTGTAGACCGGCCAGGCCTAAAGCTGCGCTACCAAGCTTACCACTAACGATGATTTTATCACCGATTTTTGCACCTGATCGCCTGATAAAATGCCCTTCATCGACCAGACCAGTTGCCTGGATACTGATTGATAAAGGACCTCTACAGGTATCCCCACCAACCAAAGTAATACCAAATTCATCTGCTGCTATAAAAAGTCCTTTTGAAAACTCTCTCAAAAACTTTTCATCAGCATCAGGTAAAGTTAGAGATAAGAGAAAAAAAAAGGGTGAAGCAGCCATAGCAACCAGATCACTGACATTAACAGCCAGACTTTTATAGGCGATATCAGCTGGATTTGTACTAACAGGAAAGTGCCTGCCAGCTATTAAAGTATCCATAGTAACGACTAATTGTTTACCATCGGGTACCGACAATATAGCGGCATCATCGCCTATTCCTAAAACCGTATGATCTTTTTTTCGAGAGTTAGCCGGTCTGGAAAAGTACTCTTTTATCAGTGAAAACTCACCTTGAGCCATCAGCTTAAAGGGCTTACCTTTGCCGAAGCAGTTTCAAGCTGGCGTAACTCTCTGGATAATGGATCCAGTACACCATTGATAAACTTATGGCTGTCATCCGCTCCATAGGTTTTTGCAAGATTAATTGCTTCGTTAATTACGACTTTATAGGGGATTTCCAAATGATGCTGAAACTCATACGCTGCAATTCGTAGAATATTGACTTCGATAGGATCAACATGTTCTTCAAATTTACTAACATATTTTTTGAATAGCTCATCAAGCAAAGTAACCTGAGAAGGAATTTTATATAGCAACTCAAGAAAATAAGCTTCATCACCAGAGGAAACCCCCTGTTCGATCATATATTGATCACGAATCCAGTCCAGATCTTCCCCGGATAGTTGCCACTGATAGAGTGCCTGCAATGCTTTGTCTCTGGCATGTTTACGCTTTTTAATTGCTCTGGCATGCTTAATTTCATCTGCAGATTTTTTTTTGCTCATTTTATGATTATTATCCGATCTTGCGTAACAGACTAATCATTTCCATAGCAGTCATAGCCGCTTCAGCACCCTTATTTCCAGCTTTGGTACCCGCTCGTTCAATTGACTGCTCAATGGTATCTGTGGTTAAAACACCATTTATGACCGGTATATTAAATTTAAGCGCTAAATTGGCCAGGGCTTTTGCATTTTCACCAGCAACAAAATCAAAATGTGGCGTTGAGCCACGAATAACAGCCCCCAGCCCAATAATGGCATCAAAACTGCCTTTTTCTGCATATTTTTGCATGACTAATGGCATTTCAAATGCACCTGGTACATGGCTAATCGTAATATCTTCCGGATTAATGCCAGAGCGCTGTAATGTATCCAGTGCGCCTGTAAGTAAACTATCTACAATAAAGCCATTGAAACGACCGACTACGATGGCAATTTTGCATTCTGATATCGAGATATCACCATTAATATGTTGAATTTCACTCATGTTTATTCTCTGTAAATTTTAAATTTATTTTATTAAATACATTTCAGGTCAGAAATTATTCTGAAATGTATTCGACGACCTCAAGACCAAATCCAGCAAGCGCATGAAATATCTTAGGTGCACTCAACAGCTTCATTTTATGTATACCCAGATCCACAAGAATCTGAGCACCAATCCCATAGGTTCTTAATTCGTCTGAATGAGCCTCATCATGTTTACCATGATCCTCTCCTCTCATAATCGATTCTATATTTTGCACCATTGCTCTGGGTGATTCACACTGCCTTAGAAAAACAACTACACCACTTCCTAATTCATCAATTTTTTTCATTGCATCCTTTAACGGCCAACCTCTACCACTGGTGCCACATAATGAATCATATAAGGTATTTTGCACATGTACACGTACCGGAATAGCATCATCTGAATCAATATTCCCCTTAACTAATGCCAAATGGAGTTCCTGATCAATTGCATCTTCATAGGCATACAATTTAAAATCACCATAATCGGTAGGAAAACTGGTTTCTACGATACGCTCCAGAGATTTTTCATTTTTAACGCGATAACGGATTAAATCCTCAATCGTTCCCATTTTAAGCTGATGTCTGCTGGCAAATTCTTCCAGATCTTTACGTTTAGCAATACTGCCATCTTCATTTAAAATTTGAACAATAACTGCAGCAGGTTCAAATCCAGCCAATCTTGCGAAATCGCAACCAGCTTCTGTATGGCCTGCACGTGTTAAAACGCCACCAGGTTTAGCCATTAATGGAAATATATGACCCGGTTGTACCAGATCCAGTGGCTTCGCATCTGCTTTCACTGCTGTTTGAATAGTAACCGCACGATCTGCCGCTGAGATTCCAGTAGTAACACCTTCAGCTGCTTCGATAGAGACGGTAAAACTGGTTTCCAGTGCTTCTGTATTTTCGCCAACCATTAAAGGCAGGCGTAATTGTTGGCAGCGTTTTTGAGAAAGCGTTAAACAAATTAATCCACGACCAAATCGAGCCATAAAATTAATATCATCTGGTTTCACAGCTTCAGCTGCCAATAACAGCTCACCTTCGCTTTCATTATCTTCATCGTCCATGATAACAACCATTTTACCGGCTTTGATATCTTCAATAATTTCTTCGGTGGTATTTAATCCCATACTGTAAATTACTCTTTAAATTACTTAATAAATCCGGATTCGGATAATGTTTTTAACAATTGATTATCATTATTAGCCGGAGGTCGTCCAGTTAACAAACGTTCAAGATAACGTGCTATTATATCAACTTCTATGTTGACCTGCGTATTGATTTCATAATATTTAAATATGGTATTTTCTCGAGTGTGAGGTACGATATTTATTCCAAACTGATTTCCCTCAACATGATTCACCGTCAAACTGGCTCCATCAATAGTTATCGAGCCTTTTTCAGCTATGTAATGAGATATTTCACCAGGCACTGAAAATACATAGCGTATAGAACGCCCATCGTTAACCTGAGTGATCAATTTTCCAAGGCCATCGACATGACCACTAACAATATGGCCGCCAAGCGCAGTATTCAAGGTTAAAGCTTTTTCGAGGTTTACCGGACTCCCCTGCTTAAGAAACCCAAGACTGGTTTTACTCAGAGTTTCACCTGAAACATCGGCTACAAATCCATTATCAGTATATTCAACTGCTGTTAAACAAATGCCATTTACTGCGATGCTATCACCCAGCTCAGAGTCACTGATCTGCAAATTAGCAGTATTCAAAAAGAGCCTGACATCACCGCCTTTTTGCTCAATTTTCTGTATTCTACCAATAGCCTGTATGATTCCTGTGAACATAATTTCTACTGTAATTAATGAGTTAATTCGACACTATAAGAAGTCATCGGCAAATCTGAAGCATTATCAAATTTCGCTCCAGCCATAATTCCAGCACGCGCAATCTGCTCAGCTGAATCAAGTTGGTCATAAACTGTAAACATCGCGCCCAGAGCATATTCAGCACCAGAACCAATAGCCCAGTACTGTGAATATTCATCTACTTCCCGCAATGAATACAAACCATAAATCCCTTTATCAGTCATAATTAATGAATCAAACCGGGAAGATTCATAGGGATCATCATCATCTTCCTTACCGTTCAGGAAATACTCTTCTTTCAAGATCGGATGAAGAAGTCTTAAACTATCAAATATAGCCAGCTGACTGGTAAAATTAATCTTATCAGCATGATGTTCAAATAATGATTTCAGTACAAGTGAATGAGCAGTACTGCCCACTACGCCCAGATGAAAGTTATTAAACTGCATAATTTTATCAGAATTAACAACAAATTCTGACGCCTGTTTGGTATCACCAAAGCTGGTTAAACTATCAGCAGCTATACAGGCTGAATTATTTTTTCTCACTATGACGACTGTTGACATATCGATTGAGGTTTCGCTGTTATTTTAATATCCCTTCCAATCATACGCACATCAATGATTGAAAGCTGAATTTTATCTGACATGATGCTAATTTCACCTAAATCAAATAACCCTTGAGCCTGATCACCCAACAGATCTGGCGCTATATACAAAACCAGTTCATCCACCAGGTTCTGTTTAATCAATGCGCCTGCTAACCTGGAGCCACATTCAGTATGAATCTCATTAATTTCCAGTTCAGCCAGTTTTTGCATTAACTGTTTAAGGTTGACCTGTTGTGCTGAAGCAAAATTCATAATGGATACGTTTTTTCGCCCCTGTATGATAGAGGCAAAATCATCTTCATTCTGATGGGCAGTAAATATCCAGATATCACCATCAAGATCAAAGATTTTTTCATTTCCCGTTAATCTTAGACTGGTATCAAGGATAACTCTAACGGGTTGTCGTACAGCCACTTTTTGATTTAACTGGTTGGCATGTAACCTGACATTGAGGGAAGCATCATCATTTATTACAGTCGATGCCGTACTTAAAACAGCTGAACTAGCCGCTCTTAATAATTGCACATCCTGACGCGATTCTGCACAGCTTATCCACTGACTAAGACCATTTGACAAAGCAGTCCGACCATCCAGAGACATGCCCATTTTAACTCTTACCAGGGGCAATTGTTGAATCATGCGTTTATTAAAACCAGGGTTTAACAACATTGCCTGATCTTGCAGAATATTAGTAATGACATTAATGCCATGATGTTTTAGCTTTTCTACGCCTCGACCTGATACCAGTGGATTAGGATCAAGCATAGCAATCACCACAGTTTCAGGGCCAGCTTCTATAAGAGCGTCTGCACAGGGAGGCGTTTTACCGGTATGGGAACAGGGTTCCAGGGTCACATAAACCGTTGAACCCTGAACATTTTCTGTCGCGTTATTTAAAGCATTTATCTCTGCATGGGGCCCACCGGGAAATTCATGAAAACCTTCACTTAAAAGCTTACCATCACGGACTATCACACAACCGACACGCGGATTGGGATGAGTAGAATAATAGCCTTTGCGGGCTAATCGCAGGGCTTTGGACATCCAGAAATGATGATTATCAGACTCATTCATCATTTACTCATCCGTATCATCAATTAAAGGAACCTGTCTTCTTTGCATTTCAGGTGTTGGCTCAGATTCAAGCCGCTTAATCAATTCTTCGAATGAAGCTATATCCTCAAAACTCAAATATACAGATGCAAAACGAATATAAGCAACATGATCCAGTGTTTGTAACTCCCTCATGACCAGCTCACCTATTTGTCTGGATGGAACTTCACGAGCATCCTGAGCAACCAGTTGTTTTTTAATATGACTCATTGCATTTTCAATTTGCTCAATCGATACAGGTCGTTTTTCAAGTGCGCGCATCATTCCACTTCGCACTCTTTGTTCATCGAAAGAATCTCTACTACCATCATTTTTAATGACCATTGGCATATTTAACAATGGCGCTTCATAGGTTGTAAAACGAGTTTCACAGACCACACATTCCCGACGTCGACGCACCTGGTTAGACTCGTTTGATAGACGAGAGTCCACAACTCGAGTATCAGGTGTTCCGCAAAATGGACATTTCATATCGGTATCAGGTCTTCTGGAAAAATAAGGATGGTATAGATATTATTCATTGCTCAAATGGGCAACAAAAAAACAGCTATTGAAAAATTGGGGGATTGTACAAAACATACAGGCAATGTGCACCAATACTTTTAACTGAATATTACCTATAATTTAATTATTTTTATTTAATCACTATGCAGTCCTGTCAATTTCGGAAATATTATGAAATTCAGTTAACTTTTCGCTAAATAAAACAGTACCTGTATTTTTTAAGGGAATTATTGCCCTGTATTGAATTATTATTTAATCCTTAAGTTCTTTATGCTTTGATTCAGATTAGCATATGTTAGAATAACAGCCATTAATATTAAACAAAGGTATTTACTATGGAAAATGTTGGAACATACACACCACCAGCTCAAAACAGCATAAATCCAGCTGAAATCTCAGATACTTATACTTCTGAATTAACCACTGCTGACCTTGAAGTAACTGAATCCGCACAAAATAAACTGGCTGAAATTGTCGGTCAAAGTGAAGATGATGTTGAAGGTATTCGTATATATGTTGGTGGCGGCGGCTGTGGTGGCATGTCTTATGGTATGACTTTCACGGATCAGATATCAGAATTTGACACTGTATTATCCTTTGATAGTTTCAAGGTTCTGGTCGACGTCGTAGCACTAAATTATCTTCGTGGTGCACAAATTGATTATATTCAGGAAGTCGGTCGTGAACGTTTTGTATTTAACAATGTATTTGCCGAAACTGGCGGTTCAGGAACTTGCGGTTCATGCGGTTCTGCCGGCGGTGGTTGCGCTTAAGCCTGTACAAAATAAGCAAAAAAACTACTCACAAAATGACCTCTGAGAGCAATCCAGGGGTTATTTTAATTATTGCTCCTGCACGTAGCTATAGAGTCGCAAGCTATATCAATGCCGCTCAACAGCTAGGCTATAAATTACTAATTGTCTCTGATAGCGAGCATTCTCTGGTTTCCTCTATCGCGAATGGAATTACAGTCGATTTTAAACAACCGGATAATGCTTTAGAAATCATTCTGACTGGCATTCAAAATCATAATATTATTGCTGTTATACCTACAGATGATCAGGTTGTTACATTATCCAGCCAGGTAGCTAAAAGCCTTGGTTTAGCGCATAACAAACCGGAATCAACCCGTCTAACCTACCGCAAAGATCTGGCACGTATTCGTCTACAACAACAAAATTGTAATGTGCCAGAATTTAGTATCTGTCATTTCAGAAACACAATTGAGAAATCCAGACATACAAACTACCCGGTAGTATTAAAACCCCTGATGTTATCAGGCAGCCGGGGAGTTATTAGAGCCAATAATAATCATGAATTTATCAATGCAGCAGAAAAAATTAAGCATATTCTTCTCAAAGAACCTTGCGATCAATATGAAGCCGAGCATTTTCTAATAGAACAGTTCCTGCAGGGAGATGAAGTGGCAATTGATGGATTTATGCAAAATGGAAAATTTATTACCCTATCACTGTTTGATAAACCCGAGCCAATGAATGGGCCTTACTTTGAAGAGAGCTATTACATAACGCCAAGTCGACACAGCGATCAAAATCAACAAGCTATCATTGATGAGGTAGAAAAATGTTGTCATGCTTATGGGCTAACACATGGCCCCATCCATGCTGAAGCTAGAATTACCGATCAGGGAATATACCTGATAGAAATGGCATCCCGCACAATTGGTGGTCAATGTGCCCAACTCATAGAATATGTACTTGGAAAAAAGCTTGAAGAAATTATCATTCGTTTAATGAGTTTTGAACAATTAGAACTTGAATACAAAGAACAATATGCTGGAGTTCTAATGATCCCAATCACGAAACGGGGAATCCTGAAAAGAGTAGAAGGAATGATAAAAGCCAGCCAGGTCAAACATATCAGCAATATTGAAATTCATATCCAGCCAGGTTACGAATTAATCCCCTTACCAGAAGGTTCAAGTTATTTAGGGTTTATTTTTGCGAGCGCAAATTCCTTTGAGACCACCTGGAAAGCTTTACAGCAATCCCATCAACTCTTAAGCTTTATAACAACTGAAAGCTGGACGCTGGAACCAGCTTAACAGAATTACAGCAATTTATTTTCTAGCAGGAGGTGGTGCAAAAGACTGCCCAGCCAGCTCACCTTCATCAAATAAAAACCCCACCATATGCTTTTCCAGTAATTGCAGACTGGTTGGATCCATTGTTGACAATCCATTTTCGTTAATAATCATTGTTTGGTGGTCGACCCACTGTTTCCAGCCTTCCTCAGAAACAGAATCAAAGATACGTTTACCAAGTTCGCCAGGATATGGCACTCTGGTTAAACCAGGAGCTTCACGATTCAATACCACACAAGAAACCAGTCTAGACATATAAATTTTACCCGAACAAAGAAGAATATTACAAAGCCTGTTATTCTAACAGTTATTCGGATAAATCAGAATGAATTATTCACCTCAAAACTAAAGAATAAAAACTATTTCAATAGACAGTCATTTTATAACTATTTTTTTATACGTTTATTTCTATCCATGGTAAAATATAGCTATAAGTGCAAAAAATAGGATTAGTTTGTCAGCTCATAATAACAACAAGAACGCTCCACCCGCTTTCAAGTTTTCATTTTCCGGTCAGACTGAAACAGGTCATGTACGTACACGTAATGAAGACAGTTTCGCATGCATACCAGAGCAAAATCTCTGGGTTGTGGCTGATGGGATGGGTGGTCATGATTCCGGTGATTTCGCAAGTAGCACCATTACTGAACAGGCTAAAAAATTTATACAACAGCCTGCGCTTGACTCTTCATTACTGATACTGGAAGAAAACCTGCTGCATAGTAATGAAATTATTATAAACAAAGCTGAAAAACTCGGTAAAAATGTCACTATTGGTAGTACTGTAGCCTGCCTTTATCTCTGGCAGGGACTGGCATTTATATTATGGGCGGGTGATAGTAGAATTTATCGTTATAGGAACAATAAATTAGAAAGACTAACTGAAGATCACAGTTATGTTGAAGAATTAATAAAAATGGGAAAAATAAAACCATCCGAAGCAGACTCGCATCCGGCTGCTAATGTTGTATTAAATGCTATAGGAATAGATCCAAACATTATAATTGATATGGATTATTCAAAAATAGAAAATAATGACACTTATATTTTATGCTCAGATGGTTTATACAAAGATTTAAGCGAAGAAAAGATAAGCACTATATTGCACGACAATGAAGCATCTATTGAAGAACTCAATAAAAAGTTGATAAACTCAGCACTTGATGCTGCTGGTAGTGATAATTGCACTGTTGTACTGGTAAAAGCAAGCCTAGAGAAAACAGATGTCTGAAATATGCGAATCACTGATAAACGATTACCTGTCCGGGGTACTTAGTCGAACTGATCTGGAGGATGGGTTAACTTCTATTTTTCAATTATCCAGTGAAACCAATACTAAGGCTCAATATTATATTCATCAACTTTATAAAGATAATAAAATTGATGATGAACAATTTAAGCTACTTATAGAAACAATTTCCAAAATCAGCATAAACACGACTCTAAGTAGTAGTAAAGCAACAACAGATATTTCTTATTTTAACGAAGATAAAACTCTACATTTTAATGACGATCTATCGACTTCAACTGACGAATCGACGACTGGTCCATCTGATCAAACTGTTATTATAAGAACTGATACAGCTATGCCGGTAACTGATTATAGTATTGAGCAGTCAGCTAAAAATAATTCAGAAAAAGCCAAACTCATTCCTTCGCAAAAAAATACGACTAACTCCGTATCTGAGAACAAAATTAAGCATGCTGATCTGGGGCCTGGAGTCACACTAAAAAATCGATTTGTTTTATTAGAAAGGCTTGGCCAGGGCGGTATGGGGGTTGTCTTTAAAGCAAAAGACTTATTAAAAGTAGAGGCCCAGGATAAAGATCCCTATGTTGCCATAAAGGTTTTAACCGATGCATTTAAAAAATACTCGGGTTCATTCATTGCATTACAGAGAGAGGCAAGTAAGGCTCAGCGTCTGGCTCATCCTAATATCGCAACAGTCTATGATTTTGATCGGGATGGCGATACTGTATTTATGACTATGGAGTATTTGCAGGGCAAACCTTTAAACAGACTAATCAAGGAATTACCGCAAAAACCACTAAAACTGGAACAATCTTTATTCATCATTGAACAACTCTGTCATGGGCTCGCTTATGCCCACGAAAAAAAGCTGATCCATTCAGATTTCAAACCTGGAAACTGTTTCATGCTAAATGATGGCGCTGTAAAATTACTGGATTTTGGAATCGCAAGAGCAAGTACGGCAGCTGGTGAAGAAAGAGAACAAACTATGTTTGATCCAGCCAAATTAAGCGCCGTTACTCCCGCCTATGCTACCCCTGAAATGTTTGCAGGGATGAGTCCTGATCCGCGTGATGATATCTACGGGCTTGCCTGTGTTGCTTACCAGTTACTTGCCGAAGGAAAACACCCCTATAATAAAGTTGCGGCACCTAAAATAAAAGAACTTGGCATTAAACCTAAGGCTATTAAAGGGTTAGATAGACGTCAGCAAAAAACCTTGTTCAAAGCATTATCTGTTAACCGAGAAGAAAGAACACCAACTGTTGAAAAATTTTTAGAAGGTATTCAATCCAGAAAATCTTATAGTAAACAGTTAATCCTTGGTGCATTATTTCTTTTTGTCATTGGCGCTGGTGTTGGTTATCAACCTTTAATGCAGTTCCAGGAAGAACAGGAAATCTACGATAAAATTGATAAAATCAAATCAGGTGACAAGGCATTAATGATTGAAACAATCTGGAGCCTGGATAAACTGAGCAAGGAACAACAACAAATTCTTTCTGTAGGATTAAGAAGAGAAATTATCACTTTTTATCAGGATAGAATAAAATCAGTTTTTCGACCAAAAGAGGGTTTATATGATTACCCCCAGGCCATTAATCTTCTTCAACAGGCCAAAAAGCACTACCCTGATTCTGTAGCATTATCAACCATAGAAGACCAGGTAAAAGAACAGCGGGATCGTCTAATGTCTTCACTTATTTCACTTTACAATCGCTATATTACAAGTAAGAAATTAATTAAAACAAAAACAGGAGAAGATCTGACTACAGTTCTACCTCTTTTAAGTAAAGTTGATCCTAAACATTACCTGTTAAAGGACCAGAAATTAGCTGATTTGTATCTATCTGAATCTGAAAAATATTTAGTCAAAAAGGATTTCAAACTGGCCGCTGAATATTTAAACACTGGATTAAGGTTTTTTCCAGACAATGTCCGATTACAAGGCCTGAATAAACAATTTAACGCAGGTAATTCTCGCTAAAGATGGACAGAAATAAAGACACGCCATTAAGGCTTCTTGTAAAAACTTATACAAATGGACTTTTAAATCGTGATCAATACCTGCAAGTTAGGCAACAACTTCTCAGAAAATTATCCAACGAAGGCGACATTAGTCATGACGATCTTAGAAATTTTCTAGAGACTTATCAGGATAGTGAAAAAACAACTATCTGGAACAATTACTCAACCTCTGACTGGGTTATTATCATTCTCGGATTAATAGCTGCTGCCACTTTAGCTGTTTTTTTATATAACTAAATCAATTGAATGATTTAGTCATGAGCCATACTCACTTCAAAAAATCAATTGAACGTAAAAAAGATTCGTAACAGATTGATGTGCCTGGTTTAAGCCAGGAATGACTGTCGTTAGAGCAATGCAGGTGCAATTGCCGAGAATCAAAAACACCGTTGTCAGCTGATTGGTGATGAGCGTGTTTTCGATTTTATCAGCTGCATTAAGGTGTTACGGAAACTTTCATGATTAACTGATTTTTCCAGGATGATACACATCAACTGTCATGGTTTATGAAACAGTGGGTTAACCTCTATTGCGAGCGCTCAACTGCAGAATCCAGGATTATTTTAAATTAAAAAAAAGCCATGGAAAAAATCCATGGCTAAATAACAAATCCATCAACTTAAAGTAGATTAAGCTAGTCTATAATAATTAACATAGATTAACTTTTCAAGTAAATATTGAATAAATTCCCTATTTTTTCTAAGTTTATAGCTTATCTTTTTTGAAATTGGTCGGGGCGGCGGGATTCGAACCCACGACCACTTGTCCCCCAGACAAGTACGCTACCAGACTGCGCTACGCCCCGAATATTTTGTAGAAAGAGATTTTATCGCTTAAGAATGTGTAGAAGTTCTTCCAGTTCTATTAGCGTTTGCTTGATTATTTGTTGGCTCTGATTGACATCATCTTTAGCGTCATCACCTTCAAGACGTTGCCTGGCTCCACCTATAGTAAATCCTTCGTCATATAGTAAAGCCCTTATCTGACGAATTAATAATACATCGTGACGCTGATAATAACGCCTGTTACCACGACGTTTAACTGGTTTTAACTGGGGAAACTCCTGTTCCCAATACCTTAATACATGAGGTTTCACATCACATAGCTCTGCAACTTCACCAATCGTGAAGTAACGTTTACCAGGAATTACTGGTAATTC
Organism: Gammaproteobacteria bacterium; assembly: GCA_050291745.1. Lineage (GTDB taxonomy): Bacteria > Pseudomonadota > Gammaproteobacteria > JACNJF01. The sequence continues at coordinate 42,209 of JBNKKI010000137.1, read as the reverse complement.
GTTATTGTTGCTCGCTTCCAGCATATGCTTCTACTCTAATTTTCAATTTTTGACCCGGTCTAAAAGTGACTACCTTGCGAGCTGAAATAGGAATTTCCTCACCCGTTTTAGGATTACGACCAGGACGCTCTGCTTTGGCCCTGGTTAAAAAATTACCAAAACCTGATAGCTTAACCTGATACCCTGATTCCAGTGCTACCTTTACCTCTTCAAAAAAGTGTTCGACAATCTCTTTGGCCTCACGTTTGTTAAGACCTAGCTCATCAAACAGCATTTCGGCCATATCCGCTTTGGTCAACGACATGTGTACTTACCTCAAGACTGAATTATATTCTTTTTCTAGTTTTTGCAAGACATGGTCTACAGTTTCTTCCACATCCTTATCAGTAAGAGTGCGTGAAAACCCCTGTAAAATCAAGCCTAAAGCGATACTTTTTCGATTTATTATAACTTCCTTACCAGTATAGACATCAAAAACGAAAACGTCTTGAATAATATCAGATTTTATTTCAAAAATTGCATTTATTAACTGCTGAGCGGATACATTTTCATCAACAATGAGAGCTAAATCACGTCGAATTGATGGAAATTTGGATAATTCATGGAATTTTGGTAATTCCCGATGAGTCAATGCGGCTAATTCAAGCTCAAATACGAACAGGTTTTGCTCAATTCCCAGAGCTTTTAAAACTGCCGGATGAATACATCCTACAAAACCCACTAATTTATCTCCAACATACACATCGGCTGACTGTCCAGGATGAAGGATTTCATTTTTAGAAGGTCTAAACTCAAAAGCCCGTTCATCCGTTAAAACCATCAAGTTCTGCAGATGACCTTTAATATCATAAAAATCTACAGGCTGTTTTGATCCGGTCCAGCTTTCACTTTCGGAAAGGCCGGTAATTACTGCAGCTATATGAGAACGTTGAGTCAACTGCCCTTCTTCAGGTATAAAACAAAGTCCTGTCTCAAAAAGTCGAACAGATGTCTGCTGACGGTTTAAATTATGTTGTACAGCCTGAATAAGTCCTGATAACAGGCGTGTTCTCATTTCAGACATGTCTGATGAGATGGGGTTGGCCAGAGACAGAGTTTCCTGCTGAGGATGCAAAATCGCCTGTATTTCCGGTGAAACAAAAGAATATGTAATCGCTTCATGATAGCCATTAGCTACCAGTGAATTTCTTAGTTGATTTTCAGTAATTTCTGTTTCAGAAAAGCTAGCGACAGAAACATGAGCGGATTCTGTGGTGCCAGGAATATTGTCATAACCAATTATTCTTCCGATTTCTTCAATTAAATCAGCTTCAATATTAATATCAAAGCGATAAGAAGGTGCTAAAACTTTCCAGCCATCCTCTTCAGTAGAGACCTTCATTTCAAGCTTATTTAAAATATCTTCAACCTTTTCATGAGTCACCGATATCCCTAACAACCTTTCAATGCGCTGATGGCGGAGGAAAATTTCGGGATTTTCAGGTAAGTCATCCTGCGAAAACTGATGAATTACGGGTCCGGCTTGCCCACCAGCTATTTCCATTAATAATTTGCTAGCTCTTTGTATTGCCTTCAACTGTAATTGAGAGTCTACACCTCTTTCAAAACGATGAGATGAGTCAGTATGTAAACCATAACTTCTGGCTTTACCGGCAATAAGCCCTGGTGCAAAAAATGCTGCTTCAAGTAAAATATTCGTCGTATTGTCATCAACGGAAGAATCTAAGCCACCCATAATACCTGCAATAGCAACTGCGGATTTATGGTCAGCAATCACCAGAGTGTCATCTCTACATTCGACATCCGAGCCATCAAGCAAAGTAATCTTTTCACCAGCAAAGGCATTTCTTACACGGATACCACCATTAAGCTTATCCAGATCAAAACCATGCATTGGTTGACCTAATTCCATCATCACAAAATTTGTAACATCGACTACCGGGCTGATAGATCTTAAACCACAGCGTCTTAATTTTTCCTGCATCCATAAAGGAGTTTGCGCATTGGCTTTAACGCCCTTGATAACACGAGCAGTATATCGAGGACAGGCTGCAGAATTTAGCAGCTCGACACTGAATACATCTTCAATATCCGGTTCGACATCATTTATATCAATTGCTGTAAGCGCAATATCATTGTTAGCATAAATTTCTCTTGCAACTCCAGCGATACTTAAGCAATCACCACGATTAGGCGTCAAATCGATTTCTATTAATGTATCATTTAACTCCAGATACTGATCCAGCAGTACGCCTACAGGAGCATTTTCAGGTAATTCCATAATACCTTCAGCATTTTCAGAAAGTTCTAATTCTTTTTCTGAGCAAATCATGCCGAATGACTCGACACCACGTAATTTAGCTTTCTTGATTGTAAACCCGGGGAGTTTTGCGCCCACCTGAGCAAAAGCTATTTTTAAACCAGCTCTTACATTACTAGCGCCACAGACAACTTGAACAGGCTGAACACTTCCATCATTAACCTGACAGACATTGAGACGATCAGCATCAGGATGTTGCTGACAGGAAATCACTTCAGCAACAACAACTTTATTGAATTCAGGAGCAGCCGATTCAACAGAATCAACCTCCAGACCGGTCATGGTTAACTGAGAGACCAGTTGATCAGTATTTAATTCTGGGTTAGCCCATTCTCTTAACCAGTTTTCACTAATTTTCATTGTATGAACCCTAACTTAGGAGAATTGCTGCAGTAAGCGCAAATCATTTTCAAAAAACAGGCGTATATCATTTACACCATAACGTAACATTGTCATACGCTCGACACCTATTCCAAAGGCATAAGCAGTATATGCATCAGCATCCATATTTGTCTGCCGGAAAACTTCTGGATGAACCATTCCGCATCCCAATATTTCCAGCCAACCGGTATTTCCGCATACTCTGCAACCTTCTCCAGCGCACATCACACAGCTAATATCAACTTCCATTGATGGCTCAGTAAAGGGAAAATATGAAGGACGAAAGCGTGTTTTTAAATCATCCTGTTCAAAAAACATCTTTAAAAATTCATGTAATGTCCCTTTCAAATCTGCAAAAGAAACATTTTCATCAACAACCAGACCTTCTACCTGATGAAACATTGGTGTGTGGGTTAAATCAGAATCGCAACGGTAAACTCTGCCAGGGGCAATAATTCTGACAGGTGGTTTCTGTTTCTCCAGAGTACGAATCTGTACGGGAGAAGTGTGTGTTCTTAACAAGGTACTGGCATCAAAATAAAATGTATCATGCATCGCTCTTGCCGGGTGATGGGCAGGTATATTCAGAGCTTCAAAATTATGAAAATCATCTTCAACCTCAGGACCTACAGCAATATCAAAACCAAGCTTGGCAAACATTTTCTGAATGCGGTTCATGGTCAGTGTAACCGGATGCAAGCCACCTTTGGCCAGCCCTCTTCCAGGCAGGGTAATATCTATTGTTTCTGCAGCCAGTCTTGCATTTATCTGTTTTTCATTGAGTACCAGCTTACGTTCTTCAAGCAGTTTCTGAATAGACTGTTTTACTTTATTTATCTGCTGCCCGGCTTCACGTCTTTGGTCTCCGGGAAGTTGCCCCAGATTTTTCAATAAAGCAGTAATTTGGCCTTTTTTACCTAGATAACCAACACGAAGTTGGTCCAGAGAGGATAAATCATCAACAGCCTGAATAGCAGCTGTCGCAGATTCTAATAAAGTATTTAATTCAGACACGGTGAACAATCACGTTGATAGTATTTATATAGATTGATATCGAAATATCATGGACACCTTCTCAGAAAGTGTCCATGATGAAAGCTGCTTTAGGCTGCAGTTTCCAGACCTGCTTTGGCTTTTTCAACCAGCGCTGTAAAAGCAGGCTTATCAAATACTGCGATATCAGCAAGAACCTTACGATCAACTTCAATAGCAGCTTTTTTCAAGCCATTCATGAATACACTATAAGATAATCCATTTTCACGAGCTGCTGCATTAATACGTGCAATCCATAAAGTACGGAACTGACGTTTTCTCTGCTTACGGTCACGATAAGCATATTGTCCTGCTTTAGTTACCGCCTGCTTGGCTACACGAAAAACTCTACTACGGGCACCACGGTAACCTTTAGCTTTATCCAGCACTTTTTTATGACGGGCATGTGCTTGTACACCACGTTTTACTCTAGGCATTTCTCACTCCTATGTATAAGGTAACATGCGACGTACCATGCGTACATCATTTGCATCTACTTCAAGCATATCGCCTAACTGACGCTTACGCTTACTGCTCTTTTTAGTGAGAATATGACGTAAATGAGACTGGCCTCTTTTATAGTTGCCCGCCGCATTACGTTTGAAGCGCTTGGCAGCACCTCGACACGATTTAATTTTTGGCATTTCAAACTCCCGTTCGATAATTAATAAAACACAATAAAAAACCCTTGACGCCGGAGTCTGCGTCTTTGGGCATGCACCATTAGCATCACTTTGCTAATTGATATAACAACTCTCAGCAAAATTAAAAACTTTGCTGAGAATAAAGTTATTTCTTTTTAGGCACCAGTAACATTGTAATCTGGCGACCCATTGATTGTGGATATTGATCCACTGTCGCAATCTCATCCATGTCTTCTCCGACACGTTTGAGTAAATCCCGACCAATTTCCATATGCGCCATTTCACGTCCACGAAAACGAACAGTTACTTTAGCTCTATCTCCAGCCTCAATAAATTCAGTCAGTTTTCTAAGCTTAACCTGATAGTCACCTTCTTCAGTACCTGGTCTGAATTTAATTTCCTTTATCTGGATTTGACGCTGCTTTTTCCGTTGGTCATGCAACTTCTTTTTTTGTTGAAACCTGAATTTCCCATAATCCATTAAACGGCAAACAGGTGGATTAGCATTAGGAACAATCTCTACAAGATCAAGTTCAACATCCGATGCCATATCTAAAGCATCCTGAATTTTAACTATGCCTTTCTGCTCACCATCCTGATCGATTAAACGTACTTCAGGAACTCGTATCTCGTCGTTTAAACGAGCTTGTTTTTCATCTGCGATTGGAATAATCCCCCAATAATTTCAACAAAACCTATTCGTACCTTTCCAGCTGAGACTTTATTTGGGAGACAAAATCATCAATAGTCATACTACCCAAATCGTCACCACCCTGTGTTCGAACAGAAACCTCATCTTTTTCAACTTCCCTATCACCGGCTACCAGTAAATAAGGAATTCGCTGTAAAGTATGCTCGCGAATTTTAAAGCCGATCTTTTCGTTTCTCAAGTCTGAATTTACTCTTATTCCCTGATTTTTAAGAATTTTTTCAACTTTTTGCAAATATTCGCTCTGTTTATCAGTAATATTCATTAAAACAACTTGAACCGGCGCTAACCATAGTGGCATTTTGCCTTCATGTTGTTCAATCAGAATCCCGATAAACCTTTCGAATGAACCAAGAATAGCTCGATGCAACATGACTGGTACCTGGCGTGAGCCATCTTCAGCCACATATTGAGCATCCAGTCGACCTGGCATAGAAAAATCGACCTGAATGGTACCACATTGCCAAACACGGCCTATACAATCTTTTAAAGAAAATTCAATCTTAGGCCCATAAAATGCACCTTCACCAGGCAATTCAGTCCAGTCAATCTGCTTAGCATCCATTGCTTCGGCTAAAGCTTTTTCTGCTTTATCCCAATCTTCATCAGTCCCTACTCTGTTTTCCGGTCGAGTAGACAGGCGATATATAATTTCCTCAAAACCAAAGGTTTTATAAACTTCATGCAGAAAGTCCATGAAGTCAGACACTTCACTTTGAATTTGATCTTCTGTACAGAATATATGAGCATCATCCTGAACAAATGCTCTTACACGCATTAAGCCATGTAATGCACCGGACATTTCATTACGATGACACGAGCCAAATTCAGCTAATCGTAATGGTAAATCTCGATAACTCTTTAAACCCTGATTAAAGACCTGAATATGACAGGGGCAATTCATTGGTTTAATGGCAAATTGCTTACCTTCAGATTCAAGCGTAAACATGTCATCACTAAATTTTGCGGCATGACCTGATTTTTTCCAAAGTGAAAAATCAACTATTTGAGGCGTATTAATTTCCTGATAACCATACTCAAGTTGCTTGCGACGCATATATTGCTGTACAGCCTGATAAATAGTCCATCCCTTATCATGCCAGAATACTTCACCTGGAGCTTCTTCCTGAATATGGAATAAATCCATCTTTTTACCGATTTTCCGATGATCACGCTTTTCAGCTTCTTCCAGTCTTTGCAAATAGGCTTTTAACTGTTTTTTATCGGGCCAGGCAGTACCATAAATTCTTTGCAGCATTTCATTATTTGAATCGCCACGCCAATAGGCCCCTGCCAGTTTCATGAGTTTAAAACCCTTGCCCAGTTTACCTGTGGAAGGTAAATGCGGGCCACGACAGACATCAAACCAGTCACCCTGACGATAAATAGAAACTTCCTCACCCTCTGGAATGATATCGTTAATGATCTCGACTTTATATTTTTCTCCCAGATCAGCAAAAACAGATTTCGCTTCATCTCTATCCATGACTTCACGAACAATAGGCAAATCCCTTTTAACAATATCGTGCATGCATTGCTCTATCTTATTGAAATCTTCAGGCGTAAAAGCTTCATCTCTGGCAAAATCATAATAAAAGCCGTCTTCAATTGATGGGCCAATGGTAACCTGAGTGCCAGGAAATAACTCCTGAACAGCCTGTGCCATCACATGGGCAGCATCATGACGAATAAGCTCCAGCGCTTCTTCATCACGACTGGTAATAATTGCTAAATTAGCATCTGTATCAATAACAAAAGAAGCATCTACTAATCGATCATTAACTTTTCCAGCCAGGGTAGCCTTAGCCAGACCAGGACCGATATCATTAGCCACATCCATAACAGATACAGAATGATCAAAATTACGGATAGAACCATCAGGGAGAGTAATTTGAGGCATATTGATTCCTACTCAGTGGTGACCCCTACCAAAGGCCACTTGTTTAATCAAAATCGAGCGTGATATACGCTCAGATATTATTCATATTCAATTTACTAATCAGTAAATTGGTAGGCGCGAGTGGATTCGAACCACCGACCCCCACCATGTCAAGGTGGTGCTCTAACCAACTGAGCTACGCGCCTGTAAATCAGGCAGGGTATTATATATAAGAATCTCTTTTAAGCAACTGTGAAACCATATAAAAATCGTGAATTTCCAGCACATCTTTACTATTTATATTGAAGAACGTTCAGATGCAGGAGCAGGATAAGCTTCTACACCTTATATATCTAACACAAAAACAGGCAGTCAGCATGATCAGGTATGAATAAAATAAGTTTCATTATTGTCATATCTATAATCCTGGAAAAATCAATTGAACGTGAAAAAGATACGTAACAGATTGATGTGCCTGATCCAAGCCAGGGATGACTGTCGTTAGAGCAATGCAGGAGCAATTGCCGAGAAATCAAAACACCGTTGTCAGCTGATTGGTGAAGACTGTGTTTTTGATTTTATCAGCTGTATTAATGTGTTACCTGGACTTTCATGATTCAACTGATTTTTCCCGGATAATCCATCGCTATTAAAATAATCTCCATTTCTTCAATCATTATATCCGTACTCAAAAAAACAGCCCCTTATAGGGGCTGTTAAAGACAGAGATTATCTATGATGATTTAATCATCCAGTTTCTGGATTCCCATCATCTTTAAGATATATTTTTCATACAAAGGTTCAGAAGTTCCTTTCTTCATTTTACGAATAAAGTACTTTTCAAAGGCAATTTTAGCCATATGCACCCATTTACCTTTCTTAAACCATGCCACATTACGTGGAGGTATCTGAGGAATTGCAACAAAAGCTGCACCGGTATCACCCATATCTGCCAGACAAATAGCATTCCAGGTTGCGCCCGTTTCAGGCTCTTTACCAGCTATTTCATCTGCAATATTGTGCACAATTGAAGTCACCATCGATTCAATCATATAACCCGTTTTTGGTGTTCCAGTTGGAACTGGAGTCGCTTCAACAGGTGGTATAGCGATACATACACCTGCAGAATAGATGTTTTTATAAGTAGGGTTACGATGAAATTCATCAACCATAACAAATCCTCTCGGATTACAAAGGCCTTCCACGTTGGCGACAGCGTCTACCCCTTTAAACGCTGGTAACATCATGTTGAAGTCAAAAGCGACTTCGTGTTGTTTGACAACTTCTCCAGAAGCATCCATTTCATCGACAAACATTTTTCCTTCTTCTACTTTGGTGGTTTTGGCATTAGTTATCCAGTTTATATGATGATTTCTTAGTTCTGACTCGAGCATACCTTTGGAATCACCTACCCCTCCAAGCCCCAGATGACCAATATATGGCTCAGAAGTGACGAAAGTCATTGGAAATTTATCACGAAGCTTACGCTTTCTTAAATCTGCATCAACAATAAAAGCAAACTCATAGGCTGGCCCAAAACAACTGGCAAAAGGCATTGCTCCAATAACAATCGGTCCTGGTTTTTCCAGTACTTTTTTGTAATCTTCATATGCTTTTTCAGCATGATCAATCGTACAGATTGAGTGAGTATTATTTTCAGGTCCGGAACCTTCAATTTCTTCAAAAGCTAAACGAGGTCCAGTGACAATAACCAGATAATCGTATTCAACATCTTCGCCATTCGTTAATTCCAGCTTATTCCCAGAGGCATCAATTTTAGTGACAGTATCGCAGATAAAATTTATGCCTTTGCGATCTAGATAAGGCTTGATGGGAAATGTAATTGATTTTCTATCACGCCAGCCTACAGCTACCCAGGGGTTTGATGGTGTAAACTGAAAGTATTCATTGGTATTAATTACTGTTACCTGATGAGATTTACCGAGTTTTTCTTTTAATTCGTATGCACAGGGCATTCCGCCTGTTCCCGCACCTAGAACTACTATATGGGCCATATATTTCTCCTAACTTAGTGATTATGAAATTATATTTTTTATGGAAGCATAAACCGCGAACGATTCCATTTCTACTCTAGTTGATGAAGCATAGCTATAGATTCAACTGGGCTCCCAAAGTCTTCTGCGATATTAATTCATTTTTTCAGATTATTCTATATATTATATCAACAAATAATATTTAGTTAGAATTATTAAAGTTATTTTGAGTAAAATCATTCATCATTCTGTTTTTTATCAAATTTATTCAGTATTACTTTAACAACAGGGACGCTATTTAGAATCCTTAACCCCCCTCTAAATATTGATTTTTCTTAAGCATTTCTATTTCATCACGAACTCTGGCAGCTTCTTCAAATTCAAGGTTACGAGCATGTTCATACATTTGATTATCCAACTTTTTCAATTTCGCCTTTAATTGCTTAGGTGATAATGCAAGATATACAGGTGTTTCTTCAGCTACTCTGGATATTCTTCTGGAATAGACGGAACCCTGCCCCATATCCATAACATCTGTAATATTCTTGCTAATACCTTGCGGAGTAATCTGGTGAAGCTCATTATAGGCTATCTGTTTTTCTCTACGTCTTTCAGTTTCATCTATTGCACGCTGCATGGAACCGGTTATTCTGTCAGCATACAAAATTGCCTTACCGTGAACATTTCTGGCTGCCCGCCCTATTGTTTGAATTAATGCTCTGTCAGAACGTAAAAATCCTTCTTTATCCGCATCCAGAATAGCAACTAAAGAAACCTCCGGCATATCCAGACCTTCACGCAACAGGTTTATACCAACCAGTACATCGAATTCACCCAGACGTAAATCTCTGATTATTTCCATTCTTTCTACCGTATCAATATCAGAGTGCAGATATCTGACTTTGATATTATGTTCGGAAAGATATTCGGTTAAATCTTCTGACATACGCTTGGTCAATGTTGTCACTAATACGCGTTCAGAACGTTCTACGCGAATAATAATCTCAGATAAAAGATCATCAACCTGAGAAAGCGCGGGCTTTACTTCAATCACCGGATCGACCAGACCGGTTGGCCTGACCACCTGTTCTACAACTGCCCCACTATGTTCATCCTCATATTTTCCAGGGGTTGCAGAAACAAATACTGCCTGAGGAGACAAAGCTTCAAATTCTTCAAACCGCAGGGGGCGGTTATCCAGTGCCGAAGGCAAACGAAAACCGTATTCAACAAGCGTTTCCTTACGCGATCTATCCCCTTTATACATGCCACCAATCTGCGGAATACTGACATGACTTTCATCGATGAAAAGTAAAGCATCATTTGGCAGATATTCAAATAATGTCGGCGGCGCTTCACCTGGCTGACGACCAGAAAGATATCGGGAATAATTTTCAATACCACTACAATAGCCCAGCTCCAGCATCATTTCCATATCATAATTGACTCGTTGTTCGAGTCGTTGCGCCTCAACCAGTTTATTGGCCTCGGTCAATTGCGCTAGCCGAATTTGCAGCTCAACCTTGATTTCTTCAAGAGATTCCAGAATTTTTTCACGCGGCGTCACATAATGTGTCTTTGGATAAACTGTAATACGTTTTACCCGTTTAAGAATTTCTCCTGTTAATGGATCAAAATGACTAAGTTGTTCAACTTCACTGTCAAATAATTCAATACGCACAGCTTCCCGTTCAGAATCAGCCGGATGAACATCAATCACTTCTCCACGAACCCGATAGGTACCGCGTTTAAGCTCCAGATCATTGCGGGTATATTGTAATTCAGCCAGACGGCGTAGAATTTTGCGTTGATCTATCTGGTCTCCTATGACCAGATGTAATAGCATTTTTAAATAAGACTCCGGGTCACCAAGTCCATAAATGGCTGATACCGATGCCACTAGAATAGTATCCCGTCGTTCGATCAGGGATTTTGTTGCTGACAACCGCATTTGTTCGATATGTTCATTTATTGAAGCATCTTTTTCAATGAATGTATCTGAAGCAGCAACATAAGCTTCGGGCTGATAATAATCATAATAAGAAACAAAGTACTGGACTGAATTATTAGGAAAAAATTCTTTCATTTCGCCATATAACTGGGCAGCCAAAGTTTTATTATGCGCCATGATAATAGCCGGGCGCTGTAAATCAGCAATCACATTGGCCATAGTGAAGGTTTTGCCTGAACCTGTGACACCCAGTAAAGTCTGGTGTAACAGACCTTCTGCTATACCTTCTTTTAATTCCATAATCGCCTGTGGCTGATCACCTGAAGGCTGGTAGTCAGTTACTAGTTGGAATGCTTTTGACATGTAATTTGACTCAATAAATTAAAAAAATGGCAATGATTCATCGTAAACACTTTACAGAGATTTTTCTGCCAGTATTCTAGAGGTATTATTCACGACAATACAGGAAACACACCGTGTTCAACGACTTATCTGACCGAGTACAGGCTATTAAACCTTCACCAACTCTAGCTGTAAGCGCTTTAGCAACCCAGTTAAAGGCTCAGGGTAGAGACATAATTGGACTTGGAACCGGTGAACCTGATTTTGATACGCCCGAGCATATCAAACAGGCCGCCATTGTTGCCATTAACAATGGTCAAACAAAGTATACTGCTGTTGATGGCACCAGTGAACTCAAACAGGCAATTATTAATAAATTCCAACGTGATAATGGATTATCTTACCAATCTGAGCAAATACTGGTTTCAAGTGGCGGTAAGCAAAGTTTTTACAATTTGTGTCAGGCCTTGTTGAATAAAGGTGACGAAGTCATTATCCCTGCTCCTTACTGGGTATCTTATCCGGACATGGTGATACTGGCTGAGGGCAAACCTGTCATAATCGAAACAACCATTGAGCAACAGTTCAAAATCAGTGCCGAATCATTAAGAGAAGCGATTACTGATAAAACCCGGATGCTAGTCATCAACAGTCCCTCCAACCCTTCTGGTGTGGCATATACAAAAAAGGAACTGGGCAATATTGCTGAAGTTTTACTGGAGTTTCCAGATATTCTGGTTGTTACTGATGATATGTATGAACATATTATCTGGAGCGAAGAAGGCTTTTGTAACATTTTAAACGCCTGTAGCGAACTATATGATAGATGCATGGTTTTAAATGGTGTATCAAAAGCTTATGCCATGACTGGATGGAGGATAGGATACGCCGCCGGGCCTGCTGATATTATTAAAGCGATGAAAAAAATTCAATCTCAAAGTACTTCAAATCCCTGTGCAATCTCTCAGGCTGCGGCAGTTGAAGCGCTTAATGGTGATCAAACCTGCATTCAAACTATGCTCAATGCATTTAAAGAGAGGCATGACTATGTTATCGACACTGTTAGAAACATTCCTAACATGAACTGTACTCCCTCAGATGGTACTTTTTACAGCTTTGTGAATATTCAACCATTTATCGATTCCAGAACTGATCTCAATTCAGATGTCGAAGTTGCAAACTTACTGCTTGATCAGGTTGGTGTTGCACTGGTTCCCGGGTCTGCATTTGGCTCTCCTGGACACTTGAGACTATCATTTGCAACCTCAATGCAAAATTTGCAAAGCGCTTTGGAAAGAATTAATGAAGTTTTTTCAGAAAAATAGAAAAAGACTATTGCCGTTTTAAAACTTATCCATTACCATACGCTCCGCAATTCCCCGATAGCTCAGTTGGTAGAGCAAATGACTGTTAATCATTGGGTCCCTGGTTCGAGCCCGGGTCGGGGAGCCAAATAAAATAAAGGCTTAGTTTTTACTAAGCCTTTATTGTTTCTGCACCTCCTTTTGCTAAAATTCTTAATTAAAGTATTAAAGCTCTGCTATCCTACTTTAAAAAGAATGAACGGACCGATATGAGCAATTTTTTCTGGAACAATATTTTCAAAAAAACACTCAGCGAAAGCGATTTAATTACTGGTTACTGGAAAAAGACACCTTTATTCAAAGGTATCCCGACCAGGCACATACGTGCTTTAGCCCAAAATATGCATGTCAGAAATTTTGCCAGGGATGAAGAAGTGTTTCGTCAGGGTGACCAGGGAGCTGGTGCTATTCTGGTACTGGAAGGCCAGGTTAGAGTCATGGCCAACAATACTTTATTGGCCGAACTGGAAAGTGGTGAGTTTTTCGGTGAAATCACACTGGCAGAAACAGATAAGCGTACAGCGGATGCAAGCTGTATTACTAAAAGCAGGCTTGTATACTTTTTAAAACAGGATCTGGAAGAATGGATAGAAATAGAGCCACGCCTCGGTACTATTTTTTTGATGAATCTGGCTTCAATTCTGGCACAACGTTTACACCTGGCTAATCAGCTATTAGCGGAAAAAGAATAAATTATGAATTTTCCCGTTAATGCTATTTCAGGTGGATCTGCAAATTTGCAGGCCTTCAAAATTCTGATGTTAGTTATAGCATTGATACTGGCCAGTTTTTACCTGTTATCTTCGATACTATTACCCATCATCATTTCTTTTACGCTTTACGCCTTAATAGAACCATTTACCAATTACATGGTTAGAAAGAATATTAATCATTCTCTATCTATCATATCAATTTTAATATTGATGCTCTTTTTCAGTATTATTGCCATTAGCTTTGCTCTGCCACAATTAATCGGCCAAATTAATATTCTGCGCGGTAAATTACCGTTTATATTTAATCAATTTGAACAATTCCTGAACATTTACAGTAAAAAGCTGGGGGATTTTATCGGTGTGGATCTTAATGTTACTGATATACTGGTTTCTGTACTATCCCAGTCATCCTCTGTGGGAAATACTATTCTTCTAACCATTTCAGAGCAGTTGCTGGCTATTACATTAAGTTTAATCCTTGTTCCTCTTCTCACTTACTTCATCCTTAAAGATTACAAACCGCTCCGAAATAATATGATGAACTGGCTACCGAATGCTTATTTTGAACTGGGCTGGATGATTTATTATCGTGTCACTCGCCAATTACAAACCTATATACGTGGAGTCATGATACAGTCTTTAATCATGGCGACAGTCAGTAGCGTGGGTTTTTTCCTGATTGGACTTGATATTCCGGTACTACTGGGGAGTTTAACCGGATTATTAAATCTGATTCCTTATATCGGCCCAATCATTTCCATGTTACTGGCAACTTTAGTCGCTTCAGCCATGACGCCTTTTGACCCATCTCTCATTTATTTATCTATAGCTGTTATTATTACTGCGCAGCTCGTAGATAACTTTATTGTCATTCCTTCGGTCATAGCCAGTGCAGTCGATTTACACCCTGTTCTGGTTATAGTCGGTGTATTAATCTTTGGTAACCTGTTTGGCACAATTGGTGTCATTTTAGCTATTCCCGCTTTGGCAACCGCAAAAATAATTTACACCAATCTTTATTTGGATTTTTATAACGCCAGTCAAAATGCTCCCAGAGTTAAATAGCTAGCGCTAGCTTATTAATGGCTATTCTTCGACAGGGTTTTAGACAGTGACTTCAAAGCATTGCTGAGACCCTCGTCATCTACATAATCTGCTGCATTGACGATTTGATCACAGGAAGCCTGAGATATTTCAGGTAACCAGTCATTATGTTTATGATCTGCCGTTGTAGAGGATTCTGGCTGTGTTGAAATTTTCAACGTCAGTGTCACCCCGAAATTTTGCAATATTAATTGCCGTATTTGATCACTATGTAACCTTAAATAGGCAGATAAGGCAGAATTTGGAACAGTAACATGCAAAAACTGATCAGTCACATTAGTTACTTTGACCATTTTAAAGATCGCGTCAGACTCCTGAGACAAAAAAAACTGTTGATACTGCAGGAGTAAACCTCTTTTTAGAGCAAACTCTTCAGGTAACTGATTTTTCAGTAGTCTGGCAATCTGCACAGGTTTTCTAATTTTTTTTCTAATCATTTGAAATTCATCAAGGAATGATTATTTTCGGTGTCCTTTACCACGCTGATGCGATTTTCTGGTTGATTTAATCACTTTATCTTTGTGTTCCCCCGGATATTCTAATTCCAGGGTATTAAAAAGTCTTAAGACAACATCATCATCAAAAAAACGAGTCTTACCGGGCTTTAACCATTTCGGTAAGGTGAAATCATGGTAACGCACTCTGACAAGCCTGCTAACCTCGACATCAACCGATTCCCACAGGCGACGCACTTCACGATTTTTACCTTCTTTAAGCATAACATGGTACCAGTGATTAGTACCCTGACCGCCACCATCAGTGATAAGGTCAAACTTTGCCAACCCATCCTCCAGCTCTATACCAGACTGTAAACTTAACAGTTTTTCTGCTGTGACATCGCCTCTTACTCTAACGGCATATTCCCTTTCAACTTCAAATGAAGGATGCATAAGTCGATTGGCTAATTCACCATTGGTAGTAAAAAGTAATAAGCCTGATGTGTTAATATCCAGTCTACCAACCCCTATCCAGCGCCCCTGCTGTAATTTAGGTAATTGACTATAGACAGTTGGCCTTCCATCAGGATCAGAACGGGTACTCACTAAACCCACTGGTTTGTGATACATCATCAGTTTAGGTTTAATGATATGACGTGAAAGTCTGATCAACTTATCATCAATACTGACTTTTTCCCTGCCCTCCAACTGATCACCAGGTTTGGATACTTTTCCATTAACCTTGATTCGCCCCTCCTTGAGTAATTTATCAATTTGGCGACGGGACCCGATACCTTGATGAGCGAGAACTTTTTGAATACGTTCCATAGATGGAAAAACCTTTTAAAATATTGAAGTATTTAAACACATAGCGCTCTGAGGACACAGAGAAAACAATGAATCAATCTATTTTTTAACCGATAAACCGATCATAAAACAGGATAATTCCATGCCCAAAGATTCAGTCTTAAAGAATTTACCTGATTGACCAGAGCTGCCCAATACCAGTGGATGACTCGGATAATAATCTGGAGCGATCTGAACTGATATTCAAATCAAGAATAGTGGCCGAATCGGGTTGAAAGGTATGTTTCACTTTAGGCAACCAGCTTTTTAAAGATTTACCTGTTTTTACATCCCAGATATCAATCCCCTTAGCGGCCCGACCGGTAGCAAGGATTTCACCGTCATCAGAAAAATCAGCAGAAACAGTCGTCATACCTCTACTTTTTACTTCTAGTTGACTCACCAGTTTACCCGTAGAATCAGTTGAAAATATTTTTGATTTACCCACAAAAGCGTTAGCAAAAGCCAGCTCTCCATCATCTGATAATTCTACATGGGAGATTTTATATTCCATATTTTTGGACCAGATATATTTACCATTGGATAAATCCCATAAACTTGCGTGCCAGTCATCAGATCCTGTTAAGGCAAAACGTCCATCTTTGGAAAGCGCGACCGAATTAATTTTTTGATGATGAGCAAATGCATACACCATTTTCCCATCCTGCATGTCAAAATAAATAGCCTGATTAGCTTTTGTGCCAATAAGTGCATAACGACCATTCGCTGAAATAGCAACATCACGTAAATCAGGCCATTCCCAGTAACCAACCAGTCGTCCGTTAGAAGCCATCCAACGGGTAATAGACTGCTGTTCTATAGTCACCAAAAACTTATTATCATCAGAAAAGGCCGCTGCAATGAAGCCGCCTTCGTTATTATCTTTTAATTGTACACTGTATAAAACTTCATTTTTATCAACATCCCATACCCGGCCATAACCACCGATAGATCCAGTTAATAGATATTTACCATCGGGACTTATGGTTGCCCCATAAGAACCTGTATCTTCATGGATCCATTGTTTAATTTCATCACCTTTATCAGCACATCCAGATAAATTGAGCGCGATAAAAATACAGATGAAATTAAAACAGGAGAAAATTGAAAGACGCATTATGAATTTACATCCTCTCTCTGTAAGTCTTCATCTTCATTATTCGATGCCGAAAAAGTATCACCACCTTCATTTATATCTTCTTCATCTATATCTTCTTCATCTATATCGTTTTTATTGATGACTTCTTGATTGATATCATTATCGCTAACAATCTCTGTTTCAGCAGATATTTGATCTTCCTGAATCTCGGCAGCGTTATCTTCACTATTAATAACATCATCATTTAAAGCAAGTTCCGGATGAAACTTGTCGAGATCTTTAAGTTCGGATAAAGTCGGTAATTCATTTAATGATTTTAAGTTGAAATAATCTAAAAATTCATTCGTTGTACCATATAAACTGGGTTTACCAGGCACATCTTTATGCCCTAAAGTCTTAACCCATTCTCTTTCCTGTAAAGTTTTAATGATATTAGAGCTAACACTCACGCCCCTGATCGCTTCAATTTCTCCACGGGTGACAGGTTGTCTATAAGCTATAAGCGCCAGGGTTTCCAGTAATGCGCGAGAATATCGGGGTGGTTTTTGCTGGAAAAGCCGCGTTACCCAGGTCGTATACTGTGGATTAACCTGTAACCTGAAACCACTGGCCACCTGCTTAATTTCCAGGCCTTTCCCCTGATATTCTTCAATTAACTCATGGACAACCTTGCGTATATCATCTTTACCGGGTTGATCAAGATCACCAGCAAATAAATCATATATATGATTAACAGTTAATGGGCTGTCAGCTGCACATAAAAGCGCTTCAATAACAGGTTTTAGTTTTTCCAGTTCCATAATAACGTTACAATTTCTGTAATACAGTAAAGTTTAAGAAATCCCTGTTAATTTTTGAGATTTCTGAGAGTAAAGAAAAAATCACCTTTTCACTTTTACCCGGACTATCCATACAACAACTGTGATGGATGAATAATTAGTAATTCCATAAAAATTATCAAGAGTCACTATGCTCTTGCTCTAACGTAAATAGGAGCAAAAGCTTCATTTTGAACCAGTTCTATCATCTTCTCTTTAACCAGTTCAAGTATAGCCAGAAAACTGACAACAACTCCCATACGACCTTCTTCAATATTAAAAAAATCTTTAAATTCAGTGTAATCCTCAGATTTTAACTTACCAAGAACAATACTCATTCTTTCTCGAACAGATAAAGTTTCTTTCTCAATATGATGACTGGCAAATTGTTCAGCGCGATTAACCACATCCCGAAAAGCCATCAATAAATCCTTCATTGATACTTCAACAACAGGTATTTCAGCTTCAAAATCCGGCAACTCAGCTTGAGGAAAGAAAATATCTCTTTCTTCTCTCGGCAAAGCATCCATATCTTCTGTCGCTTTTTTAAATTGTTCATACTCCTGAAGCCGTCGTATCAGTTCTGCTCTTGGGTCATCCTCTTCATCAGCACCTTCAGGTCGAGGTAAGAGCATGCGCGATTTAATTTCCGCAAGCATAGAAGCCATAACCAGATATTCAGCCGCTAATTCAAGGGCCATTTGCTCCATCAATTGAATATAATCCATATATTGTTTTGTGATCGTCGCAACCGGAATATTTAAAATATCCAGGTTTTGACGTTTAATCAGGTAAAGCAATAAATCAAGTGGACCTTCAAAAGCTTCAAGAAATACCAGTAATGCATCTGGCGGGATATACAAATCCTGAGGGATCACCGTTAATGGTTCACCTTCCACCAGTGCAAATGGCATTTCTGATTGATTCGTTTGATGTTCCTGAAACAGATCAGCCATGACTATCTCAGTGTAAGACCCATCGATTTTCTGACTTCTTCCATCGTATCCCGTGCAACATCTCGAGCCGCTTCACAACCTTCATTTATAATATTTTCTACAGTAGAAATATCCTCCTGATACTCCATTGCTCTTTTTTGAATAGGCTTTAACTCTTTCTGTACACTATCGATAATATGATGTTTACAATCAATACAACCAATAGAAGCCGACTTACAACCAACAACAATTTCTTTTTTAAGATCCTCAGTGGAATACACCTGATGTAATTGCCAGACAGGACAATTTTGAGGATCACCGGCATCTGTTCTACGAATTCGAGCCGGATCAGTTGGCATTTTTTTAATTTTCTTTTCAATTTGCTCAGGAGACTCTCTTAGAGCAATCGTATTGTTGTAAGACTTGGACATTTTCTGTCCATCCAGCCCTGGCATTTTAGGAGACTCAGTCAACAAAGATTGAGGTTCTGGTAAAATGATTCGCCCACCACCTTCCAGGTATCCCAGTAAACGCTCACGGTCTCCAATACTGATATTTTGCTGTGAATCCAGCAGAGCATGGCCAACCGATAATGCCTCAGTATCACCCTGCTCCTGATAACGTTTAATTAAGCCTTTATAAATCTTGGCATTCTTTTTACCCATCTTTTTAATTGCTATTTCAGCTTTTTCTTCAAAATCCACTTCTTTACCATATAAATGGTTGAAGCGACGAGCAACTTCACGGGTTAATTCAACATGGGCTACCTGATCTTCACCAACAGGTACATGACCCGCTTTATACATCAAAATATCAGACGATTGCAGTAATGGATATCCCAGAAAACCAAAAGTACCAAGATCCTTATCTTTTAACTTATCCTGCTGATCCTTATAGCTTGGCACGCGCTCTAACCAGCCCAGAGGGGTAATCATAGAAAGTAAGGTGAACAATTCTGCATGTTCCGGTACTCTGGATTGAATAAAAATAGTAGAACTACCAGGATTAACACCAGCTGCCAGCCAGTCAATGACCAGATCCACACTACTTTTCGCAATAATAGATGGATTTTCATAATGAGTCGTTAAAGCATGCCAATCTGCAACAAAGAAAAAACATTCATAGCTATGCTGTAATTCTATCCAGTTTTTTAACACGCCATGATAATGACCAAGATGTAAAAGACCGGTTGGACGCATACCTGAGAGTACACGTTGATTTTGACTAACTGAGGTGTTCAAAAGTTATTCCTAAGGTAATTATGAAAAGTAATTATAGAATTGTCACAAGCAAAGGTCGACATGACAATTAATGATAGTACTAATAATCTAAAAATTCAGCATCACCCTTGCCAAAGCGAAGCACTTCAGGCGTACCATCAATCAGGCTGATAACTGTTGTCGGTTCAACTCCACAGGAACCACCATCAATGATTAAATCAACATCATGTTGAAACCTGTCGAGTATTGATTCAGCATCATCAAGTGCATCTTTTTCACCTGGTGAAATCAATGTACTGCTCATAATAGGTTGTCCCAATTCCAGTAATATGGATTGAGCAATAGCATTATCGGGTACACGGACACCAATTGTTTTACGCTTCGGATTCATTAAGCGTCTAGGTACTTCAGAGGTCGCTTTTAATAAAAATGTATAAGGACCGGGGGTCAATGTTTTCATTAAACGATAAGATGAATTATCAACCTTGGCATAAGTGCCGATTTCTGACAGGTCACTACAAACCAGCGTAAAATGATGTTTGTTATCCAGCTTCCTTATGCGCTGAATTTTTTCCATCGCGCCTTTGTCACCAATATGGCAACCCAGAGCATAACTTGAGTCAGTGGGATAAATAATCAAACCACCATGATCAATTATTTTCACCGCTTGCTGGATCAGCCTTTTCTGGGGATTTAAAGGATGAATTTCAAAATACTGTGCCATATTACAATTGTTCTCAAGAAAATGTTGTTTTTCTATTTAAATAGCCTATTATAAACGTATTAATGGATAACGTATGGAATTGTTCACTCAATCGGAAATGAAATAAGGAGTTTAAAATGAAAACCAGTCACTTTTCCGCAATATTACTACTCATCTCGATATTTGCTTCTTTTAATCAAAGTTGTTTCGCCACACCAGTCAATATTAATCAGGCAAATGCCAATTTACTGGCAAACTCACTTTCGGGTATAGGCATCAATAAAGCTCGCGCCATAATTAACTACCGCAATAAATACGGGCTGTTTGCACAACCGAACGATATTATAAAAGTAAGAGGCATCGGCAGAGCGACTTATCAAAAAAACCGGCATGATATATTAGTTAGATAAAAATATGTGTAAAAATTGATCTTTAATGAATTAAAATACTTCTCAGTTACTCTGTTTTCGCATTATCTTTGAAAAATAGCGGCTCTTTAACAGAGAAGTCAGCTTTAAATCACTATTCAGCTCAATGCCCCAGGCTTCAGTGAACGCTGGTATTTATATCAGCCCCGAAATAAATTTAGATTAATAACAAATTCCCGCTATCTTCCTTTTTGTAGATTCTATACTCTACAATAAATCAAAAAAAACAGGATCAATGAGACGTGGAAAAAATAACCGATACCCATCAGAAAACACTTTCAATAAACCTGGATAGTAATAAATATGGCACTGTCGCTGAAATAGGTGCCGGACAGGAAACTGCCCGCTGGTTTTTTCGGGTAGGAGGAGCTGCGGGAACAATAGCTAAAGCAATATCAGCCTATGACATGAAATTCAGCGACTCCATTTATGGCGAATCTCCCCGTTATGTCAGCCGCCAACGGCTGGGCTCAATGTTGAATCTTGAATATAAGCTAATCATTGAAAGACTCAGTGAAAGCAAAGGTGCTGAGACTACTTTTTTTGCCTTCGCCAATACCGTTGCTTCGCGTAGCTATTCCAGGCAGGAAGATGGCTCAGGCTGGTTAGGAGTAAAGTTTCAGACCGCACCGGGCCAGCAACCTTCTCAGATTGACTTACATGTCAATTTAAAAAGTAAAAAGACAGTTCAGGATCAGGAGACTTTAGGCATTCTTGGTGTAAATATGATTTATGGTGCATATACATATCATCATAATCCTGAATACCTGCTTCAATCTCTGATGGATTGTTTAACTAACAAATTACTGGAGATAGATATGATCGATTTCTCCGGTCCAGCGTTTGATGGCAAGGTCGATAATCGCCTGATGGCCTTAAGACTGGTAGAACTGGGAATGACAAACGGAGCTATGTTTAACTCACAGGGAGATATCGTACATCCGGCAGATTTGTTATGGAAAAAAGCAGTACTAATTCAACGTAGTCGTTTTAACCCACCTACTTTACTGAATATGGATATGCTTGATTGTGCTCAGGAAGTATTCCTGGCTGAAAATGAATTATCAAGTGATGAATTAATGGTTATTTCAGAAATGACACTGAAAAATCTGAAAGATGGAGATGATATCAATGCTGAGGATTTTTTACGGCGAGCAGATATTCTTTGTGCCCTGGGTAAGAATGTACTGATTTCAAATATGGGGGAATACTATAAACTGGCTGATTATTTATTCAGATACACTCAAAAACCACTTTCTATCGTACTTGGCATTCCAACTTTAATCGATATTTTTAATGAAAAATATTATGCTGAATTACCAGGTGGCATATTGGAATCATTCGGTAGACTATTCAAATACAAGTTAAGACTGTATGTTTCACCAGCAATCAATAGTGATACAGAAGAACTTATTACAGCTGATGATTTCATACCTGAAAACCACCTCAAACACCTTTATGCCTATTTGTATGACAATAAATTTATTTCACCTTTAAATACCATTAATAAAGACTTCCTGTGCATTAATTCTCCTGATGTTCTGGAAGAAATTAAAAATGGTCATTTAGAATGGGAAAATAAAGTCCCGGATAAAGTAAAAGAAGTAATTTATGAACACCATCTGTTTAAAGCCCACACTTAAACCAGGAATCCGCAGTTGGACGAGTTGATTGTGCGTTTGAGGTGGTGTAGATCAGGGCGTAACGACGCGGAATAGCCTGCTATTACAGGGAGTTACAACGAAGAGATACGCCGCCTCAAACCTGCAATTCAGTACTTAGCGGGATGCACCGATTGGGTGATTATGCACATCAACTGTCATGGTTTATGAAACAGTGGGTTAACCACTATTGCGAGCGGTCAACTGCGGAATCCAGGTTAAGCAGGAACACTAATTCATTTAGCATATCCACTTAGTTCCATATATCCAACACCATTGTGGCTACCGGAAAATGATACTGCCCCCTCCCAGTAATGGACAGTGTGCTGCATTTCCTGATCTTCAAATGCAGCCTCAACCAATAAATCAATATTTTGTTGTGGAATTTTTAACGTCCAGCTGACTGGATAGGAAATTTGACTGGAGTTTTGCCAGAATTTCACCGGTTTTATTTGTACATTTTCCAGAGACAGTGTTGTCAGCTTGCCATTTTTATCCAGTAAAATACCATTACTATAAATTTGAGCCTGTCCCTGCTTATCTCGCATTCGATAAAACATTAAATCGCGACCATCATCCAGTTGCAGAGAAAACCAGTCCCAGCCCTGTTGATCTTTGCCCAGGGCTGAACTTGACCACTCCCGGTCAAACCAGGAATTTCCATTAACAGTATATTGTCTATTCGCTATTCGAATAGATCCCTGTGTGGGTAATCGGGTATGGGAATAATAGTAAGATGCATTACCTGGTTCTGCTCCTTTACGAGAAAAACCTTTATCACCCTGTAACACGCGAGGTCTGGTACCTGCCAGCAGGGTTAAATCAATGGCAATATCATTACTATCAGCCTTAATTTGGAGTGGAAAAAATTGATCACCACTGGCTTTAATAGACCATGCTCCTAACCAGATACGCGAAGATTGTTGATCTGCTCCAGCGAGTCCAGCAGCCGATCTGGCAAATTGTTCAGCACTGATATGAGTTTTATTTGCAATATCACTGATTGCCAGATGCCCCATGTAAAACTGATTTGTACGCCAGTCGGAATCGCTGATACTTTGCCCTGCATTAACACCCACTCGAAAAAGAGTCAGTTGATATCCATAGCTGGCAAGTTCACTGTCTTTAAGAATACCAGTAAAATACCACCACTCGGTCGCGAAAGCCGGATGATCATAATGATCTTTCGGGAAGGAGAATTCACGTGGCTGTAAAGCTCTTTCAAAACCGGCATCGGGTTTACCCGCATCAGATTGCAACATACTAATAGCAGAAATATTCTGATTTTCTGATGGGGTTTGCTGACATCCAGTCAATAAAAAAATAATGACAATCAGATAAAAAGGCTTCACTTTCAATCCTCTCGCATCAGTGGAGCAGGATCACTACGACTGGCTTGCCAGGCTGGATACAAACTAGCTAGCAAAGATGCACTGACACCCAGAATTAATGTCCAGTAAAGAGGACTTGCAGAAAACATAAATGGCATAGTCCAGCCAAAAGCCCGTAATTGAACTGCATCAGTCAATACCCAGGCCAGTGCGAGTCCACAGGGAATGGCAAACATCGCTGCAATCAATCCGATAATAAGCGATTCGAGGATAATTAATAGACTGATTTGTTTACGGGTTAGTCCTAATGCCCTTAAAACAGCAAATTCTTTACGGCGTTCCAGCTGAACTGCCATCAAAGCACTTAAGATACCAATAAAGGCAACGCCAATTGATAATAAACGTAATACTTCGGTAATGCGGAATGTTCTATCAAATACTGCCATAGACTCGTCATAAATGAGTCGGGCACGAGAATAAACCAGATTATAAGAATCACCAAAATACTCATCTGCAGCAGCCTGTATCGCATCCCCATCTGACTCCTGTGAAAATAAAGCCATGGTATCTATTAAGGGATCAGACCAGTAATGCCGATACTGTTGAAGATCGATAAAAATACGGCCATGTTCACTGGCATAGTCCCTAAAGATTGCTGCAATCCTGAAGTTGCTTATACCCTTTTGTGTTGGCACAGGAAGTTGCTCACCAACCTTTAATTTCAGCCGATTAGCCAGTGGCTCCGAAATAAAGACATCGCCCTGAGTGAATTTCATCCAGGGATCAGCATCAGCTGTTGCAATCAGATCAAACCCCTTTCTCGATCTTTCGGCAAGTTGTGCCGCCACAAGTCGACAGGGGTGCTGATCTATTAAAATATCTTTTTTTCGATAAAGACTGACATCTGATACCGGTTTTAATAAAGCAGCCTGCTCAACAACCTGTGCTGGTAAGGAAACATCCTGCTGGAAATCCTGAGCAGCAATATATAAATCGGCCGATAATAAATCCTGTAACCAGTCACTAACTGATCCACGCATACTATCAACCATTACAGCAACACCCACTGTTGCTGCCAGTGCAACCATCAATGCTGCTGCAGCCGTGCCTAACCTTGACAGATGGCGCTTGATATCCCTTAAAGCCATAAGCCAGATCCCGCCAAATGGTAAAGAGGACAGAAGCCAGTGGATAAAAGGTAATCCCAAAGGTGTAATCAATGCAAAACCTGATAATAAAATGAATAAACCGGCAAAAGCACTCAGTACACCGCCAGGTAAAAGAAAAGCGACCAGTAAGCCGGAAATAACCATCGACAAACCAGTTATTGCTAAACCAGGAACCTGCTTTTTGACATAGTTTTCCAGTTCAGCACGGGATAAGGTCGTCAGTGGCGGCGTATTGGCGGCCTGACGTGCCGGTAGCCAGGTAGCGACCAATGTTCCAACCAGCCCAAGTAAACTGGCTTTTAATAATGAAAACCAGCTAAGCTGCATCGAATCAGCACTAACCTGATAATATAATTCACTGATCGTAGCAGCGACAATCTTAGTTAATCCCTGCCCTAGCCAGATACCCAGCAACCACCCGATTAAGGTACCCAGAATTCCAAGTACCAAAGCTTCAGCCAGAATTACCCGATAAATTTCCTGTCGGGTAACGCCAAGAGCTCGCAAACGCCCCAGTAAACTGCGTCGTTGCACTATAGAAAAACTCATGGCATTAAAAATCAGAAATAATCCGACCAGTAAAGCCAGCAAACTCATCGCCGTCAGGTTTAATTCGAAAGCCGAGGATAAACCGGTTATGCCCTGAGTTTGCTGCTCAATATCGATCAGTTTAACCGATTCAGGTAGCTTTCCATCTAGCCAGCTTTTCTCTTCCCCAGTGAGTATTAAATCAATATAGGAAAGCGTTTTCTGTTTGCCTGTCATGGCCTGAGCAGTGGCAATATCGACCACCAGCAAATCACGACTGACCGTACTGGATGATGGATTTATTGCCATCACTTTCAGTTTATAAAGCCGGCCCTGATAGCTAACTTCAAATTGATCATATAAGGCTAAATGTAAATAATCCGAGGCAGACTGACTGATGACAACAGCTTGAGGATCAGTCAACCATTTTGCTAACTGCTCAAATCCATGAATAGCAGAAGGTAACTGTTGACGAAACTGACTTTCTGCAAATAAATCAGCGCCCAGCAAACGAATTGCACCATTAAAACCCTCGATATGTACTTTTTCATTGATAATAGGCGCCATTGGCGGGTGAGAAGGAGCAATAAATAATTGCCTGTAAAGTGATTGTTCAACTTCACCGTTATAAGCAATTATTCGATGTGTTGCTGTGCCACGTAATTGACTGGATGATAAGGCAAACGAAGCTTTGGCTGCTCCATTGGCCAGATCTACAGCCAGTACGACCGCTACCCCCATCACAATTCCAGTCAGAGCCAGAAAAGCCTGCCATCGATGACGCAATTGATAGTTGAGTCCTGCACGCAGCAATAATGGTGATATAAAAATTTTAATCACCTTTCAGTTAACTCACCCTGATGAAGTTTAAGAATTCGATCAGCTGACTGAGCCACGGTCAGACTATGAGTAACTATCAGCATAGTGGTATCCTGATCAGCTGCCATTTCACTAAGCAATGAGATAATGAGTTGACCAGTTTGCTCATCAAGATTACCCGTTGGTTCATCAGCCAACAGAATTTTCGGACGATGCGCAAGTGCTCTTGCCACAGCTACACGCTGTTGTTCACCACCAGACAATGAATCAGGAAAACGATCCTGCATATCCATTAACCCTACTTGCTGTAACAAACTACTGACACGTTGTTGAATGTACGCTGTTTTAGAACCAGTTAACTCCATCGGTAAAGCCACATTCTCACCAACAGTCAGAGTAGGAATCAAATTAAAAAATTGAAACACAAACCCCAGATTCTGTCGACGTAGTAAGGTTCTCTGCGGTTCACCCTGAGCATGGATATCTATGCCGGATAAAAACACCTGCCCTTCATCTGGACTATCGATGCCACTGAGTAAATTGAGCAGGGTTGTTTTTCCACTCCCACTAGCACCCAGTAAAGCGACAACTTCGCCCTGCATTAAATGTAAATTCAATCCAGCAAATAAAGTATGCCGATGTTGACCGGAGTGATAACTTTTGCTCAGCCCTTTTACTGAAAGCATAATTTTACAATTTCCATCAATTGATCATTAATTATTCATCTTAACCATTAGAGCTGAATTGTAAGACTGTGATATCTCAACAACCAGATATTTACTCTAAAATAGCTAACATTTATTTTTAGCGAGGATTAATTGCATATCAGTTAAAAACAATAATCCTCAAAACCCTTGAGCATCTTTTTCATGCTCAACGGTTTATTCCCGGATAACGGACAACTTTAGCAATTAAAATTTCCCTTTGAAGCCAGCATATTGCTATGCTGTAGTTTTCAGGGCAACAGTAATAAATTATATAGCCCAGTGCGAAGACTATTTACCTTAAACCTGCAATTCAGTTCGTAGCGGGATTCACCGATTGGGTGATTATACGCATCAACTGTGATGGTTTATGAAACAGTAGGTTAACCTTTATTGCGAGCTGTCAACTGCGGAATCCAGGTTAAACTAAAGAAAATTCTGATCATTTCATGATTTATAATGCCGCTAGAATGCATCAGAAATTCCATAATATTAAAAAAGAAAATTCAAACCGGGTATAAATAATGTATTTAAGTATTAACCAGCTATTTCAAAAATTAAAAGATAGTTCCCGATCCAGAATTTTCCTGGCTTTTTTTATAGCGCTAGTTTTTGCCCTGATTCTATTCGCCCTGCCACCACTCATATTTAAATCAGATAACACTTTCGAAAATATGATAAAGACGCGTGAATTACGAGTTTTAACACGTAATACATCTACCAGTTATTATGAAGTGCATGATGAACCCGCCGGACTGGAATACGATCTGATCAAAGCCTACGCAGATCAATTTAATGTTAAAATTAAAATCATTATTAAACAAAGCATCCCTGAACTTTTAGAAGCACTGGAAAAGGGTGAAGGAGATATTGTTGCCGGTGGTATCACAAGAACTGAAGAGAGAGAAAAACGTTATCTATTTGGTCCAGATTATCAAACCGTTCAACAACAGGTTATATGCAATAAAAACAATAACCAGATAGAAACAGCTGAAGACTTAGCAGGAATAAAGCTGGAAGTTATCGAAGGCAGTAGCTATGAAGAAACATTACACGTCTGGAAACAGCAATTTCCTGCACTTGAATGGATATCCAGTCAAACACTTTCCACTGAGCAAATTCTTGAAAAAGTATCGAAAGGTGATCTTGATTGTTCAATATCAGATTCAAATATCTTTGCTATTAACCGGCGGTATTATCCAAACCTGCAAGTTGCTTTTTCAGCTTCAGAAGAACAACAACTGGCCTGGGTTTTGCTGGCAAATGCTAAAACCCTGGCAGCAAACTTAACAGAGTGGTTCGAATCAGAAAAAACCAGTGATTTACTGGCGAGTATTAAAGAGCGTTATTACGGTCATGTTGAATTTTACGATTTTGTTGATTTACAGGCTTTTAATCGTCGCATAAAACAGCGTTTACCGAAATATCGTGAACTGTTTGAAAAGGCTGCAAAAAAATATGATTTACCCTGGACCCTGCTGGCGGCACAGTCCTACCAGGAATCTCACTGGAATGCGAGGGCGAAAAGTCCGACTGGTGTACGCGGCTTAATGATGCTAACACTAAACACAGCAAAATCCTTAGGTGTAAAAAGTCGATTAGACCCAGCCCAAAGTGTTATGGGTGGTGCAAAGTATTTAAGTAGCCTGATGAAAAGACTACCTGATGATGTAACAGATGAAAATCGATTATATTTCGCTCTGTCAGCTTATAATGTTGGTATGGGTCATTTGAAAGATGCCAGAATTCTCGCCCCTCAGGTTAATAAAAACCCTGACGAATGGATTGATATTAAAGATGTTTTTCCATTATTGTCTAAAAAAGAATATTACAAGAAATTGAAACGCGGATATGCACGAGGTCAGGAACCTGTTGACTACGTAACTCGAATCAGAAATTATCAGGACGTTTTAAAGAAAAGTCTGGCAAATGAAGAAGTAACAAATTGATTCTATTATTACAGCTCTGTTTCTGAGTTAATTTCTAAATTGAGATAATTATAATGAACATAACTTTCAGTTTGTTTGCTGTTATTTTTTTGCTGGCAGCAAATGCTTTTTTTGTTGCTGCAGAATTTGCACTGGTCAAGGCACGTGGATTCCGCATTAAGGCTTTAGCCGAGCAGGGAAATTCATCAGCCATTATGACCAGTAAAATCCAGCTAAACCTGGAAGCATACCTGGCCACATGCCAATTGGGAATCACCATGGCATCTCTGGGACTGGGCTGGGTAGGAGAACCAACAGTAGCTGCGCTGCTGGAGCCCGTACTGCATGCTATTGGTCTATCTGAAAAATTAATTCATACAATTGCATTTATTACCGGATTTCTGATCTTTTCCTCTTTGCATATCATCATTGGAGAACAGGTTCCTAAAACCTTCGCTATCCGGCAACCTGAACCCATGTCACTCCTGGTCGCATTTCCTTTACGCGGGTTATATATCGCTGTTTATCCACTAAACTGGTTGCTGACTCAATCAACAAGCAGAATATTAAAACTATTTGGTGTCGAAGAAGCTTCCCATGGTGATATTTTTACAGGTGATGAAATAAAAAGCCTGGTAGAAACATCACATGAACACGGTGTAATAAAACAGGGTCAGGCGAGTATGTTGAATAATTTATTCGAGTTTGATCAACGCCAGGTTAATCGGGTAATGATCCCGACTAGTTCAGTTAATGTACTGGATATTGCTGCGGATGATGCTGATAACTTAAAAATTATCCGTCAGTCAGGACATTCACGCTTTCCAGTGATTGATAGTGCGGATGATGATGCAATAAAAGGCTTGCTAATCGTTAAGGATATATATGCTGCATTAATGGATGGAGTAAAACAACCCTGGAAAGATTTATTGAAGTATTGTCGTGAACCACTGGTTATACCTGAAACCCAGAGAGTCTCTCAGTTATTTGATTTGATGCGTCAGCGTCGGGCGCATATGGCTTTTGTCATTGATGAGTATGGTGAATTTAACGGTATTATTACGCTGGAAGACTTACTGGAAGAAATTGTCGGTGAAATTCATGATGAAACGGATACGGAGCAAAATGATATAGATATTCAGTCTACCGGTGAATTGAGCTGGGAAGCAGATGGTTTAATTTCCATCACTGACCTGGAACGTGCTACCGGTTACAGGGCGCAACAGACACTGGATGCCAATACATTATCAGGATTATTTTTAACACAGCTTCAACGTATGCCATTGGTGCAGGACAGCATAATTGACGGGGGATTTAAATTTACCGTATTGTCGATTATTGATCGCCGTATTGGGCGTACCAGTATTGAAAAAATTCCAGATGAAATCCTGAAGAAAAAAGATAGCACATCAACGGCGACTAAAAATTAGGCAGGAGAAAATAATGGAAACCACAATTGAAACTTACGGTAGTGACATCATAGAGTGGGTTCTTATTGACCTGGCCAATGAAAAATATGCCCAGCTTGAGGATGCTTTATCAGAAATTCATCCGGCAGAATTAGCCCATATACTGGAATCTTTACCGCCCAGAGAAAGGCCAAAAGTCTGGGAAATAATTGCAGAAAATGAACATGCCGATGTACTCAGTTATCTGCACGATGAGGTAAGACTCGGAATTATCGAAGACATGACTGCAGACAACCTGTTGTCCGCAGCACAGGTAATGAATGCAGAAGATCTTGTCGAAGTACTTGATACACTACCAATAAATGTAAGTGATTCGATAATTCAACAACTGGAGGAAGATCATAGGCAACGTCTGGAAATAGCACGAAGCTATGAAGATGGCAGCGCAGGACGTCTGATGCGAAAGGAAGTCGTCAGTGTTCGCAGTGATATCAGCATAGCGGTGGTATTACGTTATTTAAGAATGCATCCTGAACTACCTACCCATACAGATGCACTCATGGTGGTTAATGAAGAAAACAAATATATGGGTAAGCTATCCATATCAGATGTATTAACGGCACAACCGGAAACCAATGTTAATGATTTGATGAAACAGGACATGGATAAAGTTCTGGTCAATACATCAGAACATGATGTCGTCATCCAGTTTGACCGAAGGGATTTGATCTCTGTCGCAGTAGTCGATGAAAATGATTATTTACTGGGCAGGATTACTATCGATGACGTCGTTGACCTGATTCGTGAAGAAGCAGAGCATGCCATGTTGAAATCAGCTGGTTTAAATGAAGAGGAAGATCTGTTTTCACCTATGGTACCCAGTGCCAGAAGACGTGGAGTCTGGCTAGGAATCAATTTGATTACGGTATTCATGGCTGCCTGGGTTATTGGCCAATTTGAAGAAGTGCTTGGTAAATTTGTTGCATTGGCCGTATTAATGCCGATTGTTGCCAGCATGGGAGGTATTGCTGGCAGTCAAACTCTGACACTTACTATTCGCGGTCTGGCACTCGATCAAATAGCAAAATCCAATGTTCGATGGTTAACCTATAAGGAGGTTGGAGTCGGTGCTCTAAATGGACTGGTGTGGTCTATGGTGGTGGCTATGGTTTCCTATGTCTGGTTCCATGATATACGAATTGCCCTGATTATAGCCTTTGCCATGCTATTAAATTTACTGGCAGCAGCCCTGTCGGGTATATCTATACCTTTAATATTAAAACGTATGGGTATTGACCCTGCCCTCTCAGGTGCCGTCATATTAACAACAGTCACTGATATTATCGGCTTTCTTAGTTTCCTGGGGCTGGCCAGTTTATTTTTACTATAAACTTCTGAATATCCATGAATATCTCTGAATAATAAAGTCTACACACTTATGCTACACTGATACCAGACCTTATTAATGTAAGATTGACTAATAAATCTTATCACTCGTTTGACTGCAATAGCTGCAACTACTTAGGCAGACACATCCCGTCATCTTAACGATTAAGATAATGCATTTGCAGTTAAAAAGCGTCAAAATCAGCAATAAACTCAATAATTAGAGACATAAATGTTAATAAGTAATTCTTCTGAAATATCTGAACAAAACATAGTAGGTTGGCGAGAGTGGCTATCTTTACCCGAACTGGGTATTAGTAGTATTAAGGCAAAAGTTGATACCGGTGCAAGAACTTCAGCTTTGCATGCTTTTTTTGTTGAGCCATTTAAACGAGAAAATACACAATGGGTACGTTTCTCATTACACCCGGTTCAAAATGATACAGACCAGATAATTCAATGCGAAGCTCCTGTAAAAGATCAACGCGTGGTAACGGATTCCGGAGGTCATAAGGAAAATCGTTATGTTATTGAAACTCTGATATTACTGGGTAATAAAAGCTGGAAAGCAGAACTAACTTTAACTGATCGGGATAGTATGAAATTTCGCATGCTATTAGGCCGAACTGCTTTAAGTAATCAATTTTATGTTAACCCTGCACTGTCATATATTCAGGGTAAAAAACTGTAAAAGATAAAAAGAGAAAAAAATGAAAATTGCTATTCTTTCTAGAAATAAAAAACTGTATTCAACCAAACGTCTGGTGGAAGCAGCAGAATCACGCGGTCACGAAGTGAAGGTCATAGATATTTTACGTTGTTATATGAATATCACATCACACAACCCATCAATTCATTACCGGGGAGAAGTACTAACCGGTTTTGATGCCGTTATTCCTAGAATTGGTGCCTCAGTCACTTTTTATGGAACGGCTGTTTTACGACAGTTTGAAATGATGAATGTTTTTCCTTTAAATGAATCAGTAGCTTTAACACGATCACGTGATAAATTACGCTCCGCCCAATTACTCGCCAGAAAAGGTATTGGCATGCCGGTAACCGGTTTTGCGCATAACCCTGATGATATAGACGACCTGATAAAAATTGTTAATGGAGCACCATTAGTAATCAAATTGCTGGAGGGAACCCAGGGTATAGGCGTAGTACTGGCAGAAACTAAGAAAGCGGCTGAAAGCGTTGTTCAGGCATTTATGGGCTTGAAAGCCAATATAATGGTACAGGAGTTTATCAAGGAAGCTGGCGGCGCCGACATCCGTTGTCTGGTGGTTGGTGATAAGGTTGTGGCTTCCATGAAACGTCAGGGCCCAGAAGGCGAATTCCGTTCTAATTTGCATCGGGGTGGTAGTGCTACTCTGATTAGATTAACACCAGAAGAAAGATCCACAGCAGTCAGAGCAGCAAAAATAATGGGGCTGGAAGTATGTGGTGTTGATTTACTACGTTCTAATCATGGCCCGGTGGTCATGGAAGTTAATTCTTCTCCAGGTCTGGAAGGTATAGAAGGTGCCAGCGGCAAAGATGTTGCAGGTATCATCATCCAGCATATGGAAAAAAGAGTAATCGCATTAAAAGATAGTAGCAGCCGCTCCAGAACACGCGGGAAAGGCTAAATTAAAGATGCATAATCAATTTATCATTGGTGGACAGGAAATTTTAAGACGTAGCCGACAGGTTATTGAATTAGAATTACCACCACTTTATGTTCATTCTCCTCTAACTATGCCGGTACATGTATTGAGAGGTTATAGAGATGGACCCAGGTTATTTGTCAGTGCTGCCATCCATGGTGATGAAATCAATGGAACCGAAATCATTCGCAGATTGTTAAAACATCCTGCACTAAAATCTTTGCGCGGTATACTGGTCGCTGTTCCTATTGTGAATATTTACGGGTTAATCCACCAGTCCCGTTACTTACCGGATCGAAGAGATTTAAATCGCTGTTTTCCAGGCTCCAGAAAAGGATCTTTAGCCGGCAGGCTGGCCAATCTGTTCATGCAGGAAATTGTCATACCCTGTACACACGGTATCGATTTACATACTGGTGCAATACATCGCAGTAATCTGCCTCAGATACGTGCCAATCTGGATAACGAGGAAACTGCTCGACTAGCCTGCGCTTTCGGCGTTCCAGTCATTTTGAATGCAAATGTGCGTGATGGATCATTACGAGAAGCAGCCAATGA
Organism: Gammaproteobacteria bacterium; assembly: GCA_050291745.1. GTDB lineage: Bacteria > Pseudomonadota > Gammaproteobacteria > JACNJF01. The sequence goes on along the minus strand of JBNKKI010000137.1, from coordinate 8,148 downwards.
ACAAGGTATTCCCATGTTACTGTATGAGGCTGGCGAAGCACTTCGGTTTGATGAAGTTTCTATTCGTGCAGGGGTAAAGGGAATAATCAATGTCATGCGTGCACTCTCCATGTTGCCAGCGAGTCGTTCTAAACGAAAAATACAATATGATCCTTTTATTGCCCGTTCCAGTAACTGGGTACGCGCTTCAGCCAGCGGATTGTTTCGTAATCTTTGCGCAATGGGTAGCCGGGTAAAACGAGGCGAAGTGCTTGGAATTATTGATGATCCTTTCGGTAGAGAAGAATTTGAGGTTATTGCTAATTTCAGTGGCATCATAATTGGTTGTTCTGAAATCCCATTAGTTCATGAAGGAGAAGCACTTTTTCATATTGCCCGTTTTGAAGATATAGGTGAAGTAGCGGGATCAGTGGAATCCTTTCAGTCTGATTTTAATCCGGATGAAGAAAAGGATGTTATACCATCCCCTTCAGAACCTCCCATCGTATAATTCATATGCGATAAATATCATCAAATATTCTGATATAAAAAAATTCAAATGAGCTTGCATAGATTTTTAGCTTTCATCATGGCATACTCGAACAATACTTAACCATATAGCAGCTATTGATAGCTCGTCCATCCAGGGTGGATGCAGGACTGTTAAAACAGGTGAACAGGTACCGATAGAGTACTCATAAAATCCATAAAAAAGATTAGGCATAACCTTAAAATTCTTTTAACAATAAAAGGCTATCATTATGCTTAGATATATTATTGCTTGCGTATTATTTTTCTCGTTATATTCAAGTGCAGGTTTAGCGACAACTTATACCTTATTGATACAACCAGTTTTACCTAAAGCCGGCATCCTCAAAGCCTATCAACCCCTGGCTGAATATTTATCAAATGGAAGCGGACAAAGTATCAAAATTAAGGCTTACAATAATTTTCTTGGATACTGGTCGGCAATAAGACAGGTAAAAGATTTTGATCTGGTACTGGATGCTGCGCACTTTACTGATTATCGCGTGCAGAAAAAAAATTACAAAGTGCTTGCTAAACTGCCTGATACGGTAAGTTTTTCGATAGTAACACATGAAGATAACCTGATATTTGATACGGATGAACTGGTTTTAAAGAAGGTCGCAACCATGGTTAGTCCTGCTGTTGGGGCCATCCGTTTGCAAAATCTATTTCCTGATCCAATTCGACAACCCAAAATCGTATATGCTAAAAATGCAGAGGATGCAGCAAAAAAAGTATTGAATAAAAAAGTTTTTGCAGCAGTCATACCCACTGCAATGGTGTCAAAATATGATGCTTTAAATACGGTTTACACAACACAGGCCTTACCACATATGGCACTCTCAGCTTCACCAGAAGTACCAGATGAAATTACTACTAAAATTCGCCAGCTTCTGATCGATGCAAAAGATACTGAAAAAGGTCGAGAGATGCTTTCCAAATTAAATTTTACTGCTTTTGAACCAACTGATGCGAATACATATAAGGGTTATGCTTCATTATTAAATAGCGTGTTTGGTTTTAAATAGACTCAGCAAATTAAACCTGGAATCCGCAGTTGGACGAGTTGATTGTGCGTTTGAGGTGGTGTAGATCAAGGCGTAGCGACGCGGAATAGCCCGTTATTCCAAGGAGTTACAACGAAGAGATACGCCGCCTCAAACCTGCAATTCAATTCGTAGCGGGGGGATGCACCAATTGGGTAACTATACGCATCAACTGTCATGATCTATGAAACAGTGGGTTAACCTCTATTGCGAGCGGTCAACTGCGGAATCCAGGTTCAACGTTCAATAGTATATAAAAGGTCAGCACCCTGCGCTTCGCCGCTTTCTGCTTTAAGTTGCCATTTAGAGCTGAGTTGATATCGCAATCCAAAAGTATTGATCGACTCAATCAGTCCAACGCCGTAACTGATATATAGTTTCGGAGATAAGTAACGGCCAACAACCAGTGATGCCTGTTCACCATCTTCACTACTTTCTACACGAACTTCATCCAGCCCTAAACTATCGCCAAGTACTCTGGCTATCTGTTCTCCACCACTCAAGCCAAGTGCCAGAGCAGCTTTAGTAACTAAAGCCCCCTCTGAACTGGAAGTAGTTTCCATAGGACGACCTAGAACCAGATAGGATAAAGCATCAGTTTGCCCCATGGCGGGTATTGAAAAAATTTCAAGTTGAGGCTTTAATAATGTGCCACTCACTTTAAGTCCCGCAGTCACATCTTCAATTACCCGTACAGCTCGAAAATCCAGCCCCGGATTTGTTACAGGTCCACCGGTAAAGAGTAAGCGCCCGTCATTTATTGTTAAACGCTGGCCATAGGCACGATAACGTCCCTCTGGAACTCTGATATCACCTGTTGCCCGGGTTGTTCTACCAGGGCTATCTTCCAGCAATAAGCTACCTCCAATTCGACCTTCAAAACCGAAACCATAAAATTGCACATGCTTATCATCTAGAGTTAATCTCACTTCACTGGTGATCGTCCATTTTTTATCTTTTGATTTCTCATTACCAATAATAACAACATCTTCGGAAACCTGATCAGCTGAAGAAATATCTCTGGGATTTAAACGCGCATAAGGCACATGCACTTTGCCCTTTATATCAATTAGTTTCGGCAATATCATCACATTTAAATCAGGCGATACCCTGACTCTGGCCTCGGGAATTTTTGACACTTCAAAATCTTTGCCAGTTACTTTGAAATCACATTTCCAGTCACTTCCGTTATTTAATGCGACATAACCTTTGGCAACAATTTCTCCTTCTCCGGAATGTGCACGAAGCTCAAAATTCATATTATCAAAATCATCTGTCTGGCTAACCAGACTCAACTTTTCAATATCAAGACCTAAACGTGGAATTTTAAAACTACCACGCTCAAGATTGACATAACCATTCAATTCTGGTTTTTCGAGAGTCCCTTTAACATGAAGACTTATGGTGACTATTCCATTAGCCTGTTGTACTTCAGGTATCAGTGCACCGAGCAGGCGGATATCGATAATATTCAACTGCACACTAGCCTGTAATGGCTGTTGCTGATTGAGCTTTAACAATTGAGCCTGTGGTAACAACACTTGCACTCTAAGATTATCATGCTGGTTTACTTCCAGCTTAGATTTAAGCTGAATCCCTTCCTCAGTCAAACTAATATCCACTACACCCTGGCGAAATGGCCATTTTTCGACATTTGTATCGGCGACTGGATAGTGAATAATACCTTCGTCAAAAGTTAGTTGAACATTTCCAGTTACTTTTTGATTGACTGATAAAATTAAATTAGCAGTTGCATTCATATCACCTTCAGGAGAAATATTGGGTGGCATCCAGGCTTGAAATAAATTTAAAGGTAAACGATCAATTTTCAATTTAGCCTGAATATTTTTATCCAGCTGTTGAAACAGGCTACACACATTGCCCTGCTGTTCATTTTCCAGGCATAGTTTTTCAGCTTTAAATGAATTTTCGTTAAACGATAGCTCAACTGGCCGGGATAAGTGCCAGTTTGAAAAACGCTCACTGTTTAAATCAACTGACAGCAGTTTCCCCTGCCATGAATCATCTTTTACATTGCCTTTTAACTTAACATCAAGCATGCCCAGATCAGATTTAACATTAAGCAATATGGATTCACCCTGCGTACTGATATTGGCTGAATTAAAATGTTCTTCTCCAACCGTAATACTCTGAGTATTCAAAGATAATTCACCCTGATACCATTTCTTTAAATCAAACTGTGCTGAACCCTCAGCTGCCTTTATCTGATATTTGTCCCAGGATAAATCTGAGGCATCAAAATCTATCTTTAATGCAGGCTCCTGTCGAGAACCACTAATCTTTCCGCTAGCATTTAAAATACCACCGGCTGAAGGATATAACTCGGCCAGATCGGGACTAACTATTGTCCACTGTAAAGCCAGTGAGTCAGCCAGTTTCCCTTCTGTAGTGATCAGAGAATTGGCAGACTTTAATTTAATTTGCTCAATTAAAAGTTGATTGTCATTCCATTCCAGTTTCCCATTTAAAAATACAGGATAGTCTCTTAAGCGTCCTTTCAGATCCAAAATTTCAGATTTAACCACTAAATTATTCTGCCTGTAATAACCCTGTGTTTTTATGTTTGCAGAAAGTAATCCGGGCCATTCAGGCCATGCTTTGGCCGGATTAATTCCACTTGCAACGATTTTGGCATCCCAGTTAAAAAAATCTTTCCAGTCCAGTTTTCCCTGCGCCGATAACTCACCCTGAAGTGTTTTAACTTTCAATGAATCGATATTTAATTCATATTGATTTCCCTTTGCTGATAACTGCCATTGGGAATCAGGTATTTGTGGCCAGGGTCGGTCGCTTTCTACATTGATTTTATAATTGTCAGGATTACCGATAAAACGCGCTTTACCGGAAGCACTACTAAACCAGTAATGACCACTTAAAGGCCATTTTAAATGTTGCCAGTTAACTGCCAGATTTAACCGGCCAAATTGATTATCCGGTAACCAGTCACCCTGAGCCTGTAGATGAGTTTCTGACTTTTCTGCATTCAAGGTAACTTGTTTAATCTTAATCAGATTATTTTCCAGGCGATTTAAATCAAAGGAAGAAGTAAAAGGTCCAAGCTCCGTATTTGAGCCGGAAATCCGGCCTTGAAGCTTTTGTGTTTTAAGATTGCCGGAACCCGAAAGGGTAAATTTAGCTTTAACGGCAGGAATATCAGATAATCCATTAACAAAAGTAAAATTCCGGCTATCAAACTGACTTACTGCCAGATCAGCCTGCCACTGAAAATCATCCAGTAATTTACTTAATTGAGCCTGTAAATCGACCTTCAGCACTCCGCTCACTTTGTGGCTTAATTGAGTATTTTCAGTATTTCCAGTTAAACTACCCTGCCCGCTTATATTTTTACCCTCAGCTAACTGATGCTTCCAGTTAAACTGTAATTGATGCTTATAGTTACCAGCCAGCCGAATCACACCACTGCTAGTCAATTCTGAAAACTCGCTTTTAAGTAACAATTGATTGATGGTTAACTGATTAAACAAAGTAGAGCCACTAAAGGTCATCAACGGGAGATGCCAGCTTTCATCCCCTTTTGTAAAGCGAATATTATCGACCTGCATTTTGTGCAACCTTATCGACAGAGGCAATTGAATATCGGGTAACTGGATTTTCTGTGCACTCTCAGACACAGTATCAGAAGATGTGACAGAGTCATTTTTATCAATCGATAAAGAAGTTAATAATAAAGACTCAATATCAAAGCGACCTTCAATAAGTGCCCATAGATTCCACTTTACTGTTAACTGATCAGAACTATAACTGCTACCATCAGCAGCTTGATAGCTTAGCTTTTTAAGCACTATTGGACTTGCTAAACGTCCTTCGACTTGCTCAATGTGCAAACCAGCTGGCAGGTACTCTGCTGAATACTGATAAATCCATTGCAGTCCCCGCTCCGATACGCCCAGCCAGATAATGAATACCACCAGAATCCAGAGAACTAAAGCGATTAAAGCAAGCTTAAACCCCTTCATAAGTCAGGACCTATATTAATATGTAGTCGCCAGGGTGCGCCATCTTCACTTAAAGCAGTGGCCAGATCAATTCGAACAGGCCCTACCGGTGAATTCCACCTTAACCCCAGACCTGCACCCTGTTTTAATTCATCATTCAGATTATCAACCGCATTTCCGGTATCTAAAAATAGCGCTAAACCCCAACGATTATTAAAGCTGTACTCATATTCTACACTCCCTTCTAACAAATACTGTCCACCAACGACATCCTCATTTTCATCAACTGGCCCCAGAGATTGATATTTATAACCACGAACACTTTGCGAACCACCGGCAAAAAAGCGGATCGATGAAGGTAAGCTTTCAAAATCGCTGGTATAAGTGCGACCAAATTTTCCTCGTAAAATAAACCGGTGTTTATCTGTTAATCGATGAATAGATTTAATCTGGCTTTGAAACTGAGAAAAATTCAAATCCGAAAGACTGTTTTTATTTGAAAAGCGAAATCCAAAATCAAGCCTGATACCATCGAATAGAAAAAGATTTGTGCTTCCCCAGATTCTGCTCCAGTTTATACCCGGCATCAATAAAGCAGTTTCTCCTTTGCTATCCGCTACAACATAATCTTCCAGTTGATAATTTATTGAAATGTTTTCACGCCATTTTCCACGACTATGCTTTAAGCTGGCACCAACAGTATCAATTGTATTTTCAGAACTATCCGACTTTTCATTAACCGTTCCAGCGCTATATATCAACTGGTCTGTACGAGGATTTAAAACAGGTCGACTATATTGCGCACTAAGACTGTATCCAATTTCTGATATACTGGCCTGAGTTTCTATCTTATGACCTTTGGTATTAAATCGGGGTAATTCCCAGCTAAATTTAGCTCGTGATTTTGTATCAGTTCCATACCCCAATCCCACACTAATGCGATGTCGTTTTCGTGGCTTTAAAATAATCTCAACTGGAATTTCTAAACTATCAGCATCAGGTTTGCCCGGAGAAACTTCTACTTTACTAAAATAATCAGCATCATTTAATGCCTGCTGTAAACTAATTAAGCCATTCAGTGTATAGGGATCACCTTTTTTAAAAGGCGCATATCTTCTTAATAATTTATCATCCAGTATATCCTGAGTAAAATGTAATTCTCCAAAAAAATACCGGGGGCCACCGGCAAAATTCAGATGTATATTCGCCTGATACTTTTGCATATCAATTTCTACTTTATGCTCGATAAAATGAGCATTAACATATCCCTGTTCTGAAGCAAGTTGTATTAAATCGGATTTAAATTTTTCATACACAATATGATTGAAAGTGCGACCTGATTTTAATTTGAAATTCGCTAACAGTTCCGAAAAATCACTGCTTTGTCTAACTGATTCATCCACTTTGATATCGTAAATACCAACAGGAACAGGCTTTCCAGGCGTAACCTGATAAATAGCATGCCAGCTTTTATCTTCTTTAAATACCAGTTCAGACTCAACTTTAGAAAGATAATATCCATAAGGTTGAAGCGCTTTACTGATTTCCTGAGGTGCTTTTTTATGTAAACGCTTAAGTCTGCCCTCAGTTATAAATTCACTATTTTTTTGCTGTTCAATACTCAACAGTAAACGAACATTCTTTTCTAAAGTACTATTCAAACCTAACACATCGACCTTTACATCAATTTGTGCATAAGCATTTTGCATACTGCAAATAAGTAGTAACAATACTGTTAAAAGAAATCTCAACTTCATGAAGTTAATTTATAAACGAGAAAATCTGAAGATATAGTTAAGAAAGTAGACCACTGGCATTCAGTAAACTTACAACGCCAACCTGTAAATAATAACACCCTACCTGATGTACTATTAATACTTCTTCAACAGTAAATATTTACAATACCTGTCTAAATCACTAATCATTAGAATATTTAACACTGCATTTACTGAATCGAAGCTTAATATCAAGCATTATACTTGTTTCCATTGGTTTTAATGCTCTACGAAACAGTGGGTTCATAGCCAAAAGTGCGATCAACTGTTATTTCAAAATAATCCAGGGTTCCGCAGTTGACCGCTCGCAATAGAGCTTAGCCCAGTGTTTCATAAATCATGACAGTTGATGTGTATAATCACCCAATCGCTCGCATCCCGCTACGAATTGAATTGCAGGTTTGAAGCGGCGTATCTCTTCGTTGTAACGCCCTGGAATAGCTAGCTATTCCGCGTCGTTACGCCTTGATCTACACCACCTCAAACACACACTTCTTGCGGATTCCAGGATAATAGACCCGCAAGAACCTGATTGATTCATTTTCAAATACACAGTCTGAAAAAGAGTTGATAAAAAACAAAAACACGTAAAGAACAACCTAAGTCTTGCCTTCATTTTCAAAAATAGCTATTTTGAAGATCAATTTGGAGATTTACATGGGCACTACAAATACCGGACTAAAGAGATGGAGTAGACTCAGGTACTAGTGTACTGTCCTAAACTGTATGTAGATTATAGAAGCCCCCAAATTTCCCAAGACAAGGCGCAGTTCGCAGGCAATGGCGCTTCCCTTGTCAAGAACTGCAACGCCGGATTGGGGGATTTGGGGGCTTCCCTTCGGG
>JBNKKI010000136.1:0-25425 GCA_050291745.1 Gammaproteobacteria bacterium | reverse complement strand
AGCGCAAATCACCGAATTATTTTGTACACTGGGGATTGCTGCGTGCTTGACCGAATGATAAGAGCCGTATGAATCGAGAGGTTCACGTACGGTTCTGTGAGAAGCTTGGGGGGAGGTTCCCCTTGCTTACTCGACCAATCGGCTCACTGGATATTTTGCTACGCTGTCGCTTTGCAAAATTCCAGTGAGTCGGAACGTTAGGTTTTTTTGAGGAATATCTATGGGATCATGGAGTAATAAACCATTTGGAAATGATACCGCTTTGGATTGGTTTTCCGATCTTGAACAATCAAATGATTCTCTTTATCTAATTTCAAATACTCTCAATAAAGTGATTCAAAGGGATAATATTGATAGCACGGAAGAGGAAGAAGCTATTGCAGCGATTTCCATTATATCTTCGGCATCTCACGACCCAATTAAAGGATGTAGTGCCGACATTAAATCATGGATAAATGTTACAGGATTTTCTCCTACTTCTGAGCTAAAAATTTTAGCGCTTAAAGCTTTAGAGCGTATTTTGAGTGATTCGGAAATACGTATTTTATGGGAGGAGTCTGGGGGGGTGATTGGTTGGGAAAAACAGATGATAAAGTTAAAGAATGAGCTTTTGCCTCACGTAGAATCTGATGGTCCATTCCGTAAAATCAAAAAAAAGGTAATGCCTCGCTCTCTTGGGAAGCTAGTAGATTACTACCTGAAAACTAAAGACCCGAAAGCCGAAATAAAAATAATTGAAAAATTAACTGCAATTGACGATCCCAATTCTCAGGAAAAAGATAGTGATTATGATTTGGCAATCAATATTGCGGCCAAGTTAGGGCTCAATGGGGTCATAGAGCAATTAATTAGAAATGGGGCAGACCCTAATTTATATTCTAGATATGGTTATAGGTCGTTACATATAGCTGCATCTTATGACAATACAGATACCGTCGATTTATTACTTAAGAATGGTGCTGATTTATTTGTTGATTATCCTGAATATGATGAACAAGGAAATATCCTTTCACATAGAATGAAATGCGTAGCCATTCTATCTTCTGCTCGCGGTGGTAGTGCTGCAACAATAGAACTATTGGAAAGTTACGGTGCTAGCATTCAGGAGCTAGATTTAAATGGAGAGAGTCTACTCTTTAAATCTGCGGAAGGAGGGAACATAAAATTACTAAAATACTTAATAGCAAGAGGGCTTGATGTAAATTTTGTGAAATCTAAAACACCGACATTTCAAGGTGAAACAGCCCTTCATTATGCTGTGCGAGCTAATAAGTTTGATTCTGTAAAAGTTCTTATAGAGTCAGGATCTGATATTAATCTAATATCTTATAATCTCCACAAAAATAATCCTTGGTATGAAACTCCTCTAGATCTTTGTGACTGTCAAGATAACCCTGAGTTATACAACTATCTAATAAGCAGGGGCGCAAAACACGCACATGATTTACCAAAGCCTAACGAATAAGGTTAGATCGTGATTTACGCGTAGCGTGAAGCCACGATCTGAACCGTTTGTTGGACAAGCCCAATAAGTTAGAGAGAAGAAAATTTGCGATCCATGAAGCGGGTCGGACCCAAGTAACTTATTGATTCTATGGACTTATTGTCCATATACCCCTATGATTTAAGCCTTAAACCTGGAAAATTCAGTTAATCATGAAAGTCTACGTAACACTGATTGATTCCCTGTGACCAGCTTTTACCAGGTTCACTACAGGCTTTTCTAACCTGGTATTCACAACCAACTAGAGATGTGAATGGGCTTTCAAAATCTTTTGCTAAATATAGTCAGTGTTTAGTATCAATATTAAGTCGGCTCAGAATTTCAGGCGTATCTGAAGCAATAGCATCTCTTTTATCATCACGTAAAATTTGTGACTGTTCATGAATTTGTCATGAATTCAATGCCGTTATCACACCTGTAAGTTCGTGTCGGCCATCCCTATGGAAAGCACACATTTTAGTCGGACAGTAAGATAGCTTGCTCCAATACTAAGTCTCTATTATCATTTAGTTCACTTTCACTATAGCTTTGCATCTCTACATTCACAGGTATACCGCTTGCCTCATAAACCATTCCGTCCATATCAGAAAACACTTCATTGGATAGACTAAACTGAAATCCATTTGGCAAGTTTTTCTCCAGCATATCTGAAAAAGCACCTTGCGTTTGCTCACCAACTATATGAACATGATCGTAAGATTGCATCGCCAGCAGAAATGTCTCTGCAGCACTCACTGTGTATTTGCTGGTTAGTATGATGATCTTGCCATCAAAAGCACTCTCTCTTGGTTCAATCGTGATTGTCGTCGGCTGCGTAAAGCCATCACCGTATTTTGCTTTTCTCGTTATCACCTCTTTTGTTTCATTTACAAGCCAACTGGCCCATGTCATGCTGTTTTCATCTTGTCCGCCGCCGTTGAATCTCAGGTCAATGATGACTGTAGTGATATCAGGGTTTTCCGCTGTCCACGTTTGCATGAAAGTATCGATGCGTTTTGGATCCTCCATATCCATCATATCTAACCCACCGACTTGTGCACTTGGTGTAGAGTTGTACCCTTCCATTGATTTAAGATTAAAGTAGGCAACATGCGGTTTGGTTTTGATCTTTCCAAACTCCAGCTGTTGGTTTAAAAACGATTCACTAGTATCCAGATAACTATAGGTAATCGTATCTAACTTTGTTCTCGCCTCTTGCATGCAGACTCCCGGATTGTTTTCAAGCGAGCATGTATCTATGATATGTTGTATAAAAGACGGCAAAATAGCGGAGTTTTGCCATAGTCCTCTATCTGCGTTCCACAGAGTGACATGGGCATCATGTAAAGGTTCCAACATCTCTGCCACGACGACAAACCAGGCATTCAAACCCATGCTATCTTCTATCTGTGGGCTGTATTTTGTATACTGATCCTGCCAGTCTACATTGCGTTCATCGAAAAAAGCATAATTTTCATTAAATGTATCCCAGAGGATTTGAAAATTATTGGTAGGGGTATTGATAACTCCCTGGGCACAGTTTTCGGGTAGAGCGTCTCTTTTATCAAGTGTGTATGATGCTACAGTTGTTTGATCTATGCTTAAAGTACTACTGTTCGCTTCGCTCTTTAATATGATCTGCTGCCAATCCTCAAAGGTTCCTGAGAGACTTTGTATGCAGCTGTTTTGAGTAGTCTCATAGAGTGTGAAGCCTGAGGCATCTATATCGAGCCATTGGCCATATCCTCTTTGCTCCCAGGTACCGACCAGTGAATCTGGCATCTTTTGCAACTCTTTTTCTGTTGAGCCGCATCCTGATACGATAATCAACAGACCTATGGTAATGAAATTTTTTTTGATCATGGATTCTCTCCTAACTCGTTTAAGACCCAAACTATAGTGAGCAAAGAAGCTGGTATCGACTTTCCCTACAGGACAGGACACTTTTTTTATGGATGTGATTTTTTATATGCAGTTGGTGACATGCCTATCGCTTTTTTAAACACTGTGTTAAATGCTGATTTGGAATTAAAGTCAGATTCAAGTGTGACGCTGAGGATAGTCATATCCGTAGATGCCTCAGAAAGCAAAAGCTGCTTTGCCTCTTTGTTGCAGTAACAGTCGATAAAATTAAAAAAGTCTTTGCAAATACACTATTGATCATCTGGGAGAGGTAATTGTGATTAGCACTGCATCCGAGCTCTTGCACCAACCAGGATAAGGTGATATCACCTTCGAGGTAAGAGGTATTAAACTCTATCACATGTAAGAGTACTCTTTTTATAGGTTGGTTTTGCTTTTGGGAGAGTTTTATTTAGCGTATTTCTCTTGAGTTTCATGCAGTTTTCAAAATATCATAAAAGCATTGAAACCGAAAACAGGAGGTGGATAAGGGATTAAAAATGCTTGTTGGATCACTATGTTCAAGCCCTTTAAAATACAGTACACTGTGACTGAATTAACTAAAAAACAAGCAGGGAAAGTGCAGGAGCAGAGCAAAACATTCAGCCAGGGAGCAGGGGCAGACACCGGGTCTCCTGTTCATCGGCTACGAACAAAGCAAGTTCTTATATACAATCCCATTATTGAGACTGTGCCAATCTGAACGGCGGTTTAGTTTTATAGACATTTATATACAATGCTGTGCACAGTGCATAAATGCATGGATTTTAGCCTCCGGTTATATCTGTGTAGAACATATATTATGGCTCTGGTATCGCTAACCCACGATACTCTGAAGGCTGGCACTTCAGGTAATTAATTTGTCTAGATTTTTATGACTGTTTGGTAAAGAGGACATCAAATGGATAATATGAAGGTAAAATTATCGACACTGTGGATATTTGTACTTTTTAACATGGCTTTTGCAGATATCGTTGGATTTATGAATCCTGGAACTTTAGAAGCTATAATTAAAGGAGAGTTGGGAATTCAAATCACTCAGGAACTTCTGCTGCTGTTCTCAATTATGTTAGAAATTCCGATAGCCATGATTTTCCTGTCACGAATATTAAGGTATAGATCTAACCGCTGGGCAAATATAATCGCAGCACTAATCACTATTTTGTTCGTTATAGGTGGTGGAGACACTCACCTTTCATATATATTTTTCGCATCAGTTGAAATTGTGTGCATGTCATTCATTATTTGGTATGCATGGAAGTGGCCTAAAGAAGAGCAATCTTAGTCTGACATAGTAATAATTGGTAATTATAAACAAACCTAACACACTATGGTCACCAGCAAAATGCGCTAATCTGGATTCGCCTTACGCTGCAAACTAGTAAATCAAAAAACATTTAAGGACGCCACCCTACGGTCAAGACAAACTTGTTCTTAAACTCAAATAGTTGAGCTTTTATTTGATTCTGTTGATGCTTTAAAATTGACAGTTGTTGATGAAACAGTGGGTTAACCTTTATTGCGAGCGATCAACTGCGGAATCCAGGTTAATTAATGTAATTAAAAAATTTATATCCAATTACTGCTTCTGGCACGAGGAATTGAAAATGAGAAATTACATGAACTGGTTAAAATTTAATCCTTCCTGTATCTTTCTCGAAAAAATTGAAATCAAGCTACTATCACATAAAGGTTAAAAATGTTCGATTATTCCCTTGCTCACTGGACTACATTTATTACTGCTGCCATATTATTAAACCTGTCTCCAGGTCCGGATATGGCTTTCATTCTCGGTCAAACTGCAAGAAGAGGTATGCAGTCCGGGTTTTCAGCGATGTTTGGTATTTGGACTGGTGCTTTTATTCATGTCATTTTTGCAGCTCTGGGTTTGTCTGCTATTCTGGCCACTTCCGCCGTTGCATTTTCAGTAGTTAAATGGGTTGGTGCCGCTTATCTAATTTGGCTTGGACTACAGGCGTTATTATCCAGGGGAAGCAATATGTCTGTAAACGGTCAGGTTTATCCTAAAAGTTTGATTAAAATATTCAAACAAGGGGTGCTGGTGGCAGTATTAAATCCAAAAGTAGCTATTTTTTTTCTAGCATTTCTACCCCAATTTGTAGAGCTGGGAGCAGGGTCTGTGAGTGCACAGTTATTTCTTCATGGTTTTCTAATTATTGTCGTTGCAGCTTTTGTCGAGCCTCCCTTGATTCTAGCTGGAGGTAAGCTGACAGGATATCTCAGTAATAACGAACAAGTATCAAGATGGATGGATCGTGGACTTGGAGTATTATTTGTTTGGATGGGCCTTAAATTAGCCACCAGTGATCTAAAGTAATTACATTTTGCATAATAATGCATATGTCTCGTAAATCGTTGAGTGGGTTGATTACCTCATTAATGAAAAAGCTTGTCGCTTTGAAAATCATTATTTAAGGGTCAGAAATGTCGGAACTATTGGTTAAGGCTGCTCATCATGTGAAGTCCCATATTCTGGAAATTGAATTTACAGATGGGCATAAGCAAAATTTAGACTTTGCTCCTTTTATATTTTCTTCAGGTCATCCTGATTATGATAAGTATAAAAAAGAGTCTGAGTTTTTAAAGTTCGTCATAATGGATGGAAACTTAAACTGGGATGATTACACTATGATTTTTCCAGTTGAAGATTTGTATAACGGTAAAATTGTAAAATATTAAACGTATATTAAAAAGGATAGTTCGCGTGTAGCCGCGACTTAATCCATTGTTGGAGTGCGTAGACTGCCCCTGGGTGCAAGCCCGGTAGTGGATATTATATAGTAAATAGCTTGAGCTGAGTTTGTTTATTTAAGTTGACGATGACAGTAATAATTCTATGGTACCAGAGTGATACTATCAGCATCAATCGTATTGATTTGACGTGAGATATAGCTAGAGATTCATAGCTAATCCGATGCCTCCTCTTTGAGTTATGATTAACAGTTTGACAACATCTAGTCACTGGATTTTTATTCTGGTTCCCATGCTCTGCGTGGGAACCCATATCGCTCGCATTCAATTTAAACTCATATGCATTCCCACGTGGAGCATGGGAACGAGAAAAAATCATTGGCTTGTTACAGCAAGGAGATAAATGTGGCTTCCTGGGAACAGGTTTAGCGATTTCTGTTTTACTTTCAATAACAACTGGATTCGCTGTAAAGTCGGTTCGCCAGACAGTGCAAAAAGCCATAATCCCTGACTCATCTCATGAATTTAGGTTTCGGGTACAAAATATGTAGTTGCACCTTACCTCTTTGATGAAGCCGATAAATTGATTTAATTGTACTGTCAGTAAACTTAGAAAAATCAGTTGAACCATGAAAATCTACGCAACACTTTAATGCAGCTGATAAAATCAAAAACACAGTCTTCAGCAATCAGCTGACTACGCTGTTTTTGATTTCTCGGCAATTGTTCCGGCATTGCTCTTACTACAGTCATCCCTGGTTTGGGCCAGGCACATCAATCTGTTACGCATCTTTTTCACGCTCAACTTATTTTTCTAGGATAAGCTGCTACTTGTAGTTAGTTTCGAATTTGACAGTGCAAAAAGGAAGAGTTACTGTCAATTTTCATTTTATGAGTGTCCGCATACAGGTTATTAGGGAAGTTTATGAAGTTCTACACTTTAGTGCTTTTTAGTTCAGACAAGATAGTAGATTCAACTATAGAAGAGTTGGTGCGCCAGAATATGGAGCCATTTAAACTAATTGAAGATGACGATCTTCCATATAATGATAACTGGAAGTGGGATTATTATTGCCTATATGAAAAGGAAATTATGAATGGTCTAGGTTTCAGTAACTCTGAATTTCCGTTTCAATTATCAGAGTCAAAGTATGTTGTATACCCGACGTCTAAAATGACAAGCGAACAAATGACTTTTGCGATTTTGACACCTTCTGGACATTGGTTCAATGGATCTTATTCTATGCAAGATCCTGATTCTTTATGGCCCCAAAAAGCAATGGACATTGTAGCTAAAAGTTGCGCTAAATATGGTGTATATGTTTATTGCCACTCATAGCCTAACAAAAAAGTAGGTCGCATGAAGCCGAGACTTAAAACATTGTAACGGTCAAAAAGCACCATCCACTGAACTCGCTAACGCCCAGCGTTTAGCAAAGCGTTGGCTGTAAATCAAGAATTGAACTATGAAGACACCGAATGGAATAGAAAAAGTATCAGTATCACAGGGGGAAGTACCCCTTGGGCCATACCCGCCTCTTGGCTTTGTTCCTTTGTGGGATGCTGAATTAGGAAATGGTGATTACTTTGGTCTTTACTGGCCGCTTGGAAAAGAAAATGAAGAACCTGTTATTTGTGACATGCTGCATGATGAATGGGCTTTAAAGCCTGGCTTCTCAAGCCTTACAAAATTTGTCGAATGGTTAGAGCTAAATGATTGGGAGCGTGGTGACGAAGAAATCAATGACGAACAGCTATCATCAGTTATTTTCACCAAAGCTAAAGCACTATATTCAGGTTCAGATGTAAAGGCTGCAATAAATCTATTAAATAAAGCTTGTGAACGTCTTCCTGAGGTGAGTGAGTATTGGTTTGCACTATCATCGCAGTTAAAACGTATTGGAGACATAGAAGCATCAGCAAAAGCTGCGCATAAAGCTTTATTTTCAAATTGGGTTTTTGGTATCCCTGCTCAAGGAGTAATCCGTTCTCTTCGAAGCCCTCAATTTCAAGAGCTTTTAAGTACAGATCCTCTAATTCAAAGAATTGATGATTTCCAGTTAAATTTCGGAGGAGTAAAGGAAAATGCGATATACCCTATACTTTACGAGTGTGTACAAGAGTATTTCAATATTGAGCAATTTGTCGATGGTCTGCTGTTGTATCAGAATTACGGCTATATGATGTGTGCTGAAACTTTATCTTTTCAAGAGCGCTATAATTTCAAATTAGAAAACTGGCAGTCAGAGTATTCAGCACTTTGTAGGAACTACCTTGGGGATAGCCGTGTATTCAGTCGATAACAATACACTCTGAGGCTCCAAAGAACTCGCAGCAGTGTTCCTGCCACTTCGGTGAGTGCTGTAGTGTTCACCTTTGAGACTGAGCGTGAAAGAGTAAAAAATGATGACAGTCAAATTTAGAGCGTAATATAGAAAATTTGTTAATCGCCAAAAATATCGTAGTCAATAAGAGAACGAATGCTGACTCAGCTGATAGTTATATTGGTTTGAGCAGGGGAGTTTCAGTTGTCTTCAGAGCAAAGACCTGAGATTTACAGTAGAAGTACAGGATAGTAAAATGATACCTTGGTACGGAGGTGTCTATATGGAGGTTAAAAAAAATTCAGGATTTCGGAATGAGGGTGTAAGTTTAATTCTGGCTGGCTTTGTGCTCGGTATCCTGTTCTGGCTGCTCGAATCTTTTCTGCACGTGCTTATTTTCGACGAAATGGATCACCTGGTTGAACAATTGTTTAACCCTCCTTTACATGAAGTGTGGATGCGCCTGATGGTGATGAGCATGTTCATTGTTTTCGGTTTTTACTCAAATAGAATGCTTCTTGCCTGGAAAAAAGCTGAACACAGAGAGGCGGCAGCCAATACTGAATTATCCCAGATTTTTGAAACTTCAGCTGATGGTATGCGTATCGTGGATAGAAATTTCAACGTAATTAAAGCTAACGATACCTTCGCTACTCTGGTTGGTCTCGCGAAAGAGGATATTATCGGCAGGAAGTGCCATGCCATTTTCAAAGGTGAATTATGTGATACACCGCGTTGTCCGCTAAGCCGAATTCTTAAACATGAAGAGCGCAGGATTGAATATGATGCCGATAAAGTCCGTTTAGACAATAGCCATGTTCCCTGTATCGTCACTGCAACTCCCTTCCGGTCACCCGATGGTGATATTCTCGGTATCGTTGAGGATTTTAAAGATATTTCTGAACGCCAGAACTGGGAAACTGAGTTGATGAATTCTCGCGAGCGCTTGAGTAAACTGGCTTCGCATCTACAGTTTGTGCGTGAACAGGAGCGCAGGAGCATTGCCCGGGAAATTCATGATGAACTGGGACAGTCGCTAACCGCACTGAATATGGATGTTCATTGGCTTAAAAGACACTTGCCTGACAGAGAGCAGCCGGTTGCGGATAAAATTGAAGATATGCGCAATCTGGTCAGTAGCACGGTTCAGGCTGTACACCGCATTAGCTCGGAATTACGCCCGGGTATACTGGATGATTTTGGTCTTTCTGCAGCGATAGAATGGCAGGCTGGTGAGTTTAGTAAAAGAACTGGTATAGCCTGTAATGTCATTTCCGAACCGGCAGATATTGTACTGAATGATGATTTATCTATTGCTATGTTCCGCATCTTTCAGGAGTCTCTGACCAATATCGCCAGGCATGCAGAGGCAAGTGAGGTCACCGTGCAATTGCATTACCAAAAGGGTTTGTATGAGATGAGTATTCAGGATGATGGAAAAGGATTTAAACTGCTCAGAAAGAAAAATGTTATGAATTTTGGTCTGATAGGTATGCAGGAACGTGTACGCGATCTTGGTGGTCAGTTCGAAATAAATTCTATAAAAGCGGGTGGTACACTAGTTCAAGTTAAGGTACAGACGCATCCCGGAAAGGCATTATTAAAATGATAGAAATTCTAATAGCCGACGACCATGCTATTGTCCGTCAGGGCTTAAAGCAAATCGTGATGGAAACCGATGATATGCTGGTGACGGGTGAGGCAGCCAATGGACAGGAAGTGTTAAACCTTCTGCGAAAGCGGTCCTGGGATGTCGTATTACTGGATCTGGCTATGCCCGGTCGGGGAGGAATGGATACCCTGAGACGGCTAAAAAAAGATTATCCTGATCTGCCGGTGCTCATACTCAGTATTTATCCTGAGGATCAATATGCGGTGAGGGCTTTGAAAAGTGGAGCTGCTGGTTATCTGACTAAGGAGAGTGCACCGGAAGAACTGGTTTTAGCGATACGAAAGTCAGCCAGGGGAGGTAAGTATGTGAGTGCTTCACTGGCTGAAAAACTTGCAATTGACCTGTCAGAAGAGAGATCGGTCGTACGCCATGAAACACTTTCAGATCGGGAACTCCAGGTTATGTTGATGCTCGCCTCAGGAAAAACCGTTAGTGAAATTGGTCATGAACTAAGTCTCAGTGCAAAAACAATTAGTACCCATCGAACTCGACTGTTAAAAAAAATGTTTATGCGTACCAATGCCGAACTCACCCATTATGCTTTTCATAATAAGTTAATCGATTAATATCGATTTGATCATTATGCTGGAAGAGCATTACCTCTTCCCTTTGTAGGACATAGGACTACAGCAAATAGTTATCAACACCTACTCATAAATCTCCAACCTGCTGATATTAATTTTTTCCGGTACATATAGACTTGAAGGGTTCACCGGGAATGCTGCAGGTTCAAAGTGGTGATAGCAATCGACAGTACATATCCCGGGAAAGCAAACTCTAGGGAGACAGGAAAATGAAAAACACTGGTTTTAATTTTTTAAAAAAAGCAATCTTCACTATTTTTCTTATGCTAATGATGGTGAGTGCCTATGGGTACGATATCAATATTACCATCGCTCCAAATGTACTTAATATTCAGAGCCAGGGCACTGTAGTCACTGTGCATACTGATATAAGTTACTCATCCGTTAACGCTTACTCAGTCTTTCTGAATGGAATTTATATCAAATCCTGGAAGGCTGATGATCAGGGTAATTTTGTTGCCAAGTTCTGGATGTCAGAGGTGAAGTCTCTGGAAGGACTTAAAATTGGTGATTACAATGAGCTTACTTTAATCGGTTACACCAATGACGAAGTTCCTTATGTCTTTATGGGGACGGATGAAATCATGGTTATCGACAATCTACCCAGCGGGTCGGGTCATTAGGAATTTAATAAATTAATACGGAGGTTTGAATCTGGATTCTGCAGTTAACCTCTATTGCGAGTGGTCAACTGCGGAATCCAGGTTCAAAGTCAGCAAATAAAAAAATTGAGGAATGCTATGCCCGACAGTTTAGTATCGTCGGTAAAAAGAGCTGACAGTTTCAGGCGTCCTCCTCCTTGCCTTCAATTTCATATCTTTTTATTTTACGCCAAAGAGTTGATTTATTGATGCCCAGTATTGAAGCGGCTAATGCTCTGTCCCCATTACATTCGCGTAAAGTTTTATTGATAAAGTAGGCTTCAATTTCATCAAGGCTCTGGGGTAGCATGTAATCAAGCGGTTTGTTAACAGGCACAGTTTCTCGATTTAAAGTAGCAGGAAGTACATCCATATCAATTTCTGAACTTTCAGTCATAATAATCATACGCTGAACCAGGTTTTCAAGCTCACGCACATTACCCCGCCAGTCATGTTTTAACATTGCTCCGAGCACTTCAGTTTTGATGCCTTTTATAGCTTTGTTAAAACGGTTGCTGTATTTATTGATAAAGTAATAGGTTAATAATGGTATATCGTCAGGTCTTTCGCGGAGTGGGGGTACAGTGATTTCCATAACCATTAACCGGTAATAAAGATCTTCGCGTAGTTCTCCATTTTTAATTAACTCTGCCACGTCACGATTACAGGCTGCTATGACCCGAACATCTACGGATATAGCTGTGGTGTCACCCATTGCGTAAAAAACACCATCCTGTAATACGCGTAATAATTTAGCCTGTAGTGTTAAAGGTGCGCTGTTGATCTCATCTAAAAACAGGGTTCCATGATTGGCTTTGGAAAACAGGCCGGGTTTGTCGGTATTTGCACCTGTAAAAGCACCTTTTTTATATCCGAATAATTCACTCTCAATCAGGTTTTCAGGGATTGCCGCACAATTTATAGTGACGAATTCTTTTTCACTACGATCACTTTGATAGTGAATTTGATTGGCTACCAGTTCTTTACCTGTACCACTTTCTCCAGTGATTAAAACATTACAGTCATGCATGGCTGCGGCATCTATTAAGCGCCGGAGTTTTTCCATGCTGGGTGATATGCCAATCAAACCATCTTTATCTTTTAATCGACGTTGCTTTTCTCTTAGTTGCCGGTTTTCATTGCTGAGCTGGTAGTGTTGTAAAGCACGTTCAACTGTGCACAGTAACTCAACTGTATCAAAAGGCTTTTTTAGATAATCAAATGAACCCTGTTTCAATGCTTCCAGGGCTGTATCTACCGTTGCATGCCCGGTGACTACAACAACCTGAATGGTAGGATCCAGAGAAATGCTAAAGCGTAATAAGTCGAGGCCACTGGCACCTGGCATTTTTAAGTCGGTGACGACTACAGCGACGGGTTTTTTTTCCATATACTCCATCGCCATATGTGCATTTTCCATGCTCACAGTAGTAAAGTTCAGGGATGAGCCAGCGAGAATATTGACAATAAGATCGCGCATATTGCGATCATCTTCAACAATTAGAATTACAGGTTTATCCTGTTCATCCTGTGGTGACCATTTTTTATCTGTATGTTTCTCGCTCAAGCGACATTTCTCCGCGTGTCAACAAAGGGTAGGCCGATGATAAATCGTGCACCATTTGTAAAGTTGTGATCATATCTTATAAATGCACCGCGTTTATTCAGTAAAGCCTGTGAAATTGATAATCCTAATCCTGTACCACTGCCGACCTCTTTTGTAGTGAAAAACGGGTCAAAGATATTGCGTTGTATTTTTCGGTCTATTCCAGGTCCGTTATCCTCTACACTGACATAAACAAATTCACCTTCCTCTATCCAGCTCGTAATGCGGATAGAGGGATTCTGGATATTTTTCAGAGCCTGGATTGCATTAGTGATTAAATTTGTAAAAACTATTTCCAGTTGTCCACACTCTCCTTCCAGCGGAGGTAAATCTATGCCGAGATCCATATTGATGTCAATACCGTAACGCTGGGTTCTGCAATTAATGAATGACTGAGTCAAGTTCTCTATTACCTGATTAATGTCACAGGTTTCTCCACTACACTCTTCATTTCGGGCGTAATTCAACAGATCATTAATAATACGTGAGCAACGTCTTGTTTCATCTTCAACAATAGTTGAGTATTCATAAAGCTTAGTGGATTTATCCAGCTCACTCTTGATTAACTGTATATAACCGAGAATGCTTCCAAGAGGAGTATTTAATTCGTGTGCAACACCAGCTGCTAGCTGCCCCATAGCAATTAACTTTTCACCACTGGCCAGAGTATCCTGCATATGCCGGTTTTCACTGATATCCAGCAAAATGAGTACAGCTTCCATCTCTTCTTCTTTTTCACTGAAGAATGCAACATTCAAAGAAAACCATTTACTTTCATCGTTAATATGCAGGTTAATTTCCTGGCTTCGTATAGGCTTTTTATATAGAAAGCTATCACGTAACAGATCCCGATCGTCAGGATTGAACTGAATCAAATCAAAAAGATTGGTTCCTAATAATGGCTGGCCGTCAGATGCAAAGGTTTGTTCTGCGAGCCGGTTGCTCATATTAATATTAAGATCATTAGAAACAGTTAATAAGGCTCCCGAAAGACTTTGTAGAATAGCATTTATGCGGTTGCGTTCATTTAGAACACGGGATTGGCACTCTTCAACGGTTCTAAACATTGAGCTTAAGGTAGTGATAGTGTTGTTGTAATCACTTAGCGTTTTATTTAGTGCCGGTGGCGTAAATCGAGGTATGTCAACCGGGTATAATAAACCTTCACGTGCATCTATAATTCGTTTTTGCAAAGCGTTCAGGCTATGGCGATAGGATAGCCATACGAATAGCAGCAACAGTAGTAGTATCAGAGAGAGATAAAACCAGTAAACTGAAGTCGTCATGGTTAAACTATTTTTATAAAAGATGGCAACATAGGGCTATCATACCCAAATAGGTAAGTAGCGTCATCGAAGTTGTCATTATGAAATAGTGAGGCAGCCCGAATATCATGATTATTCAGCTACTAAGTTGACATTAAAAAGTACAGAGCATCGTAAGTGATGCCCTGTAAAGCGGCTACTTATATCTGGATGAAAGACTAGAGACACATCAAAAGATCACCTGTAACCCTGCGGTTATTTGACTGTAATCCTGCAGACTGGCATCAGTGAGACTATCATCGTCAAAATCTACCTGACTGAATTCAGCTGTTACCTTTAAGTTTTGACCATCAATATAATAATTTGCACCAAAAGTTGTCAGGCTCTGGTCAAGATTAGTCGCAGTGTATTTATAATCCGAACTTTCAAGCCGGGTATATAACTGGAGTCGACCTATCCCCATTTTGTCTGCAAATAGATATCCGGCTTTTAGGTAGCTTGCCTCGAGTTCGGTGGTTACCGGAAGTGCAGGGTCGTGATCAGGATTATTAATCGCATCATCCGCTTCGTATTTCAATATTGCACCAGTGATCGTGTAAGTACCATGACTGGTCGGTTTTTCATAGAAAACATCAACTGTACTGGCTGTGTAATCAACCATGCCTGTTTTTGCAGTGTAATCCGAATAAGCCACATCTGCCTGTTGATCAAATCCTATACCGATAGTGAATACTTCTTTGGTACCAAGATATGTACCGCGATATCCATAATCATATTCAGGGTCTAAGGGGCTCCAGTGAAAACGAGCCGTGATACGCGGGCTATCTTTTGCGACTTCCTCGCCCTCACGACCATCAGAAATCATTACCCGGTACTGGAAAGTAGCATCGGCAAGATTTCCCCATAAAGCAACGCCAGTATCACGTGTGCCACCAAATGGTGTATAGGAGATAACTTCAGCTCTATCCAGCGTTAAGGGTTCCAGGCAGGCTTCTAGGTTTTCACGTGAAAAAGTATTTTTGAAACGACCGGCAATAATTCGTACGGGATCGCTGTAGTCGAGTGTGACATAGGCATCACGGTAATAAACGCTGCGATTATCATTCCCATATCGACTATCACCTCCAGCTTCTATCTGGGCATAATAACTAACCCAGTCATTATACTGCCCATAGAAAGTGAGTCGGTTACGACGTAAAAAGGTATCAAATGAATCGCCTGAATTACTGGCTGAACGAAAGTCTCTTTGTTGCATCCAGATCTGCAGGGAGTAATCAATCTTCATACTTCCCTCTTCTCCAACCTGAAAAGAGGGGCCTGCCATGACTAGTCCGGGAAAGACAGTTGAAAGTAAACCGACGACAGGGCCAAACTTTTTTATCTGTTTTGTAGTTGATCTGTTTATCATGAGTTATTTACTCCCAATGGCTGTATATGCTTTGATTAAATCATCCAGCTCGTCTCCGGAATGACACTTTGAACAGGCTTTATCAGTATTGTTCAGAACATCTGTCAGTAACCGGCTATGTGCCATTTTTTCTTTCATTAATCGAGGGTTGCCCTTATGACAGCCGGTGCAGGAATTATTAACACTGCTATGTTGTTCATGCCATGGGCCATCGGCAGGACTTGTTTTAGGTGCCATAGCACGTTTACCATTGTGACATTTAAAACAGCTGGAAGCACCCAGGCCGCAGGCATTAGCCAGTGAAATAGGTGACAGTCTGGAAAGCCCATCATAAACTTCAGATATTGCTTCAGAACCCCATTCAGATGTCTCTGTTTCTGCCGTGAAGTTTTGTTGTGGGTTATCCGTGATCATAAATATCATAACCCCGCTCATACCCAGGCAAATTAGCAGTAACAGAGTTCGCCCTGTGCCTGAGATCACTTGCTTAATTAGATTTAAAAATCTCACCATTTCTCCTCCAGTTTTATGTCCTGAAACCAATGTGGCTACAGGTATTTTTTAATTAGTGGTGACAAAACATCGAACCCGTGTTGCTTTATAAATTTATTTTAGTGTTCGTATCTTGCTCTGTTTGTTTATATCCTTTTCTGAAAAGCCATTTGAGCACATACAGATTGGTCCATCGCGGAATTTCAACCTTGAGCTTTTTCGTGGTTTATCCGCAATTTCTTTAATCGGCGTCTGACTGATTATTGAATCAGTTGAGTTCGATTTGTCTGCATGACCAGATGAATAAATCATAGGCGTTAATATAGCTATAAGAGGTAGAGGGTATCCACCAATCTTACTATTCCAACGATTGAGTTTTATTCTTTTCATTCTCTGCTCCTGTAAGTTATGGCTAGCAGGATACATGCCATATATTTTATTACTTATAAATCAATTACTTGGCACTACTGCCTTATTAAACATCTATTGCATACTGCCGTCATGCTATCTCTGCGTTTTATTTTGCAATCTGCCATGGTGGTACGCTACGCTGTTGTTGTAAAAGAGTATATTGTGCAGCTGCTGCCTGCTCTACTGCCTGATGTAATGTTGCTGCCACAGTAGCAGGTATTTGTTTTTCATATTTAAGGCTATTTCTGAAGCTGCGTTCATAGTGCTCTCGAGGTTCTACGATAATTTTTGTCTCAAGTAACCAGTCTGATTGTTCATCAGCGAGGAGCAGGGGAACCTCCAGATGACGACTTTTTCCAGCGGGAATCCTGCTATCAAACTGTTCTTCGGTGAGCTCAATATTTACCTGCCAGCCAATAACATAGCGATAAACCTCTTCTGATGTATTGGTAGTTTGATTGATCAGAGTTAATATCAAATTAACCTTGGGCACCATATAGGTTGGAAAGTGGTGCCCGGCCCCTTTATTGGTGAGCAGGATATCAACCATAGCTTTTTGTTCTGTTTCACGTTTGATATCAAGCTGTACATCAAGCGCACTTGCTGTCATATCGGGATCATGAATACCGCGCCACAAATGCTGGCGATCAGGCATGTGACAGGACTGACACTGGATTCCCTGTTCGGCCTGTGGAGACTGTTTCCATTGTTGCCAGGTATCTACCTGTAACTTTCCGTTAATCCTCGGGGGATTATCTTCAAGTTTATGTTGATGACAGGCTGCACAAAAGGCGCTGTCCTGAAAA
This sequence comes from Gammaproteobacteria bacterium, assembly GCA_050291745.1. Lineage (GTDB taxonomy): Bacteria > Pseudomonadota > Gammaproteobacteria > JACNJF01. Next base: position 8,119 of record JBNKKI010000136.1, on the reverse strand, counting down.
GCCGGGCTAGCAGTAAAACCAGCATGTGGTAATGTGTCAGTTAGCTCTGATCTGGGCGGAGGTCCAAAACGCTGATGGCGTCGCACATGACAGGCGGCGCATACCAGCCCCTGATCAGACAGATCGGCAGGTATCCAGTCAGGTATAGCAGTACGGGGAGCATTCGGCCATTTGCGTTGAAGCGCGACCAGTGCTTTCTGTTCAGCGAGGGGGGCATGACAGTGCAGGCATTTATTGCCTTCTTGTTGATTCATTAACTGCAATTGCCAGTTGATGCCCGAACCCATGGTGTGGCTATGCAGGCTGGTACGCCATTGTTCGAATTGTGCAATATGACAGCCTCCGCAGACCTTTGGGTCGAGTGATGATTCACCGGTATTAAATGTTGCGGGTGGATTTCCCTGTGCAGAGATATTGTCAGGCCAGTGCTGTTGCAGAAAATCTTTAACCGCTAGTTCGCTACTGCTTACCTGAGATTTCTGTTCACAGGCGGCAATTAAAATTCCGAGCAAGCCGATTATGCAAAGTCTTTGTATGGGTATCACTTGTTTAAGTTTTATTAAGCTATTGCAGAAAAAAGATGAGCCCATGGTAAACCATGAGCTCATCTGGAGCCATCATCAGGATGCAATGCTTAAGTATTTAACCGCCACAGGGGTTGGCAGGAATAACACCGCCGCCACTACCACCACCAGTCGTAGTTGTTGTCGTTGTGCCAGTACTGCTACTGACCACAGTCAATCCTTTATAGGCCATATCTTCTTCAATCACTTTGTTTGCACTAGCGGCATAGGCATTGTTGATATTTCTTGGGTTGATGCTGGCAGCATCGCTACTCACACGAAACATACTGATAGATGACTTATCAGTACGCCATGGCGAATCCCAGGGTAATATTTCATTACCATTACTGGCAACTACATTAGCCATGGAATGCCACTCGGTCATAGCACCATCATAAAAGCGTGTTGGTAGCCCCATAATAACAGCGGTGGCTGTTCCGGTAATCATAGCGCGGAAGGTGGTTTCACAATAAGTGTATACCACATCGCCAGATTGATAAGCTGCACCCTGGCCAACTGCCTGCAGATCAGAGCCAGCGAAAGCGGCACCGTTTCCATCTGCATTCCCATCCAGGTAAGACTGGATTTCAGCCTTGCTTTTATAGGTATATCCCTCAGCAGTATTAAGCAAATTGGTATAGGTCAGCATTAGAGCACCATTCGGGTGGCCCTGAGTTGCACCACCATTACGGTGATCGCCATCGTCATCCGGGCTGTATTCGTTATTACTGGCATCTGGTGTACCGTTACCACGAGCATCCCAGATGAAAACACCATCGTTTAACAGGTTGGTATCCTGAGCTGGAACAATATTCATCATGTCTTCCAGTGTTGCTTGCAGGGCCATGTTGGCTTCAGGTAGGTCTTTCACACTTGCACTGCCATTTAATGGTGGTGTGCTCGCGGTGGCACTGAAGTCGCTTGCGTCCATACTGGTATTGGTGTCGGTACCCAGCCAGTCATTGCCACCATTTAGAATAGCGAGATTTTCTTTTGCTGTACCCCAGTAGCGGAACATGTACCAGCAACGCCCCATTCGCATAGCCTGACCCGCTCCAGCGCTGCCCATTGCGCATAGAACCATGTCTTTGGCTGGATCAATATTGTACTTGGCCAGAAAAGTATCCATGCTACGTCCACTGGGTACCATGCTAACCGTTTCAGTAACGCCATTTGATCTGGTTTCTACCCATTCGCTGCTACCGACTAAATATGTCGCCACATCGTTTCCAACGGGTTTAATGTACTCAAAACCCTCACCTCCAGTAGAGGTCTGTAAAATGACCAGTTTACCGGTAACTCCAGCTGGCTTATTGGCGGACCAGTTATCAAGCCAGCTATTCAGGGTATTGCCAGTAATCAAACCATTGACATTGTTGTTGTAATCATCCGCAGATACCTGCGGTATATCGGTTACTCCGGCAAGTTTACTGGCAGAACCGGATGCGAGGTCATTTTCAGTTCCGCAACCGGAAATAACCAGAGCTATAGCCGCAATCGCGATACCCAAACGACCATGACTTTTTGTTAACCAGACGTTTTTAATATTTAACATTGAATCCTCCTCCACACTTTTTAGTTTTGTATCTGGGCTCGGAACTTCTCACCAGAACAGCTTTTGTTTTTTTGTTATAAGATCATTGAGCAATTTACATGCCACAGATGTTATATTTTATATTGTCTTTATAATCAGTAACTTATAGATTTTCTTTTATTAAACTTAATTTGCTTTCTATTGCAGAATTTTATATTTGTCGAATTGTGTAACATTTTGCAATAAGGTTTTTAATTTGTGATTACGACAGGTATGACAGTCTCCTGTAGCGCATCAAGCACCTTTTCGATATTTCCGTCGATAACAAACTCTTCTATCTCAGCGCCTGTTTTTTGTAGCGATAGTCTCAATGCTGAGTTTTCTGGTTGAGACTGTTGGGTTGGATATAACAGTAAAACTTTTTTGTTGGAATTCATAAGATATAAACCATATCAGCTTTTAAAATGGCATTGGCCATAGCATTGGAGACTTCCTGCTCAGAGTCGACCCGGGTAATCGGCACATCTGAAAAGTCCAGAGCTTCCAGTTGTTCTTCAGCTTCTGCACTCTCTTCCAGGCCACCACAAATCAGTACATGAACCAGATCATCCAGCAAGGTTAGTCCTGTTGCCATACGCAGGGCTTCAATTTTATTATGCTGAGCAATCATTAAAATATTCTTGGTTTCCATCGCTATCTCCTAAAACACCAGTACACGGTCAGAATTTCTGACCAGTTCGGCATCCTGATACTGACCACCAATGATAATGTCAGGGGCAGTATCTGCGACCTGATCATGCGCAATTTGATAACGATCAAGGCTCATTTCGCACATTGCAATCCAGTGCCCATTTTTCATGTATTCAAGCACTTCGGGGTGGTCGTATAGCTGTACGCCAGTATCGGTCAGAAAGCAGCGTAATTGCCAGCCTCGGCTGGATGCTGCCATGAGCAATTCCAGCGCAATGGCCCCGTTTTCTTTATTAGTTATTACTACGCCCAGATTCATCATTAGCCCTTTCGTATTTTCCAGGTGTAATTACCATCACCGTCAGTACGATCAAGTAAATCATTGCCTTCATTGGAAAGCATGACTTCGATGGATTCACCAGATGAGGGGTTGTCGAAAACAAGTGTTAACTCATCACCACTAGCCATCTTTTGAAGTGCTTTTTTGGTGTACATTTGCGGGTGAGGGCAACTATACCCTCTTACATCCAGTAGATATTGGCCGTCACTGGTTTGATCGAATTTTACCGCCATCTTTATAGTCTCCTGTTGTTAGTGTTATCTGTTTCGTATTGGCAATTTTTTAAAGTTCACAATCAGCAAAGTCATCTTTGCTGCGCCACTCCAGCCATAGATTGAATATTTTTACGCCTATATAGCCACCGCCGACCATACCGAGCAGAAATAACCAGCCGCTAGGATCACCGTTTGATACCGTGGCAAAAAAAGCACCGATATTACAGCCCATGGCTATTCGAGCACCTATACCCATGAGTAATCCGCCTATCAGGGCAAACATGGCTGTTTCCATGCTGGGGAATTTCCATTTGAACTCGCGTCTGTATAAGGCGAGGATTGCAGCGCCTAAAATAATACCAATCGACATAAAGCCCGGTGCATTGATCAAGGGGCTGGGCACACCATTATCTAATCCGAAAAAGATATTGTTGCGCATATCTACGCCAAGATTTTCCATTACCCAGGCTCCCCATTGGGCTTCCTGTGTCGTGATATACCAATAGCCCGGATCAAACACGGTATCCTGAATTGACAGGCCACTGGTATGGCCCATGTCAGCGAGGATTTCTCCAAAATTAAAAATTTCATAATGCTCGCGTAACATACCGGTAACCCAGACATGTAATCCGGCAAAAATGCCCAGTCCAATACCGGCAATAGCAGTGTTTTTAGATGAGGTAATCATGTTCCAGATACCCGCAAGGTGATCAGCAGTTGAAGGTGCTGTTAATTTTTGACGATGTAGATAACCTTTGCGGTAATAAAAGCTATACAACAGAATTAGAATAATAATTGCCGGTACTATTGTTACCAGTAGAGAATTAAAAATGAAACTTGCAATGACAGGGTTGGAAATGCCCATCATATTGGCTAAGGTGCCACCGTGCAGATCCCAGACATAACCTGCAGTGAACAGGTCAAACCAGCCCTGATCAACTGAAAGTTCTTCCGGCATACCTTTATCCAGTGCCGAAGTCGTCCACGAGGCCGGAGCAAAAATATTTGACCATTTATCAAACGCAACAAAGATCGCCTGTGAAAAAGAGATGGAGATAATAACCAGTACAGACCCCAGATTACCCTCTCCAGCTTTATACAAGGAGCCGGAAGCACAACCGCCGGTAAAGATGATACCGAATCCAAAAATTAATCCGCCGATAATGACATGCCAGCCTAGAGGATGAGGATGAAAGTTACTAAATCCACTTACGGTTACCACAGAAGCAATTAATGAATATAGACAAAGCGCTATCAGTACACCGACCGCCATGCGAGCAACACCGACTGCAAACAGGTCGCGAACTGCAGAGGCCATACAAAATCGGCCATATTGCAGGAACATGCCATAAATGAGGCCAAACCATGCATACACGAGTAGATAAACCCAACGTGTATCGATCGATAAAGATGTAACAGAAGCAATGATAATCAATCCTAAAATGGCGACTACATAACGATTTCCTCCACTCATAAACCAGTTCGAAGGTTGATCTGCTGTCGACATATTTACCGTTGCACTTGCTTGTTTACTCATTCATTTATTCCCCTGTATTGCGTTTGTTTCCGGCAATTGGTTTTGTTCTTGTTTATAATCTTTCTGTATATATATTCGCCAACCGTCATCATCCTGAACAGTAGCCAGGTGTTTGCAATACAACACCATTGCCAGTGCAGGTATGGTTTCTACAGTTGTCGGGTTATCCGAAACCAGTTCCAGGATTTCTCCCTTCTGCATCTCTTCCAGAGTGTGCATGGTGACCATCTGTGGTCTTGGGCATGAAGCTCCCACACAATCCGCAGTTCGCGAAATGGATATTTGATTGCCATCTGCTAATTGAATAACCCTAACACCACTGGATGTTTTGATTTCTTCTTTTCCAAATAGCTTTGACCACCAGGCTGACCATGAGCTTTTCAATGGATTGTCCTGTTGTCTGTTGTACGTTTCCATAAGCATGTGGAATGCTTATACAATATATATGCCATACGAATTCCTCCTTTAAGAAACAATGAGTTAGAAAATTTGAAATTAATTTGCAAAATGCAAAATGCAATCTTAACTAATTAAACAAAGAATCTGTTTTAAATTTGCAATTAAGATTGACAGCTATGTTGCCTGAAATAAATGAAAGATTGTAATTTAGATAATCCCGGAAAAATCAGTTCAGCGTGAAAAAGATGCGTAACTGATTTTTCCAGGTTAAACCTGGAACCCGCAGTTGGACGAGTTGATTGTGCGTTTGAGGTGGTGTAGATCAAGGCGTAACGACGCGGAATAGCCAGCTATTGCAAGGCGTTACAACGAAGAGATACGCCGCCTCAAATGTGCAATTCAGTTCGTAGCGGGATGCACCGATTGGGTAATTATACACATCAACTGTCATGGTTTATGAAACAATGGGTTAAGCTCTATTGCGAGCGGTCAACTGCGGAATCCAGGTTAAACTTTTTGCAATAGTTAGAGGAAGATAATCTATCCGGTTTTTGCGCTCATCCTGTCTCTGAACAGGCGTAGACCACCAACAGCGATGACATTTCCGCTTAAAACCAGAATCAAGCCGATCATACTTAAAATGGTCCACTGGTAATCCTCCAGCCAGGTCGAAATAGTTAAGGCAACGACCGGAAACATTACGGTGGCATATGCCGCCTGGTTTGCACCAAGACGAGCGACCAGGCTTAAATAGGTAGTGAAACCGATTATGGAACCAAAGATGGCCAGATAGAGCAGGCTAGTTAAATATTTACTGTCAACACTGATTGACCAGGGCGTTCCGCTCAGTTGAATACAAACCAGTAAGATTAATGCACCATAAATCATGGAATAGGCATTAGTTGTCCAGGGTTTAAGTCCTTTACGTGAATGGCGCATAGATACCATATTACCCAGCGAGAATAGATAAGTCCCCAGGGCTGATAGACTGAGCCCGAGTAGAATGTCTTTGTTCAAACCATTGTCGATAATATTATCCCAGAACAGCATGAGCAAACCTGTCAATCCGAAAATGGTAGCGCTAATTGTTAATGGTGAAATTTTCTGTTTCCATATCATGCGGCCATTAAAAGCGTTGAATAGTGTTGCTAATGAAAATACAACTGAAACCAGACCACTGACAATATAACTACTGGCAATATAAAAGCAGATAAAATTAAAAGAAAACAGACAGGCACCCTGCAACAGGAAAAACAGATGATCCCGGACTGATGTTGATTGACGCTGTTTAATCAATATCAGTAGCGGAAGAAATAGTAATCCAGCCAGAGCAAAACGATAAAAGATGGAGAGTAATACCGGTGTGGCACCAATTTGAAAATGTATAGCCACCCAGGTTGTTCCCCAGATAAATACAGTGCAAAGGTATAAAAACAGGTTCAAAGTGACAATCCTCTGGATAAAAAGCAGGTACTGAGAATATTCTGTGATGGCTGCTTGTGTCGCACAAAAAATTGCGCTTTTTAGCAAAATCTTGCGCTTATTATCAACAAGTTAACTGAAATGCTTGTTTTCAGGCTGGAACAGACTTATTTTTATCGCCATGACGAACAACACTTCTTCCAGTATCAAAGACACTCTTAACCGGTCGCAAGCCCGGCAACTGGACTATTGTGCATTGAATCAGGATTTTGCTCTGGCGCGTTGGAGTAACCAGCATGACCATGTTAGTTATCAGATGACAGAGCATCATACCCTTAGCTATTACCTTGCAGGTGGATATAGTACGCAGCGGCTGGATGATATCTCAGCCGGGAGAGGCAGTCCGGGTAAACTATGTCTGATGCCTGGCATGGCGGACTCAGAGTGGCAGATAGGAGAATCTCAGGAATTTATACACCTTTATTTTTCCGATGCAGCGCTTAAATTATTCGCACTGGAATCGTTTGATCTTGATTCCAGATTAGTCAATTTGCCTGAACTCACTTTTGCGGATCACAGGCTATTGTCCAGTGCATTGGATGCGATTAGTCATTTGAACTGGCATGAAACTGGTGAACGACTCCATTTACAGCAAATGTTTTACCAGATGATGGGTTGTTTATTGCAACAGTTTGTCTCTACCCGTTCCATATCGGGATACCCGAAAGGCGGGCTTGCCAGAAAAAAATTAAAATCCGTCATGGAATATGTACATGATCATTTAGAGGGTGATGTAGACCTGGCCAGTCTGGCTGAAATTAGTGGTGTTAGCCGCTTTCATTTTGCACGCATGTTTAAACAAAGCACGGGACTCTCACCACATCAGTATGTCACCAAGGTTCGGGTACGTAAAAGTCTCGAAATGCTGCTTTCAGGCAAGTCTCAGGTGGAGGTTGCAACAGTTTGTGGTTATTCTCATCAAAGCCATTTTGTTGCCCAGTTTAAGCGTGAATATGGCATCACACCTGCACGATTGATTCGGGAAATTGGGGGCTTCCCTTCGGGCGAGACGGGAAACAGCCATCTGCTGCGTTGTCATCCTTGAAAAGGGCATGCCATTCCCTGCGGATGACGCATTGCATATGACTATTTCCCGTCTCGCTATAATCTACATACAGTTTAGGACAGTACACTTGTAACTTTCTAAATTCTAAAAAACAACCTCCGTGCTCTCTGCGTCCTCTGTAGTGGTCTAATTGCTCTTAGCCTTTCAACATTGAGCAGATCTTTGACCGTCAATTGATGACTATTGGGAAATGACCCGGCAAGTCGGTCAATTCTCTTTTTGGCTCTTGAAATCGATACCGTGGAAATATTTATAGCGAAAAATCGAATCCAGGTCGTGACAATCCGCACATA
>JBNKKI010000135.1:0-8208 GCA_050291745.1 Gammaproteobacteria bacterium | reverse complement strand
ACCAATCAGCTGACTACGGTGTTTTTGATTTGCCGGCAATTGCTCCTGCATTGCTCTAACTACAGCCATCCCTGGCTTAGACCAGGCACATCAATCTGTTACGCATCTTTTTCACGCTCAACTGATTTTTCCAGGTTGAACACCCTGCCAGATTCAAATCTAGGTTTAAAGTTAGCCATATTTATCCAGCTGGAGACTACAAATAAGGCTGACAAAACACGAAAAATCTCAATAGATTTTGTGTATCAGCACCTCTGCTAACAATTTTTTTATCATTAATAATAAAATAGCCGGTTCACCAAACCTTACAGCTGCCCTATAATGCCCGTCATGAAAACATCACTCAAAACTTTAAGGATTGCGACACGAAGCAGTCCACTCGCTATGTGGCAGGCAGAAGATGTCAGCCGTCGTCTGCAGGAATTATATCCCGAGCTGGATGTTCAGCTTGTGACCATGAAAACAAAAGGAGATAAAATTCTCGATGCGCCACTGGCAAAAGTTGGTGGAAAGGGCTTATTTGTAAAAGAACTGGAAGAAGGGATGCTTTCAGGAAAAGCTGATATAGCTGTGCACTCTATGAAAGATGTACCGGTTGAATTTCCGCCCGGTCTTGAGCTGGCTATGATATTGAAACGGGAAGACCCAAGGGATGCTTTTGTTTCTAATCACTATGAAAATTTGCAGGCTCTTCCTGATAATGCGGTGGTTGGTACTTCCAGCTTACGTCGTCAAACACAGATCAGTGAACAGTTTCCCAATTTAAAACTCGACTGGTTACGCGGTAATGTGAATACCCGCTTAAGAAAGCTGGATGATGGTGAATATGATGCGATTATTCTGGCTGCGGCCGGGCTAAAGCGACTGGGTTTTGCTGATCGTATTAAAACTGCCCTTGAACCGGAACAGAGTTTACCTGCGATAGGACAGGGAGCTGTGGGGATTGAAACTCGTAGCGATGATGATGCTGTTAAACAATTACTAGCGCCTTTAGCCGATGCTGATACTACTTTGAGAGTGCAGGCAGAAAGAGCCATGAATGAAAAGCTCAATGGTGGCTGTCAGGTCCCTATTGCCGGTTTTGCTGTGCTTGAAGGTGATCAGCTTTACTTACGTGGCCTGGTGGGTGAGCCGGATGGGAGTAAAGTACTTCGAGCTGAAATTCGTGGGACAGCCACAGATGCGGTAGAACTTGGTGTTAAACTGGCCGAAGACCTGTTGAGTCAGGGAGCAGGAGAAATACTGGCCAAGTTGCATGACTGATGAGATATTGCATCAAAATTTAGTTTGTCTTGTTACTCGACCAGCGCATCAGGTCGGGTTATTAAATAAGCTGTTGCAGCAGGCAAATATCGATGTCATCAATTTTCCAACCATCGCTATTACCGCTGCAGAATCAACGGCTTCACTTAAAAAGTTACAGGAAGATATCGGGCAGTTTGATTTTGCCCTTTTTGTCAGTCGCAATGCAGTGGATTTTGCATTTAAGTATCTTGATGCGAAAGCTTTACCTGACTCATTACAATTAGGGGTAATAGGAAAAGGAACCTGGCTATCGCTGCAAAATCAAGGTATTGAATCTAAACTCATTCCAGCTGATAGCTATAATAGTGAAGGGTTACTGGCTTCTTCGTCATTGCAGCAGGTAAAAGGTAAAAGCATTATTATCTTTCGCGGTCAGCAGGGGCGCAATCTATTGGGAGATACGCTTCGTGAACGCGGCGCCAGAGTCCACTATCAGGAGGTGTATCAACGCGTATTACCAGATTATCCCGCTGATAGACTTGAAAAACTAACCAATTCTCAGTTTCCTCATTTAGCTGTGTTTACCAGTGCAGAAGGTTTATCTAACTGTTTTAAATTAGTGTCAGAACAGATAGCATTAAAGCTACGATTAATTCCATGGTTACTAATAAGCGAAAGAATGCGTGAAACTGCCCGTGATCTGGGACATAATGCTGAAATAATTATCGCCAACAGTGCCAGTGACGAAGGAATTTTTCAGGCAATACAGGAATGGCAGAACTCATTTGAAAATCATCATCCATGAAAAAAATTGAACATCAAGAAGAAAACAAAGCTGATAAAAAGCCTGTTGTAGATGAAACTGATGGGCAAGCTGAAGAAACAGGCAGTAAGCAACGATTTTCCTTACTACCCGTTTTTCTTTTTCTTATTAGTATTGTTGTAGTCGCTGGAATCAGTTATCAGGGCTGGGTTCTGTTTATGCAGAATAAACAGCAAACTCAATTGTTAATCGATCAGTTACAATCTGAACTGGCTAAACGTCCAACGCAATCTCAGGTAAATAGTGGCATAAGCTCTATACGCCAGTCGGTTAATAAAACTGACTCCCGCTTATCGAATCTTGAGCAGGGGCAGCAGGCTTTAATGGATTCGACAGAAAAGCTCTATGAGCTCTATGGACGCGATGAAAATAGCTGGAAACTGGCTGAAGTTGAATATCTGATGTCAATTGCCCAGCATAAACTGGTGCTGGAAAATGATTTTGAAGGCGCAGCGAAAACACTATCGGCTGCCAGTAAGCGGATTGCCGATCTGGCTGATCCCGGATTATTGCAGGTTAGAGTTTTAATCAATGAAGAGATTGCACAGTTGAAGACACGCCAACGTGCTGATCTGGTCGGCATGACCCTTTTAGTTTCCCGTTTAACTCGACAGATAACCAGTTTGAAACCGGGTTATCAGAAAAAAACTGAAGCTGTTGCCGCTTCGTCTTCCTCGGAAGAAACCATAGTGGCTGATTCAGGACTAACTTTGAAGCAACAATTTATGCGCTTTGTTGATTCCTTGTATGAAATTAAATCAGCTAAGGTCGACTCAGATAAGTCAGTTTCAACCGCCATAATTGATGTAACCAGTAAACTGGAAGATAATCTGAAACTAACCCGATGGTCTGTACTTGAGCGAGATGCTTTTCAATATAATAAGCTGATGACGCAAAATGTTAGCTTATTCAAGGAATACTATGACCTGGAAAAAGCTGACAATAATGATTTTTATAATTCATTACTGTCATTGCAAAAATCAAAATTAAACCCCGAGGTGCCTGATATTACAGGTTCTTTAAGATTGTTGAAAAAAATAATAAAAAAGCGTGAAAGTGAGCCAAAACAGGAAACACAACAGGGGGCTGACAATGGCTAAAATAATTATTGGTTTGTTATTTCTTGCAGTTTTAGTCTTGTCTGCAGTTCTGTTTGTGCAAAAAGACGCTGGTTTTGTGATGATTAAATACGGTGATTTTTCACTTCAAACCACTCTGGCTTTTGGTATTGCTGTGGTCGTAGTTGGTGGCTTACTTATTCAAATCTTTATACGTTTCTTACTGGTATTATTGAGATTGCCAAAGACATTAGCAAAACGTTCAGAGCAGAGACGTTTCGAAAAAAGTCGAAAATTATTGAATCTCGGGTTAATCGATCTGGCTGAAGGTCGCTTTGAACAGGCTGAAAACAATTTATTGAAATTAATAGATTATGCGGAAAATCCATTAATTAATTATCTGGCGGCTGCTCGAGCAGCTCAACAGTTGAGTAAATATGATCAACGAGACAATTACCTGAAAGCAGCGCATGATGTCAGGCCTGACGCTGCTATTGCTATTGGTGTTTCTCAGGCCGAATTACAACTTTCCTCAAATCAGTCTGAACGTGCACTTGCTACATTGTCACATTTACGGACTTTAGTGCCGAAGCATGATTATGTTTTGAAATTGCTTTCTAAGGTTTATATTAAAACTCAGGAATGGGCATTGTTATGCGAGTTATTACCTGAAATCCGTAAGAAGAAATTGTTTAATGAAGAAGAGTTGAATGAACTTGAATTGAAAGCTTTTACAGGCTGTTTGAATGAATCCTCTCTCAAAGATGAAGATTCTCTGGCTAAAGCCTGGTCAAAAATACCGAAATTAATGCAGACTCAGGCATCACTAATTTTACATTATATTGAACTGGTTAATCGTCACTCTCATGATAGTAAATTGATTGAACAATTAATTGTTAAGTCGATTAATCAGCAATGGAATACAGAGTTACTCGATTATTATGGACGCTTAGCCTCTGAAGATCCTACTAATCAATTGACTATAGCTGAAAAGTGGTTACAGGATTATGGTTCAAGTGACATTTTATTGCTGGCATTAGGTCGTATTTGTATTCGCCTGAAATTATGGGGTAAAGCACAAAATTATCTGGAAGCCAGTATTGGTATCAAGGCAAGTGCTGAGAGTTGTCTTGAGCTGGCTGATTTGCTCAATAGAGAAGAGTTAAATGAACCGGAAAAAGCAGGTCAATATTATCGTCAGGGTTTGCAGCTTTGTCTGAGAGGCTAACGTTGTCATAAGAATTGCCTGTTCGATGTTACTCTGCAGTTCCTGAGGTGCTAAACTGCGTTGTGGAATCTATATTAGACCACGCTCGGAAAAGCACACCACTTCATCACCAATAATCAAATGATCCAGCACCCTGATATCCACCAGTTCTAAAGCCTGTACCAGTCTATTTGTGATGTGTAAATCGGATTGGCTGGGTTCAGCAATACCTGAAGGATGATTATGAGCCAGAATGACAGCAGCAGCATTATCGGCTAGTGCCTGTTTAACCACTTCTCTTGGATAGACGCTAGCGCTACTAATGCTACCTTTAAATAATTCACGGAAAGTAATGACACGATGTTTATTATCCAGCATCAGGCAACCAAACACTTCTTGTTCATAATCACGCATTACTGATTGCAGGTATTGGCGAGTTTCTGTCGGGCTATTAAGCGAGTTATGGCGTTTAAGGTTCTCACCTAAATGCCGCTTAGCCATTTCAAGCACTGCCTGTAACTGGGCGTATTTTGCCGGTCCCAGTCCTTTGTGGCTGTAGAAATCTGTTTGATTACTGGTCAGTAATGCACGTAGTGATCCAAAGTTATTCAGTAAATCGCGTGATAAATCGACTGCAGATTTACCCTTGATTCCAGTGCGTAAAAAAATAGCAAGTAATTCGGCATCTGATAAACTGCCAGCTCCTTTTTGAAGTAATTTTTCGCGGGGCCTTTCAGTTTTTGGCCAGTTTGTGATTGGCATAATACATTCCTTTGTTGTGATCCTGATAATCTGTAAAATAGACCAGATGGCTCAAATAGACAATAAAAAATTGCACAATAAACATATTCTTTTAGGTATTACCGGTGGCATCGCTGCCTATAAAGCTGCTTCGTTGTGCCGGCTTCTTATCCGTCAGGGTGCTGATGTGCGAGTCATTATGACTGAGGCCGCCAGAGAATTTATTCAACCTTTAACTTTTCAGGCACTAAGCGGTAATCGGGTGTATACGGAAATTTTTGAAGCTGATGCAGAAAATGCGATGGATCATATTGATCTGGCGCGCTGGGCTGATTTTTTCATTATTGCGCCGGCAACTGCTGATACGCTGGCTAAACTGGCGGATGGTTATGCTGATAATTTATTACTGACAGTTGCACTGGCGACTGAAAGTAAAATTGCTGTGGCACCGGCTATGAATCAGCAAATGTATCAAAACCCTGTCACCTTACAGAATATTCGAAAACTATCCGATCGTGGATTACTTATCTGGGGACCCGATGAAGGTGAGCAGGCCTGCGGTGAAACAGGTCCAGGTAGAATGATAGAGCCTGAACTTCTACTGGAACAGTTATTAAATTATTTTAAACCGGGACAGCTCAGCGGGAAAAAATTAATGATTACTGCCGGGCCAACCCGTGAAGCGATTGATCCTGTCCGTTTTATTTCCAACCGTAGTTCAGGGAAAATGGGTTATGCCATTGCTCAGGCAGCACAGGAGGCAGGCGCTCAGGTAACACTAGTTAGCGGCCCGGTCTGTCTTCAGCCACCAGCCCAGGTTACATTATTGAAATGTGAATCTGCAGATGATATGTATCAACAGGTGATGTCTAACATCGATTCACAGGATATTTTTATTGCAACTGCGGCGGTTGCTGATTATAAAATGGCTCAAATTGCTGATCAGAAAATCAAAAAATCCGAGGATGAAATGACTCTTCAACTGATCAGGAATGAAGATATTCTGGCGGCGGTTGCGGCACAGGAAAACAAACCATTTTGCGTTGGATTTGCAGCTGAAACGCAGCAACTTGAAAAATATGCGCAACAAAAATTAAAAAATAAAAATCTGGATATGATTGCAGCCAATAGAGTGGATGATCCTGGCTCGGGCTTTGAGGTTGATGAGAATGCACTCAGTGTTTACTGGAAAAATGAAACCAGGCATTTATCACTCAAGTCGAAAAAGCTTATTGCTGTCGAACTTCTTGATATAATTAGTGACCTATATAAAGCTTCTAACAATTAAATACTCAATGAAACAAATACAACTCAAAATACTTGATCCACGTATCGGTAAGGATATTCCTTTACCTGAATATGCGACAGATGGATCGGCTGGTCTGGATTTGCGTGCCTGCCTTGATAATGATCTGACACTTGAGCCGGGACAAACAGAATTAATTCCAACAGGTTTAGCTATACATATTGCTGATCCTGCTCTTGCTGCCGTCATCCTGCCGCGTTCAGGTCTGGGACATAAACATGGCATTGTACTGGGCAATCTTGTTGGCCTGATCGATTCTGATTATCAGGGGCAATTATTTGTGTCGACCTGGAATCGAGGCAGTCAGTCATTTGTCATAAAACCGGCAGAAAGACTGGCTCAACTGGTATTTGTGCCAGTGGTTCAGGCAGCTTTTGAAGTGGTAGAAGAGTTTGATCAGAGTCAACGCGGCGAGGGTGGCTTTGGTCATTCGGGTCGGCATTAATCGATAATTGACAGGAAAAATAATGACTGGATTAAGTAATACAGCAGAAATTCTCATTGAGGCCCTGCCTTATATACAAAGACTCGATAAAAAAACAGTTGTCATCAAATATGGTGGTAATGCCATGGTTGATGAAGCCTTAAAAAGCAGTTTTGCTCAGGATATTGTTTTACTCAAACAGGTGGGTGTTAACCCTGTCATTGTGCATGGTGGTGGCCCACAGATAGGAGAATTACTAAAGCGAGTTGGCAAGGAAAGTCACTTTATTGAAGGAATGCGTGTCACTGATTCAGAAACAATGGATATTGTTCAGATGGTACTGGGAGGCCTGGTTAACAAGGAAATTGTTTCTTTAATCAATAAGCATGGTGGACGAGCAGTAGGCCTGACTGGTAAAGATGGTGGATTAATTAATGCACGCAGACTGGATTTACCCTCAAATAAAACTCGGCCCACATCAGAAATTATCGATTTAGGACATGTCGGTGAAGTGGAAAGTATCGATCCATCGGTTGTGAGTATGCTGGACAATGGAAATTTTATTCCGGTCATAGCGCCGATAGGTGTTGGTAAAGATGGTGCTTCATATAATATTAATGCAGATCTGGTGGCAGGAAAAATGGCATCTGTATTAGGTGCAGAAAAATTACTGTTGTTAACTAATACACCGGGCGTTCTGGGTACTGATAATGAGTTGATTACAGGAATAGATGCCCGAACCACTGATCAATTGATTGAAGATGGGATAATTCACGGTGGTATGTTACCGAAAGTTCATTGCGCGTTAGATGCGGTTAAATCCGGAGTCAGAACCGGGCATATTATTGATGGTCGTGTTAAACACTCTGTATTACTAGAATTGTTAACAAATCGCGGTGTTGGAACCTTGATTAAGGGGTAACTGCAGCAGTGGCATCTGATGATCTGCGTAAGCGGGTTTGACGCTTAGCTTCGGTATGCTGTAAATATATTGAGTAAACCGAAGAGGGCAGCTGAGAACTTTAGGATATGCTTATTTATACAATGTTGGTACAATTCAGATCCGCAGAATATGTAATAGCGCTGATTTAGCGCAATCAATCACGTTTGGAGTTCACGATATTTATGGCAATCAGTAGCCCTAAAGAAATAATTGAAGATATTCGCCAGGGAAAAATGGTCATTCTTATGGATGATGAAGACCGTGAAAACGAAGGTGATATTCTTATCGCAGCGGATAAAATTACTCCTGAAGCAATCAACTTCATGGCAACCCATGGCCGTGGTTTGATTTGCCTGACCTTAACGGCTGATCGTTGTCAGCAACTCAATCTACCACTGATGGTGAGTAAAAATACCGAAACTTTCGAAACCAACTTTACTGTATCGATAGAAGCTGCCGAA
>JBNKKI010000134.1:0-9789 GCA_050291745.1 Gammaproteobacteria bacterium | reverse complement strand
AAAGTCTACGTAACACCTTAATGCAGCTGATAAAATCAAAAACACACTCTTCACCAATCAGGTGACTACGGTGTTTTTGATTTGCCGGCAATTGCTCCTGCATTGCTCTAACTACAGCCATCCCTGGCTTAGACCAGGTACATCAATCTGTTACGCATTTTTTTCACGCTCAACTGATTTTTCCAGGTTGAAGAGGTTGGCAGGTTTTTTATCAGAGCGATATGGTGAGCGGCGAACTTACCGGATTCCATCATTTACTATACTTTCACCTTACAGATGTGTCCCGAATCGTGCTCCTGGTAAACAAAGTAGAAGGGGGATTCCTTTTGAACAGCCTGATACTCACTTGTCTGGATGAGTTCGTTCACAATGGTTTCAAATTGCCGGGCTGTATCAATAGGTGGCCCCTCGTATGAAGCATCTCCCAGCACATCATCTCCATAGATGTAACTTCCCGTAAACTCATCGGCATCGGGAACGTCGGTGTGACTGTAGTATCCCATCCACATATTTCGCAGGCAATCTTTGTCGCTAAAGTCCCATTCCACCAGGTAGACACCGAGGGCTGGTAGATTTCCTGCTTTCTGACTCTGTTCGATAAGAGCAAGATCTCCAGTGATCTGCCTGACCCAGTAATCGATGCAGCAGGGCTGTGTTGGTTTGTATCCACTTTTATTGAATTGCTCCAGTTTATTCAGGTATACCAGGATGGGTTCGTAGACGCTGTCAAACTCGAGGGTTGATACCTGACATGGCTCTGAGCTTTCCGTCAGGGAATATTCCCTGGTGATGACTTCCCGTCTGTATTTATGAAGGATAATTTCCATGTAACGGCCTGTTCCTTTATGCTCAATGGCTTTTACCATGATCGGTTCATCGATCATAAGCAACTCAAAGCCCGGTGTTTTTCGCAAATTTTCCAGGCCTTTATCGTTGTAGAAACTCTCTGTGTCTTTTTCCGCTTCCAGAGCGAGAGCGGTCATCTTCAGGCTATTTTCCGTATCGCCGCAAATAGAATAGAGGCAAGCGGCATTAAACTTCATAAGCCCTTTGTCATTACCGGCCCCTTCTTCCGTAAAAAATTTCACTAAGCCTGTGATCCCTTCTTTTTGCCGGCCCAGCATATCGTAGACGGCAAGGAGGTTGGCGATCATAAACGGATCAAATCCTTTGATCGATATAGAACTCCGGTAGCAAATATAGGTTTCTATCGCTTTTTCGAACCGGGAACCGTATACCATAGCGTTGATCAGGCGCGATATCATTGGTTCGCTCTTTTTAAGACCTTGCCAATTTTGAGCAAGCTCTATTGCTTCATCATGCCTTCCCGTTCGCGTGTAGCTCTGACTGATCATCAGGCAATCCGTCTCATCCATATTCTTTGGGGAGAAGTTATTAAGCTTCAGGATAGAATCCCCGATATTGGCGGCGCTGGAGAAATCCTCTTTCTTAAAAGCGTCACGTAGCTGTGTTCTGTAAAGTTGATAAGGGGAAACCTGAGCTCCGTGTTCGCTTAATATATTCAGGATATGCACTTTACCGTGCTGCATGGCCAGGTCAGTAATCGAAAGGCCATCCCTGTCTATGTGATTGGCATTGGCCCCGGCTTGCAGTAAAAGCTCACAGGCTTTTTCCGCACCGGCTGATACGGCCATCATGAGTGGTGTCCGCTTCCAGCCCTCACAGGCTGTGTCCGGCTTTGCCCCTGCGTCCAGCAGCAACCGGGTGATGCGCGCCATAGCCTCTGTATCATTTTCGCGGGTGAAGAGTTCATAAAGGGGCGTCTCTTTTAGAGGCGTTTGAGTTTTTTCGGTTTCGGCCAGTGCGCCATTTTGCAGAAATAGTTCCACCAGATCCTCTCTGAGGTAATTGCAGACCAGCCCAAAGGCATAGCCATTTCCATCACTGTTGATGATATTTGGGCTTGCTCCATATTGGAATAAAATCTGGCACAATTTATAAAGTTCTTTCGAATCGCTCTTTTCAGTACCTTCCATCATGTTCCACAGGAGTTTGTATAAAAGATTCCGTTCTGGCTCATCGGGGTCATAGTCGTCCGAATCATGGGAAATAGGTGCATTGGGATCAGCGCCATTCTGGAGCAGTAGCTCTATAATTTGGAGATTCATGGGCTGCATGAAGTCGGTGGCAAATTGTTGAAGAGCTTCTGTCAGTTCTCCCCGGGAAGGATTGTCTTCTTTTAGAATACGTTCAATTTCTTCGATATCTTCGAATTCAAGGGCTTCAGTTAGGTTCTCGTTTTGCAATTCGCAACTCCTGTCTTGCGTATTTAATTAATCCTTCGCGAATAATGCAGCCTAACGGTCTTTGTGTTGAATTGACAAAGAAACCTTACCCTTGAATCGGGAGGCAGAAGCTGAGCTATTTCGCTTTTCTGTTCGTTGTATAGATGGATTCTGATATCGTATTATAGACTGATTTTTCCAGGTTCAAATAGATTCCGCTACAGATCATCTGATTAGTCCATAATACCGGGGGGTCAAAATGCAGTTTTGCACCATCATGAGGCCATGCCAATTTTCGGATTCCAGGTTAAAAACTGGAACTGACTGCGCTACACTCAACTAAGTGCCAAACTATAGTATCTCTGGATTTCTATCTTGTGTTTACTTTTTTTTGATAGGCTCTAACATAGTGAGAATATCTCAGTTAAAGTGATTCGGGTATTCTGTTATGGTTTCCTGTTTTTAAAATTAATGCCCCCAATTGTATAGAGAATAATATGAAAACAAGAATATTAGGTAAGTCTGGTTATGAGGTATCAGAAATGGGTCTGGGTTGCTGGCAGCTCGGTAATGACTTTGGCCCCGTAGAAGAGCAACAGGCTGCCGCAATACTGGACACGGCTGAAGCCCGGCAGATTAGCTTCTGGGATACTGCCGATGTTTATGGTGCAGGTCTGAGTGAACGCCGTATTGGTCAATGGCTGGCCAGATTGGGAGCGAGTGATAAACGTCCACTGGTGGCAACCAAAGTTGGGCGGGATGCCGCTCTTTATCCTGATGGATACACTAAAGATAAGGTACGGACTAATTTGCTTGGTTCGATTGATCGTTTGGGTGTGGAAGCATTAGATCTGGTACAGCTACATTGTGTACCAACCGAAATATTGATGGCAGGCGATATGCTGGCCTGGATGGAAGACTTTCAACAGGAAGGGTTAATCAGGGCTTTTGGAGTCAGTGTAGAGAAAATTGATGAGGCTTTGTTCTGTATTGAGCACCCTAAACTGACCAGCCTGCAGATTCTATTTAATCTTTTCAGACAGGATGCCACCGAAGTCCTGCTACCCAAAGCAGCAGAAAAAGAGGTAGGTATTATTGTGCGCTTGCCATTAGCCAGTGGCTTACTCAGTGGCAAGATGACCAAAGGCCAGCAATTTGCTGTGGGAGATCATCGCAACTATAATCGTGATGGTGCCGCTTTTCATGTGGGAGAAACCTTCAATGGTATTCCCTTTGAAAAGGGAGTGGAGTTAGTGCAGGAACTAAATAGCTTTGTTCCTCAGGGCATGACGTTATTGCAAATGGCCCTGCGCTGGATATTGGATCAACCACAGGTAAGCACCGTTATTGCCGGTGCTAGTAAAGCTCATCAGGTGGAAAGTAACGTCGCTGCTTCAGCGTTACCACCCTTATCTGATGATCTGCATCAACAATTACGGGCGTTCTATTACGATAAAGTAAGAGACCAGATTCGAGGAGGCCTCTAAAAAATTACGGAATAGGCTGCAGTGCAACCGTAATCCCTAAGGTTGAATTCTAAACCGGGTCGAACTTAAATAACGCATTAATTCTATGCGTTGATGGTTCATTTAAATCTACGAATTTCACTTTAATGGGGCAGTTTGACAGAGGGAAATACCAGCTTTAAGGAAAACTATTCCCCGGCAAATCACTTTTTGTACAGAGTTGATAAGAAGTTTTGTCAGCAATTGAAAGTTTTAATATCTGATCCCTGTATTTTTGATAAGCACTGTTAGCTGTTCTTAGTAGCTTATCAGGGATATTAATGTGTTCATAGTTGCTCGCTTTTTTGACAATATTTCCACTTTTTATCGCATTGGATGAATCACCGGCCCGAGGTTTTCCTGTTTGAGAAAAAAGTTGATACTTTTCATTTAAAGCTGTTTTCAGGTCAAGCCAGTTTGATAAAGTTGATAGCATGTCCTGAGTATTATTCTTGATTAATTCTGCATCAAAATAATAATAAGTCTGCGGATGATCGCGACAGAACTCACTCAGCTTTTGTAAACGTTGAATATAATATTGAGTAGCTTGTTGTGGGTCCGCGTAGCGATGTTTATCTTTTTTCTGTTGAAATAAATTTACTATACTTTTAATGCCTGGCTTAGCTGATCGGAGTGAGATCAGTAATCGCGGATTTTGCAGATTTAAGTTATTTAAATTCAGTTCATATTGGTTATGCAATAGTTTGTCGAATAGAAAATGGCTATCCGGTTTAAATGTTTCCTGTTGACTGTAAAGCTGTTCCTGTAGCACCAGATCATCTTTTTGCTGATAACTGATATGCATTTCGTAATAACCATTGATATCAGGGTGTGAACCAAGAATATGTCCAGTTAAACTACTGAATGCCCGCATATGGCTTAGTAGATAAATTCTGTCATAGAGGGCATTCATTTTTTAGTTTAAAGCTATTACATGGGGGTGAATTCTGGAATATGCCCGACTTTAATGACCAGGTTGAAATGTTTTTTATGTTCGAATAAACCACCTACGTCAATACCATCTGGATGTTCTATGATCTGAATAATACTGTTATAGGAAAAATGGTGTGTATAAGCTTTGTTTTCATCGACAATAGAAAAATAATGCTCATGCACCGATTTTAAGGTGGCGGAGTCAATTCGTAAAGGGCGCTCGATATTAATACCGAGCTCTTCACCTACATACTTTTCAAGAATGTCTTTCATTATTTTTCACTCAACTGTCAGTCTTTACTTAATCCGCATGCCAGGTTTTGCACCATCGTCAGGGTTTAATATGTAAATATCTTCACCACCGGGGCCAGCAGCCAGAACCATACCTTCGGATAGCCCAAAACGCATTTTACGGGGAGCCAGATTAGCTATCATAACAGTCAGTTTACCCTCAAGCTGTTCGGGTTGATATGCTGCTTTAATGCCTGCAAATACATTTCGTTTTTCGATGCCAATATCCAGTGTTAACTGTAATAATTTATCAGCTTTTTCCACCGCTTTTGCTTCAATGATCCTGGCAACACGCAAGTCCAGTTTTGCAAAATCTTCAAAACTGATTTCATCAGCTATTGGTTCAATATCTGTATCAGCTTTTGATTCGGCTGTTTTCGGGGGCGCTTTCTCTACTTCTTTACTGGCTTCAATAATGGCATCAATTTTATCTCTTTCAATTCGAGTCATTAATGGTTTAAATTTATTAATAGTATGACCGGTTAAATTGTTTGACAGATCAGACCATTTTAAATCTGATACATTAAGGAACGCTTCAGCCTGCTCTGCCAGTTTTGGTAGCACAGGTTTTAATAGGATAATTAATTGTCGAAAGCAGTTAATTCCGATACTGCAGGTATCCTGTACATTCTGTTGCAGGTTCTCGTCTTTAATGCGAACCCAGGGTTCCTGTTCATCAATATATTGATTAGCAAGATCTGCTAAAGCCATTATCTCACGCATAGCTTTACCGAATTCACGGCCTTCATAATCTTTAGCTATAGATTCAGAAGCAGTCATAAATTTTTGATTCAGACTGTCATCACTGATTGAGTCACTCAATTTGGCATCGAATTTTTTAACGATAAAACCTGCGCAGCGACTGGCGATATTGACTACTTTACCAACCAGGTCAGAGTTTACCCTTGCCATGAAATCTCCCAGGTTCAGATCGATATCATCAATGCCTGCGCCCAGTTTGGCGGCAAAGTAATAGCGTAAATATTCGGGGTTCAAATGTTCAAGATAAGTTCTTGCCCTGATATTGGTACCACGAGATTTGGACATTTTCTGAGTATCGACAGTGAGAAAACCATGGCAGAAAACAGCTGTCGGTTTGCGAAAACCCGCGCCATGTAACATGGCAGGGAAGAATAATGTATGAAAACGGGCGATATCTTTACCAATAAAATGATACAGCTCAGTCTGACTGTCTGCTGCCCAGTATTCATCAAAATCATGACCGGTTTTATCACACCAGTTTTTAAAACTGGCCAGATATCCGATGGGTGCATCCATCCATACATAGAAGTATTTTCCGGGAGCATCAGGAATTTCAAACCCCCAGTAAGGCGCATTACGTGAAATATCCCAGTCGCGTAAACCATCTTCCAGCCATTCATCCATTTTATTCGCGATTTCTTTTTGAATATGACCTGCACGTGTCCATTCTTTCAGCATTTCAGAGTAATCGCCGAGTTTGAAGAAATACTGTTCAGAATCTTTTTCGACAGGGGGTTCACCGGTGACCACCGAGCGTGGATTCTTTAATTCTGTTGGATCATAAGTGGCTCCACATACTTCGCAATTATCGCCATATTGATCAGTGGCACCACAATTTGGGCACTCTCCCTTAATGAAACGATCTGGTAAAAACATTTCAGCTTTAGGGTCATAAGACTGTGAAATGGTACGAGTTGCTATATGACCAGCCTGTTTTAACTGCTGATATATATAAGTCGCAAAATATTTATTTTCTTCAGAATGTGTACTGTGAAAATTATCAAACCCGATACCGAAATCACTGAAATCAGCTTCATGTTCTTTTTTTACTTGCTCAATCAGGGCTTCCGGGGTAATACCGGCAGCCTGAGCGCTCAGCATGATCGGTGTTCCATGGGCATCGTCGGCACAAACATAAATACATTCATTGCCTTGTAATTTTTGAAAGCGTACCCATATGTCGGTTTGTGTATATTCAACCATGTGGCCGATATGGATAGGGCCATTTGCATAGGGAAGTGCGCTGGTAACTACAATTTTGCGTGTGTCTGAACTCATTTATTCGGAACTCATTAATATAGGTTAGTTGGGTTTACTTAATTTAAGGCTATTTTATGTGCTGCATCAACGCCTGTATAGAGCGATATTGATTAACTGAGTTAAACCCTCGGAAATAAATGGTTAAATATTAGCTTTAGCTAATGTAGAATGCAGCACAATTTACGATTAATCCGATAATCAAGGTATTTTTATGTCTATTACCCAAGAACAAGTTCAAGCTGAAGTCGGTAGCATCATTGATGTTAATACCGAAAGAGATCTGGCTTTCACAAAATCCGTTAAATCTGTAGAAATTGATGGTGGAAAGGTCAGTATCAATATCGTATTAGGCTACCCGGCAGTCGGTTATTTTGATGAATTAAAGTCTCTGGTTACCGATAAGGTGACTGCACTCGATGGTGTTGAATCTGTCGAAGTAAAAGTTTCCAGCAAAATTGTATCCCACACTGTTCAACAGAATTTAAAGCCACAGGAAGGTATCAAAAATATTATTGCCGTCGCTTCTGGTAAAGGTGGCGTAGGAAAATCTACGACTGCCGTTAATCTGGCCCTGGCTTTACAGGCTGAAGGAGCAACTGTCGGTATTCTGGATGCTGATATTTATGGTCCAAGTATGCCACGTATGCTGGGTTGTTCCGGGCAACCGGAGTCTACCGATGGCAAAAGTCTCGAGCCTATGATTGGCCATGGTATTCAGTCCATGTCTATTGGCTATCTGGTTGAAGAGGATACCCCCATGATCTGGCGTGGTCCTATGGTAACTCAGGCACTTGAGCAGTTACTGAATGATACAAAGTGGACTGATATTGATTATATGATTATCGATTTACCGCCTGGAACTGGTGATATTCAATTGACCTTGGCGCAAAAAATTCCAGTTAGTGGCGCTGTTATTGTAACAACCCCTCAGGACATCGCATTACTGGATGCGCGTAAAGGTCTGAAAATGTTTGAAAAAGTAGAAGTGCCTGTATTGGGTATAGTTGAAAATATGTCAATTCATATTTGTAGTGAATGCGGCCATGCTGAGCATATATTTGGTGAAGGCGGAGGACAGAGCATGTCTAAGGAATATGACGTGGATTTTCTCGGGGCTTTACCTCTGGATATTAAAATTCGTGAACATGCCGATAGTGGTAACCCGACGGTTGCTTCTATGCCTGATAGTAAGGTTAGCCTAATTTATCGTGAAATTGCTCGTAAAACAGCTGCTCAACTTGCGACTAAAGCGAAAGATCATTCTGCTGCTTTTCCTAGTATCGTGATTCAGAATAATTAACCGACTGCAGTTTGTTAAGCTTTAATAAAAACCCCATTTAAATGGGGTTTTTTTATGGATGGGATAAAAAATATACTTTGAACCTGGAATCCGCAGTTGGATGAGTTGATTGTGTGTTTGAGGTGGTGTAGATCAACCTGGAATCCGCATCTTTTTCACGTTCATTTGATTTTCCAGGTTGAAAGATGACGAAAATATTTACATCGGCTGGTAAATGCCTGTCAATTATTTTTACAATTATCATCTGGCTATTTAAGATTTAGTTGTTAGTTATTGAATTTATTGATAAAAAGCCAATTTGGCTTTAAATCTGCCTTTCTGTTGGTATAACAGCAGTTTATTGTGATTTAGGAGTATTAAGTGTCAATTTTCAAAATTATCCAGGTAAAGCTTTTTGTGCTAGCAGCTTTAATTTTTTCCAGTTTTTCAGCCAGTGCCGCCATTATTACAGATCATAATTATTTTCAGTTTGGTAACAAAACGGTAAAAGATTTTTCTGTTAATGATGATCAACGAACTGATTTTGTTCGACAAAAAACACGCAAATTAGATGGATTTGATAGTTCATTGGGTATTTTAACCTCGGTGGATATCTGGTTTGAAACTGACTGGGATTTACAATCTAGAGTTTGGGCTAGAGATATTGACAATGATCCGGGAAGTGATGTTGTTCAGGGTAGGGCTGTTGCAAGAAGTGTAATGACTATCAATTTGATAGATCCAAGAGCATATAATCCCGTCAGGAATGTAGAACGTGAAGTTGCTCGTTGTAGCGAAGTTGGATTAGTAAGACCTACCTGTACAGAAAATAGTGATAGTGATGGCATTTTTGATGCACATTATGACCTGTCCAATTTAATGCTGAGTGATTTTATAGATACAGAGCTTACTTTGAAAATAACTCAAAAATTGACTATTGAGGGATTTTCTAATACAGACGATGATAGAGTTAAAGCTTATAATGAGTTTAATGACTGGAGTGGTCTGCTATTTGTTCAGTATGAATATGATGCTTTCAATGTGCCTGAGCCTTCTACTATTATGTTAATGTTATTCGGTTTATTTAGTCTGGGATTTAAGCGAGTCCAACTTACAGCTAATAAATCAGCTTAACTATCGATATTATCTTAATTAATGAATAAAAAAGCCCCTTAAATTCATCTAAGGGGCAAAAACCTGGAGAGTAAAACCAGGTATGAGGAGGTGAGAGTAAGCCCGTATTTCTCGCGCATTGTTCTTAAAGAAAAATTTGAATTAATGATCTTAAGTACTTGATCTTTCGCCTTAATATCCCCTGTTTATCTTCCTGACTAAATACAGCAGTTAAATTTGTTAAAAAATTTTTGAAACCTTTAACCTAGAAAAATCAGTTGAATCATGAAAGTCTACGTAACACCTTAATGCACCTGATAAAATCAAAAACACACTCTTCACCAATCAGGTGACTACGGTGTTTTTGATTTGACCAGGCACATCAATCTGTTACGCATCT
>JBNKKI010000133.1:0-7543 GCA_050291745.1 Gammaproteobacteria bacterium | reverse complement strand
ACCTTGGCAATCTCCGGATGGCCTGTCAGCGCATTACCGGTTGTCGCCCCATCGCCTTGCACAATATTGATGAGCCCCTCGGGAATACCCGCCTTAAGCGCTAGTTCCGCCATGCGCAAGGCAGAAAATGGCGTCATCTCGGATGGTTTCAAAACGACCGCATTACCCGCAGCCAAAGCCGGTGCGAGCTTCCATCCAGCCATGGAAATCGGGAAATTCCAGGGCGTAATCGCGCCGACCACGCCATAAGGTTCACTCGCAATCCATCCCATTTGATCGTCTCGGGTTGGGGCCAGCAGACTACCTTCTTTGTCGGCCATTTCCGCAAAGAATCGAATTTGTTCGGCGGTCACTGCAATATCACCGTCCTTGATCTGTGCGACCGGACGGGTAGATGGCACCGACTCAAGCTGCCCGAGGTACTCGGCATCGGCCTCGATTAAATCTGCCCAGCGCTGCAAAGCACGAGTGCGATCACGTGGCTGACAGCCACCCCAATTGGATTCGGACAAAGCGGCTTTTGCGGTCATCACCGCCCTGTCGACCAGATCGGCATCCGCCACGGGGCAGTCCGCAAAGGCAACATTATCGGAAGGACGATGCATCGGCATTTCGCCCTGCATGGGGATAAACTTGCCGCCTATGTGGTGACCAATAGGCATAGAGATACGATCGGGGTCAAAGGAAAAAGACATAACAGCTCCAGCAAACTATATAGATGCAGTAAAAGATACCTCCAGACAGGCAGCAGATCGGGTGGAAATTGCAAGCTATACAGTGCAATCGTTTGTTTAGCAGGGCTATCGCAAAATTAACTGTTGCTGCTGGGTGAATACTAAGCTGGAGCGCTGAAAAGTGTGGGCGATGCTATTGCGCTCGGCAGGCGTGCCTCAGGGAAGTAGCGTTGTGCCTCGTTCCCATGCTCTGCGTGGGAATGCATATAGCACCTGACCGGATTACGGTTTCACACGCCTTAGCTTTCCTTGCTCCGTAGTATCTTTCTAACAGGCGTGCGAGCCCCTTTTCTCACTTTTTGTTGTTTTTATAACCGATAAATCCAGGAGCCTTTTTGAGACATCACCCACTTTTTGAAGCTCCGCAGGCTTCGCTTTCGACCTATTGCTGCCGCCATTTCGGATAGGATGTAGACCTCAAAAATTGTGGACAATGAAATAAGTCAAAAATCTAGTTCAGTCTCACTGATCGCTGAACTAGAAAAATAAATTCCTGCTGGTCATCGTGCTCGTTGATGGCGACAGCCGGGAGAGTCCGTATTCATGTTGTGGCTCTCATCAACTATAAGCTGTATGAATTAACCCAAAAAGCGCTATTCCCTGTATATTCATTCTCTAAACCATGTTTTAATTTAAACAAATGACAGATTTATCTAAATTTGTAACTATAATTCTGGAATCAGATGGTTTTAAATGCTATTTTTGTTTATTAATGTCAAATAATTAAAACCCAGGGGGTTGTAATGTTACTCGAATTTAGCGTAGCGAACTTTCGTTCTCTACGTGATCGCCAAACATTCAGTATGACAAGAGATACTGGCAATGAGCTGCTTGAAACCAACACTTTTCAGACTTACGGTGTAAATAAATTCGATCTTCTCCGTTCTGCAGCAATCTATGGTCCTAACGCTGGTGGTAAATCCAATTTCCTATTAGCCCTACAATCAATGAAGAAGATCGTTTTGGGGTCTGCATCGAGTCTTCAGCGTGGTGATAAACTGCCTGTTACACCTTTTCGATTAAGCCCATTGGAACGTCAAACCCCCAGTGAGTTTGAGGTTACATTCATTGTTGACAACGTACGCTATCAATATGGATTTACGGCTACCGTAAACCGCATCCACGAAGAATGGTTATTGGCTTATCCAAAAGGAAGGCCTCAGCGGTGGCTTGGACGTGAATGGAATGTTAAAACTGAGAAATACGACTGGGAACTTGGGTTTAACCTGATTGGTGAGAAACAACTTTGGCAAAAATCCACTCGTGAGAATGCTCTTTTTCTATCGACTGCAGTACAGCTGAATAGCGAACAACTTCAGCCAATCTTCGACTGGTTTGATACCACATTGCGTTTGGCAAATATCGCTGGATGGAGTCCTGGTTTTAGCGCTTCCTTATGTGAAGATAAAGAAAAATCTCAAGTAATGGATTTCCTACATGCAGCAGATTTGGATATTGAAGATATTGTTGTGGAGACTAAACCATTTGATGTTCAATCATTACCTGGCGACATGCCTGAGTTTATGAAGAAAGCACTAATTAAAGAAGTTGGCGGAAAAAAGATCGTAGACATCAAAACTATTCACAAGGATTCAGAAGGCAACAAGATCACATTTGATTTTGAAGATGAATCAGATGGCACTCAGAAATTGTTCGCTTTCGCTGGTCCGTGGATCGACAGTCTCACCAATGGCTACGTGTTGTTTATTGATGAACTCCATGACAACTTACACCCTCGGCTGGTTCAATTCCTGGTTCAGCTCTTTCATAGCAAAGAAACAAATCCCAAGAACGCACAGCTTATCTTTACGACACATGAAACTTCTATTTTGAATCAAGAGGTATTTCGTCGTGACCAGATCTGGTTTTGTGAAAAAGATAAAAATCAGGCCTCATCGGTATACCCATTAACTGATTTCAGCCCAAGAAAAGGCCGGGAGAATTTAGAACTTGCATACCTTTCCGGCAGATATGGTGCCATGCCATATATTAGGCCCGTTAGGATGTACGGTTAATGGGAACAGATGATTTATTCCATAAGAGAAAGGCCAGAAGTGCAGTTAGCCTAAACAGGAAAAAGGCTCGTAGAGATCCATACTCCAAAGTGCTTATAGTCTGTGAAGGAGAAAAAACTGAGCCGAACTATTTTCATGGTTTGAGAGATTATTATGGTCTCAACACAGCAAATGTCGAAGTTTGCGGAGATTGTGGATCATCACCAATCAGTGTATTTAATTATGCAAGGCAGCGTTACCGTGAAGAACGGGATTTGGGGGATGCTTTTGATAAAGTTTTTTGTGTCTTTGATAAAGACAGTCATAGCAGTTACCAGGAAGCAATCGTCAGAATCAAGTCTGCAACACCGAAAGGAGTGTTTCATGCAGTTCCTTCTGTCCCATGTTTTGAATATTGGCTTTTATTGCATTACAACTACTTAACAAAACCTTACTGCCCTCTATCAGGAAATAGCCCTTGCAGCCAGGTGATTAAAGATCTTAAAACGTATTTACCAGATTATGCTAAAGGACAACAAGGTTTATTTAAGCAATTGGTTGGTCAGCTTGAGTTTGCCAAAAAGATGGCTCAGCGTTCGTTAGATCAAGCGAATCAAAATGGCACGGATAACCCTACCACTTTAATTCATGAGCTAGTAGTTTTTTTACAAAACATAAAAAAATGACTGAAGCAGGGAATCTTTTGGGTCACCCACTTTTTAAAACTTGATACTACTATAGATCAATGGTAACTAAAAACCCGTAAACTCAACGAAAGGAGCGTATCATGCCGAAAGCCAGCAAGACTCAGGTTTCTATCGCTCCTACGCCTGTGCCGCGACTCCGGAATAAAGGCTAACCCTGACTCTTTAATGCCTCTTTACACAACCAGTAACCATTTCAAAAATGCACATTTTAAAAAAGCATCAGGTAAAACACTGCACCCCACATTAATGCTGAACAGACAAGCAAATACAACAGGATCTGCCATAGCTCGCCCGGCAATCAATCAACCACGATGGCGCAGAAATACTAAAATTCTCGTACGAAACACCACCTTAGGTTAGAGCACCTGCTCCTACTCCCTGTTATTAATATTGCTTCGCAAGAAAACTTTTATGTTAAACTTTTTGGAATATAGAGAGGTTTTATTATGACGACTAAAGTTTTTGTTGATGGCCAGGAAGGTACAACGGGTTTACAGATACACGAACGTTTGCAAGGACGCTCGGATTTAGAAATTCTCAGCATTGATCCTGCACTTCGTAAAGATATCGCTGAAAGAAAAAAACTGCTGAACGCTGCAGACATTGTCTTTTTGTGTTTGCCAGATTCAGCTGCCATAGAAAGTGTTGCCCTCATTGAAAATGACCACACCTGTGTCATTGATGCCAGTACAGCACATCGCACCAACCCGGATTGGGTTTATGGTTTAGCGGAAGTAAAGCCAGAACAACGCGAGCTGATTAAGAACAGCAAACGTATTGCAAACCCGGGCTGTTATGCCACGGGCTTTGTTTTGGCTGTGGCTCCTTTGGTTCAAGCCGGTGTGGTAAAAACAGATTCTGATTTTGTGTGTCATGCGATTACTGGATATTCTGGTGGCGGAAAAAAATTAATCGCTTTATATGAAGAAACAGAACATTTGACTCGCGATGCAGGAAGTTCTCCTCGCATGAATGCTCCCCGTGCCTATGGCCTGGGCTTGCAGCATAAGCATTTGCCTGAAATGACTTTGGTCTCTGGCATTAAAAAAGAACCTCACTTTAATCCTGTTGTGGGTCCTTACTACAAAGGTATGGCGGTGAACGTTCCGATTTTGCCTGGCCAGTTGACGAGCGATATTTCTGCACAAGAATTACAGGAGGTCATGGAAAAGCATTACGCGGGGCAGGAATTTGTAAAGGTTTTACCTTACGAAGAAAACCCCGCTCTGGATGGTGGCTTTTTAGACGCTACAGTTTGTAACGACAGCAACCGTGCGGATGTACATGTGTTTGGCCAAAAAGGTCATTTGCAAGTGACCGTGATCCTGGACAATCTGGGTAAGGGTGCCAGTGGCGCTGCGGTTCAGAATATGAATATCGTTATGGGTATTGATGAAAATACTGGACTTGAGAGCTAAGTTCCTTCCATCACTTTTAGAAAAAACATTAAAGACTGGTGTTCGAATCCCCGGTCTTTTTTCATCTGATAGCAGGGCTGCGGATCAGGTCTTTGATTTTTGATCAAGATTTTTTTCAATAATGTAGGTCGGATAAGCAAAGCGCCATCCGACATAAACAATACAAGCACATTACCAAACTCAAAAGTAAGTCAATGTTGGAAGCGTCGCTCATCCTTGAGCTCGCACCACCTACGTCCTTGTAGGTGTGCGTGGGAATGCATATAGCATCTGACTAAGTTCGGGTTTCACACGCTGAATACTTTTCTAGCTCTGTAGTTTGGTCGTGCCTGCGTGCGAGCCCCTTTTTTTGCTTGTCCAAAAAAAGAGGCGAAAAAAAGGACATCCCAATTGAGCGGCCTGCGGCTTCCCAAAAATTAAGCCATTTTGTAGCGCACGGACAGACTCGCATCCATGCTCGACTGTCCTCAGCGGACGTCCATGTCCGCTGACACTACAAAATGACTCAATTTTTGGCACTCAATAAGGGCGATAAAAATCCAGAGATTTCATCCAGAGCTTAAAATCTTAATAAAGGGAAAAATTTGAATCGGGATTATGGGTTTTAATTCTATGACTCCTTGACTGCCAAATCGGCCACCTCCCCGATGGGGGTGGATATTATATTCTTTACAGTTACCGCAGTCAATACTATCACGGGAGAAATTGGTCGAAATATCATGCTCACTTACACGCTAACCTTTCTAAACTGGTAGGATATACAGATTGACGATACACCATTCGGCCATGAGTTTGGTCAGCGTCTAGCGTCGTCTTACCATGATCCACGTGACCAATCGTTCCAACGTTTATATAGGGGTTCGTTCATTCGAGTTTTTCCTTAAGGAGTGGCCAAATATCACGATTTACAGAGCACCCAAATTCTCATGCATATAAATAGAGATTTCTTTTGCTTATAAAAAAAGGGGGCTTAAAGCCCCCTTCCTTTCTATTACGAGAAAATTGAACAAACTATTACTACGGTTGAAGCAACTCCATGTCTTTCCCCTGCTTTTTCTTAGATGGACGTAAATCCATATCAGTAGATAAATCATCCGAAGTAATCCATTTAAAAATATCTATTATCTTCTGAGCAATATAAGGAGCACTATCTCTTTTCTCCAACTTTTCACTCAAATAATAAATAGACGACAACGGCATACCAAAGTGCTCAGAATAAGACTTCAATACTTTGGAGCTAGGATTGCGTGTCCCAGACTCTATTTCTGATATTTGCGACTTACTAACTCCAAGAGCGCGCGCAAGTTCCGTCTGTGAATATTTATTAAACAGTCTAATAGACTTTAATGTTTCATTTAACACTTTCACCTCCTCTTTCAAAATAGTAGAAGAAGAAACCGTCAACTCCATGGGAATGATTTCGTTGCAAACTAACCTTTTGCCTTTCTGACGCAAAGGATTGGCATCTCAACCATCCTGTATGACACACGCATGCAACCACACCGAACTGTGCCCTCAACGCATGTATACATACCAACATGATGTTTAACATAGCTTTCGCTTCTCCCACTATCACCTGCTTTAAGGTCAGGGTTGGCAACTCTTCTGAGCTACCAACCCTTGCCACCAGGCAGGTTATGTTCAATTTTCTCAAAAAACCGTCTCTACTACTCGAGTTCTTCGAAAACCCGGTCTGCTGCTTGAGTGTCTTCACCTGAAAGCCAGAAAACTATTCTGATCATCCAGTAGAGCACCTTCAATACCAAGGGGTGCCTTAAAAACCTCTTCAACCTCCTCAGCAGACGCTTTATCACCTGCCTTTGATTATTTGCTTCGCTCATAAATCCCTCCCTAAGTTAGGTTGAAAGCGCCCATAATCAAAGGACATTGCGAGCTTAGCACAAGAGTTCTATTTTTGCGAACTTTTTTCCAGTTTTGTGAAATCTTATCTTTCAATGGTAAATAGTTTATAGGCCCAGCCCCTAAACGGCACTAGTTGCTGGTCCCCCCCTACTACTGAAACATTTCTTTCGAATAACAACCTCGAAAATAGACCTTTTTTCAGAGAATGTGGCACTTTGAATTACCCTTTAATCCCTACCTCTTACAATCAACCTGTCTGCGCAGAACACTTTTTCCATTTGCTATGCTTTCTGTACCTAGCATTACCGAGCCATATTGACACACAATCATATTGTGAGCTTTCATAGATCGAGTAATTCAACTGGAAATTCCAGTTTCTAACACTCAGTTAAAAGCGTAAACCATCATCCATTGCAATTTTATCATCAAGCTCACCACCATTTGACGTTATCACCAAGCATTACCATTCCTACAATCTTTTTCCGACACCCACTTTTTGAAGCTTGATACTACTATAGATCAACAGTAACTAAAAACCCGTCAACTCAACGAGAGGAGCGCATCATATGAGTTAAAGGGAGTTAAAAGAGCAAGGCCACATTTACGTCGAAACTGATCGCTGTCCTTAAAGCTGCGTCTGACTATCCAGGGTCTTTTCAACCAAAAAATCAATGAATGCGCGGATCGATGGCTTTATATAGGTACTGTTCCTGTAAACAGCATAAACCTCTCCAATCGCATTTTCATGGATTGAACGCCCAGTCCTCTAAGCAGATAACCAGTTTGTCCTGGTCAATGTACTCTGCAACCATCCATTTAGGAATCTG
>JBNKKI010000132.1:0-24853 GCA_050291745.1 Gammaproteobacteria bacterium | reverse complement strand
TAGGAGAACTGCAGCTGCCCGATCTGGCCGGCACCGGCCAACAAGTGATTGCAAAAATTAACCAGGTAAACCACTGCGGTCGCAAAATATGCAATCACAAGGTTAACCTGGTCAGCTTTCCCAGGAGAAAATATGCAATCTAACAACCGGAGGGCAAAGGCGATAGAGATATGCAAGGCTTGTCCTGCAGGGGTGGAGTGATAGCGGAACCTGCAACAGCTCGGCCAAGGGGAATCCTTATAATTTATTTATACAAAATACGAGTTATAAGTTCTACTTCTTGTCGATCTTCAAAAGTCAGCTTATCACGAGGAATAATATGCTCAACAGCCACTAAATCATGCTTATCAAGCTGCTTCTTTAAATTGGTTTCAACAGATTGAATAATTTTGGAAAGAGATTGTTTAGTTAGACCTTCAGAAGTTAAAACATCAGCACGAGGAACGTCCTCTACCAAAATAGAGTAAGCAATTTTTATATTTTTATCAGATAGCCTTGAGCCTTTGATTGCTAACTGGAACTGAATGTCATTCATTAGTAATTGAGATTGTTCTTCATCGGCAGGCATGTTACCAGTAACCCTTAAATTTGTTAATTAAGATCAGAGTTTAATATTGTAAACTAATGACTAGTCAACAGAAAGGAAGAAATAAACAGGTTTACCAAGGGGGAAGGTGGTTTATGGGGTTCTACTTGATACCCTGGCCCCTCAGATTCCTGTCACGGATCCAGTCCGGAGATTTAGGCATCGCATTGGCTGGTGGGGTTTTAGCGGACTATGGCGCGATATCAGCGGTGGTAGCACCTCAACGAAAGGTTACTACCACAGCTATTAGCTCCTGAGATTAATTATTTTTTTTACACTGTTCCATAGAGAAATTAAAGCTTTCGCCTTTATTGACTCTAGTCTGGGTACACTTCCAGACACTCAAAGACTGCTCATTATAGGGGCAAACACTATCAGCGGTTTTTGAAAACTGTTTAATGCCATGCAAAACGTCAAAGCAAATTGTTCTGGCTTGTTCTTCCTCGGTAGTAGCTGATTGAGATACGCTTGAAAAAGGAAGAAGGAAGGAAAGGAATAAAAAAGTGAAGTGTTTAGATTTAAGCATAAAAGATCCTTTTAAGAAAAGTTACAAGTTATTTAAAATTAATTTCGCCAATTTTGACATCTGGTTTCAGCACTACAGAAAGTTTAGTGATTTTTAATTCCAATATTTTAGTTGAGTGGTAATTTAATATACCTTCTTTGGCACGTACAATTTCGCCAATAAATTCAAAGCTTGCATCTCTACTTTTTGCTAATCTAGAAGATAAGACGCGAGCTTCTTCAAAGGCAATGGGGATATAACGAACATCTTTCATATTAATATATTTAGCCGCGTAATGATTACGGAAAGGAACAAAAGTCTGATCATTAAAATCAGTTTTAAACGCCTTTTTATCAAAATCATATTCACCCAGTTCGCCGCCAATTCTAAGAGTAAATATTTTCTTTCCGGCAGCTTCCTTAATACGTTTATCAAGAATAGGTTTTATTTCTAAAAATAAATCGTGTCGTGTGAACTCATCTTTAGCATCTCTGTAATCTCTCGAAATAATAGTAGCAAGCTCTTCCAGTGGTGTTTTAATTTCTGAATAGGCATCGTAGATAAAGGGTACAGTCTCGTCATTTATACGATAATTGTCTGCAAAAACTGTTGCAGATAATGAACAAAGAATTAAGAAAAAGGGGAGGTTTTTTATAGACATATTTGATGTTCCTTATCTTTGGATTGTATAGGTGTGTTTTGCACCAACTTCTTGTTTGAAAGCGCTGGCCCCAACGACAGCAAAAAGATCCAGATTGATTGTTGTATCAAGAGTCCATGCAATCGATTTATCTAGTTCCAGTGTTGAATAACTTGAAAATGTTTCGAGATTTGCAACTGAACTGTCGTCAAAAACGGGCAGATTTGGCAATGTTATTGTTTTTTTAACTTCAACAATGTTACCCGGAGGGATCTCATAATAGCCATCAGACATTTCGACACTGAGTGATGCGCTTTGATTGTAAACTACGATATTTGAATTATTTATATTGTGATTTAAAGTCGTTTCGTTTGATTCGTTTCGTGGATAGCCTGGCTCATAAATATTTTCATATGTAGTGTACTTCTCCATATTTCTATGCACAACCCATACGTCATACACGCTTGGATTTTGAACAGAATACGTGTGTACAGACACACAAGCATAATTAGATCCAAATCGGTAGTCAGCATATGTTTTTTCAATCATACCGCCATCCGACCACTCCCACGCAGGATCACCAAAGCCAGAACTTTCATAGCAAATCATATCGCTATTATCGGCCCAATCGCTTTCTGGCTGGATTGGCATTACATCTTGATAAACATTCACGTACTCTGTTGTGATAATTGGTGATTCAATGACATCCCACCCAGAGCCATTCCATTTTTCTATTGAGTTGATATCAATCCAGGCCGATGTAGAGTTATACGCATTAATATATCGCGCTCTCCAATGCTCTGTCGATCTAACAGCCATCCGATTCACGCGAATCGCGCTTTCATATATTTGTTCAATAGAATTATCGTTAGTAGCACTGACATGGAAATAAATAGGATTGTCAGTTGGATTTTCGATAGTTGCAGTTGTTGTGACTGTATTACCAGAGATAGTTGCACGACTAGCAAATGGCTGATTCATTACGCTGTCAGCGTTAGACGAGCTTGCAACACTAACATCATATAGCAAAACATCGAAATTCATTGTGTAAGGCTTAACGGTTGAGTGACCAACACTATCAGTAACACGAATATTAATAACGTGTATGTCTGACATAGTTGTATTAAACCAATCGTCGCCCAGATACTCAGTAGTGATAGGTAAAACAAACGTTCCATACAAAGCACCAGGGATAGTGCTTTTATAACCAGTGGTAAGTGTTTGCCAATCTCTTACCAAACTTCCATTTTTCAAATACTGGTATTCAATTGTTAGATCTTCAAACTGAGAATACACACCCGCGCCAACGGTATCTTCAGCACGAAATTTAATATACATGAAATCATTACCATCTAAATCCCCATCTGGCGCAAAACCATTCAGTGAGACCCGATCAGAGCGTATGCAGATAGGATCAGTAGATACATTCACAAAACTCACATAGTTGCACGAACTATATTGACCATTATATGTTGTCTGACGAACATATCTTACAATCTCAGTGATTACCGGGTTATTAAGATCCAGACCCACTATATAGCTTTGTGTTGTTGAGTTATTCAAATCATCAATAGCAGTAACACCAACAGTATTACTCCCGTTTTGTAACTCAATCAAAGCCGACCAGGTGCCGTCTGGGTTGATCGTAGCCTCTTCCCCACCGGCTGTTATTGACTGTATAGCAGCCCCCGAACTCACCCAAGTTCCTTGAGCTAAATAACTCGTTTCACCTGTAGTTGTTTCTGATGTTAAATTTATCGCAGGCCCTGTATTTGAAATATTGTAAGAGACCAAAAAAGTAGTTTCATTACCTATCAGATCAGAAGCAATAACTTTAAATTCATGAGACCCATCCAGATAGTTAAGCGTGTTTAAGTTGAGTGTTTGACTATCACCTGCTTGTGTAGAAACCAAAGCGTCATCAACATAGAAATCTATTTCCTGGACACCAATCGGATCAGTGACTGAAAATAGAATTTCTGCCGTGCCACCTATGAAACTATGAGCCGCTGTAAGAGCTTCAACAGTTGGTCCGGTAATGTCGACAGACTGCCCAGGTAAACCCGCCCACATGCTATCAGTATTGTTAGATAGCGCATTCGCAAACACAAGAAGCTTTGATATATCCAAGCCTGTTTTATTTTCTTCTGATTTAGCAAAACTCAGTATTCTTTGAGCTAAGAGATTACGATAAAATGCAGGGGTGATATTGTAAGTGCCAAAAGACAAAGCACCGGTGGTGCTGTCATCAATATATCCGTTGCCGTCTAATAACCCGTCAGCTCTTATATCGTTACAAGCCACCTTAGAATACTGCATTGAAGTCAAAAATCGCTCACTGTGAGCACTTAATCCATTTGCTTCTGAGACATCGACCATTGATGACGAAATACCAGCTGTCAAAAATCCATATTTTAAACCTGGAGTAAGTTCTATATTTGCACTATTGATATCTGTCACATCAATCGGTTTTGTTTGAATGATTTCAACACCCGCGATAGATGCAATTTTTGAGTTAGCGAGGTTTAAAGCATCAGGGACGCTCTCGCCTTCAGAAACCAAATACTCAGCGTAGCAGCGCGCTAAATGAGTAAATGGAGTTACCTGTAAGGAAAGTGTTTCACCGCTCTGGTAATAGGTAACAGCAGAAATGTTTTGACCCACGGCCAGATTGATAGATCTACCGCTGGCCTCCTCGCTGTATGAACCAGAGTCACCAGCCACAATCAAGATAGGTTTATCAGCAGTAGTGATATTAATTGAATAATCACCAACCGCGTCAGTTGTTGTCTGAGACAACAATTCGCCTTTCCTACCAGAGGTAAAATCATAGATCTTTACTTCTGCATTGCGTAGAGGTGCATCATGTGCGACACCGGCAAGTTTACCCGCAGATCGCACAGGCGGAATATCATTACCACCGCCTGAAGAACTACTGCCGCAACCAGCTACCAAAAGCACAGTTAAGATTGAAAGAAAAATACGCATACTTATAACTCCTAAAATGTTTAACTCCAAAATCAAAAGGCCACGTAAAACCTTATGATGCGTACTGCACGAACTAATAAAACCAGATTAAATTAGATTGAAAACCACTAGATCCATCGTATAAAGAAGAGGTGAATCCGATCCTGAAAACTAAAT
This sequence comes from Gammaproteobacteria bacterium, assembly GCA_050291745.1. Classification (GTDB taxonomy): domain Bacteria; phylum Pseudomonadota; class Gammaproteobacteria; genus JACNJF01. The sequence continues at coordinate 19,978 of JBNKKI010000132.1, read as the reverse complement.
CAGTATCAAAAAGAGTGACATCGTTTGTGAAATCCAATTCGAGGGCAACGCCTGAATCACTCCTGTCTTTGTATGATTGTAATAAAAATCCATCAGAATCAACAGTATAACGCTTAGTAAATTCTTCACTCGAAAACGATAAACCGATTCCCAGCCAGGGCTTAAAATTGCGCGATGGTCTAAAACGAGTTTGATAAACAGTAGCTATCGAATATCGTGAAACATCCTGTGCAATGTTAGAAGTTGATGCAGATACACTGTAATCGATATAAGACAGATTAGTAAAAAGACGTGTATCACGGCCAAGATCCATCAAATAAAAAACATTGAACAAAGAAAACGAAAATTCAGAATCTGTAGGGCCATCAGGATCTTCAGGAGAAAAGCTGAAAATCGTCGGCCCGAAGCCAAGATTCTTAAAAACAGAATCATCATCAGCGGCATGAGCTGAGTTAAGCGATAAGATAAAAATTAGTAAAATATATTTGTGCACTGATAATCCCTCAATTAATAAGACTTTAGACATTAAATGCTGACCGGTCAACAGTTTAGACAATGGAAGTGAAATATTTAAAATGTTTGCTGTATCTGTATATAAACGGGCTGCGGTGAGACATGCACCGTATAAGGAACCGCCTTCTCGGCATCTACAGTGGATAATTTATTGTCGGCTATAGAATCGGTTGTAGAGGTAATAATTTCAGCTCCTAACGCACCTTTTGATGCTTGATTAATGAGTGTCTGACCTGCGCTTATTAAACCTGTTTTAAAACCAGACTGCACAGCACTAGAACCATTTTCAACAATAATGCCTTGAAGACCCGCGACTTTTACAGAGTCATAAACCAAACCAGATAATTCAATTTCATCACCGTCAGGTAAAAGCGCTTTGATTACATGAAGGTCTAAACGCTTTGTCCCCTGGTTATAAGACTTTTCACTAAAAAGATAAGTGCCAGCGGGTAGATTGTTTTGATTGCCTTCAACATCTTGCATGATAACCATCTCAATTAGTCCAGGATCTGAATTAGTCGTGCGTCTTCTTAGATCAGCTTTAAACCAGGTGCCAAGTGTAATACCGAAACGACGTTGTCCGACCGAAACAACATCGGAGGTATTAGTATTACTACTCGATGAACTCCTTGGTGGTGGAATGTATTCACCAGTTGAATAATTTACCTGTGGCTGAGGTTGAGATTGCCTGGAAGAAGCGCCACCCATTGGTGTTCCTTTATTAGAAACGCCTTGACGCGATGAACTGTCAGGTGTGGGTTCATGCGCTCCCTTCGGGGGCAAAAGCCTTGTGACCGCTTCAGGTGCGGGATGTTTATTCGAAACAGGATTTGTAGGCTTTGGAGGGTCATCATGAGTGGTTTGATTGTTCTCTGCTGCTGATGCAGCAGGCGGTAGCTTGACATCACCCTTATCTGAATTACCTACAGTGCCAGTATTGGACGGTATTGGAACATCATTAGAAGATGGTTGATCAGTGATTTTAGTCGCTTTAGATTTATCAGAATCATTATCATTCACTAATAATGAGCTAAGGTCATTAACATCCAAGCGCCTTGATTTTGCTCTTCGTTCTTGATCCGCCTTACCAGATAATAAGCGTAATTCATCAGCTGATATTGCAAACACTGAAGAAGTAAAACACAGCAAGAATACAATTAATAAGAGTCTCACCAGTCCACCTCCACCAAACCCGCAGAGGTTAGCACTGATATACGAATCGATAGATCGGTATTTTCAACACTGGGGGACTCAGTGACTAACACTCCATCAGCTTCTTTACCAGGATTTATCCGTGAATTAATCGAATTAGAACTGGTAAGTTTTTGAATGACTCCTGCTTTATCGATAGTGAGGATTGCACCATCAGATATCAGTAAATCATTAGCTGTATCATTTTTAACGTAATACTTAAAGATATGATAACGATTGCCATAGGTAATGACTTCAGACACATAAACATTCACCTCCTCGCCTGTTTGCAATCTCAGAGTTTTTTCTTCTTTGATGTTTTCAGATTTTGGTGAGGTTAAAGCCAGAGCGCCAACTTGCTCTAAGGAGACCACAGAAGTTTTACTATTAAGCGCATCAAACTTCTCTTTGTAATCAGCTTCGAGCTTTTCGGTACGTTTCTTAATCGCTTCCTGGATGATGTCTTCTCGCGCCTCCGGAGACAGTTTAAAAACATAATCAGAAATATGATCTTTTAGTTTATTGGTGCTGGATAAAACAATGGTCAGGTTATAACCGCCAACAGTGACAAATAAGTTACCCAGATAAGTAGGTATTTTACCGCCCTCTTCAGGCGGGTCTATCTCAACCGTAAAAAAATTCCTTCCATCATGGCGAGTAGTTTTAAAGATAGGGTTCGTACCATCGAGCGTGAAAGGCACATAATCATCCTGTTTATCTAGGACAAAAGGAAAGGTGAAGCGTGTACCCAGATCAGGGGCAAGCTGAACATTAAAAGTGGTGTACGGCTTAAGTTCAATATGCTCAATTTTAGGCTTAATCAAGTAACCATCAGCATAGCTATGAGAAGCAAAAAGAACTAATAAGAAGAGTATTTTTTTCATGATCAATTATTCCTGATGCCGGTAACCATCAAACCAGTGGTAACAAATGTATTCCTGGGAATAATTGTTAATTCCAACGTGACATCAAAAGCCTTTTCGATAGTAACTCCATTTTTAGGGGTAATGACGGTATTACCCTGCAATCTAACAGAACGATCCAAACCACTAAAGTTAATGATCGTAGCGCCTTGATCGTCGTATTCGTTAAAAGAATGCACTTGAGCGGCTTCAGCTACTTGCAAATAATTGGTTGAGATTAACCATTCCAATTTTTCATTGCGTAACTCTTCCGACATCATAGATAACGCTGCCGCGTTATCATTGTAAATAGTGGAGCTATTCAATGAAGTATATGAATCCAGGAAGTGTTTAGCACCTGCGACCACTTCTTCATTTGTCCGCGTGGTTGGATCAAGATATTCCATTGTACCGAGCACGCGGCCAGAACTATCGACAGCAATGACCGGTACTGGAACCAATTTATCGACCAGGACATAAAAGATAAATAGTGTAAGCGACAAAAAGAACGCCATCCAACCCGTTACCGCGTAACGCGACAGGCGCACCATAAAATAACCAGTAGGGCCATGCTCATTCAGCACAGGATTTTTTTCACGTTTCATGCCTTTTAAAAGATCCATATTTAGCCTTTAGATGGTTTGAATTTGTTCTGATTGATAATAGCACCACGGCGTTGTTGGCCTTGTGCACTGCGCCCAGATGACTTAGCAGGCGGCTCTTTGCTAGCCTCTTCCACCGGTCCCGCATCGGTTGTAAAACCTTCCCCTGTGGCACCCCCTGCGCTCGAAGCCGCAGAAGCAACCGCTGACATAGTAGAGACAGAAGGCCCAGCAGTAGAAGACTTAGCATTTGGTGGCGGTGTTGAAGGTGAACTACCAGCGGGTGCAGCATTGTCCACCGATGAATTGGCTGTACTGGATTGAGCGCCCGAGCCACTCGAAGATTCAGCATTAGACCCACTATCCTGTTGTGGTGTAAAACCACCACTACTACCACCATTTGATCCTGAAGAATGCTCAGATTGTGGCTGCCCCATAATGGATTCTCTGATTCTTTCAAAACCCTGTTCAATGCGGTTTAGAGGATTACGTCCATTAATCATATCTTTACCTGCGGTAGCACCCATCCTACCCATAGTGCTACCACCTACACTACCAGCAGCTCTCATTTGCTGTGCCGCTGCTGCGCCAGCAGCAATAGCAGCTGAGGCGAAAGGCGCAACAACGCCCGCAATAGAACCCGAGTTGGAGACTAAAGACATGGTGATAAATGGCGCGGCCACAGCCAGAGCAACAGACAGAATATTGGTAAACGTCATGATTATATAAAGCTGCGCTTTATCCAGGCTCGCAAGGCCTGCGCCAGACCCCGTCACAAACTCATCGGCGGCATGTTGAAAGATCGGATTAAATAACGCAAAAGAACCGAAATGAATCAAAGGCCATAACAAAGAAATACCGCTAAAAACAGCCCAGCCTTTGAGTAGTTTGAAATTCTTGGTTATAGACATTGGTATAGCCACTAAACCCCACACCAGGGCAAATGACCAGCAAATAGCATGCGCAAGATTTAAAAATTTAAGGATGAACGTGGCGATTAAAAAAGAAACATAATAGATCAGCCAAACAACAAAAGTGACGGGTGAAGTTAAAAGAGAAAGTGATTGAGACGTTAAATCTGCATCATCACCCGCCTTGTCCACCTTTTCAATCATTGCAGCAAAGCTTGAAAGGATAGCGCCCAGGCTTCCGCGAGACTCAAAATAAGCATAGAGTGAATTGAAAAACTCAGATAGAAATGAGGCTAAAACAAAATACAGGCCTAATACGGTTGCCCAAACTGCCAAATCTACGAAGAATTTAGCCTGGTTACCCGATCCCGACACAACACTATCCAGTTGATTAGAAGCAAGGCGTAACCAGATAGCCAAGACAAGTAATACCGGAGAAATCGTGCTCGCTATAAAAACGGCCATATTCTGACCACCTTCATAAATGAACTTCGGGCTTAAAAGGTCTAAAAAGGCTGATAGATCCATGATTACCATCCCTCATTGGATGTATTTTTATAGACCTTCAAAGCCTCTTTATTTATATCACTTAAAACCTTCGCGTCTTTGAGTTTTTCAATCCGTTCCTGGTTAGCTCTAATTTCACGCTGCGCCTCTATCTGAGTCAAAGTTGCTAAGGACTCAGCCGCAATGCGATTTGAATCCCGTGCAGATAGATCTTTACCAGTCGCTTCTAGATTCTCAGTTGCATTCTCATTAATAAGTTTTAAAGTTTCATTGCGATTTTCAATATCAGCCAACATATCCAGTTGTTTATTATATTTTCCTTCCTCTTCATCCGTTGTTTTTGGGTCGTCAATTCGGCGTTTTAGCTCACGCTGCAATATTTTTATTTTTTGCTCATTAGACATGCCATCCATGTTGTCGAATTCGGTAAGGTTATCGAAATCTCTGGTCACTCGATTAACAATACTATCAACACTGAAATTACGTATAGTTTCAGTCGTTTCAACAACGGAATTTAAAGTAGTTTTAACCTTGGTTAAGCTTTCACTTTGTGCCTTAGCTTCCTCTAAAGTTTGAACCATTTGTTTATACATAGCCTGTAATTCGGCGATAATTTTAAAATCGCCTGTGCCAGTCATATCCGCATGGATAGATGATTGAAAAGCAAATAATAAAACAATTAAAAAGTGTCGTGATTTCATATTAATTCCCTCTATAAAATAAAGCGATTCGTTCGATTGGATCAGTGGTTTCTGAAGCTATTTTTCCTTTAAAAATTAAATCGCTAGTATCAACTAAAGCAAGCATATTTTTATCGAAAGTTAAATGTAGGTCATACCATTCATCACCCACACCGCGAAGTCCTTGTCGGTAATCAAGAACGCCGACTGGATAAGGGTAGCTTTTCCAGATTGGCATAACGCCTCCAGGCATATTTATTCGTGATGCTATTTCGTCGTGACCATCTGGACGATATAAAAGGCTACGTAGTGGCATAGAGTTAAGCACTTCTTTTTCAATGGCATCGATTTCTTTAATCCCTTGCGTAACCAGATCAATATAGCCACTGTCTTTCCTACCCATGCGAGAAACCGCAGAAATTAACTGACCAACAACTTCAGGCGATATCTCGACAAACTTATGCATTTCATCAAGTAAAATACGAGAGTTGTTAGGATTGTAAAAAGCCATCTGCGAAAAGCGTAGTGACAAAAAGACCAGGTAAAATTGCAGTAATTCTTTAGAGGAAGCTTCAACGTCTTTCAGATTTACTCCTGTGATACCGGATGACAATGTTAAGTTATCCTGGTTACAGAAAATTTTACCTTCAGCAGTCGATAAGAAACTTTGCAAATTAGCCGACATATATTTAGCCGCTTCAATCTGCTCTTTATTGTCAAAAAAATCAGCTTCATTAATCGTATTGAAATAATCAAACAATGTAGGTGCCTCGCGCTCATCGTCGAGGTTAATGTATAAGGCCTGTAGCGCCATTTGAGCTGCAGCTTTTTGATGTTGATCTAATGCCTTCGTGCTGTTAGTAAGCAAGAAGCCAAGCGCCTGCACAGTCCCGCCGACAATTTTAGCATTCAGTGGTAATTCACCGAGATCATAATTAGGATCTGGGTTAGCGGTGTTAAAAGGTGGTAGAGGATTCACTACATCCTTATCAGGATCTATAGTGTTGTATTTACCACCAAGCCCCTCGACAGTCCAACGATAACTCTCACCCACTTCAGCGATATACCAATCAATACCGAATGGGTAGGTTTCAATAATAGTCGCGCCCTTATCAACACCTTTGCCAGCTCCGGTCATTGCAACTGTAAAGCTATGAGCTACCGGCTGTTTACTTAAATTAAAACCGATCAATTGAGAACCGCTACCCAGGCGCAATGATTCTGGATCCGAATCACCAGGTCGATAGACCTGGACCGGCATCATATCAGCAACCTGCCAAGTATGATCGGGCCGGTATGTAGGGCATCGATAGCCCTGCCCTGGCTGTGATGCTCTGAAATATGGCAGCTGGATATAGTCATTATCTTTTACTTGTCCGTGGCCGCGTGTAATCCAGTCTTTAATGTCCTTGGTAGTTTTCGTGATGCTCTCAGGGTTGGTGCCATGAATATTAATAATGAACGCATTCCTGAAAATTGATAAATTTTCATCAGCCACCAGTTTTTGATAAGCCGCGAGATCTTGTAGCCCTTTTGCAGTGGTATAGCGCCCACGATTCGAAGCCATGCCTTCAACCATATTTTGTTCACCTTCAGCCTTGGACATTTGTTTGAAGGTGTCGGCGGGTAATACGATTTGAGACACATGAATATTAGCCGGTACCGCCGCCATATCGTTAAACCATCCAGGGTTAACATTAGGATACATATAAACAAGCAAAACTTTTGTATAACGATCTTTTAACCGTACCATGCCATGCTCTAAAAATGGCGCAGAGTTGATGACGTTCTCAGTGAATAAAAGGTTGTGGTTATAATCCGGTAATATGTCGTAGTAACTAGATTGATCAAAAGACTGAAGGATGACTTTTCGGTATTCATCGAATGACGCTATTCTGGAACCTGAAAGACCACGTAGTAAAATATCAGTTACTTTAATCAAATCGTCTTTAGATTTGATTTGCTGTTTAAGATTAGTTTTAGCAAAAATCGCCAACGGCGATTTCGTTGGTAATTTAGTAACCGTAATATAAACAGAATTACTGTAGCTAAAGGAAGATAAATGATCAGCATGAGACTGGCGAATAATTGTCGCAAAATCAACCGCTCTCACCATTTCATTATTTTTTTCAAGATACTTATCAGCTAATGACGAATCCCGACGACGAGAGAAATGAATTTCATAACAATAATATTCAGGTAGCGAGTTCAACAATATATAAAAATTCGCCCAGATATTTAAGCGCTGTTGCTGAGTTAATAAAGAAGAATCTACCCCTGACCAAATCAACATCAAAGAGACCGCGCCGTCTTTATGAGCAAGACAACCATCACCTATTGGATGCGACCAGGTAAAATGATCCTCGTAATGTTTGAGTTTTTTATCAGTGTTCAAAATTTCGTCCATGTTTCAGAAGTGACGTTATGATTTTCGAGTTTCGACAGGTACATAGTCCGCAAAAATACAACCTCATCACCCAACACAAAAAACACAAACGCAACGATAACCAGGAAACCAGAAGCAAAAAATAACAAGGCAGAAATCAAGGCAATTTTAGAGAGTAAAAGCAGGCCAATGACCGACATAGGTAATGCCATCACAAGTGAAACCAAGCTTGCCATAGGGAAGCCAAACACTCTTTTTGGTTTTAAGCGTCCATTAAAAGCTGTCATACTAATAATCCTTAAAAATAAATTCGCTGCTAATATCGCACTGGTTGTAATCGAAGATAAAAGCATTCGTTGCGATGCCTAAACTATCGGTCTGAATACATGACGGGGATCTGAGGGGCCAAGCCATCTTTCAGAAACCAATAAAAACACTTTCCCCCTTGCCAAAACTATAAACCTATCCATAAGCACGATTACGGCGTAAGTAGCATTGAAAAATCAAATGCCACAGTCTGCGATAGAGATATGCAAGGCTTGTCCCGCAGGGATGGAGCGATAGCGGAACCTGGAATAGCTCGGCCCGAAGGGATCGCCCAAATCATTTTATTAATCACCAATCTTAACTAATGAATATAGCGGCAATACCATACACGGAACCAGCGATAACAAGACCAATAATCCCACCAAAAATTAATTTTTTCCCCATGTCAGAATTACCAAAAGCAAAGAAACCAGCACCAGCCAACATACCAAGGATTGCAATCAACACAACAACAGCGGTTAAAACTTCAGAAGCATTTTTACCCTTGGAATTAATTTCGGTTTTAACATCGCCTTGCTCCGCCCAGGTCGGAAGCTCAACATTTTTATTCTTGGCATATGCAATATTTAAGGAAGACAAAGACAGCACTAAAAAAAGAGTCATTAAAAAGAATTTCATAGAAAGATACCTACTGTTTGTTAAAGGATTTTATTTTGGAAAGCGCTATAGCATTATTAATATTGATATAGAGAGATCCGATAAGAAAAAAAATGGGGTAAACCAAAATTCCACAATTGATAGAAATTAAAAGGTGCAATAAATATTCCTGGAACATATCCGCCTCCTGATACCAACCCACCAAATCAACAGAAACCGAATATGGCAAAAATGGAATCATGGTATGGTTTAAAAAAGCTTCCCTAACAAAAGGGAAAAAACCTAATAAGAAAAAGATCAGAAAGGGAGCCGCCAAAAGAGGCCAAATGTGATACCAGGACTTCATAATTCAGACACCTCGAAAGCATCATCAAAACACTCATCATCAGATGGCATAACAAAATTCTTAAGAGAGGCAGGATTCATATATTTATCCCAAAGATTGAGGCCATTGGAATTATCAATTTCAATGGGTTCAGGCATAGACACCTTTGCGAGATCAGATTCAGTATAAGGAGCGCGAGGAATACGCAATTTCCAAAGAGGATTCTTTGTCTCTTTACCATCACTTAAAATGGTCGAGATATAACACTCACCAGGGTTAAGCTCGCGTAAATCGCGTTGAGTAATAATATTATTACTCGACATACCCAGACTGGTGCCGTCACGATCACCAAGTTCCGAAGTGCCGACCTGGAAGGTTTTCTCTTCACCTAGTAGGTTGATAGCAAATTGAGCGGTATCCTCACCATTGACTCGCAAAACAATTTTTGTAGCCAGATTGTCATCGAGTTCACGTGCAAAATTATCAGAGACAGATTTAATTTGAGCGAGCGACTGAAAAGAAAAAATGAGCGGCATTAATGCCGAACGACATCGAGCTGAAAAAGGGCCAAAGTTACTATGGAAAAAAGCGCCCCAATCATCCATAAGAAGTGGGAACATATTATACTGTTCCGGCCCTGCCAGCTGCCGCCTGCGAGCTTCAACGCCAAACATTTCAACCAGGGCGATAGCCACATTTCGAGTGTATTCAGACAGTGGCAAATGGAAGTAAATAAACTGATTATTCTTAATCACATCAGAAATAGAAATCGTTGGCTGATAGGCATTAATCCGATCATTAATGCTACCCAGGCAATATTCCATCAGGCGATTCAAAAGGCCAGAAAGCTCTTTATCGCGGTCCTCTTTTTTAATCTGCATCCATTTTTCAAACATAGAAACAACTGTTTGATCAATATCGGCTTCGCGAGCGCGGAGCAGTACTTCTGATTGTGCGCTGGCATTAGTCAGCAAAACATAAAGATCGCGCAGCGAAACAGGCTCACCTAAGCCGCGAATAACAGGGATTGCAAATTTCAAAACACTGCGCTGAAGATCAGAATAAAATGATGTGGTTGTAGTCTCACCAATCAACAACCGCGTTAACCGGTCTTCAACATCCAGAACCTCACCTTCCATCAAATTAACTGAACCCGAACCAGGTAATTCAGTCGAAAAGAAATGATCAGGCTTGCGCCCACAAGCGCAAGCTTTCTTATAGATATCGATATCGCCCTTACCTTCAAAAAAGCCGAGACCGGAATTGGGTAATGCCGTAGGCAAAGAGTGGAAAAGCGAAAGCGCCACAGATTCAGTTTTACCAGAGCCTGGGCCACCAAGGGCAAGAATGCCTAGATTGATCGCTTTGCGAGTAATCACGGCATTTTCTATGACGTGCTTATCAGGTGTACTTAAGTCAACTGCCCTACCCAATTGCCAGCCTTCATTCCATGCAATTCTTTTCTTTGCAAAGAAAAGAAAATAAGTAAAGGTTGCCAAAAGTGCAAACGCAACTAACGAAACAATGTATAGGAGTGAATCAGATATATAACCCAAAAATAGGCTGTTTAATATCGCAGCCACGAGAAACAAAAATATATAAAATCTCACCAGAGCGGCCCTATTTTCATCATTGAAAAATTAAGTTTATGCACCTGCAAAAACTTTTTGTGCTGCACGTATTGACTATCTAATGTAGTGGCACAAATGAACTTAGTCGCAACATCAGACCAGACAGGAACAGGTTTTGAAAAATCAAAAAAGCCTTTTTTGGGTCGATGTGCACGTGTCATTACACGCAACAACCGATTTGATTGCATCAGATAATCATCCACTAAAACATAAATGCGCTGATCTTCTGACACCCCACAATGTTCGGCAATTGCAGGGTTGAGGCCTGCTTTGTATAAAAGGGTTTTGGGTAAAAATTGGAATCCAGGGAAGTGCTCACGTAATTTAATTTCAGCTTCATTGGCATGACACTGATGTGTCAATACAGACCAGGATATTTGCCTTGATCCAGCAGGAGGCTTTTTACCTATGACCCTATAACCTTCACGAGTTAGAGAATAAATATAAGGTTGCAATGCATCATGTCGCTCTATCAATTGATCTTTAGTTAATGTTGATAACAAGGCGTAGGTTCTGGATTGATGGCGATCAGCATCACACCAGAAAGCTACTTGCGGCATGGTGGCATAATGTAACCTATGCAACACTAACAGCAGGTTAGTTTTAGCGTCACTTAAAGAGTGTGCCACTCTCATTATTTAACAGCACTCAGAATATCAGCTGCCCTACTTTCTAAAACAGCGATCAGATCCTTTTTGGTATTTTTACCTAAATCGATTTCAGCAAGATCATTTTCAACAGCAAGATGTTTTAGCAATTCAGCTAAAACAGAAGCAGTTTCCATTGAAATTGAAAGCTTCGCTTCCCGAGGCTTTTGTGTATCTGCTTTGGCAACAGACGGTTTTTTAGCAGCCTCTGTCCCCTTCCCGCGCTGAACTTCTCGCGCAGAAATCTCACCAGCAATCACCTGTTCTTTTTCTTCATCAGTTAGCGTAAGTAATTTTAATATCCTAGAAATGCGCGACTCTGATTTTTTCACCAATTCAGACAATTGCTTATTATTAAGATTCTTTGCGTCCTTCAGACGCTTAAGAGCTTCCGCTTCTTCAAGCGGCGATAAATCCGTTCTCTGAATATTTTCAATCAATTGGATTAGCAACACATCGCCATTGTCATGCGCATCATCAGCAAAGTGTTTAATTCGCGCTGGTATAGTCGAATACTTGACGGGATCTTTCAGCATCAAAATTTCTTTAAATGCGCGCCAGCGTGTTTCACCAGAAACGATAATGAAACGGTTTGGATTTTCTGGATCTCGTCGAACCACAATAGGCTGTAATAAGCCATGAGCTTCAATAGATTCCGCACGTTCCTGGACATCTACGAATGATTTTCGAGGTTGGCTATTATCAGGCGAACACTGATCGACCATCAGAACAACAGAGTCTTGGTCTCGTTGACTTTCCTGAACACGCTTAATTATTTCAGAATTGTGCGTTTCAGTAGCTTGAGAAACAGCAGGAAAATTATCGTCCTGGGCGATCCCTTCAGGCCGAGCTATTTCAGGTTCCGCTATCGCTTCATCCTTATGGGACAAGCCTTGCATATCTCTATCGCTGGCAGTGGAATCATCAGCTGGAGTATCACCAGTTTTTTTGTTTTTTGCGAATCGGGCAAAATTACCTAACGGCCCTGAGTTCATGCGACTTCTCCGAATAGTTCAAAAAATAATTTTTCATAGGCTTTAGAAACGCCTTCGCCCTTGGCGAATGCATAGACGGGTTGGCGCTCGTTATGTGCGCGCTCTACTATAGTGCTGGTTGGAATAATTGTTTCACAGATATTATGAATGCCTCGCAAATGCTCACGGACATCATTGATATTCAATGATGCCGCATTAGTAATGTTGTTTCCGAAAATTGGCACTCTGGAAAAAAAGATACCGGATACGGTCAAAGGCGTTTGACCAAATGCTTCACGTAAACCAGAAATTTCTTCTATGGTTTCGAGGAAATTAACCAACTCCATAGTGACCACCCCAGACGGTTCGACGGGTATCAAAATAGAGTCTACAGCATATAGGACAGAGGACGTTAAGCGGGAACGGTCACCAGCAGTATCGATAATTACAAAATCATAAGTATTCAATTCAACATCCTTTGTAAACAACAATCGCAATCTTTGCTCACCCATTGAGGTTCGATATATCCAGTCAGCAGCAGAAAGTAATGAAGGGGCAGCCTGGATTAATTGATAACCGAAAGGTGTGTCTATGGCGAGATCCGTAGCTAATACCGGATCATCCTGAAACATCGCAGAGGCATTTTTACCACTGATTGCAGTATTTGACAAATGAGTGCATGAACCTTGCTGATCTAAATCAATTAGCAACACCTTGAAATTTTCACCATTAGGTTTGGTCTGACTGGCTGCTATCGCAGCCAGATTGATAGCAGTGGTAGATTTAGCCACCCCGCCCTTTGAATTTGTAACCGCTATAACTTGAGTCATTAGGATCTCCTAATTGTTAATGTTAAAAACCTGAATATTTCTGGATTTGGCAACTTGACAATGTGGTTTGTTGGGTTGACCCCAGACCTGTTTGAAGTTAGACCAGTCACTCATTTTTTTTGTGATTTGAGTCTTCGAGTAGTGGCCGCTATCAGCCTCTACAAAAACTATTTCTCCATGCTGATTGGTGTACATGGCATCGGGTAATGATTCACCGCAAAGCAACTGGTCCTGTTTTGTAAATTGGCCTGCCACTCTGAAATCATCTGGCTTATCGAGCTTGTAATAAAGCTTGCTAGTTACAAGCTCATGAAACTCCATTCTTCTAGATCCAATCGTGGGGATATCACCTCCCCATGCTCTTGCTATTTCTTTTGATGAAAAAGTATAGGTTTTGAAAACAGTATTGTTTTTGACTATTTTTTTGGACTGAATAAGCCCTGCTTCTTCCAGTCTATTTAGCGACCTATCAGCACCATTTTTCAAATGTGCATAGTGATGAGTTGAGGCTATTTCTTTGTCGATGATACCCAGCTTAGACAGGTCTTTTAACATCCCCCTATCTGCCGCGCTTAAGCGTATCGATTTTGAGCTACCTGTTAATTTTAACAGGTTGCGGGTTCTTGGGTTTCTAGATTTAGACATTTTGCTTTCAAATTCCATATAAACAATTTTACACCAAAGTACTGACTAGTCAACAGTTTGATGATACACTATACAGGAAATTGCGCGCGCGCAATTTCAGGCTTTTCCCTATGAAGAGTTCAACCATAACAGCTTTGCTGTGGTTGTGCTCGCTAAGGGAGGACTTCGCGACATACATCTTCGATGGTCGGTAGTCCGGTAACGAGGGCGGAGCATGACGGCACAACGTGCGTTAACGAAATGAGGAACGAATGGAGTTAACCGTCTATGCGAGGCGTGAAGATAATGGGGCGCAGCGTTTTCCCATTATTTTCACCCGAGTTACCGCAATAATAAGCGCATAAAGCTTATTATAAAAGTGTTTAATAATCTATACTTAATGCTTACTAAAGCAAGAAAGTAATAGAGAATTAATTACACTTTTAAACCCCGCGCCATTTTGAAAAAATGGCCTTCACAGAAGGCGGGGGTTAATGATCTTTATAAAAATTGTGCGCGCGCAATTTTATGATTCTGGAGTTGATAGCGTTGTATGCTACCGCGCTCCGCTTGGTTGCCTGAGTCTTCCATCAAACAGAGTTTGTTGTAATTCTCAGGCTTTATATTTAAAAAATGGATAGGAAAGTAAAATGAGCAAGTTATGGATTTGTGAAAAGCCCTCACAGGCTAAATTAGTAGCCGCCCGAATCGGGAGCGCAAAATCAAATAAAGGGTTTATTGATACACGCGACGGGAAAGTAACATGGTGCGTGGGTCATCTGATCGGTTTTAAAAAGCCCGGTGATTTAGATGAAAAATGGAAAGCCTGGAATATCGAATCTTTGCCGATTATTCCTGAACGGTTCGATTACGAATCGTTAAAAGGAAAAGAGGATCAGTTGAAAATAGTGGGGCAATTGCTAAAAGAAACAAACCATGTTGTTCTAGCAACCGATGGTGATAGAGAGGGTGAATTATTAGGCAGGGAAGTTTTAGACTTCTACAACTGGAAAGGGAAACTTGAAAGGATGTGGAATACCAATCTTGACGATGAATCAATAGATAGTGCGCTTAAAAAAATTCAGCCAGGGAAAAACACAGACGATTTATATCTGGCTGCACAAGCCAGGGCCGAAGTTGATTATATTTCTGGAATGACTCTAACCAGGGCAGCCACTAAGTGTTTTGGAAATGGTAGCGAAATTTTGTCGGTTGGTAGAGTTCAGACCGCTGTTCTAGGTTTGATTGTCAGAAGGGATTTGGCAATTAAAAATTTCATTCCCACCGACTTTTATGAGCTTAAAGGTTATCTATCCAAATCAGGTGAATCCTATAACTTGAACTATGCACCAGGAGAAGAAAATAGAATACTGAATGAATCCATAGCAAGGGAATTGCGAGATAAATTAACGGGGTGTAGCGCACCGCTTTCGGTTGAAAGAAAGCGGAAAAGAAGAGGGCCGCCAAAGCTATTTAATTTAAAAACTTTGCAGCAGATAGCGAATAAAGCTTTTAAGTGGTCAGCGTCGAAAACAAAAGAAGTCACGCAATCTTTATACGATGCTCAGTTGGTCAGCTACCCAAGAACAGATTCTGAGTACTTGCCAAATGAGCAGGAAAACGATGCTCCAAAAATTCTGTGTAACCTGGGCAAGATTCAAGGGTTATCAAAGGCTGTTGATTCACTCGGTAAAGACCTGATTTACAGAGACACTATTTTCAATACAGCAAAAACCACCGCACATCATGCAATAGTGCCAACAAAAAAATTAGCCGATTTAAGTAAATTAACTAGTGATGAGAAAGCACTGTATGAAATTATTGCGGCACGTTATGTTGCTGCTTTTTTACCCGATTACGAATATGACTCTACAGTAATCAAATTAAAAATAGGGGAATACGAATTCAAAGGATCTGGATCAGTCCCAGCTGTGGAGGGATGGAAAATCATTTATCCTGGCGAAGCTAAAACAGACGAGGAAAACCAGAAATTTCCAGATCTGGAAAATGGGGAAAGCGGCAAGTTAGATAAAATTGAAGTTGTTACAAAAACAACAAAAGCACCGCCCAGATATACACCGGCTTCGATTCTTGAAGACATGGAAGATATTTCAAAATACACTGAAGATAAATCGATTCTCCAGCAAATTAAAATCAGAATAAAAGAGGGCGTAAATGCTGGTATTGGATCACCTTCCACACGCGACACATACACCGATATTTTAACGAATAGAAACTTTATAGAAATTAAAGCCAATAAAATTTATTCGACTGAACCAGGTAGAAAGTTAGTTGAAGTTCTTCCAGATCAAATATCAGACCCGATAGAAACCGTGGTGATGGAGGGAATGCTTGATCAGATCGCAGATAAGAATTTAAACAAGGATGAGTTTATAAGATTTGCGATTCAGCAAACCAAAGAGAATTTAAAATCGATCATCGAAAGCAAAGGAAAGTTCGTGAAAAATGAAATTGCTTTCCCTTGTCCAGATTGCGGGAAGGCCATGATCAGAAGAAAGGGCGCGCATGGTTTTTTCTGGTCTTGTTCGGGTTATCCTGATTGCAAAGTATCAATGAACGACAGCAGAGGAAAACCAGTACCAAAAGCAAAAATTTCAACTTTGGTAAATTGCACCTGCGGTAAACCTTTAGCCAAAAGGGAAGGTAAGAGCAAAGGCAAAAAATATTTATTCTGGGGGTGTACTGGTTACCCAGACTGCAAGAAAACTTATAAGGATAAAAACGGCGTACCTGACATTTAACTTATAGCTGTTAAATAGAAAGCCATCGTTAAGATGGCTTTTTTATGTCTGGAGCATAGGAAAAGAACGCTGTGGGCAACCCTGAAAAGCTCTATAAATCCGTAAAGCCAAAAAGCATTGAAAAAGAGACATTAAAAAAATAAAGCCTTAAACGAAGCCTCGCTGAATTCATCTAAACCAATATTGCAAAGAAGTTTGATTACTTCATTGCTAAACCTTTTAATCAGCAAAGTAAGCAAATTTTTTATATAGATATCTGACCATATATGTAGCACTTTTCCCGTAGGGATAATCAAACTATCTTTGCACACAGGAAGTGTGCTAAGGCCAGCTTTGCTGGGGCGTAGGCAGGATGCCGAAGGGTTGGTGAAAACATAAATGATTATCAGAACTATATTTAGAAATAAGCTGTTCAGATAAGAGCTTTTTTCCCGAAGGGAATAATCAAACTATTTGTGCACACAGGACGTATGCTAAAGGCCAGCTTTGCTGGGGCGTAGGCAGGATGCCGAAGGGTTGGCGAAACCGGTTTTAAAAATTACTCAGCCTAAATTTAGTTATCCACAACGAATAAAACCGATTAAATATACAAAGATTAAGTAAAGAAAAGGTTAGGAAATTCTGTATGTCGGAAAAATACATATAAAACAATAAGGTAGGCCTAATTAAGATGTTTAACTGCGGGTCAAACCTACCACATGGATATAAATGCGGGTCAAACCTACCACTACTGCGGGTCAAACCTACCAGATAAAGGCTTAAATGCGGGTCAGACCTACCATAAAACTGTGAAAACTAACTCGAATAAGCGATAAGTGAGGGTCAAACCTACCACTAAAAATATATCTGTGGGCCAAACCTACCAGAAAATGCGGGACAGACCTACCAGAAGCGTGGGCCAAACCTACCAGAAGTGCGGGACAGACCTACCACCAAACACTTTTTGAAAATTACTTATCCACAAGCGATCTTTGGGGTGCCAATCCAACCTCTTTAATATTAGAAGCTCGTTTATTAGCTGCTTTTTGTTCTTTAATAAAACTAGCTGAAGCCATCAGCGTGTATTTAACATCAATGATTTTTCTACCCTGCTTAACATCGTCAGGTACATACTTCATCAATACACCACTATTTCTTAGTTCATCCAGCGCAGAGATCACTTTGCGCCTATTTTCACGTTCTGTTTTTTGTTGCAATAAGCCGCTATATTTAAGATCTGAGTACATAAAGTGGTAAGTATTTGAAATACTGGCCTGGGTGTATCGGTTGATTAACCGTTTATAGATCCATCTACTTAATTGCTCATTGCAGGCCATTAATCGATGATAGTTAAACTGTCTGTATTTCAATGAGTTGATAGAGTGACTAATTAACAAAGGAAGTCTAGCGACATGGTAGGCGCTTGTATCTGCTTTATATTCTTTGCGACCTACAGTAACCAGATCCTGCAAGATAGAGCCTTTCCAAACCTCTACGCCCTCTTTATAAAGAGTTAGAATTGATGAGCTCATAACCTCTATTGTGTGCTTTATTTCTGTAATGCTGCGGCTTCTGCCACGAGAGGAAAGCTCTTTTTGAACCATCTTAAGAGTAAATTTAATCCAGCTCTCATTACCTTCATTGTCATGAATGCCATAGTTTTGATCGGTGAATATTTTCTTTAATGCTTCTTCAACAAGCTCTTCACTAATACCAGGAAAAAAAGCTTTATAAGTACCATCTGCCTGCTCTATAAGAGCGGGCTGAATTTTAACTGCATAATCAATATCGTTTGAAGTGTATTCCCATTTAAAAGGATCGGCGTGACCTCCATCAGTACGCAGTTTTTCGACCTGAGCAGGAGTAAAAAAATACTTAGGTATGCTTTCCCACAAGTAAACTGTGTTTGAAACCTCTGATGCATTATTAGTAACAAACTGAGTAAAAAGATCATATTGGATCGACTTTTTCGGAAGAGGGGGTTTTTTGATTTGAGCCTTAGCAGCCATTATAAAGTTCCTTTTGATTGATTGCATAAATGATCTTGGATCTCAGCTTCGACAGGTATAAATGCAATCGTTTGATTGACCAGGCCAGCTGCGGATCCGGAAAATATGCAATCTATTGGTAGTAGTAACGACATTGTGCAATATAGATTTGATTTTGCTCTACTTTATAAACAAGACGGTGTTCCAGGTTTATGCGGCGAGAATAATAACCAGAAAAGTTATGCCTCAATGGTTCTGGATCGCCTATCCCATGGAAAGGGTCACGTTTAATTTCCTTCAGTAGTAGATTAATTCTTTTTAAAATCTTTTTATCGTGTTGCTGCCAGTATAAATAATCATCCCAGGCATTTGTTGACCAACATAAAATCATTCCTCAATGGTCTCATGAGCAGCAGATTTACCAGCTTCTATCTCATTAATCGACGCATTTAAACGCGCAGCATTAGCCGGTGAAGACATTAAATATACAGTTACTTCATAAGAGTGAAAATCATCTAAGCTCATTAAAACAGCAGGTTTACCACCTTTGCGAGTGATAAGAATTGGTTTATGGTCATCATTTACAGTATCGATAGTACTAGCAAGATTAGAACGAAGGTCAGAGTAAGATATTGAATCCATAACATCACCAGCAAATTAAAAAGTACGCTTAATTGTACCGTACAGTTAAGCGTACTTAAAGATAAATCTATTCGCTAATTTGATAAGAATTCAACAACTCGCAAGCTTTCGATGCTGCTGCCGCAGCTTTGAAAATAGCCTTATCATCACCCTTCAATAATTTAACCCATGACTTAATATATGAAGCGTGCCTAATCTCTCTGTTAATACCAAACTGAGCGCTTAAAAAAGCACTCCCTAGCTCTGCGATTAATTCTTCAAAGGCATACTCTTTTGTATTTTTATCTGTGCTCTGAACGCGATCTAAGCGGGTAGGGTGTCCAGTCCAATGCACAAGTTCATGAAAATGGATACTGTAATATGAATCAGATGTTTGGAATTTATCAATGTTTGGCATCTTCACAATATCGAGAGCAGGATAAAAAGCAGGCTCTCCAATTTCAGCAATGAAAGGGATATTATCGATATACGATTCAATGTTTTGCTGCGTGGGTATGTCGTTGTTTTCTGGTTCCTCACCATCAAGCTGATCACGATTGAAAACGCTGTAAGTCTTCAACAGCGGAATATTTTTGTCTTCGTCGGTTTCCAGGTCTTTAATTGACAAAGTTTTATAGAAAACTACTGGGGTAGCCTTTTCACCTTTCCTGACTTGCAGCCCTTGATACTGAGCTTGTTTGTATGTTAACCATTCACAAGTTGAAAATTGTAACTCCTGTTGAGCCACCCAAAGCAAAGTTTCATTTACTTCAATCAGTTTAATAATCTTGTCTGTTACTAGTTTATGTATAGATGGCTTCATGTTCCCTAATCTCCGAAGTTTTTAAAAATAAAGGGTTGCTGCGTATGCGGCTTGCCCGTCGGCTGAGACTGGGGAGACAAAGGGCAAGGGGAGGGGAATCACCCAGCCTGCACAAGCGAGGAACGAGCGCGGAAGGTAGGGGACACCCCTTGAGCTGC
>JBNKKI010000131.1:0-15941 GCA_050291745.1 Gammaproteobacteria bacterium | reverse complement strand
ATGTTTATCAACGAGCAAGCAGAACCATAAATAAGTGTATAACCCATGGGACAACCCGAATGCGCACACATGTCGAGGTTGATCCAGTAATTGGACTGACTGGTTATAATGGGGTCAAAGAGGCAATTAAAGATGCTGACTGGGCCATAGATGTCGAAGTTTGTGTCTTTCCACAGGAAGGGCTGTTGAATAATCCAGGTACGGATGAGTTGATGGTTGCGGCTTTGAAAGATGGTGCTGGTTGTGTTGGTGCAGCACCATACACCGATACCGATCCTCATGGTCAAATTGATCGGGTTTTCGAGTTAGCGCGTGAATTCGATGTGGATATTGATATGCATCTGGATTTTGGTGGCGATGTCTCTGCACTGGATGCTGAATATGTTTGTAAAAAAACAGACGAATTTGGTTGGGGCGGCCGGGTTGCGATTGGGCATGTTACGAAATTTTCTGTGTTGCCTCAAAATCGTCTGCAGCTTATTGGAAAAAAGCTGGCTGATTCTGGTGTCGCGGTAACTGTTTTACCATCGACGGATCTCTTTTTAATGCATCGCGAGCATGACCATCTGGTGCCACGGGGTGTTACGCAGGTTCATAAGCTCATTGAAAGTGGTGTTAACTGCACATTATCAACCAATAATGTATTGAATCCATTCACACCATTTGGTGACTGTTCGCTTCTTCGAATGGCGAATCTTTATGCGAATATTGCTCAAATAGGCAAAATGGAAACCCTGGCAGAATGTCTGAATATGGTCTCGTCGCGAGCAGCAAAGCTGTTGAACTTAAAAGATTATGGATTATCTGTAGGGATGGTCGCTGATATGGTTGTTATCGATAACTCATCAGCGGGTATGGCTGTGGCTGAACTGTCACAACCTATGTATGGTTTTAAAGCAGGGAAGCGAACATTCACACATCCGCTTCCTGAAATACATAAACCTGGAAAAATCAGTTAATCATGAAAGTTTACGTAATACCTTAATGCACCAGATAAAATCAAAAACACGCTCTTCACCAATCAGCTGACTACGGTGCTTTTGAGTTCTCGGCAATAGCTCCAGCATTGCTCTAACTACAGTCATCCCTGGCTTAGACCAGGCTCATCAATCTGTTACGAATTTTTTTCACGCTGAACTGATTTTTCCAGGATAAAAGGAAAAAACAAGCTGATCGTGATCGGGTCTAGTTTTTAGCCCTTTGCCAATTGGCCAGTATGGGTTGATAGCGAGCATTCCGGTACTTGCCTCCCCAGGCGGCAATCACTTATTATCCCGTGGCGAAATCAGGAAGCGACAGAAGGACGAAATTATGCAAACGGTGTTAAAGATCGCAGTCGGTGGGCTGGCTGAAGAAGTTGAAAAGAAATGTCCGTTCAAATACGAAGATAGGGGCGTATCGGAAATTGATTCCGAGTATATCAGCGACGATGACCGTGATGAGCTGCAATCTGATCAAGCCAACAACGGCGCGATACTGGGTAAAAATCTTATTGCCAAATTACCAGATAAATCCTTGACAATAAACAGTCACATTGGTTACAACGTAAACGTCTGTCACAATGGTGTATGGCTTCCGGGAAATTATGCCATCAGGAAGTCGTCTTCATCAACCGGGGAAAGCTGGGGTGATATGAGCGAAGCGAACTGGCAAATGAATTATGTCGCTGCAGCCTCAAAGGCGGCGGGGGGACAATTCCATGATACTCATTCGAAATACAATGAAGCTGTAAAAAGAATACTCAATAAGATTTCAGCCGTGCTTTTGGTACACCAGGACGTATGTGAGGATTGCAAAAACAAGACGGAAGTTCCACCACCTTATCAGATCAAGCAGCGTCTTTATAACCTGTCGGAATATTTCAAAACTCAGCTCACTGGTCCACCGGGAGTCTGGCGGCGCCCCTGGTTTACTTCCGACCGATTGCGTGATGCAGCGTTTTTCGGTGGGAAGCTTAAACCAGAATTCACCGAGTCTTACACGAATACGGAGGTCGAGTAATCATGGCGCACTATGTGATGGTGGGTGAAGGCGTATATCCGATTGCGACGATTGCGGTTGAACCAGAGCTACCCGGCGGGCCCTGGATGATGGGGCGTATGTTACGGATCGAAGTCCCCACTCCGTTGCATTACGAACTCGATCCAAACCGGCCGGGAAATCCCAAGGTGATGTACGATGCTGAAGCAATTCCGCTCATGCGGGACGACCTGGTCGAAGCGCTTCAATGTGCTGGGGTGGACAACCTGGAACTGTTCGAAACCGTATTGACCGATTCGAAAACCGGACAAACTTACACGAACTACAAGGCATTCAATATCATTGGCCTGGTCGCCTGTGCAGATATGGAGGCTTCATCAATGATGGGAACTTCAGATTCAGAGCTGCTCGATGCGGATTTCGACGGGCTGGTCATCGACGAAGAAAAGGCCATGGGATCGCTTTTATTTCGCCTTGCAGAAAACATCAGCGCAATCATTGTGGATGACATCGTAAAAAATGAAATCGAAAAACGGGGCATTCCCGGCATCGTATTCTATGCCTCTGGTGAGTGGTCAGGTTAATACCAATAGTCTCTAAGAACGTGTACAAAGTCCCGTCTAGTCTTTTGCCTTCACCACTGATCCTTTACTTTTCCGTCAGTAGTCATTTAAGGTCAGCAATTGAATAGCTCCTTCCCGGAAGTGGTTATTCTGAATTTATGAGAGATTGTCTCTGGTGTTCCATTACCTACAATTCTGAAAACAGCTATTATTCTGGAAAAATCAGTTGAGCATGAAAAAGACCCGGAGTCAAATTTTGACTCCGGATTATATTTGATTAGATTTTACAGATTATAAACGATCATAAGTGTAAGGTGATCCAAATGATAATATATCCTCTGTAACCGAAACCCCGCTACTAGATGTTGCAGTATTTACCTCAGAGGTTAATCCTGCACAATCCCCATTTTCATCTACGATAGAGGTGGCAGTTAAGCTGGTACCATCAAAGCTATAGGTACCATATTCGGTACCACCAGTTCCCGTAGTGCAATTTGGATCATTGTTGTCAGGTATCTGATATTGCATATAGCTTCCATTAGCAAAAAACACTAGCGCTGAAGGACTATCCATACTGCCGCCAATATCCCATGCGCCAACTATCGAATCCGCTACGCTATCCATACGAGCGAGAGTGAATGGACTAGCGCCATCGTCGACTAATAAATCGCCATTCGACATTACTGTCATGCTGATTGAGCCCCATGTAGTCAGCCCACAATCACTATTATCATCGTGCAGCTGAGTGGAGGTAAAGGTTGTACCATCATAGCTATAGGTTCCATATTCAACCCCGCCAAGAGGATGGTTAGCATCGGTACAATTTGAATTCTCTGGTTCACCCTGCCAGTGAATATAAAATCCATTTGGATAAAATACCAACATGCCCAGTTCTGTGCCATCAAAATAATATTCTCCACTTAGTTGGTAATCGCTCGCTGATGGTGTTGATGGTTCCGATGGTGCTGATGAACAGCTTGGATGCGGGATCGATTCAGTCAGGGTATCGGCGTAATTCCTTGCGGCCGATTCATCATAGAAAAACAGATCTATATTATCGAATACACCGTGATCTAAATTTTCGGTTGCGATATATTCAGCTGTGCTACCACAGGTAATGATATTAACTATAGATGGACTATCTACACCATAGAATCCACCAGTGTCTGTAACACCATAATTTATAGTTGTGCTTTGCACCCCATTCAACAAACCTGAATAAGTTACTGTACCATCGTTGTTAAATACCAGTTTTGCAACCACAGGAACATTATCGATTTCATTACCATTCGCATCATTACCCAGACCAAATGAAACACCATATAAGGTCTTACCGCTCAACCATTCGGTAGTAAATTCCGTAGGCAAGGTATTTTGCTGTAAGCTATTAATGGCATCGTTAATCGAAATCATAACGGGAGACCCATTAGCTTCTGTCACAAAACTGCTCACGCTGGTTTCGAAAGTATCTGTAGGAACATCGAAGTTCAGATTACTATTTGCATTTTCACCGGCAGTTATAGCTGCCTGGGGTATGGTAATGACGTTGTCGCTCGGGTTGGAATCCAGCGTTTGCAGTAGGCGTGAAATATTCACAACTTGCTGATTGTTAAGATCTGCCGTTCCGGCCAGGCTAAGCGGGGTAACGACTTCGGCAGCGGTAGCGGATGGAAATACGATGTTTCCGATAGAAAATGTCACCGTATCCCCATCGACGTAATTATAGTGCCCCTGTGCATCAGTAACACCGCTTTTATTGCCAGGTGTGGTTTTGTATGAAATACCCGCCACCGGACTATCAATGAAAATACCTTCTTTTATTACCGTATCTGATCCGGAGGACGTACTTTCATTATCGGGGCAGGCAGACAAAATTAGTGCGGCAATTAAACTGCCGAACACTGTCCTGGCACTTTTTCCAACCAAAGCATGAGTAAATAGATTTGCAAATTTTATGATCATTTTGAACTCCTGTTTTTATAATGTAAAACCTACAGGGGAAAAAAATCCCTTTTAGGGTTGCCAGTCATGTTAAATTCCTGTAAAAGTTAAAACATCATCCATATGGGTGAAAAATATAAAAATAATAAGATAAGGAGTAATATTTTGGGTGAATTTACAGTTTCCTCTGGGGATAAATTGCATTGGTACGAGTTTGGGGACTCATCCGGTTTTCCTGTTTTGTATTTTCATGGTCTTTTCGGGTCGGCTTTTGAAGCTGCTCAATGTGATGAATATGCACAACAATTGGGCATCAGAGTACTTGCTCCTGATCTGCCTGGATTTTATGTATCTTCCATAATTCCCGCTTATACGCTCTCCAGTTATATGGATTTGATAAGCCAGTGGCTGGAACATCTTCAGATCAATCGTTTTTCAGTTTTTGGATTGTCCGGTGGTGCAGTGTTTGCGCTTGCGGTAGCTCATCGTTTTTCAGACAATGTCGACAAGGTATCTGTCGTCTCTTCAACTGCGCCTTTTGAGACAACGGTTATGCAGCAGTACATGAATACGGAATTGAAACCACTTTATGATGTCACTCTGGCTAACCGTGATTTAGCCATTGAAAAATTTACTCCTCTTGGTGCATCCGTCGAGGCTTTGCTAGGAGCATTCGAACCCCTGTTATCCCAAAGTGATAAGGATTTGATGAAACAGGCTAAAATTATGGAGAATGTTTTCGAAAGTTGTAGCCGGGCGTTAGTTCAGGGTGTCGGTGCTTATGTTGATAGTATTCGAGTTATCCGTTTACCCTGGTCGTTTGATTTGTCCGACATAGTCACGCCAGTGACTGTCTGGCAGGGTATGGATGATCTGCTAGTCCCTCCACAGATTGGTGAATACCTGGCACATCGAATCCATTTTTCAAAGTATCAACCGGTCGATGCTGGAGGACATTTTTGTCTTTACTCGATTTGGTACTCGGTATTGAGTGATTTAAAGTAAGGAGTAGCGGTATGGCTGGGAAGTTATCTACACAAATTCCATTACCAGCCCTGCAGCAAACACTTACTGATATTTATGATGCAGGGCTAGATGCACAACGCTGGGATCACACCCTGAAATCTCTCACACAAACCCTGGGTGGTGAACAATCCATTATGCGTCTGATAGATGCTGAAAAGTTCCAGGTTTTGCAAGATAACAACTTTAACAAAGATCCGTATTGGAATCAGCAGTATCGAGAACATTTCATTAAATGTGATTTTTGGCTCGATGTGTTTTTAAAGGTACCAGAGAGTTTTACGGTACTGACACATGAGTATGTTCCTGACAAAGAGTATGAAAAGCGTGAAATCCATGCCGATTATTTACAACCGCAGCGGGCTTATTACGGTATGGGTACTATATTCAGGGTAAGTGTCGATAAACAAGCTTACCTGACTTTACATAGGGATAAAAAAAGAGAAGGCTTTGAGCAAGATAAGAAGGATTGCCTTAACCTGTACCTTCCTCATATCAAACGAGCATTATTAATTAACGAGAAAATCGAAAAAACAAATTTTCAAAACCAGTTACTGATCGATGCGCTTAACCTGATTAACTGTCCTTTACTGCTTGTCGATAAAGATGCAACGGTTATATTGAGTAATTCACAGGCCGAACAGATTTTTCTAAAATTACCATTTCTTAATATCAAAAATAGTAAGGTTCATACTTCTCATCCTGCATTAAATAATCAGCTTCAGTGCATTATTCAGCAGGCGACTACCCATAGTGGCACATTAAATATTCCACAATCAAACGCCCTGCAATACTATGAACCAGTAACGCAGAAATCTATTCGCTTTGTAGTGACCCCTCTTAATCGGGACCGAGTAAATCTGACGAATCAAAAAAAGCCACTGGCAATATTAATGATTGACTGTGAAGAAAGTTCTCAGGATTTATCATCCAGATATTTGAGGGAGCTATATGGCCTGACTCAAGCAGAAGCATTACTGACAACCGAGCTGTGTCGGGGCCAATCTCTTGAAGAAATTGTCAACAAACGTTCGGTATCTAGAAACACTTTAAAAACCCAGTTACATACAACATTTCATAAAACGGGAGTAGATCGACAATCTGCTTTAGTAGCCTTGATAAAAAATGGCCTCTCAGGCAAGTTCAGATTAACTTGATCAAATGAATAAGAAGTCGTCGGCATCGTTATTGTCATTGAAGGATTACAATGAGACCGTTGAACAAATCTACCAGGCTTCTCTGGATGTTAGTTTATGGCCACAGACTTTAGAAAAAGTCGCATCGGTGTTGCAGGCTGAGCAGGGAATACTTCGTGCGATTAATCGGGATACACTTGATGTATTGCAAACCCACCGCTACAACAAAGATCCCTGCTGGGATGAACCATATTCACAGTATTTCAAAAATATTGATCCATGGCTTAACTTATTTCTGGAAGCATCTGAAACGTTTTATACCTGTACTCATCATCTCATTTCTGACAAAGATTATGAACGCACGGAGCTTTATAGTGATTTTGTTACACCCCGGAACATGCATTACGGAATAGGTGGCCTGATTAAATATAGCCCTGGTCATGATGCTTATCTAATATTTCATAGAGGTCGTAAGAAAACTGGTTTTGAACAGGACAAGATTGAGACGATACGATTGTTAGGCACACATATTCAGCAGGCGCTACTGGTAGGCGAAAAAACCCGCCAACTCGATTTTGAAAACCAGCTGCTACAGGATGTATTCGATCAAATTAGCTACCCGATGTTACTGGTCTCACCTATAGGAGAGATTCTGTTTATCAATCAACAGGCCGAAAATATGATTGAAAATCTATCTCATTTATCCATCAGAAATAATAGACTTAAGCTATTAAATTCGCAGGATAATGAGTCTTTCTATAAATTAATATTTCATGCTACCGACTCATTGACGAAACAGTCATCACGACAGGGCGGTGCGATGAATAGCCTGTACAGCGAAGATCTATCTCGTCTGTTTATACTGGTTAATCCGATTAGCCCGGACCTGGTTAATATTTCCTCAAGCATGATGAATTGTGCAATGGTCATTCTAGATTCAGACCAGATCAGGAATAAGTATCCCTGTGAACTGTTGAAAGGCCTTTACGGGTTAACACCCGCTGAAGCTCGACTTGTTGAATGCCTGTGCGAAGGGTTATCTCTTGAACAGATCGCAGAACAGTTTTCATTAAGCCGGAATACCCTTAAATCCCAGTTACGTAGTTGTTTTCATAAAATCGGTGTCGACAGGCAGCAGGATATTGTAAATATCGTCAGCTCAGGACCTTTGGGTCTGATAAAGACAACATCCTGATTTTTCCGGTTGCGTGTTAATATCCCCGTTTCAGCGTTGAATCACCCATGCTCAACACAACTGATGACTATCTGAATCTTTTTTTAAATGATATTCCGATGATAGAGCGAGTGAATTCTCAAGAGGAGAATGACTGTGACGCCTAATGAGTGACCCTGGTGAATATGGACTGATTCACTATTCCGATAGAGGCAGTCAATATGACAGTCATGAGTTTACAACGTTGCTCAAGATGCACAGCATACAGGGTAGCATGAATTGAAAAGGAGACTATGGGATAACGCAGTAGTGGAAACTTCTTTGGCACCTTAAAACAGGAGCAGGTGCACTGGAGGAACTATCAAACCGTCTTGAACTTCAGCAGGATATATTGCAATACATTGCCACTTTTTATAATGCCTACCGGTTACATTCGACACTGAATTATATCAGTCCGAATAAGTATGAAAGACAATTTAATGAAATGAAAAAAGTTGCTTAACTGGGTGTATAAAAATGCTTGACCAAGTCAGTTATATTTTGATAGCTTAACCTGAGATGATATTTCTATTGAGTTTATATATGTTACTCGCCACAAGAATAAGAACTAAATCTTTAATTAACGCATTGCTTTATATAATTATCAGCACGACGTTGATGGCTTGCGGTGGCGGCGCTACTACGGCAACCTCTGATGAAGAAGGAAATGTGAGCGATACTACTCCTCCTGAAATAGTACTCTACGGCAATACTCCGCAAACAATATCAAAAGGTTCAACCTTTACAGATCAGGGTGCAACAGCAACCGACAACATTGATGGTGACTTGACTAGCAAAATTATTACAGGCGGAGATCTTGTCGACACTTCAATTACAGGTGAATATACAATAACGTATGATGTCAGCGATGCCGCAGGTAATGATGCCATGACGGTAATACGTACAGTTCTGGTAGTTGATAACACTACAAACAGTTACAGCATTGGAGGAACGATTTCCGGAAACTCCGGTGAAATAAGTTTGAGCTTGAATGGAAATTTTGAAAGATTTTCGTCAAACACGTTCACTTTTCTAAATAAAGTAGATGAAGAAGAAAGTTATAGCGTGACTGTTTCGAACCCCCCAACCAATCAAACATGCAGTGTATCAAATGGTACTGGCCTGGCCACAACAAACATAACCAATATAACCGTGGAATGTGTTGACGATGTCCTCCCAAGTGAATTGCATTGTTCCGGCTTCGTTGCTACTGAAACACATACTGTGGGTAACAGTTTGTATGAATTTGTTGCACCTGAAGGAAATTGCTATGGCAACAAAACCGGCATGATTGAAGGCATTTCGAAAAGAGAACTGGCTATCGAAAACGTTGAAATTGATAGCGTTTCTACCCAGATCGAAATTTCATCCGGCATAAAAATCACCGGGTTTACTGATATGGCATATACAGGAAATGCGGGAACAAATAATAATATTGGGCAAGCTTATCTGACATTTAATGTAACCAACAGCTCAAGCGAGGTTTATTGCAGCGGCTCTGGAGCATACGTTAACATGTCAGATGATTCCAGTAATGAATTGTTTCATAGTGTGACTGTAGCGATTTGGTCTGACATTTATTATACAAGTACTCCCACTGATGAACTCTTCAAGTTTTATGATAATTGTATTCCGCCAATGCAAACTCGTAAGGCAGTTGGCATAATGGTAACCACTCCAGAACAAGGAGTCGAATCCCTTGGGGTAATTCAAGGCGCGACCGTATTCATGGGCGCAGGTGAACAAATAGTAGCGGACAGTGCAAACTATTTCCCCGAAGCCTTAACACCAAATGAAGCTGTAGTAACATATACAAATATTGCCGATACTATTTATTATCAAGTGTCTGACTTTTCTTTTTTGAATTTGACTGAAAATCCAGTCATTTTTGGTGATTCTGAAGCACCGGTATTCTTTTTTGATGAGAATGATTTTCTGGTTGCTATTTATAATACAGCTTCAATCGAGTCATATTTGGGTATAGATACTGATGAATTAACTGATAATGACTATCTTGTGGATGCTCAAGGTGGTATGAGGTCGGTCAGAAGTCGACTCTTACTTACGAATTCGGCCGCTACACCTAACGGTGCATCCAAAGCCACTATCAAACTATCATTGTGCGATAATTTGATATCGAGTGTTGAATGCAAGATTTCTATGGGGTCATGGTAGGTCAGAAATAACTTTGGTGAGCTACGAATAAACATTCTAAGTTAAGTGGTTTTAGCATACAATCGACTTTAGTGTGGATTGATCAATGTATCTGCCCCTGGTTAATTTGGAGAAAATTGCAATCTTTAAATGAAATAGCAGAAAAACCCGTAGAGATAGGTAAAATATTTCAAAGAATGGTCGCCAGTTTACGAAATCCACCCTGGTAAGTAATAGAAGAATGAGATCTCATCACCTGTATTATTTATTTTTATCTACGCTCATATTAATCTCGTGTTCGACAGCAAATAATAAACAAAATACTTATCGTGTTGATGCTGGTCATTTTTGTGAGATACATGATATTACATATTGGGAGACAAGCGGAAAACTCGAGGAGTTGAATTCTCTGAATAGTTCTGAACGACAGACAACTTTGCTCAAGGCTATTCACAACGCAGTGAGTACTCCCGAAATGAAAAAAATCCTCTTTCTTGATGACGATGATAAGCGCCCTTTAAGTGAATATTATTTT
This sequence comes from Gammaproteobacteria bacterium, assembly GCA_050291745.1. Classification (GTDB taxonomy): domain Bacteria; phylum Pseudomonadota; class Gammaproteobacteria; genus JACNJF01. The sequence continues at coordinate 5,396 of JBNKKI010000131.1, read as the reverse complement.
TATCTCCAGCAAGCCATTCCAAAGCTAACAGGTGAGCCTTTTGTTTGTCCGGCAGTCAAAGAATTTTATAATCCAGTCAATAACCCAGGATCTATCTCTGATCAATAGCGCAAAGTTGGAGCCAGTTACGCCTTCGAAAATGAAGCGACAGAGGAAGAAACTCAAAGAGGTTAAAGCTAGTTGCTAACTTTCCAAAGATTACATCCCCTGGTTCCGTAAACGCTACATCTTTGTAGCGTTCCTGCTGCGCGAAGTTTATGCCCTTTTGCACAATTCTGGGATCTCAGAATGCACTGTCAAAATTTGAACCCGACAATGAACAAATTATCCATAGAGCGACTTGTTGCCTTTTTTATTCGTCTTTATCCCATGCTGGCCAATTCCCCCTGAAAGCCTCCATTATCCCAGACGTAGAAACATAGCCAACAACTTTGTATTTTTCAGGTATAGGTTCTTCGTCATATAACGATACCCAAATGCCGTTCCATAGATAAAGATCTAACTCACCTAAGCCATTAGGGTATTTCACCGCAACAAGGTAAAGACCGTCAAACTCTGGAATACCCTGATTCCATTTTAATTCATTAGCCATCTGATGCACGTATCCAGAGAAGAAATCCAAAACATAAAAGTAAGACCTATTGATTGAACCTATTGTATATATTAGTGCCTTATTTTGCTGCCCATCTTTTTCAAAAAGAATAAGAAAGCACTGGTACTCCTCTGCGCTCTCCATTTTTTCGAAGTTAGTTACTATTATTTTATTCACCGAAATATTGCGTCTCCAAAACCGCCTTGATCCTACCATTAATTACCAGGGTCAAGAACACATTAAAAAAAGCTACAATCTTTGCCCGCAGATTATATGATGGAATGGTTCCAGAAAGATTTGATCCATCGATTAGAGAATCCCGGGTTGAGTTTCAGGGAACCAGAGCTGCTTATCTATTTGGAGACTAGCACAACCATCACTCGCCAGGTAGATGGCCTTACATTTCATGAGATATTCGCGCATACGAGAATAATCCACAAGACCCTAAGATACGGGCTTATGTCCATGGCTTCCGTGCGCACAATGAAATTCGACGTTTGATTTCTTCTTTGCAATCCTTTACGGTACTAAAAACATTATTAACAGTGATATCAATGAAAATTTGCAACGCTTCCACTTAGGTTTAGCACAGAAAAAGTCAATTGATCAGGTTGAGAGAGAATGGTCACAGGGGATGATGGAATCATTAGCTTATAAATAAATTGAGGCAGCTGGATCACCCAAGGGTACTTATAACAGCGTAAAATTCCCTTGGTACAAAAAACACTAAGATCTAAGTTCAAACCTATGATTGATAAAACTAACGACATTTCTATAGCCAACACGACATTGGACATGATTCCTAAGAAGGCGTTTGAGGAGTATCAATCTTGGGTGCATCTGGATCACCTTTCTCCCTCAGCTGCGCTTGACAAGTTTATGGAGAAACACCAATGTCTGAATCCTGATTCGGCGATTGTGATTCATTTAATCAAGTACGCTTACCCTGAAATTGACACATCAAGAAATAATTTTACATTCAAGATACATGACTCAGGATACCCATATGTACAGGAAAATCTCAACGACAAAGGGTTTGATGAGTTAGTTGAGGAAATGCGCTCACTTTCTGATGGATGGTAAACCTAACAAAAATACCGATTGTGATAGTTTGATTAAGGTAATCAAAATTTCGACTGAAGAATTTCTCGTTCCTTCAATCGATACAACAATAATTTGGGGCAAGTAGAAATTAAATTTCGATTATTTCACGGAGAGGTAAATAAGAGACTAAATTATGAGTGACGATAAATACTATATTATTAATAGCAGAATAGGTGCAATAGATGGAATGATGTTGAGCAGCATGCCTGATTTGCCCGAGGATGATGAAGATGATTGGATGTTTGGCCAGGCATTTACGGTTGAACCAGAGCAGCCAATATATGTATCTATTCAGGAAGGTGAGGAAAATTGTACGCCTTTACCTTTCTATGATGACCCTCCAGTAGCCACTAACGATTTTATTGATGCCTTAATTGAGGTGGGTGTTAACAATATTGTCACTTATGATGTGGTCTTGAGGAGTCGAACCGATCCGTCGTTTACCATAGGGGATTATAAAGCCTTCAATATTATTGGTCTAGTTAAAGCAGCGGGGCCTGGCACCGTTTACTTAACAGATTCCCGAATAGGCGATGCCAGTATGAAAAATGTTGAGTTAGAGCCGCGATCTATGAAAGGTCTGTATATGTTTCGCCTGGCAGACAATATGACAACGATCATAGTTCATGAAAAGGTCAAGCAACATTTAGAAGCTAAAGGTTTCAAAGGTTTAGTATTCGATGATCCTGGTGATGCGCTTATTTTGTAGTGCATTTATCAATAAGACTGCGTTAACAGGTGAGCATAAAAATAATATTATGAAGCAATAATGAGGATCAGGTACGAATGTCGCTTACTTAAGCTTTTTAGGGTGGCCATATTTTCTGATCAACTCCCTGGATTGATATCGCGGTTTAGTGAGTAATGTGTAATCAAGAAGTTCCACATTCTGTTGGGATCGAACCGAAGGAGGGCGGGTAACCATCATTCCTACTGCGAGATATCTGACCCCGATTATTCGCATAGAAGTGTCCACTTATTTTTAGGTAGACACTATGGCGATCAGTTTATGCAGAAAAAACAGATGTGTTGATCAGAGGCTTACGCTCTTATTTCATATCGAGGCAAAAGACAAGACTTGAGCCCAGAGATGCGTAGACTTCCGAATCAGAAATATTGATTCCTTAAATCAGCGCTTCAGATTATTGCTAGAATGCTCCAGGATTATGAGCCAAAGAATATTCCTGGTATGCAGAAACGCTGAACGATAGGATCTATGAATAAATATTTTGCCATAAGAAAAGACGCACCCAAGTACAAGCAGCTTGATTTGAGTATTCTGGATGTAACCAGACATGCGCCTGATGATATCGACACCGACCGCATCTATCAATTTAGCGAAAGAAATACCGCTATGTTGTCCTGGTGGAGCACTCCAGATACTAAATTTATTGATTATGGTGGAGAGCCTTCCTCAATTATGCCTGATTTAAGCTGCTGGATTGATGCCACTTTGGTTCTATCTCCTAAAGCCAACCGGTTGATAGGAGAAATATTAGCGAAATTTGGTGAGCTTCTACCTGTCACTATAGCTTCAGAGATTTATTATATTTTCAACTGTTTCACAAAGGGTGAAGCTGATGAGCAAGGGAGCAAGATAGAATACTCCAATGGAATTGAAGTGGACCTTGAACATCTTGAGTTTAAGGATAGTGCATCAAAACATTTAATCTTTAAGTCTGACTTTGAGAAATGCCGCACTCTATTTTGTGGAGTACAATTTAAAGAGGTTGTGGAATTATTCGATTTAAAAGGACTTATTTTTGATGAAAATCTAGTACCAATTTATGATATTGATTGAAATGAATGGTGCCAACATTAAAATAATGTATAAAAGCCATACTTTCATATTACAAGCTGCTGTGAAATATCATCCAATAATCTCTCATTTTCTCTGATATCCGCCAAGTTCCCTGATAACTCGACGTATTTTTCACGCCTTCATGCATTATTTTCGAGTAAATATCAGAAAAAACCAATAGCTGTCCTACAGCCACCTTTCAGATAATGAGGGGCAGATACAAATTAAATTTCGATTATTTAAAATTTAACGTGTATCTGACCCCAATTATTCTGGAAAAAATAGCAATAAAAAAGGGGGCATACTAAGTCTAGTTCCGACCCCTCAAAAAACATTTCTGGCCGTATTGTTATTCGCAAAATATACACGCATTACAGTTGTGCGAGTAACAGTTCGGCATGGTTTATTAACTTAAAACCAGTCGATGGTTCCAACGCACTGAGGAAGAAAACCCTTCAAAGGTATCCATTTGGCGGAGTCAATCATGCCCTTGGCATCTTGCTTAGCCTGCTCTGATGCACTATAAAAAATTAAATCAATCTCAACATTTTGCCGTTGGTATTTATCCATCATAAACCAACGCCACTTCTCCTTTACTGGTGCTGATCCCGCACCAGTACTTCGTATAAGGCAATTAAAGACACTGTCGCTATTCAAGTAACACTGTTTGCTCGAGGTGAATGCGTTATCAGCATCCCAGCGCAGGATATTATTAACTATTTCAGGTATAGAAAGTTCTGTCTCATGAAAACAGCTTGGTCGCATCTCGGCAACTACTTTCCCACTACTAGTACGCACAAAATAACTCAAGCCAGAGGCATGTAACTTTTTCTGCCATCCAGCTGGGATTTGAATAGAAACTCCCCCATCGGAAAACATATATTCAGTGGAATTAAGCGGTTTCGATGCCTCTCCGAACCTAACGGCAGGGTCATCAAAATATCCAGATAAAATGGCAATGCCATCTTTGATGTTCTTATCAAAGATAAATGTTGGCACAACAAAGGCGAAAAATATCAGCATCAACACGATAGCGGCAGTTCGATGTATATGTACCACTATTGGCAACAATGCCACGATGCCAATAACCAGCATTAAGAGATAAAAATAGACACTTTTATCTGATGTGTCCGTCCCGGAAACTGCCAAATAAAATTCAATGAATCGCCACAAACAAAAGAACGCAATTCCGAATATCGCCATAATAGCAATGTAGTAGCTTCGTTTGTCACTAGGGCGGACAAAGGTTCCCAGTAACACTGCAATGACAACAAGGTATACGATTTGCATAATTTATATCCATATTGTTTTACGTATTTTCTAACGGCACTAATGAGTATAAGGTATTAGTTTGTCATGATAAACAAACGTCATTTTCCAATCTATGACTCATAGACCAAAAAAAGGATGTAGGCTTTTGTATACCTTTTTATACAGGATTCGAAATCAAAGTGTCGTGAATGTGAAAACTATGTGTGCTTGCATATTCTGGCCGATAATGAAGGTCAGGTACAAATTAAATTTAGATTATTTAAAATTTAACGTGTATCTGACCCCGATTATTCGAGAAGCGTACAACGATGAGAAAATCTTTGGTTAAGTTTGAAAGGGCATGGTTAACCATGCATGGGGTTGGTAAATAACCACCAGACTTGATTGGGCCAGCTCTTTCAATATTTATCGGTTATTCGAATTTGTGCCCATGTGTAGAGCCACAACAGGTTGGCCGTTACAGGCCACAGATCTGTCATTCATTTGGACTGCACATGGTACCGAGGTTTTTCTGGGGCAATTGCCAGGGCTGTAAAATTACAGCTTGATCCTGATGGGTTATCGACAGGGATGCCGTGTATGGCGTTTTTGCAGAAGCAAAAAACGATGACTGGTACGCATTTACTG
>JBNKKI010000130.1:0-12704 GCA_050291745.1 Gammaproteobacteria bacterium | reverse complement strand
ATCCCGCTACGAACTGAATTGTACGTTTGAGGCGGCGTATCTCTTCGTTGTAACTCCTTGGAATAGCTCGCTATTCCGCGTCGTTACGCCTTGATCTACACCACCTCAAACGCACACTTCAGCTCGTCCAACTGCGGATTCCAGGTTTAATCAAACATCAACCCAGCGACGTACAAGGTTGTTAAATGTGGCGCTTATCTTTCTTGTCGCTTCTGAATCAGGTAACTCTTTATATAACATTTCTCTGGCCTGATTTAACTCATATAACATTTCACGTTTTGAAGGATCTCTTACCGTACTTTGTGCCCAGGTAACAGCGACATAGCGTACTCCTTTAGTGACAGGAGCAACATAATGACGACTGTGCGAAGGATAAATAACAGCAGAACCAGCTGCCATCTTAATACTTCTCTCACCATAGGTATCTTTGATGACAAGTTCACCACCTTCATATTCATCTGGTTCTGATAGAAAAACGGTTGTAGATACATCAGTGCGATATAAATCACCCTGTCCCATGATGGGATCATCAACATGTTCACCATATTCCATACCCGGTTCATAGCGTGCATAGAAAGGAACTGCAACTCGCTTAGGCCAGGCTGCAGCTTTGTAGACCGGATGGCGAACCAGATTGGTCATTACAAGCTCGTTGAGTTCCTTGAAATGAGCCGACTGAGGGTCCATTTCTTCATTGATTTTTACACCTTTAGCAACCATGCCAGCAGATAGCTTGCCATCTAAAAATGGTGAATCTTCTAATAGTTGTTTGATTTTAATCAGATTTTGAGCGGATATTAAATGATCGATTGAAGCTAACATGGTTATAATGTCTCAATTATTAATTAGGAAAAGAAGTATGATACTTAATATCAGCATCGAAGACCAAAACTATCCAGTCGAAGTACCAGAAGATATTATTAAAGATGGCAACGATTTTTTTAAAAAAGTTGATAATGATATGGATAAAGGCTGGCAAATGAGTAGAAGCTGGGTAGACAATCCCAATATCGAACAACGCTGTCAAATTATGGCCGATAAAATTTTAGGTGCCTTTGAACAGGAAAATAAAAAGTCACTGGTACTCATGTCAGCCTATATTCTATCAAAATTACCGGATGTCAAAACAGTATACGTGAGCACAAACGGAGAAATGCAGGAAACTTCATTCGAATCCTGACAGGTACTATATTCATTGAAACTATTTATCTTTGTTGTATTACTGGTATCAGTATTCCAGGTCACTGCACAATCGACACCCTGCTGGGAAATTGAAAATTCAAAAGAGCGCTTAACCTGCTTTGATGAACAACAGAACAGTGAATTAACAGGGGATATAAACATTGATCTGAAAGTAATTGATAAAGCTGGATCAGGTAAAGATTATTCATTATTAAATGAACGTTGGGAGCTGGAGCAGGATTTAGTGCAATACGCTTTTCGTGCTTATAAGCCGGTATATTTTTTCCCGATTTTTTATAACACTCAACTTAATGAGTTACCACAAACCCCAAATCCACGAACATCATCAACTATTCCCCAGAATTTAAATTATCTGGAGTCTAAACTGCAACTCAGTTTCAAAACAAAATTAGCCAACGATATTCTTGGTCATAATGGTGATTTATGGTTTGGTTACACGCAATCATCTCGATGGCAGGTTTATAATTCGGCTGAATCCCGACCTTTTCGTGAAACTAATCATGAACCTGAGTTTATTTTTGTATGGAGAACTGATTATGATTTTGGCAGTTTTACCGGACGTTTATTGAGTTTAAGTCTGACCCATCAATCCAATGGGCAAAATGAACCCTTATCTCGCAGCTGGAACAGATTAATTCTTTCTGTTGGTTTTGATCGGCCTGACTGGGTTATTCAACTGCGACCCTGGTGGAGAATCCCTGAAGTATCTGAAGAGGAAGACGAAAACCCGGATATACTTGATTATGTTGGCCGGGGAGAGCTACTCATCGTACATCGAAATAGAAACTCTCACCAGATCTCCACTCAAATAAGGCATTCAATGAAATCAGCTGATAACTCCCGGGGATCAATCAATCTGGACTGGTCTTATCCCTGTTTTGATCGCTTGCGGTGCTATGCACAAATTTTTCATGGCTATGGAGAAAGCCTGATTGATTATAATCACGAGACAACATCAATTGGAGTAGGTGTGGCATTAGTAGAATGGTTTTAATTGACAGTAATATTAATCCTGGAAAAATCAGTTGAATCATGAAAATCCAGGTAACACCTTAATGCAGCTGATAAAGTCAAAAACACACTCATCACCAATCAGCTAACTACGGTGTTTTTGATTTCTCGGTAATTGCTCTACCTACAGCCATCCCTGTCTTAGACCGGCCATATCAATCTGTTATGCATCTTTTTCACGCTCAACTGATTTTTCCAGGTTAAATCAATTGGCGGCCGGAGCTATCAGATGAGAAGCCTAATGGAGTAATGATTTCAATCCAGTCCTAACTAAAATCTGTCCCAAGTGTAAGCTTGAGTATGGAGCAGCTAATATTATTGTGGTTACCGTTTTGAATTATCCAGTTTGGTATCACCCTGGTAGTAATAATCATATTTATCGAGCAATGTTTTCATGAATCCCCAGGCTTCATTATAAGTAAGTCCACTATTTTTGGGGATGATGATTTTTACGTATAAATCCTCACCTTTGTCTTTCTTTAGTTTACTCAGTTTTTGTTCGACATCGGCCATCGACATTTCCTGATATTTTTTATCTCCTGGCTCTTTAAAACGAATAATTTTTCCAGCTTTTTCTTTTACATAAAAAACTTCGACAACATATTTTCCTTTTGCACTTCTTGCTGGTTTTATGAGTTGGTCATATTTCGATTTGACTACATCATAGTCACCCTGAAGTGTTAATAATTGACGATTATATTCAATTTTTTCCTTTTCCAGGATATCAAGGTTTTGTTGCTGTTGGGCTGAAGTGGCATTTAATGCGGCTATTTCAGCATTCGCTAATTCAAGCTCCTGCTGAGAGGCCTGCAGTAATTCTTTTTGCTGATTAAGTTGAAGTTTGAGTTCTTCAAGCTGATTGGAAAATTCTTCTGATTCAGCAGTTATCACATTAATTTTTAAACTGGCTTCAGTTATTTCAGCCTGTTTCTGGATAATCTGTTCGTCAAGTTTGACTTTATCTGATTCTAAAGCGGCAATTAATTGAAGCTTTTTTTGTTGTTCCTGTTTTGCTTTCGCAAGTAATTCATCTTTTTCCAGCAAGCGTAGTCGTAAAATTGAATTCAGTTGTTCTGCATTAATTAAACGTTCTTCCAGTGTTGCATTTTCCTGAGTGGTTGATTCTATAACCAGGTTAGCCATCTTTTCAGCTTCTATACTATGCTGAAGTTCTGCAACTAAATTATAGTTACGCACGATCAGTAAACTGGTCGCCAGCAGGAATATCAACACCACAACCATCATGATGTCGGTAAAAGAAGGCCAGAATGAGTCTCCGTTATCGGAATCCAGCCCGTGTGGACCTATTGGTGAAAATGCACTCATTCCTGTCCTGGAGCAGGTGCTGGTAAACGAAAACCGTCACGCAATATTTTCTTAATAGTTGTAATATCATTAGTCAACTTATCCATCTGTTCTTTATTGTCATTGACAGATTGTTGTAAAGTGACAGCAGATTGATGATAAATTTCCTGCGTTTGAGTCATTTTTTCAGTAGCCCGAATAATTCCTTTAATTAATCCAGACATCTGGTTAACGATATCTTCGCTACGCTTAACGAATTTTGGAATTAGAAATACTGAGGTCAAATGTTCTATACCGCTGATTAAATGAGTCTGAACATCTTTGACACGAAGGTAGAAGTAGCCGAAAAGTACATAACTGACAATAGCCGTTATGGTGGTAGACAAAGCGGTGGACATGCCATGGATAACAAGACCCATGCCATCAAGACCGGTACCTGCAGATTCAATAAGGTCGGAAGCACCTAATAGAGCGATAGACAATGAAACAATCGTTCCGAAAACACCGGTTAAAATAAGTATGTTATTAATAAATCGAACAACACCCAATCGAGTACTTTCATCAGCAGTTAACATAGCTGCAAGTGCATTATGATTTATTTCACCATTAGCAGTATTGATAGATTTCATGGTGGCATAACGTTTTACAATCAGGCTGTGAGTATTTAAACCTTCGATTGGATCTTTGCGAATTGCTTCTACATTCTCAACAAATGCGGCTATTGATTTTTCTTCTCTATTATATCGGATCAGAAGTAATAGCAGGTTAAATAGGCCGAAAACTAAAACACCAGCAATAAAACTATTCAGAATGATACCGGTATTGGTTTGCTGATTAAGTAGATAAAACTGCTTTAAAAACTCTATATTCATCCCTATTGCAATCGTGACCAGAATAATTGCAATGATAAATTGCAATAAAATACGGCTACTAAGTTTTGTGAGAAGTCGATGCGTATCCATAAAATTCCGGTCGATTATATTGCTGTGATTGCAGAGTGGGTGATGCTTTTTACTGTTGGGTTAGCGCTGCATAACCACGCGTGCGAATCAGATTTCTGAAATAAGCCCGGTAATAAGCAATAGCACTGCTTCCATTGGTACCTACATCATAAATTTTCCAACCCTGAGGTCCTTGCATAAAACGGAAATCAATGCGGATCGGGTAATTAGAGGATGGAATGACTCGAGCAGTTACAACGACTTCATCATATCCCTGACGGCGGGGTGGTAAAAATTCTACACGAGGTTGTGCATCCCCGTAGGCACTCACGATACGAGCAAATGCAGTAAAAAATAATTTTTTTAGATTTGACTGAAAAATATACTGTTGCGCTGAATTCATACGCTGATAATGAAAACCTGCTGACCAGCGGGCCATCTGTTCAAAATCAAAGAAAGGTGATAACTGAGTATCCAGAAAATTAATAACTTTTTCCTGATTATCTAATTGACCATTAATAAGATAGTTTTGTAAAACTTTTATGCCCATTTCAAGCAATTGAGCTGGCGATTGCTGATTATAATTTTGATACTGAGCATAGGGTTGAGCATAACCATATCCCTGGGCCATTGTATTAAAACTGATGAGACTAAATGATAGACTAATGATTAGTAAGCTGAGACGTTTCATGATTCTCTCTTTAATTTAGCTGTTGAAAGAGTGTTTATCGATACAAATCTGTCGACTGATATGATAAACATTTTAATACAAACTGAAAAAGTGGTACCAGTGGGCGGACTCGAACCGCCACGCTATCGCTAGCGGGGGATTTTGAATCCCCTATGTCTACCAATTTCATCACACTGGCATAAATCAAATATAAATCTACCTGAGGTAAATTGAACGATTATGAAAATATTTACTGATCAGACAAGACAAATAATTTTTATTAATTGTAGATAATCTCAGTTATCAGGTCTTCACATGAATATGGCAGAGGATTCTAATTGATAAATGCCATAAGTGGTAGAGTTAAGCATACTATTTTTTATATTGTTTGCATCAACAAATTTTATACTCTGGTTGAAAATACTTATAAGCTGCTTGAATAGATTGATCCGGACAACAATAACCCAGTATGATTGCGCCCTTTTAATTCACACCTTGATTATGAAATCAGCTGATTTTGATTACCAGTTACCTGAAGCATTAATTGCTCAAAAGCCTTTAGCGCAAAGACAGTCATCCCGTTTACTGGTTTTAGATCCACAAACAGATAGTATAGAAGATAATAATTTTGAAAACTTTATCTCGCTGGTTAACCCCGGGGATCTAGTTGTTTTTAATGATACCCGTGTTTTTCCTGCTCGTTTATTCGGTCAGAAAGAAACCGGGGGAAAGATAGAGGTGCTAGTTGAAAGAATACTTGATGATTCAACATTACTGGCACATTTAAGATCCAGTAAATCACCTCATGCAGGGAGTAAGCTCAAACTGGAAAATAGCATTGATTGTGAAGTAATCGGGAGACAGGACGAGTTTTTTATTTTACATCAAAATAGTTCATTATCCTGGCTATCATTATTACAGCAATATGGTCATATGCCACTACCGCCTTATATTCAACGTGGCGATGAAGAGAGTGACCGGGAGAGGTATCAAACCGTCTATTCCCGTAAACCCGGTGCCGTTGCCGCTCCCACTGCCGGATTACACTTCGACCAGGCCTGTATGCAATCTTTTAAAGAAAAAGGTGTTGAAGTTTCTTTTGTCACCTTGCATGTTGGAGCCGGTACATTTCAACCAGTTAGAGTCGATAATGTTGATGACCATATTATGCATGCTGAAGTAGTAGAAGTTTCGCCCGAAGTGTGTGAAAAAGTTGAACAAACCAGAAAAAATGGCGGCAGGATAATAGCTATTGGTACAACTGTTGTAAGAAGCCTGGAAAGTGCTGCTGCCAATACTGGAAAATTACAGCCTTATTCTGATGATACAAGGTTATTTATTACTCCCGGATTCGAATTTAAAGTCGTCGATGCGATGCTGACTAATTTCCATTTACCACGTTCGACCTTGCTCATGCTAGTGAGTGCTTTTGGTGGTAAAGATTTTATGCTCAATGCTTATCAACATGCAGTACAAAAAAAATATCGCTTTTTTAGTTATGGTGATGCCATGTTTATTAAAAACAAAATTAACCGTAACAGCACATATAGCGAATGAATCATCAGAATTTTTCAATTTTTTGTTTAAAACAAGCTTCTTCAAGGTGATCTTCATGCCTTTCACCGTTAAACTTATGGATTCCCTCAATTAATTGCCAGCAATATGAAATTTGAACTTGATACAATCGACGGCTCTGCACGACGTGGACGATTAAAATTTGATCGTGGTACCGTTGAAACACCTGCTTTTATGCCTGTTGGCACTTATGGTACTGTCAAAGCGATGACACCCGAGGAATTACAGGATCTGGGCGCGCAGATCATATTAGGAAATACTTTTCACCTGATGTTAAGACCGGGTACTGAAATTATCAGGCAGCATGGTGATTTACATGATTTTATGCACTGGCAGGGACCTATATTGACAGATTCGGGTGGGTTTCAGGTTTTTAGTCTGGCTGAAATGCGCAAGATAACAGAGCAGGGTGTGAAATTTAACTCTCCGGTGGATGGCGCTAAAGTTGAATTAACACCAGAAATCTCAATGCAGGTTCAACGTGACCTGGGGTCTGATATCGTGATGATTTTTGATGAATGTACGCCGTATCCTGCAACACATGATGAAGTCAAGGAATCAATGGAGTTATCTTTACGATGGGCTAAGCGTAGTAAAATTGCTCATGCTGATAATCCTGCAGCCCTATTTGGCATAGTGCAGGGGGGAATGTATGGTGATTTACGTAAAAAATCTATTTCCGAATTGATTGATATCGATTTTGATGGCTATGCAATAGGTGGTCTGTCGGTGGGTGAACCAGCTGATGAGAGAAATCAAATGCTGGATATTTGCCTGCCAGAAATGCCTCAGGATAAACCGCGTTATTTAATGGGAGTCGGTAAACCTGAAGATTTAATAGAATCTGTTCGAAGAGGTATAGACATGTTCGATTGCGTGATTCCAACACGCAATGCTAGAACCGGTTATCTATATACTCATGATGGCATAATCAAAATCAGGAATGCCTGTTATGCGAATGATACCCAACCTCTGGATGAGAATTGTGGGTGTTATACCTGTAAAAACTATTCACGTGCTTACCTGCGACATCTGGATAAATGTCATGAAATTTTGGGTTCTCGATTAAATACGATTCATAATCTGTATTATTTTCAGGATCTTATGAAAAAAATTAGAACCAGTATAGAGCAGAACCGGTTTGATGATTTTGCAAAGGAGTTTTATGACAGGTTTTCAAAATAAACTCAGGTTTAGCTTCAACCTGGATTCTGCAGTTGGACGAGTTGAACCTGGAAAAATCAGTTAATCATGAAAATCCAGGTAACACCGTAATGCAGCTGAAAAAATCAAAAACACACTCATCACCAATCAGCTGACAACGGTGTTTTTGATTTCTTGGCAAAATTACTCCTGCATTGCTCTAACTATAGTCATCCCTGATTTAGATCAGGCACATCAATCTGTTATGTATCTTTTTCACGCTGAACTGATTTTTCCAGGTTAAAACTTTCTTAATCGAATTTGTTGAAATTGAATTATTGACAGGGTTGGTTTTCAAATTATTGTCCCTATATTAGTGTGGATACGGGGAGTTCGTGAAGGTTAGTCGTTATATCGTTAAATCTCCTTCATATAACCTTCTCACTGTGCAATAATACGCGCCGTTTTTATCCCATCTATTAAGCTTTTTATTAGGAAATATTATGAGTTTTTTTATTAGTGATGCTGTTGCTCAGACCGCTCCAGCTGCTGGAGGTGACATCATGTCATTCCTGCCTTTAATCGTGCTGTTTGTCATTTTTTATTTCCTGTTGATTCGTCCTCAGCAGAAAAAGGCTAAAGAACATAAAATGATGGTTTCTAACCTCGCCAAGGGAGATGAAATTGTCACACAAGGTGGTATTTTGGGTAAGGTAACCGATGTTTCAGATAATTATTTAACCTGTAAAATTGCTGAAAATGTTGAAGTTAAAGTGCAGAGCCACGCGGTAGCGACTGTTTTGCCCAAAGGAACTATCAAAACTTTATAATCCACCACCGAAATAGAAGATTATGCTCAATCAATATCCTGCCTGGAAATACCTGCTGCTCGTTTTTGTCTTAATTTTTGGACTTATTTATGCGGCGCCCAATCTTTATGTTGATGATCCTGCTGTTCAAGTATCACACAGGATTAAACTCATTGATGATAATGAAATTCAGCATATAAAAAATGTTTTGCAAAATTTAAATATTGAATTTCGTTCAGTTGAGAAAGGTGATGGTTATGTTCTGATTCGTTTTAAATCAGAAGAGCAGCAATTAAAAGCTGCTGAAGATATTAAAGATGCTTTGCAGGAAGAGGATAAAAACTACTCGGTAGCATTAAACCTGGCACCCGCTACACCAGAGTGGTTACGCTCTATGAATGCTTTACCGATGTATCTTGGACTTGACTTACGCGGTGGCGTGCACTTTCTGATGGAAGTTGATATGAATGCAGCTATTCTTAAATCATTGAATAGAGCTTCTATTGAAATTAAATCCTTTTTGCGCTCAGAGAAAATTCGATACCGTTCAGTCAAGGTGTCAAAAGATATGTTGTCAGTAACTTTTTCCAGTCTGGATGATAGAGAAAAAGCCTTACTTAAACTGGAAGAGAAATTTAGAGATTTTATTTTCACCGCTACAGATAATGGAGGTAAATTTCGTATTGATCTCAGCTATAGTGAGGAAGCACTTAAAACTGAGAAAACGGTTGCCTTAACTCAAAATATTTCGACACTTAAAAATCGTGTCAATGAACTTGGTGTTGCAGAACCTGTTATTCAACGACAGGGCGAAGACAGAGTTGTTGTTCAGTTACCGGGTGTACAGGATACAGTCAGAGCAAAAGAAATTCTTGGTGCAACTGCAACCCTGGAATTTCGTCTGGCCCAGGGATCATTAGTTGACTGGTCTGAAGCTGAAAGATCTGGTAAAGCGCCAGTAGGAACCAAATTATATAAAGAAACAAATGGTTCTCCAGTCCTGTTAGAGCGCAGTGTTATTGTAACCGGTGATCAGGTAATTGGGGCCGCATCTGGTCTGGATAGTCAGTCAGGTTCACCGGATGTTACCATTACTCTTAATAGTAAGGGTGCTGATCGCATGAGTAAGATCACACGAGATAATATTGGCAAGCCGATGGGTGTGGTTTTTATTGAAGATAAATATGATTACAAAGAAATTAACGGTGAGAGAATAAGAACCAAGAAAACTGAACAACGTGTTATCAATGTTGCCACCATTCGAGATCAGTTAAGTAAGCGTTTCCATATAACCGGGCTGGATAGTACCCGGGAAGCAAGAGATCTGGCTTTATTATTAAGAGCGGGTGCACTACGCGCACCAATGATTATTATTGAAGAAAGAACCGTAGGGCCTAGTCTGGGACAGGAGAATATCAATAAAGGTTATAAATCTGTTGTTTTTGGTTTTGTTGCTGTACTCATTTTTATGATGGTTTATTACAAAGCTTTTGGCTTAATTGCAAATATTGCTTTGGCTGTAAATCTGGTACTTCTGGTTGCAATTTTATCTCTGTTACAGGCTACCTTAACGTTGCCAGGTATTGCAGGTATCGTATTAACTGTGGGTATGGCTGTTGATGCCAATGTATTAATATTTGAAAGGATTCGTGAAGAAATTAGAATGGGCAATTCTCCCCAGGCTTCTATTTATGCGGGTTATCAAAAAGCATTTAGTACCATAGCTGATGCAAATATCACCACATTGATTGTTGCGGTCATTCTTTTTGGATTTGGAACAGGACCTATAAAAGGATTTGCTGTGACATTATCTATAGGAATTCTCACATCCATGTTTACAGCTATTATGGGTACTCGCGCCATTGTTAATATTGTATATGGGCGTAAAAACATCAAAAAACTGGCAATTTAATCAATAATAAACAGGAAAAATTATGGCATTCTCAAAAGAAATAAATTATATGGGCGTCCGCAAAATTGCGATGTCCATATCTGTTGTATTGATTCTTATTTCACTAGTTAGTTTATTCACTAATAAATTAAATGTAGGAATAGATTTCACCGGTGGTAGTGTTATTGAGGTGGGTTATCAGGAATCAGTTGATTTAGACCCGATTCGTCAGACCCTGACTGACGCCGGTTATGCTGAAGCTATTGTGCAGCATTTTGGTAGCGCAAAAGAAGTTCTGATTAGACTGGTTCCTCGGGAAGGACAGAATAAAGCAGAATTAAGTACATTAATCTTACCTTTATTAGAGGCGCAAACCACCCAGGAAATGGATGTAAGACGAGTAGATTTTGTTGGTCCACAGGTCGGAGATGAGCTTCGTGAAGATGGAGGACTCGCTGTTTTATATGCTTTGATTGCTATTTTAATCTATGTCTCTCTGCGTTTTGAATATCGTTTTTCCTTAGGTGCTGTCGCTGCATTGGTTCATGATGTGATAATCACTTTAGGAGTATTTTCTGTTTTACAGCTTGATTTTGATTTAAGTGTGCTGGCTGCAATTTTAGCGGTTATAGGTTACTCGCTAAATGATACGATTGTTGTATTTGATCGTATTCGTGAAAACTTCCGTAAAATTCGTAAGAAATCGCCTATAGACCTTATTAACATGTCAATCAATCAAACTATATCGCGTACCTTGGTCACATCATTGACCACATTGCTAGTATTGATTGCTCTATACTTCTTTGGTGGTGAAGTGATAGAAGCTTTTGCTCTGGCTTTGATTATTGGTATTGTCGTTGGAACTTATTCATCAATATATGTAGCAAGTGCCAGTGCACTGGCCATGGGTATTTCTAGATCAGATTTACTGGCTCCAGAAAAAGAAGATTCTGAGGCAGTTGACGCACAGCCATAAGGCTGTGGGTCAACCAGCAGTTTGGTTATTTTTTTTTCAAAGATTTAAAATAGTTTTTAACGCCACCTGCCATGAAAAAATAGTTGCTTATGTTCTTATCCTGAAGGTGATATTGTAGCCAGCGTACCTGTCTACCTGCTTCATCATAAACTAACAGTGTTTTACCTGTTGCTTTTATTTTATCCAGAAATTTGTTGAGATTAATCTTATCATCCATGGTGATATTTTCCTGACGGTATGGGAATAATTCAATTAGACCACGTTGAGCAGGTTCTCTAATATCCAGCACGGCAACTTTGTTATCTTTCATCTTTTTGATAAAATCTGCTGGTTCTATTTGACGACTTTTAAAATCCTTCTTTCCCAGGAGGCGGCTGGTATCAACAGGAGATTTCCCCAGTAATGTTGCCTTATCAGGGTAAGCCCTGGTCCAGTCAAATACACCTGCATCATAAGCGAAAGTATTTGAAATTTTATGGTTTTGAGCTTTAACAGATGCTTTGTATGCTTTGTAGCAAGTATGTCCATTGCAGTAAAAAATTATAGGTTTTCCCTGCTCCTGAAGTTTCGTGACTTCATTTGCGAAATTTCTGCCAACTAAAGGAATATTAATTGAATTCTTAATATGCAAGGTATCGTATTCAAAGTTTGATCTGACATCGACTACGATGACATCATTAAATGATTCATAAAGTTGAGTTGTTTCGTAAACTTTGACACCTTGATAAATCCCTCTACCCGGAAAATCATTGGATTGTCCCCAGGCAGGTAAAGTCAGGGAAGTGAGTAAAATCAGGAATAATAGTTTCATTCAGTTAAGCTCCAAAAGGAAATTTTATTATTAAAAACAAATTGTAGTCGAATATGTTACTTATACAATGTGAATTGAAACATCTTTCAAATTTTTGTAATTATCAATTGTTAAGTATCCGGTAAATCATCGTTTAATTAGTATTAAGTTGATGGTGTTCCTTCAAATTGGATTCCGCAGTTGACTGCTCACAATAGAGGTAAACGCACTGTTTCAACAACCATTACAGTTGAACCTAGAAAAATCAGTTGAATCATGAAAGTCTACGTAACACCTTAATGCACCTGATAAAATCAAAAACACACTCTTCACCAATCAGGTGACTACGGTGTTTTTGATTTGCCGGCAATTGCTCCTGCATTGCTCTAA
>JBNKKI010000129.1:0-22041 GCA_050291745.1 Gammaproteobacteria bacterium | reverse complement strand
CTGGTCTAAGCCAGGGATGGCTGTAGTTAGAGCAATGCAGGAGCAATTGCCGGCAAATCAAAAACACCGTAGTCACCTGATTGGTGAAGAGTGTGTTTTTGATTTTATCAGGTGCATTAATGTGTTACGTAGACTTTCATGATTCAACTGATTTTTCTAGGGTAACAGATTGATGTGCCTGGTCTAAGTCAGGAATGGCTGTCGTTAGAGCAATGCAGGCGCAATTGCCGGCAAATCAAAAACACCGTAGGCAGCTGATTGGTGAAGAGTGTGTTTTTGATTTTATCAGGTGCATTAATGTGTTACGTAGACTTTCATGATTCAACTGATTTTTCCAGGTTTAATACTCTTTTCTGTATTTATGAATTGCCAGGTCTAGTTTTTGTATTGCTTCAGGGTAATTATATTGTTCAATAAGTTGTTGTATTGATGCTGCATAGTCTCCCAATGAACGACTAAAAAGCACTTCATTTTGATGGTAGTACTCATTAGTATCTGCACTATCAATTGAAAGTAACTTATGTAGTTGATTTAATTTTTCATGTTCCTGTGGCAATGAAATATTTTGCTGTATGTTATCTTCTTTTTCACTGGCTATTTGCTTCAGAGATAAATGCAATTTATGCTGAAGTTTAATAATATCATTAACCAGCTTAACTAAACTTTGTTGCGGAGCTGTTCTTAGTTGCAGATATAAACTTGAGGCAGCATATTGTATTTCAAAAAGTCCAAGGTTTCCGGACACTCCTTTGATCGAGTGTACAATATGTTCAGCTTTATCCAGTTCAGCAGATTCAATTAACTGTTTTAACTTTGCGATATCTTTTCTATGTGTCTGATCAAATTTTTTCAGCAATTTAAAGTAGTTTTCGATATTGCCATTCATAATATCGAGGCCACTCTGTAGATTTAATCCTTCAGTAATGGATAGTTGTTGATATAGTAAACTTTCTCTATCAATGATTGAATCTGAACTTTTTAAAAAGTCATCGGCTGGACTCTGCTCAGGTAACCACTTGATCAGGGTTGAAAAAAGTTCATGTGGGTTTACGGGTTTTGATACAAAATCATTCATACCTGCATCCAGACTGGCACGATGATCTTCTTCAAAAACATTAGCAGACATCGCCAGTATAGGTAAACCTTGACGGCCTTCCATTTTGCGAATAATACGTGTAGCTTCAAGTCCATCCATTTCCGGCATCTGTATATCCATTAATACCAGGTCATATTTATTTTGACGTACTTTATCAACAGCTATACGACCATTAGATGCAATATCTACCTGTAATCCTATAGAAGTCAGTAATTGTTGAGCGACTTCACTATTGATTTCATTGTCTTCTACTAATAGTAACTGACACCCCGGGTATTTCTGCAAAATTATATTTTCCGCATCAAAAGTTTCATCATCGGGGATTTCAATATTATGTTCATTTCCACGTTTAAGTTGTGCAGTAAACCAGAAGGTACTGCCTTTACCCGGATCACTGCTAACACCTACTGTTCCCCCCATCATTTCTGCCAGTCTTCGGGTAATGACCAGCCCCAGGCCGGTCCCTCCAAATTGACGGGTAGTGGAGGTATCAGCCTGGTTGAATGCGGTAAAAAGATTGTCTATTTTATCTGCAGCAATACCTATACCACTGTCCTCGACTTCAAAACGTACAAGGACCTGATCATTTTTTTCTTTCAGTTTGATAGCGCGAATTTGAATCTGACCCTTTTCAGTAAATTTAATTGCATTTGCAATATAATTTAAAAGAGCCTGACGAAGTCGGGTAGAATCACCCTGAAGTAAAATTGGTACACTATCAGTATCAAAGTCTATTGATAAGCCTTTATCATTGGCTGAATCACGTATCATCGAGCGAATATGATCAAAAATAGCATTTAAATTGAAATCGGTAATTTCTAATACCATTCTGCCAGCTTCTATTTTTGATATGTCAAGAATATCGTTAATAACAGATAGCAGGTGACGAGCAGAAGTATTGATTTTGGATAAACGTTCCTGTTGTTCCTGAGTCGGGTTATTAATTTGCATCAAATATGTCAGGCCCAGAATCGCATTCATCGGTGTACGAATTTCATGACTCATATTAGCCAGAAATTCACTCTTTTCCTTATTGGCAGATTCTGCCCGTTCGGTAGCTTCGGATAATTGCTGAGTTCTTTGCTCTACAAGTTTTTCCAGATGATGTCGATGATAATCCAGTTCCTGAGCAATTTTTTTCTTCTCTGTAATATCCTCTTTAATGGCCAGATAATTTGTAATGCTGCCACTGCTATTACGTATGGGCGTTATGATTGCAAATTCAGTATAGATTTCATCATGAATATTTTTATTAATAAATTCACCTTTCCATACTTCACCAGCCAAAAGTGTTTGCCACATATCATCAAATGTTTCCCGAGGTGTATTGCCTGAATGTAATAATCGGGGGTTTTGACCTATGGCTTGTTCTTTTGTATATCCGGTGGCTTTAACAAAGGCATCGTTGACATA
This sequence comes from Gammaproteobacteria bacterium, assembly GCA_050291745.1. Classification (GTDB taxonomy): domain Bacteria; phylum Pseudomonadota; class Gammaproteobacteria; genus JACNJF01. Next base: position 19,532 of record JBNKKI010000129.1, on the reverse strand, counting down.
TTCAATGTTAGCATTGGTATCTGTAATCACAATACTATCAGGGCTTTGTTCAACTGCCTGAGCCAGTTTATTTCGTTCTATCTCAGCCTGCTTGCGCTTGCTAACATCCTGAAACATACCTCGTAGTCTGGTTAGTTTGCCATCCTCAATAACAGGTTTTCCAGTCGTATGTACCCAACGTTTATTGCCTTTTGCGGTTATGATTTGTAATTCCAGGTCATAGGCGGTGTTATGTTCAATAGCATCTTTAATAGCCTGAGATAACTTTTCCTGATCATCCGGGTGATAAAAATTAATGGTCTCAGAAAAATCAGCTGTTTTATCACTATCTATTTCATGAATGCGATAAACCTCTTTGGTCCAGGTAGTCTGCTGCTTCTCAATATCCAGTTCCCAGGCACCGAGTTTTGCCATACGCCCCATTTCATTTAATAATGCTTCACTTTTTCTAAGTTTCTTCTTTGAAACTTTCAATTTTTGATGCTGTTTTTTCTCTTCCATGACCCTGGCAATAGTGGCAGGCAGGCGAGCCATTTTATCTTTTAAAATATAATCAGCAGCACCCAGCAGGAGTGTCTCTACCGCAATTTCTTCACCCATTGCACCACTGATAAAAATTAAAGGAACGGAGATTTTATGTTTATTAATAAACTTAAGTGCCTTGATACCGCTATAAGCAGATAAACTGTAATCGGTTAAAATCAAATCAGGTTTAAAGTTATCAAGTGCCTGAATAAATTCCTCTTCAGTTTCGACACGAGCAGCTTCAAATAACAGTCCATCCTTACGTAGTACCCGTAGAATCAACTCAGCATCAAAGGGATTATCCTCAAGTTGAAGTATTTTTAATGGACTAGTCATGATCCTCTTCAGCTTTTAGGTGAAAGTTGATGAGTGACTAGCTGATAAAAACCAGGGCTGGTAAAGCCACAGGAAAACTCATTCTTAAGCAGCTCAACATGATGACTTAGGTTATTTATTTCAGGTACTGCTAAGACTTGTTTATCATTTGCCAGTTGCATATTCATCTGTAAATTATCAGTCATATTTTCGAGCTTTAATTAGCTTAATATTTAATTCAATTAATTGATTAAAGAACCGTCCCCATAATTAGTTGCCTGATAAACAAATTGATCAAATTGCTGATCAAAAGCATCGGTAATATCCGGATCAAACTGTTTACCTTTTTCTTTCAAAATAATTTTCCGTGCAGTCTCTGGTGAGTAAGCAGGCTTGTAGACACGTCGAGTTGTTAATGCATCAAAAACATCAGCCATTGACATGAGTCTCGCCGATATCGGGATATCATCACCACTGAGGCCATCTGGATAACCTGTGCCATCCCATCTTTCGTGATGCCAGTGTACAATTTGTTTAGCCAGTACCAGAAATTCAATTTCTCGATCCACATCAATTTCACTTTTTTCAATAGCCTGTACACCTAAAGTGGTATGGGTTTTCATGATTGCCCATTCCTCCTCATTTAACTTTCCTGGCTTAAGTAAAATAGAATCCGGAATACCAACTTTACCAATATCATGTAAGGGGGCAGACTTGATGACAAGATCAATGAAACTATCAGTTAGCGTATTTTTAAAGCGAGGATGATTTTGTAATTGCTGTGCCAGTAACTGAACATAAGATTGCGTTCGAATAATATGATTACCGGTTTCAGGATCGCGTGTTTCAGCAAGATGCGCTAATGCACGGATACTGACATTTTGAATCATTTGATAATCCCTCATGCGTCGACCTATTTCTTCTTCCAGAAACTGATTTTTGTCGCTCAGGAAATCGCGTGCCTGCTTTAATATTAACTGGGATTTAATCCGTTCCAGAAGAATTTCTGAACGAATCGGTTTGGTAACATAATCAACAGCACCTAGTTCAAAGCCCTTTTTTTCATCCAGTGTTGTTTCCATGGCAGTGACAAAAATAACAGGAATATTACTGGTGAGTGGATTTTCTTTCAGACGCTGCAGGACTTCGTATCCATCCATTTGAGGCATCATTACGTCGAGCAGAATTAAATCAGGCTCAGGCTGGCTCGCAGCAACTTCCAGCGCCCTGATCCCTGAATTAGCCACTCGCACCAGATATTTTTCAGATAAAATCTGGCTCAATACTGATAAATTTATAGGTTCATCGTCAACGATTAACAAAGTCGATTTTGTCATATTAAATCCATTTTTTTTCGATGGCTTATAATCAGGCAACAGATAGCCGCGAAAAATTTATATTTTTGTATATTATAATAGTAGCAAATAAAAATATTTATGGGATTTTTTAACTAAAAGATCTGTATTTTTAGAAAAAAATGGTTTTTGATCTAATTTGAAGGCACCCAGGGAATTTATCAGCTAATTTCATATCTGATAAAAGGCTTAACCGCAAAGAATATAGAGGTACACAGGGTAGACAGCATGATTTTAAACCTGGAATCTGCAGTTGGACGAGTTGATTGTGCGTTTGAGGTGGTGTAGATCAAGGCGTAACGACGCGGAATAGCCAGCTATTCCAGAGCGTTACAGCGAACAGATACGCCGCTTCAAACCTGCAATTCAGATCGTGGCGGGATGCAGCAATTGGGTGATTTTTCCAGGATCATACACATCAACTGTCATGCTTTATGAAACAGTGGGTTAACCACTTTGCGAGCGGTCAACTGAGGAATCCAGATTCAACAGAATTGACCAGAGATATCTTAAGTAAAACTAGGGGTTTTGATATTCCCTAATCAAAGCTCCTGTTAAACCAAACTCACGAACTAGTGCAACAAAGGAATTACTAATAAAGATTCTTCCAAGGAATCCAGCAACTTTATAGATAAAATGATCTTCACTGGGTTCGTTGATGAAAGCGTGCTCACACCCACCTATTTTTCCATCACTATAGATTTTAAATATTGACCTTTCTCTGTCCAAAATATCCAGAACGTTCAATATATTTAAAATGTATCTGGTTTCACCATCTACGATAACAGGCAAGAACTCAACCTGATCCTTTAGAAAGGGCTGTAACTTTTGACAGGCGTGTGATGAAATAACAATTGCACCGCTAAACTTTATAAAATCAGCATCGTTATCTGATGATTCAGAAAAATCATCGTTCACCCACACCAGCTCGGGGGTTGACCATGATTCCAACTTGGATTCACCAGCCCACTTTAAGCAATTGCACTGTAAGAACGATAAACCCTCAGGTAAGGTCAGTTCTTTGTAGCCTTCAGGCTCAACTGATAACAAATAAATCGACATTATGCGTATACCTCTGCACCTGGCAGATATTGGTTAACAGAATAAACTCCTTTTTGTAAATCTTCACCAATATCCTTTAATACCCTTTTCATTTCTTCTGAATCCACACCGTTTTCATATGCAGATACAATTTGGAAATTTATATTTGCGTATATAATACAGTGAATGAATCGAATTAACAGGAATCTATAGGAACAATAAGCAATACATGGAAACAACAAGCGCCATAAATCCGCAATGCAAACCACGGGGTAAAAACCCATGATGGTCACCTTCGTATCGCAATGCGAAAAGAAGGCACTCAATCGCACCCGTCGGGTGCTAGATGCTTTCGCTGATCGTATTGGTGATAACACCTGGCAGACTGTGATTACGCAGGAAGGGTTGCTAGCCGTGAAAAAATTGCTTCGAAAAACAGCAACAAAAAATACTGCAGTGAGTTGTCATTGGATTCGGTCTCGCAGTCGTAGTGAACTGGTTTGGGTTGTGGGTAACAAACGTAAGTTTGACCGTACCGGTCGAGTTCCAGTAAATAGCACCCACAACAATCGCTATACCGGTGAGGAAGAAAGTCGCTGGCTGAGTGCTCATAGTATACAAATTATCTCGGTTCTAGCTGCGTTACTTCACGATATTGGCAAGGCAACCATTGGCTTTCAAGCAAAATTAAAACCTGATAAAAAGCAGGGTGATCCCTATCGTCACGAATGGATCTCCTTACGCCTGTTCCAGGCAATGATTTGGGGCTGTAAAGACGATGATAGCTGGTTGGATCGACTGATGAATTTTCAGGGGTTTATCCAAGCCAATCCTGACTGGCTGGAAGCGCTGTATAACGATAGTTCCAAGACAAAAAATAAAGCGCCTTCCCTGGAGGAGTTGCCCCCTTTAGCGCAGATAATAGCCTGGTTAGTCGTAAGCCACCATCGTTTGCCAACTTATGACCCGAAAGCATACCAGCAAGTTGCCAGAAGGACTGAACAGAGCAACCCCCAGTTATGGGGCGAGCAGATGGATATTTCTACTTTTTATTATTGCCTCAAACCCTATCCTGGCTGGGTATTCAACTCTAAAGCAGAAAATAGTCCAAACTTCTGGCAAATGAAATCTGTTGTTATGGAAAGTAAAAGCTGGCAAAAAGCTGTCACGCGTTGGGCGCGTAAAGCCCGTGATCATAAGCCATTACGTGAATTGGCGATAAAACCTGTTGCTGATCCATTTTTCATACATATGTCACGGCTATGTTTGATGCTTGCCGATCATAACTATTCCTGCTTAAAAGCAGATGCGCCCAAAAGAGTTAAGGGCGACAAGCAATTTGAAACTACGTTGTTAGCCAACACTAATAAGGATCACTCACCCAAGCAAGCGCTGGATGAGCATTTACTCGGTGTTAGTGAGTTTGCCAAGAAGATAAGTAGAGAAATTCCTCACCTGACGGAAAAACTCGATGGCTTGCCTGAACGGTACCCTCCGTTGTCGATGCAGACAAAAGTCAGCAGATTCCAGTGGCAAAACGATGCGTTCAGGTTGGCTAAGTCAATCAATAAACGAGCTCTAGAAAATGGCTTCTTCGGGGTCAATATGGCATCCACCGGTCTAGGTAAAACACTAGGCAATGCCCGCATTATGTACGCGTTGGGTGCACCTGAAATCGGGGCGCGTTTTACCATAGCATTGGGTTTGCGGGTTTTAACGCTACAAACGGGAAAAGCATTACGAGAGCGCCTTAAGCTGACCGATGAACAGCTAGCCATTCTGGTTGGTGGGGCGGCAAGTCAGAAACTGTTTGAGCTGGCAGAATCTGAACAGACGGAAACAGAGTCAATTGAGGACTATGGTAGCGAGTCTATGGATGCCTTGCTTAATGAGCTGGACAGTGTGGATTTTTATCAGCTTCCTGAGGAATTCACCACTTTGCTAACAGACACCAGGACGCGTCAGTTACTTTATGCACCAGTAGTCACCTGTACCATCGATCACATTATGCAAGCCTCCGAAAGCAGCAGAGGTGGTCGGCAAATTGCACCAATATTGCGCTTGCTGACCAGCGATCTGGTGTTGGATGAACCCGATGATTTTGATCAGCGTGACTTACCCGCACTTGCCCGCCTGGTTTATTTTTCTGGTCTGTTTGGTAGCAAAGTATTACTCTCTTCGGCAACGCTGACACCAGATTTTGTTACTGGCCTATTTAAGGCGTATCAGGCAGGGAGAAAGATATGGAATCATCACATGGGTCTAGCACAGAACCCTCCCGTGTGTTGTGCCTGGTTCGACGAAGACAACCAGCTCGATCATGACTGCCAACTTGATGATGACTTCCAAAAAGTTCATCAAAAGTTTGTTGAAAAACGTGTTCATCAGTTACAGGCTCAACCCGTGCGGCGCATGGCTTCCATTCTGTCGCTGGGTCTACCGCCACCTCCTGAAAATGAAGCTGTCAATATGTACGCTCTGGCGGGTGAAATCCTGACAACTGCAATTGAGCTACATCATGCTCATGCAGAAACCTGCCCGACGAGCCAGCGTAGGGCAAGTGTTGGCCTGGTCAGGATGGCCAACATAAATCCAATCGTCAAATTAGTGCAGGAAATCTATCGCCAGGATCGGGTATCCGATGATATACAGGTTCATGTCTGTTGCTATCATGCTAAACAATTATTACTGCTACGAAATTCTCTGGAACAAAAGTTGGATCGGATACTGTTACGTAGTGAACCCCTGGCGTTGTTCAAGCATGCTGAAATCCAGCAGGCTATGCAACAGGGAAAGTCTAGTCATCATATCTTTATCGTTTTTGCCAGTCCTGTCGCTGAAATTGGGAGGGATCATGATTACGACTGGGCCATTGTTGAACCCTCATCCATGCGCTCGATTATCCAGTTGGCCGGGCGTGTTTGGCGGCACCGACCTGATAAATCGGCCAACGTGCCCAACATAAGAATATGGGAAAAAAACATAAATGCCTTGAAGGGTAAACCCACTGCCTACGTTCGACCTGGATTTGAGCTGGATGATCATCCGAAATTCACATTATCCAGCAAAAATTGCCATAATCTGATCACGGCAGAACAGCTCACAAGGGTAGATGCCCAACCCAGAATACAAGCACCTCAGAAACTCGAACCGACGAACCGGATGGCCGATCTGGAACATGCTGTCATGGCAGACTTATTGAATAGCTCGGGCAATTTTGTCAGTGCGTTCTGGCGTGAAAACAATGGCAACCAGGTTTCAGCTCATCTACAAAAAATAAGCCCATTTCGGGACAGTAAACCCCAGGAAGACTTTGTCTGCTTGCCAGAGGAATCCAGCCCTGAAGGTTATCGATTTACATTGGCAGAAGCAGCCTGGCAGGATCTGGAAAATTGCGAGTTTCAATCTGGAAAATTCAAATTCGAAGCTATTGAAACGCCGAATCAGCGTATTAAGCCGTGGCTGAATGAGGATTATTTTGACGCTTTAATGGAGCTGACTGATCGACTGGGACAGGAAAATTCTGACATTGTGGCAAGGCAGTACGCCAGTGTACGTCTGGATAAGCAAGATGGGGCATGGAAATTTAACCCTTGGGTGGGGTTTTGGAAGTGACTCGCAAATGATTGATTTATCGATTAAAATCATGAGGCACTGCTGTATAGGCAGCTTAGAAATATATTGTAATACGCTTTTTAGCGAGGTTTTTTTCCGCCGAATAGGTGGCTCAAAAAAATAATTAGGCAAGGAAGCTTATTTATTTAAACATATATCCTATATAGTAATTCAGCTTATTAGCAAATAAATATTGACTATTGCTGAAAGATAGCATACCGTCTCAGGTGTGTTCAACATTTATGATTCCTTGGATATGAAAACTTTCAAATATGAAAAGTCAACAGAAAGCATCCCGACAGTTGCTGGAACTTACTGGGTGTTAGCGAAAGACAGCTTTGATACAGTCGTAGTAGTCGCCTGTTCACATTGCACGAATCTCAAGCTGACAATACAAAGGGTGCAAAAGCAGGATTGGATAAAACCTGGGCTACATAGCTATTGGGTCGAAGTTATGCCTGACCACCAGTTATTTTTAGCCGCATAAACTTATAAGGAGTATGTAAATGCATGAAATAAATCATGAACAAGTCACCCAAGCGATAGAAGGCTTTCTGTCACGGCAGCTTGCAAAGAAGCTGGAGCCTTTGGAAAAATCAAGAGATAAGCTTGATCCCGTCATACAGGTCGACCAGTACACTGAAATCACAGAGAAAATTACACAGTTTAAGAAAAAATACGAACGAGATGTCTGGATGCAGGATGCAGCTGAAAGAATGGCAAAACAATTGCACTTCGGTACTCATATCTCCAAGGGCGTACATCCTGATTCCAAAGGGGATAATGTTAATTTTCAAAGTAAAGAAACATTACCTGATGGATTGGTTGGCTCACAAACTCTCGCCGAAATTCCCCTGGATGCCAATGGTAATGCCGCTGCATTACCATTGGCTGCATTTTTTGAAACCTGGGTGGGTGAGGAAAAGCACATAAGAATCCGGCATTTGATTCAAGAGCAACATCCCGCATTAAAAGGCGTATTTTCTAGTCAGGAAGAAGTATCTGAAAAATATGCTAAAGCCTTCAAATCCGCTCTTGATGGAGATATCTCTTTACCTAATAGCCATGAGCGCAACAAACAGTTGATTTGGCCGCTGGCAGGCGCTATAGCAAGTGACAGTTATGTTACTTTGATACCACTCTACCCATCAAGCCTGTCGAGTCAATTCTTTTCGGCCCTCAATCAGGTTCGTTATAGCGAGGCAAACAAACAGGCACGTGATAGTCGTAAAAAGAAAACTGCGGAGCATCAAGCTTATGTCTCTCTACCTGATATTGGTGTCACTCGTTTGGGTGGAACTAAGCCGCAAAATGTCAGCCTGTTGACAAGTAAGCAAAGTGGTAGAAATTATCTGCTTCCATCGATTCCGCCGATATCCAATAGTACTTACACCTTTAGACTTCAAAAAGATCAGCAATCATTGTTTAACAAGCGGTTGAGACGAATCTGTTTTTATGAATTGAAAGATTTATACGCGATTGTTGGCGCGAAGAACAACGTCGAGGTTCGGGATGCGCGCAAAGGTTCACTGGATTTGATATTAGCTCGTGTTTTTGAACTGGCTGAGCATATCCAACAGACCTACTCACCTGGATGGAGTAAGAATTACCAACTGGATATGGAAGAAAAATATTGGCTCGATCCAAAAAGAGCGCTACTTGAAGATGAAGAAGTCTTCGTAGAGGCTCGGGAAACGACTAACTGGCAGCAGAGCATTTGTGAACGCTTTGCCCTGTGGGTCAATGAACGACTTCAGTACGAGTTTCCGAAACAGGCCATTAATTTTGCTGATCCTGAATATCGTGAATGGATGCGTGAAATTGAGAAGGCCATAAAAGCCAGTCAGCGTAAAGGGCGGGAGGTTTTCGCATGAATGACATCAGTCATTATTTAGTCATCAGAAAAATAGAGATCGAAGCAGCGAATGCGATATCCAGCCCGCTGACTTATGGTTTTCCGGCAATTACCGGTTTTCTAGGTTCCATTCATGCGCTCAACAAAAAATTGGATGAGGCAGGATTGCAAGTTGGATTACCCGGAGTATTAATTGCCTGTCACGATATCCAGATACAGCGTTATCGGCCGCATGCATTTGCTGATTACAGCTTTAACCAAACGCGTAACCCGGTGAAAAAAGACGGTACTACCGCATCCATTATTGAAGAAGGCAAGGTAAATTTAATCGTGAGCCTGATTGTGGAAGTGAGCACCACACTGCGCTCTTCTTCGGCGTTGAGCGATGATAGCGATGAATTTCAACAACTTTGCAAAACCTTGCTGCTTCAGCAACGCATGGCTGGAGGAAGTGTACGTTCGATTCAAAGCGTTGAGCTTAAGGAGCGGAGTGAAGCCTGTGACTTATGGAAACGGTTATTGCCCGCTTCAGTTCTTATGGATGCCAGTAATGATTTAATAGAGATTACCAGATCATTGCAAAATGAGAATCCCAACGCCACTGCTTTTGATGGATTAATCGAAGTTGCTACCTTGCATCACGAGCCGGTCGATACCTTCATCAATAAAAGTGGATGGCAAACCAGAAGTGTTAAAACTGGCCGGGGTTGGTTAGTACCGATGCCGGTTGGATATCAGGCGATTACACCACGATTCCCATCAGGTGAATTGGCTCATTGCCGCAACCCAGAATATCCCAGCCAATATGTAGAGGCCGTTTATGGTCTAGGCAAGTGGGTATTCCCCAATCGTTTACCTGATGAAATATCCCGCTGTTTCTGGCGGTACCAACAGGAAAACAACTTATTTCTTGTGAATCAAAACTAATTGGATAAAAACTAAGGAAAATCATCATGACTTTAAAAACAGCAAGTGTACTGGCCTTTGAACGTAAACTGGATATTTCCGATGCCTTATTCTGGCAGTTCGACAGTGCAGAGAAAAACATTGAATTGAAAACCGTCAAGATCAAGGAAAAGTCAGTTCGAGGAACCATTAGCAATCGCCTGAAAAATGCGGTAACCAATGACCCCGTTAAACTGGATGCTGAAATACAAAAGGCTAATCTGCAAACTGTTGATGTCGCCTCTCTTGACCATAACTGTGATACCTTATTGGTAAAATGGAGCTGCAAGGTACTACCCTTTATGGGTAAGCCCAGTGTTTGTAATGATCAGGATTATCAGCAGCAATTACTATCAGTTGTTAGTCAGTATCTGGAGGAGCATGGGGTTTCAGAATTGGCACGTCGATATGCAGCCAACCTTGTCAATGCGCGCTGGTTATGGCGTAACCGATTGGGTGCGGAAAACATCCACATTACTGTATCGCTATCAGCTGATGGTAGTAATCCAGTCTGCAAAATTGAAAATGCAAAAGATCTCGACCTGACAAATTTTAATCATAGCAATCAGGACGTCGATGCACTGGGTGATTTAATCGAAAAAGGTCTTAAAGGTGAGCAATTTGTGATTCTGTACGTTCAGGCTGAACTCAAATGCGGCTATGGACAGGAAGTCTACCCCTCACAAGAATTGATTCTGGATACGGGTGACAAAAAAAGTAAAGTGCTCTACCAGAAGAATGAGATTGCAGGTATGCATTCTCAAAAAGTCAGTAATGCTATTCGAACCATAGACACCTGGTATCCAGGCGCACAGTTCCCAATTGCTGCGGAGCCTTATGGTGCGGTCACTACGTTGGGAACAGCCTTTCGCCAGCCCAAACAAAAAATGGATTTTTATTCAATTTTTGATGGCTGGGTAACTGAGAATAAAGTCCCGGAAGTTGACCAGCAGCACTATGTCATGTCGGTTTTGATACGGGGTGGGGTATTCGGAGCCAGTGGCAAGGAGTAATCATGGACAGCTATTTTGAGCTAAAAGCTATTCCAGACCCAGAACTTTTGCAGAGTGAAATACTCGCGCAACTTATGCAGGGTGTTCATGGTTTACTTCCACAATATGAAGGGAGAGTGGGTATCGGTTTTCCAGGTTATGGACAGTCGAGAACACTGGGCGGCATAATACGTTTGCATGGGAATACTAATGACCTGAATAAACTACATTCACAGATCATCAATGATCCTGTCATAAGGAGTTACTCACTAGTCACTGATGTTCAGGCTATACCTGAAAAAGTTAAAGAGCATGTAATCTTCAAGCGTCTACATTTAAAGGGCAAAAGTGATATTCGACGTTTGGTAGAGCGGCATAGAGAGCGAGGAACATTGACTGATGAGTTAGAAACTGCAATCAGTCAGAGATACAGTCAGAGAATATTTTATCCGCATGTCAAGCTCAAAAGTTACAGTACAGGACAAGCTTCATTTATGCTTTTTGTGAAAAAGTCTGTTCGGAAAACATCTTCAGAAAGTAAGTTGTTTAGTGCGTATGGTTTAAGTAAGCAAGGGTCTACCATACCTTTGTTTTAACCAAAAAATTTGCTCTTTAAAAAAGTAATTTAAAATCAATGGCTTACAAGGGGCTTTCAAACCATTGGGTAAACCTATGGTTTGGAGCTAACCCCTTGTTACCTAAAGGTATTTTTGTCATATAGTTCAGGCTTACTGCCGTACAGGTAGCTTAGAAAGTCATATCACCTGTCATTTCTCTAAGCTGGCCGCTTACTGCCGCACAGGCAGCTTAGAAAGATCCCGGATCAATTCAAATCTGGTCCAATGAGTTCACTGCCGCACAGGCAGCTTAGAAAAAAAAGTTAGAAAAGCAATTCAATGACTATCTGTTCACTGCCGCACAGGCAGCTTAGAAAGAACAAAAGCCTCACTCCATTCCGTTTTTGTTGTTCACTGCCGCACAGGCACAGGCACAGGCAGCTTAGAAATCTAAAACACCTCGCAAAATCTGTAGCTGTTTGTTCATTGAAAAGCTATCAGTAGGTAGGTATTCGCTTTGTCTAGTCAACTAAGAAAAACCTCTGTATTCCTTCGCTCCCTCTGTGGTTCTTATGACTGTTAAGAGTAGACAGCATAGAAGTTATTCTTGTTGTTTTATCTTTATTCTAAAAGCAGGGGCTTTAATAGTGAATTCACTTATAAACCATTTGACTCTGCCCCTGATAATTAAAGGGATCTGCGGCTGAATCTATTCTCCGATTAACAACTCTTTGGGTTGAGGGGAGTCTAAGTCACAACTTTCGAGCTTTATCGCAGGATTGGGTTTTATATTTATTATTTCTATGGGAAGAGCTTTTTGAAATTCATTATTAAAACCATTCCGGATAGTTTGTGCGCCTTCACGGACTGTCCAGGCAGTTAAATTAGCTAATAAATTAACTTGCTTATGAGACAGGTCGATTAACGTAATACTTGGTAAGTTATTGAAGAATGTCTTATAGTGAGGGAAGTGTTTGAATTCACCCCTATGTTCGGTAATATTGCTTATAAAATTCTGATTGTCATTGCCATTTTTATTGACATTGTTATTAATGGCTTCTAGCCATTTTTTTGATTCGTCCAGGTATACCCAGCAGATATTGGGTTTGTAATTATCATCTTTTCTAATATTGTATCTTTTGTTTTCTTTAATCTCATATTGATCGCAATAGATCAGTGGTCCATCTGTGTTTTGCTGAGCTTTCAGGCCTTGTAAAAGTTCAATATATTTTTCTTCCTCAAAGATAACATTATGAGGCTTACCTTTAAATACTTTTTTATAAGGTCCCTTTTTATCTAAATCAAAGAACGATGTCATATTGTCATATATGCTCGTTTCTAAATTTTCCCCGTAATGGAAAGGAGTCTGGGTATTTACAAACACAAGAATATTATTCACCTTACGAGCTAACAATGGCATTATGCCGATATTATCAAGATGTCCGCCATCGCCATGAGCCTGTTCTAAATGATCCGGTACATCATTCTTGTTGTCTTTATTTTGAGGTTTCTTATCTCTTACACCCCAATGGATATGCTCAGGAAAGCCTAACTGCTGAGTAACAATCTCTAAAGGTCCTAAACTGCGAAGTGTTTTCTGTGGTGCAGCCCCAGTAACTGCCAAAACATCAGAGAGTGAAAATCGCTGTTTTTTATAGTCACTTTTAACAATCACACGTTCATCAGGACTACTTGACCGACCACCAGCAGGAGGTAAAAAATCATAAGCAAAGGGTTCGACATAACCACCCAAATAAGTTTCGTAAATGGTGTATTCATTGTCCTTTTTATTAGGATGAGATATGTCTATATTTTTTTCTCGTTTAATCATTTTTGCTTTTGTAGGCACACCCACATAAAAAGGAGTTATTTCTACGGGTAGAAAATATTCTGGATCTCCTGAGCCAAAGGTCATAAGTGTACTACTTGCAATATAGAACGGTCGATCTACTCTTGCTTTAAAAAAATCAGTTTTTCGGGCAGTAGATTCGGTTCGTTGTTGATCAGTAATTAAGTGATCAAAGTATTCTTCATCTCCATAAGTAAAGAATTTTTGCTCTCCCAGGTCCTTACTTATAGAATTTTTTAATTTAAAGGGTCGAAGAAAAATGTTACCTAGATAGCTGGCAAAGGTTTCATCCCCTCTACCTGTAAGGTACATGTAAAAGTAATTATTATTTAGGACGTCATATTTTGCTTCTGATATAGCGTCAGATAGTGAACGTTTATCACTGCACATTAATTGCTTTTCAGAGATACTATGAGGAGAGGTGTAGTTGCCTAGATAAACTTTATCACAGGTTTCCTTAGTGTCCTCATCGCAGTATTTCTCGGGCAGAAACATAAATGGAAGAGAGCCCCATGCTCCACCAGATATAGCTGAAATATAATCAGCCTTTTCAAGCCACCCAAGATCAAATAATGCCTGCATCTGGCCTAAAGTGGCAGCAGCAGATCTTGTTCCTCCGCCGGAAAAAACGATACCGAAATCTCGACTCCCCGTTTTCCAACTGCTCCTTTTTTTCATTACTTTATTTATATCGTCATTTATATCTCCAATTATATTTTCAGGATAATCTGAGACTGTTTCAGGTGTGTTCCAAACATATGTAGCGACTTTTTGAGAGCACCCGGAAATGATGATAGATATAAATAGACTGATTACGATTTTGTATTTGTTGGTCATTTGGAATTTTCTTTGATATGAGAAAGTTGAGAAGGATGTTGCAATTAACCCAATAAAACTTGCACTCTGGGGGGGAGTGCTTTTTCAAATTGATGCTTTATAATTGAATAATATTGAGCCACATACCTTGTTTGCTTTCCATTTATTAAAAAATTATTCAAATATAAATAAGTATCGAATTTGTCCTCAAATACAGGTAATACAGGAAGTATAAGAAGAGTATTCTCAAAGACTATTCTTTACAAGTAAAAATTTATCGTAAAGGTGACATTGATTTTATCGAGTATTAAAGGGCGACCACAATCAATTCCTGCCATACTGTATCGAATCGAGAATTAACCTGGATTCCGCAGTTGACCGCTTACAATAGAGGTTAACCCACTGTTTCTTAAACCATGACAGTTGATGCGCATACTGACCCAATCGGTACATCCCGCTACGAATTGAATTGCAGGTTTGAGGCTGCATACCTCTTAGTTGTAATGCCTTGATCTACACCACCTCAAACGCACAATCAACTCGTCCAACTGCGGATTTCTGGTTAAAAGTGAAGCCAAAGTAAGGTCGGCATATTGAGTAGGCGTATAAATCCCTTGTAGTGAGTGGTGAAGAGCAAAATTGTGTCGGGGAAATACACGAATATCCTATCCCTCTATCAGTAATAACAGCAAATCATGACTTAGATCAACTATATCTTTGTCGAAGATCGATATGTCGTTAGGTCACTCCTTATATCCTGCAAATATTAGACTAGAATTTATAACAGTATGCTTTAAAGGGACGGAACTTTTTAGAATGTTAATGATGAGGTTTCATCAAAGATAAACATCCTGCTATCCGTATAAAAGATAATTATATTAGATGGAGTTTCGATAATGCTAAAAAGAACATTTACAATAATAATATTCGCATCTTTACTTTTGACAACATTTGTTCTGCAGGCGAAAGAAATTCTTATCCTCGACAAAGGAGTAACCGATTATCAGCTTTTTATTGATAGTGTAAAAAAAGATACTGATGTAATTATTTTAGAGACTGATAAAGATGCTTTGGATCAGATTACTGCTTCATTGCAGGATTATAAAGAGCTTGATGCGATTCATATAGTTTCCCATGGTAATAGCGGTGAACTCTTGTTAGGCGCTTTAACAATAGATCTCTCATCGTTAAAAGCTAACAGGGCTGTGTTTAAAAAAATAGGAGCTTCACTAAGCTTTGATGGAGATATCTTTCTTTATGGGTGTAATGTTGCCGAGGGAGCTTCAGGGAAGCGCTTTATCGAGAAGTTTTCATTGCTCACAGGGGCTGATGTAGCTGCCTCGTCTAATATGACTGGTGCTGATGACCTCAATGGTGACTGGAATCTGGAGTTTGAATATGGGGCAATCGAAACAGCGAGTGTCGCAGTGCCAGGATATCGGGGCGTATTGGGACCAAGCAGTGAAACCCTGCTCTTTGGCGCTGATGATGCTAATTATGCCCGCAACTTATGGGGTTACAACCCTGATACAGGCAAAGTAGAGCAGGTATCCTTTTCAAACCCGGGTAGTTCCGGTGGCCCCCCAAGATATGATTTATACGATCTGAGCGGAAAGATAATGGGGTCCTTTGTAACCGCAAATGGTGAATCTCAAATTGGTTACTTCAACGGTACGGAAGTTCAGTTCATTGGCTCGATTACCGATAATAATTTTGATCCGGAGCTGGATAATTTCATTGAATATGCGGGCGACCTTTATTTTACATTAGAACCTAATGGGTCTGAAAGGGCGATAATAAAGTATGATCCTGTAGCCAATACCCTGACTAATATAACCTATGGTACCTTATTTGAGGCCGGTGTCGCCAAACTCGTCGTTTTTAACGATGGCTCTGGCGATAAGTTATATTTTGATGCAGAGCCCAATAGTGGTGATTTGACGACACTTTACCGATGGGATGGCAGCACTATTGAAGTTGCTCCAAATTTTTCTGGTACAGATGAAATCTGGGGTATGGCTGTTTTCAATGGAGTAATCTACCTCAATTCAACTCCCCCGGGAAGATATGACTCTAATAATTGGGCGACAACCAATACCTATGATAATAACCGCTTGTATCAGTATGACGGCAGTTCCGTCACGCAGAAAAAGGACTTTACCTCAGAGGTTTACGAAGACCCTTCGATAGTTGATTTTACCCTCTTTGATAACAAGCTGTTTTTTGCGGTCAGTTATTTCGGATCAAACAAATATGCAAGAATCTATTCGGTCAATACCTCGGGGACCATAACCTCAGAGTACGCATCATCGAATACAGGAAATGTCTATCGTACGACCAGTAATATCACGATTCATAACGGTGTATTGTATTTTTCTCTGAGGGAGTACGTCTCGGGTGGGACAACAACGACGAATATCTATCGATATAACTCGACGAATAATGTGACAGATATGACCTCTTCGGTTGGCAGTTGGAATACCGCAGACCTGAGGAACCTGACCTCTTATGAGGATGGATTAATCTTTCAGCAGGATCAGGGTGCGGATGGTCAGGAATTATATTACTTCAATTTAGTCAACAATACGGTTACTCGCCTTACCAACATCAATACCGAAGTTGATGGCGACAGCATGCAAAACAATTCAGCAGAATCCTCATTTATCGTTTATCAAGGAAATATTGCTCCTGTTATCAATGCATACGGCCCGACGAAGTTCATGCCAACTGACTCAGCTGCGAGTATTGTCAATTCAGGCATTGAGGTTTACGAAATTGATGATAACAGTATCAAATCAGCACAGGTTTCTTTCAGCTCCGGCTTTCAGGCTGGTGATGTGCTGTCGATCACTGAAATGCATAGCATTACTGCGAGTTTCAATTCATCCAATGGTACATTGACCCTGACGGGTGTGGCCACCCCTGCGCAATATCAAGCAATGCTGCAAACCTTGTCTTTTGACCCTGTGGCAACAGCTGGAGATCGTGTGCTATTGATCCAGGCAACGGACAGCTATGATAAGCTGAGCAGCTCAATATCAGCGAGCGCATTCTATACAATAAAAGTTCTTGAGGGTGTCGTTACCACGCTCAATTTTTCCACCCAACCCAGCGGCGTACCAACCGAGTCCGATGGAACATTTGTAGGGAGTTTTGGATTCAGCAATGTAAACCTCGGCAATGTTGCATTCAAAGTTACTGATGGTGGATTATCTACTCAATTCTCCAGTCTTGCAGAAGATTTTGATGCCAATGCTTATGGTCTTCAATATGATTCCGTTCGCCAGTCTTTGCAAGTAGGTGTGGAGGATAGTGCATACAATAATCCAGAGTATATCGCAATTAAAATCGACAATGCATCAAATTTCTATGGATTCAGGGCGGATGACTGGATCAATTGGACTTATGACAAATTCACGGTGACTGGTTTCAAGAATGGTACTCAGGTTGCGCAGGAAGTCTTTACCTTTTCAGGGTCCTGGGGCCAGGGCATAGAAGTTGTCACGACGGATGCCGGTTTCGATGATGTTGATGAAATACGTATAAATCCCGATTCCGAAGATTATCCGAGTGATGCTGGCTTTGGTACCTATTTTGACGATATCATTTTTATTACACCTTCAGCTAACACCGCGCCATCTCTGGGAGGTTCATTCACTACAGCTGGGGCGATTAATGACGAGCAGACAATTACCCCTTTTAGTGGGGTTACTGTAACCGATACAGATGGAGATAATGTCAGTATTCATATAACTTTTACTGGAGCCAATGGTGCTTTAAGTGGTACAGGATTGACTACCAATGGTTCGGGAGATTATACCGTTGATTCAGTAGCTGCGGCGACAGCTCAAACTAATTTACGCGGTTTAATATTTACAGCAACAACTAATCAGGTGGCAGCACCTGCTACAGTAGTAACAACATTCACCTTAACTCCTAATGATGGAACAGCTGATGGAACAGCTAATTCTACAACTCAAATTACAACAAGTCCTGTCGTGCCAGTGGTAGACAGTGTTTCGGTACCTGCAAATGATACTTATATAACAGGTAGTAATCTGGATTTTACGGTAAATGTATCAGAAAATATTACCGTTACTAATACTCCGAGACTTGCTCTCAACATAGGTGGTGTTACTAAATATGCTGACTACTTAAGTGGAAGCGGGTCTACTGCGCTTGTGTTCCGCTATACCATCGAAGCTGGTTTAACTGATGTTGACGGTATAACTATTGCAGCAGCAATTGATTTAAATACGACGGGTACTCTTAAAGATTCTGGTGGTAGTAACATAAATACAACTCTAAATTCTATAGGCAGTCTAACTTCAGTTTTAGTTGATAGTATTGCACCAACGGCCAACTTCACCGCTGCAACAGATAATGTTGGTACAGTAACAGGAGCGCTTAGTAGTGGAGACACTACAGACGATACCGCTCTTGTTTTATCGGGTACAAACGAATCTGGTTCGACAGTGAATGTTTATAATGATGCCATACTATTAGGTGCCGCGACCGTGAGTGGTACGAGCTGGAGTTATAGTGCAACCGTAGCCAATGGCATTACCTATCAGTTCAATGTTAAAGAAACAGATGGCGTAGGTAATACCAGTTCGGCCACCAGTAATTTTACTGTGATTGGAGATACGGCTGCACCAATAGCTAACTTCACAGCTGCGACTGATAATGTCGGTACAGTGACCGGATCGCTTAGCAGTGGAGACACCACAGACGATACGGCTTTGGTATTATCAGGTAGCAATGAATCGGGTTCGACCGTGAATGTTTATAATGGTGCCATACTATTAGGTGCCGCGACCGTGAGTGGTACAAGCTGGAGTTATAATGCAACCGTAGTCAATGGCCTTACCTATCAGTTTAATGTTAGAGAAACCGATCCTGCCGGTAACACCAGTGCGGCCACCAGTAACTTTACGGTAACTGGAGATACGGCAGCACCAATAGCTAACTTTACAGCCGCAACAGATAATGTCGGTACAGTGACCGGTACACTTAGTAGTGGAGACACCACAGATGATACGGCGCTAGCATTATCAGGTACTAATGAGAGTGGCTCGACAGTCAATGTCTATAATGGTGCGGTATTACTGGGAGCTGCGACCGTAAGTGGTACGAGCTGGAATTATACTGCAACCATAGCCAATGGCGTTACCTATCAGTTTAATGTTAAAGAAACTGATGCTGCTGGTAATACCAGTACTGCCACCAGTAACTTTACGGTAACTGGAGATACGGTAGCGCCAACTGCTAACTTCACTGCTGCAACAGATAATGTCGGTACAGTAACAGGAACGCTCAGTAGTGGAGACACTACAGACGATACCGCTCTTATTTTATCGGGTACAAACGAATCGGGTTCGACAGTGAATGTTTATAATGGTGCCATACTATTAGGTGCCGCGACCGTGAGTGGTACGAGCTGGAGTTATAGTGCATCCATCGTTAATGGCGTTACCTATCAGTTTAATGTTAAAGAAACAGATGGTGTAGGTAATACCAGTGCTGCCACCAGTAATTTTACCGTGATTGGAGATATGGCTGCACCATCGGCTAATTTCGCAGCTGCAACAGATAATGTCGGTACAGTGACTGGAGCGCTTAGCAGTGGAGACACCACAGATGATACGGCTTTGGTATTATCAGGTA
>JBNKKI010000128.1:0-45765 GCA_050291745.1 Gammaproteobacteria bacterium | reverse complement strand
TAACACCTTAATGCAGCTGATAAAATCAAAAACACAGTCTTCACCAATCAGGTGACTACGGTATTTTTGATTTGCCGGCAATTGCTCCTGCATTGCTCTAACTACAGCCATCCCTGGCTTAGACCAGGCACATCAATCTGTTACGCATCTTTTTCACGCTCAACTGATTTTTCCAGGTTCAAGAGTTATATTCAACCTTTGATATTTCAGCCTGAATATTTGCAACATCCATAGGTCTGGAGATGTAGTAGCCCTGAACATAATCAACACCTGACTCTATCAGGAAATTCAGAATTTCTGCATTCTCGACATACTCTGCGATAGTTTTTTTACCCAGTGAATGCGCAATGTCATTCATAGATTGAACGATTGCTCTATCACTTAAATCATCCACCACACCGCGCACAAATAAGCCATCAATTTTAATGTAATCCACCGGAAGATTTTTTAAATGTGAGAACGATGAAAACCCGCTTCCAAAATCATCCAGCGCAAATCGGCAACCCTTGGCATTTAGTCGATTTATCAGTTCATTCGCTGAACCAAGATCGGATACAGCAGAAGTCTCGGTAATTTCGAAAATCACTTTACTGGTATCTACCTCAATTTCATTAATCAGGGCTTCGATATCCGCCAGCATTTTCTTGTTTCCAATACTCAATCCAGAGAGGTTAATGGTAAACATTCCCTCATATCCTGCCTGTTGTAAAATTGACAGCTTTCTTAAAGAAGCATTGACCACCCAGTAGTCAATTTTATCCATCATATTAAAACGTTCAGCTGTAGGCAAAAAGGCCCCTGGAAATATCATTCCCCAAACCGGATCATCCAGGCGTAATAGAATTTCATTGATCATAAATTCCTGCGGTACCTGTGATAACAGTTCATCATAAACAGGACCATTCCCATCATGTTTAAAATCGCTGGGAATATAGCGGATTGGAACAATAGGCTGAGCATGTAACATAAGCTGGTCATGCAGCAATGCATTGTGAAGTCGTGAAGACCAGCCTAAATCCTTGTCCATGGCCGTTTTATTATCACTATCTGCTACAAACAGATGGGTGCGATTACGCCCTTCACTTTTCGCAATATGGCAGGCAATATCAGCATCAGCAAGTATTTCTCCAGGTGATTCAGCATGCCGGTCAATCAGAGAAATCCCGATTGTTCCATTAACCTTATATTGCTTGTTATTATAAACAAACATATATTCATCAAGCATCTTACGGAATTGATCAGCAACTTCCAGTACATCATCAGCGTTCACATTTCGTAGAATAATGGCAAATTCATCACCACCAAGACGAGATAACATATCTGCCTTTCTCAATCGTTTCGTCATTTCACGTGATATCTCAATCAATAACTGATCACCTGCAGCATGCCCGGCAGTATCATTGATATATTTGAAACGGTCCAGATCAAGATATAGTAAAGCGCTGGTTTCTTTACTGCGCTTAACTCGCTCGCTTTCAGCCAGTAACTGTTCTTCAAAACTCCTACGATTATAAAGTTTGGTCAATGCATCATGGCTGGCCTGCCAGCGTAATTCCATTTCCAGTAATTTTCGTTCTGAAATATCACTAAAAGCCACCACCGAACCTTCTGTTCTATCTTCTATAGTCAGCGGATGTATTGTGCATTGGACTGGAATGGGATGACCTAGTTTATGCCAGAATACCGTTTCCCGGGACTTTACCGGCTCACCTGCTGCATAGCTTTTCAGTAAAAAGCTATCTTCCTCTTCTATAGGATGACCCTTTTCATCTGAATAGTGGAAAATATCCATTGCAGAGCGTCCAATCAAGCGATCTTCAGGTTGATACCCCAGAATTGTTCGACAGGCTGGATTAACAAAAAGGATATGCCCCTCGGGATCGACCCCATACACACCTTCACCGACCGATTGCAAAATCCCACTCAGGCGCTCACGCTCATTTTCAATCGAATTATGTGCTCGAACATGCCGACTCATGGCATCGATACGGGTTAGAAATAAATCATCACTTTCATTCTTGAACATACATTCGACAGCACCGGCTTCAAGTGACGCCCTGATCTCCTTATCCAGATAGGTTCCGGTAATAATTGCACTGGTAATACCAGTTGTTGCTTCATGATCACGTAATTGCCGACATAAAACGTCCCCTGTCTCACCAGGCATAAAGTAGTCAATAATAGCTATATCAAATTCACTAGCCAGGGCTTTTTGCATTGCTTCCTTGACTGAACAGGCAGTTTCAGTGGTATAACCATTCGCTTTCAGCAAACGCTCGTATTTCAATCTGACGGTTCTCGAATCATCAACAAAAAGCACCCGGATCGGTTGCACAAGCGTGAAAGATGCGGTTGGCTTGATATATCGTTTATTGGCTTTCAGAATTAAACGGGTAAGAATATCGGTACTTTGTCTGTAATCCTGCCATAACAGGAATGCGCAATGTGTTCGCCCCTGCAATCTTTGACCCAATGAAACATCATGCTCGTGGGCCAGCGTAAGTACAGGGATATTCTGTTTATCCAGTAAATCCAGAACTTTAGTAGCCTCCTTAATATTTCTATCCGGCCACCCCAGTACCACTGCATCAAATAAACCCAGATCAGCAGATCCTGAACTGAATCGGGCGATCATAGATTTAAAGTCAACAACAGTTGTGACCTGATAACCCGCTTTGATAAGCAGATTGGTTTCGATCTGACGAATGGTGGCGGAAACTTCGATGAGTAAGACCGCAGGCAAATTATATATTCCTCTTACAGTATTTGATATAACGCTAAAAACGCCTTTAGCTTACGAAATAAAAAAACCCAACATTAACCTGGAAAAATCAGTTGAGCGTGAAAAAGATGCGTAACAGATTGATGTACCTGGTCTAAGCCAGGGATGGCTGTAGTTAGAGCAATGCAGGAGCAATTGCCGGCAAATCAAAAACACCGTAGTCACCTGATTGGTGAAGACTGTGTTTTTGATTTTATCAGCTGCATTAAGGTGTTACGTAGACTTTCATGATTCAACTGATTTTTCTAGGTTCATCGTGATCCTGGATTTTGCAATCACGAACTCATGTTTTTCCTTACCGGCAAAAAAAAACCCAGTCGAATCGACTGGGTCAGTTTTTAATGGCGGAGAGAGAGGGATTCGAACCCTCGATACGGTTTAAACGTATACTCCCTTAGCAGGGGAGCGCCTTCAGCCACTCGGCCATCTCTCCGGGTTATTATTTTTTACTTCCTAGTAAGAGTTACCGATATTTTCATCATTTTGCTGGCCTTGCCCCTGCTCCGCCTTTATACGATCATAAATTTCTTCACGATGTACTGCAATTTCTCGGGGGGCATTCACCCCAATTCTTACCTGGTTACCTTTAACACCCAAAACAGTTACAGTGACTTCGTCACCCACCATTAATGTTTCACCTACTCGCCTTGTTAATATTAGCATAAAACTTCTCCAATTAAGTCAATCAAAAAACAGACTTTCCAAAATTTTCCTGTCTGCTTTAAACTACATTTCGACATATCCAATGCCGAATGACAGAATTCTACCCGACATTGTCGCATAGGGCTAGCCCGAAAGCATTAATATTGAGATATGGTTAACACTCTAAGTCACTGTTTCTTAATAAAACAATAATTTTGCTACTCATTCCTCACTATCGACTTGAGTATCGGCTAAATCGAAGCCTTCATGCAAAGCACGAACACCTAGCTCAAGATATTTTTCATCGACAACAACAGAAATTTTAATTTCCGATGTAGAAATCATAATAATATTGATTCCTTCATTTGCTAATATTTCAAACATTCTACTGGCAATGCCAGCATGAGAACGCATGCCTACACCAACAATCGATAGCTTAATAATTTTTGTATTACCATAAGCTTCTCTTGCGCCTAATTTAGCGGCGGTATCCTGCAGAATTGAAAAAGCCAGATCGAAATCATTTCGATGAACGGTAAACGTAAAATCTGTCGTACCATCAGCTCCTATATTTTGCAGAATCATATCTACTTCAATATTTGAATCAGATATGGGGCCTAATATTTGAAATGCAACACCCGGTGTATCCGGTACACCATTAATTGTTAATTGAGCTTCGTCTCGATTAAATGCAATCCCAGAGATTACGGCTTGCTCCACTGTATCATCCTCATTTATTTCAGATGTTATTAAAGTACCTTCCCCTTCTTCAAAGGAAGATAGAACACGTAATGGCACACCATATTTCCCTGCAAATTCAACTGCTCGAATTTGTAGCACTTTTGAACCAAGGCTCGCCATTTCCAGCATTTCTTCAAATGTAATTTTAGGTAAGCGTCTAGCCTCAGGAACCACTCTAGGGTCAGTCGTATAAACACCATCCACATCAGTAAATATCTGACATTCATCAGCTTTAAGTGCGGCAGCAAGAGCCACTCCAGTGGTATCAGAACCACCTCGACCTAATGTAGTAATCTGTCCCTTATCATCTACACCCTGAAAACCAGCAACTATAATTATTCTACCTTTTGATAAATCCTGCTGTATATTATCAGCATCAATTGACAGAATTCTAGCTTTATTATAAGCACTATCAGTTAATATTTTAACCTGCCCACCTGTATAAGATACAGCTGGATACCCCATTTTATTTAAAGCCATAGATAGTAATGCAATGGTCACCTGCTCACCGGTTGTTAATAAAACATCCAGTTCCCGTCCACGTACATAAGGATCAATTTCTTTAGCCAGATCTGTCAATCTATTGGTTTCACCACTCATCGCGGAAACCACTATAACCATATCATGGCCCTGGTTTCGGTAAGCAATTATTTTTTCAGCAACTGCCTTGATTCTATCAATTGATCCTACAGATGTGCCGCCATATTTTTGAACTAAAAGTGCCATGTCAAAATAAAATCAGAAAAATAGAACCCAAGTTAGTAAGATAATAAAAGGACGCGATTATAGGAGATAAATACTGTATAAGTCACTACTTATACAGTAATTTTTTAAGATATTTTATTTTCCACCCATTGCACAACTGAATTCAATGCTGCGGGCAGGTTTTCAGGCAAATTACCACCAGCCTGAGCCATATCGGGTCGCCCTCCACCCTTACCACCACATTGTTGGGCAACAGCATTAACAAGATCACCTGCTCGAATCTTCGCGGTTTCCTGTTTAGTTACACCAGCTATCATCGTTATCTTATCACCCTGAATACTGGCCAGCACGATTGCAGCCTGTCCCAGTTTATTTTTGAGCTGATCTACCGTATCACGCAATGTTTTAACATCAGCGCCTTCTAGTATGGCAGCGAGGACATTTATACCTTTAACATCAACTGCCTCAGATGCCAGATCTCCACCAGCCTGTGAAGCTAGATTTGCTTTGAGTTGTTCAAGTTCTTTTTCAAGCTTACGCTGATTCTGTTGCATCTGTTCAACTTTATGTAAAACGTCATCTCTTCCTGTTTTCATGATATGAGCCAGTTGTTCAAGATGATGCTCATCCTCATAGAAACGCTTCAATGCCAGTTCTCCAGTAACTGCTTCAATACGCCTGACACCTGCAGCTACACCGGTTTCCATCACAATTTTAAAAAGACCTATATCTCCAGCTCGTGCTACATGAGTTCCACCACAAAGCTCAACTGACTCTGACCCAATACTTAGAACTCGAACGGTTTCACCATACTTTTCACCAAATAGCATCATAGCACCGGTTTTTTTAGCATCATCTATCGACATTAGCTGTGCAGTTGTCTCTTTATTTAATCTAATTTGAGCGTTTACTCTATCTTCTATCTGACGAATTTCATTAGCCGTTAATGGCTGAAAATGTGAAAAATCAAAGCGTAGTTTTTGATCATCTACCAGAGATCCTTTTTGCTGAACATGATCTCCCAGAATAACACGTAACTCTTCATGCATAAGATGGGTTGCAGAATGGTTCAGCTTTATAGCCTGTCTTCTTTTCTCATCAATTTGTGCATCAATTGCCGATCCAGGCTTCAGGCTACCACTTTTCATCTGACCTATATGTAAAAATACACCTTTCTTTTTTTGTGTATCAACAACAGTAAAAACAGCGTTATCAGCAATAAGCTCACCACTATCACCGACCTGACCACCTGATTCTCCGTAAAATGGCGTATTGTCCAGAATAATCATAGCTTTATCACCGGTATTTACTTCTTCAGCAGGCTTGCCATCCTGAAGAATACCGATTATTTTAGCGGGATAGCTAGTTGCATCATATCCTTTGAAATCAGTTTCAGAAACATTATCTAACTGTAAACCGTCGCCACTCACTACAAACTGGCTGGATTCTCTAGCACGTTTTTTCTGCTCAGACATAGCCTTGTCAAAACCATCGTAATCAACTTCCAGATCTTGTTCGCGTGCCACATCTGCAGTTAAGTCCACCGGAAATCCATAAGTATCATATAATTTGAAAACAGTATCACCATCAATCACTTTACCCTGCATAGACTTGATGGCATCACGTAATATCTTCATACCATTTTCAAGGGTTTCAGCAAAACGTTGTTCTTCTTTTAATAAAACTTTGGAGACATGAGCTTTAGCCTTTTCCAGCTCAGGATAAGCTTCACCCATTTGTTGAGCCAGTGTGTCTACAAGTTGAAAAAAGAATGGTTCATCACAACCAAGTTGATGACCATGACGGGAAGCTCGCCTGATAATCCTTCTTAATACGTATCCTCTGCCTTCATTAGAGGGTAAAACACCATCCACAATCATAAAAGCACATGAACGAATATGATCAGCAATAACGCGCAAGGATTTATTTTCAAGGTCTTCAACTCCTGTTAACTGTGAAGCCTTAAGAATGAGTGACTTAAATAAATCAATATCATAATTATTGTGTACATTCTGCAAAATAGCAGCCAGCCGCTCAAGCCCCATCCCAGTGTCGACTGAAGGTTTTGGTAAGGGTGTTAAAGTACCATCTTCAGAACGGTCGTATTGCATGAAGACCAGGTTCCATATTTCAATATAACGATCACCATCTTCATCAGGAGAACCCGGAGGGCCGCCAGCAATATGCTCTCCATGATCATAAAATATTTCACTACAGGGCCCGCAGGGGCCTGTATCACCCATTTGCCAGAAGTTATCTTTAGCACCTATACGTCCAAAGCGCTCAGGATCAACTTTCATTTCTTTCAACCAGATATCTTCTGCTTCATCATCTTCTTCATACACGGTAACCCACAGTTTTTCGGCAGGTAATCCAATTTCCTCGGTTAGAAATTCCCAGGCATACTGTATGGCCTCGCGCTTAAAGTAATCTCCAAAACTAAAATTACCCAGCATTTCGAAAAAAGTATGATGACGCGCTGTATACCCCACATTTTCAAGGTCGTTGTGCTTACCACCGGCACGAATACAACGTTGCGATGTCGTTGCTCTGCTATAAGAACGTTTCTCTTCCCCCAGAAAGAGATCTTTAAACTGAACCATACCGGCAGCAGTAAATAGTAGCGTTGGATCATTAGCCGGCACTACCGGGCTAGATGGTACAATTTCATGTCCTTTCTTTTCAAAAAAGGTCAGGAATTTTTCACGTAATTCGGCACTGGAAGTCATTAAAGTTTCTATCAAATTAAAGATTGCTAAAATTAGCGGAATAATCGCATGACTGACTCTGCAGCAAAACCCCTATTTTGTAAAAAACGGGCCTGTTTCATCTTTTCTTTGTAATCTTCTGGTATTTCGAGTCCAAATTTCTTAATTCTCTGCTGTTCCATCAATTCAGACCAGACAGAAGCATAAGATTCCATCTGGTTCTGAACCAGTTCATTATCTACACCTTTTTCCGTCAATTCACTTTTTATACGCAGTGGCCCGAATCCTTTCATTACCCGAAAATGAATATAACTTTCGGTAAAGCGCTCATCATTTAGCAAATTTTCCGATTGAAGCCTGTCCAGAGCCTGAGTAATATCATCAGCATCAAACTTTCGTACTGTTAGCTTGGCATACAACTCTTTATAACTATGCTCCCGTCTTGACAGCAAATCCATTGCTGTATTTCTTGCACTTCGCTGCATAACTCAATTCAAAAGATCAGACTTTAGCTTTTTTTGTTTCTTTTTTACCGACAACTTCATCATCCGAGGGAACTGCGTTAGTCGGTATTAATTTTGGTAATAAGATATCCCGTAAACGCTGATCTATATCATCAGCCATTTCAGGATGTTCCTTCAGGTAATTACGAACATTATCTTTACCCTGACCAATTCGTTCTTCATTATAGCTATACCAGGCTCCTGCTTTATCGACTATCCCCTGCTTAACGCCCATATCGATTAACTCGCCTTCACGTGATGTGCCTTCACCGTATAATATTTCAAACTCACATTGTTTGAAGGGTGGCGCTACTTTATTTTTGACTACCTTAACGCGGGTTTCACTACCGATGACTTCATCGCCTCTTTTGATAGCACCTATACGACGAATATCAATTCTGACCGATGAATAAAATTTTAGTGCATTACCGCCAGTCGTAGTTTCAGGATTTCCAAACATAACACCTATTTTCATGCGTATCTGGTTAATAAAAATGACCAGTACATTAGAGCGTTGAATACTGCCGGTTAGCTTGCGTAAAGCCTGTGACATTAAACGAGCCTGCAATCCAACATGATGATCACCCATTTCACCTTCAATCTCAGCTTTTGGTGTTAAGGCTGCAACAGAATCTACGACAATGATGTCGACTGCTCCAGAACGCACCAGCATGTCTGTTATTTCAAGAGATTGTTCACCGGTATCAGGTTGAGACACCAGTAATTCATCGATGTTAACACCCAGCTTTTCTGCATAGAGAGGATCAAGCGCATGTTCTGCATCCACAAATGCAGCTGTTCCACCTGCTTTATGGCATTGAGCAATCACCTGTAAAGCTAATGTTGTTTTACCGGATGATTCCGGACCATAAATTTCTACTATACGTCCTTTTGGCAAGCCGCCGATACCAAGTGCTACATCCAGTGATAATGACCCGGTAGATATGGCTTCCATATTTAGATCAACGGTGCCATCTCCCATACGCATAACAGAACCCTTGCCAAATTGTTTTTCGATTTGACCTAGTGCTGCTGCCAGTGCTTTCTTCTTGTTGTCGTCCATTGTCACTCCTGATTGGTTTGAGTTGAATGATGAATATCTCGGATTATCACACAGGATAACGAGAACATAAAGAGAACTTTTCTTTTAACGATATATTTTTTCATTAAAAACTCTCTTTCAAAAATTTATGAAGTTATTATACTGACAAAGTAGCTCATAAGATGAGCCATAAAGAAAGATTTTTTATTTATTTTAATAATTGATGGATATGATTAATTGCAAACATCAGACTGGACGTTCTGACACTCTCTCTGTCGCCGCTAAACCATTGTTTTTCAGAATATATTTCAGTGGAAGCGGGTGATTTTTTGATAGCAAAACCAAACCAGACGGTGCCAACAGGTTTCATTTCATTACCTCCTCCGGGACCTGCAATGCCCGTCACTGATATTGAAACCTGACCTTCACTGTGCTGTAAAGCACCTGATGCCATTTCTTTGGCTACCTCTTCACTAACAGCCCCAAAACTGCTCAAAGTAGAAGGATTTACACCCAGCATATCAATTTTTGCCTGATTACTGTAAGTCACGAACCCTCGATCAAACCATTCTGAACTACCCGCCAGATCAGTGAAAGTTTTTGCGATTAAACCACCAGTGCAGGATTCAGCTGTGCAAATTCTGTCACTGCGCAGTATTAATAGATTAGCTAATTGCTGTGTTAACTGACTTATATTTTGATCCATTTTGTGTATTTGCCCGGATAATCAGTTATGTTAATAGTGAAGACTATAAATTATTTAATTTCAATAGAAATATTGGCTATCTGCTGATTCCATTCATATAAATCATTGGAATTTTTTTGACCACAGGAACAGCCACCAGCGCAGACATTTTCACTCGAATAGTGTTTGATTTTTCCCTTTCTTACCCAGAAATCCAGCATACCTCTAACAGCATCGGGATTTGCATCAAAATGAATAGCAATATCATTCAGGCTCACCTGCGGATGAGATTGAACATAGGCTTTTATCTGCTTTAATATCATATTGTTAATGCAGCAACCGTTTGCTGTTTACTAGCGTAATTGCGCAAAGCAAAGTATAACAAAATGGTATAGCCTGAAACCATTAAGATAATAATAATTGAATGAGTCGGATTATCATTAAAGCGGGAGAACTGGTAAAACATGACGGCTGTAACATAAGCCACTGAAGTTGACCAGAATGCAACGAAAGTTGCCCATAATCTTCCTGATTCTCTGGCAATAGCGCCTATAGTCGCAATACAGGGAAAATATAATAAAATAAATAATAGATAGGAAAACGCACCGGCCTGTCCATCAAAACGTTCAGACATGACTCCAAATATTCCCTGCGTAACCGCCAGATTTTCAGCCGCCATTTGAGTATCCTGAATTTCTCCGACACCGATCCCTAAGGGATCAAATATCACGTCAGTTAATCCGGACAGATTTTGTGGGATGGTAGCCAGAGCATCTGATAATGCCTGATAAAAATTAAAAGGCTCAGCCTGTTGCGGATGCTCTTCCAGAGACATCTGCATATAGATTGAGTTAAGCGTGCCCACAATGGCTTCCTTAGCCATTACTCCAGTGAAAATACCTACTGTTGCCGGCCAGTTATCTTCTTTTATTCCCATCGGAGCAAAAAGCGGCGTAAAGGCTTTACCCATTAAACTTAATACTGATTGTTCACTATCATCATTACCTATAGAACCATCAGTGCCAATTGAATTTAAAATATTTAATGCCAGCACCATGACTATAATGACTTTACCTGCGTCACGGATAAATAATTTAACTCTATCCCAGGTACGTAAGCCAATGCCCTTTAGTGTTGGAATATGATAAGTTGGCATTTCCATCAAAAATCCACTGCTCTCTCCTGATAACAAACTATGTTTCATAATCAGGCCAGTAAAAATAGCCATTAAAATACCGATAAGATATAAAGCGAAAACCAGATTCTGACCATTACTGGGGAAAAAAGCAGCTGCAAATAAAACGTATACGGGTAGTCGTGCACCGCAGGACATGAAAGGATTCATCAGAATCGTGAGCTTTCTCTCCCGCTCACTTTCCAGAGTTCGAGTTGCCATAACTGCTGGAACATTACAGCCAAAACCAACAATCATAGGTACAAATGCCTTACCGGGTAGTCCAATTGAGCGCATAAACCTGTCCATAACAAATGCAGCCCTGGCCATATAACCGGAGTCTTCCAGAAATGATAGAAAGAGATACAGACAGGTAATAATAGGAATAAAAGTTGAAACAACCTGGATACCACCACCCAGTCCCTGAGCTAATATCAGTACCAACCAGTCAGGCGATCCCATTGACTTTAGAACCTGGGAGAATCCATCCACAAAGATTGCCCCGGCAACACCATCAAAAAAGCTGATAAATGCCCCCCCGAAATTTATGGTAAACATAAACATCAGGTACATCACCAACATAAAAATCGGCACCCCGACAAGACGGTGCAGCACTACCTGATCTATTCGATCAGACAAATACTTATGAACCTTGCCTTTAACTTTTACAACCAGTTGAGAAATAGCATGAGCATGTCCAAATCGAGAGTCAGCAATATAAATATCGGTACTTTCATCCGTTATATTGAGAATATGTTGTTGCCACTTCTGAACAAGCTGCTTCAATTCATCAGATGGCGTATGGTGACAAACGCTATAATCACCTTCCAGAAGTTTTAAGGCAATCCAGTAAGTATTATAAGTATGACTTTCATCGGGTAGTTGTGGGCGTATATCTGCGATAGCAGCTTCTACTTCTGCATCCATAGTAAGAGTAAAGCCACCCTGCCTATGATCACCAATGACCTTTAAAGCAGCCTGCTTAAGGTCATTCACACCTTTACCTGAAACAGCAACAATACAAACTACCGGACAACCCAGTTTTTCAGCCAATAGATCGATATCAATGGATATGCCTCTTTTTTCCGCTATATCCATCATATTTAATGCCAGTACAACCGGTACACCCATTTCCAGTAGTTGCACAGTTAAATAGAGATTACGCTCCAGATTTGCAGCATCTAATACATTAATAACAACATCAGCTTCGCGACTTAACAGATAGTCTCTAGTCACTTTTTCATCCAGTGACATTGCATCCAGCGTGTAAATCCCCGGTAAATCGATGACTGTTACTTTATTATCATCTGATAAATTAAAACTTCCCTGTTTACGCTCTACAGTCACACCCGGCCAGTTACCTGTTGACTGGCGAATACCTGTCAGATAATTGAACAGGGCTGATTTCCCGCAATTTGGATTACCAGCTATGGCTAATGTAGTCATATTACGTGATACAAGGTTAATGAATTTTTAATTTAAATGTCCGAACTTTGAATGGATTCTAAATACACTTTAGAAGCTATATTAGCACCCAGTGCAACACGACTACCATTACTTAAAATCACCACACCATTATGGCGTTGTTGCAAGACAGATACATGCTGTCCCTTTCTGATTCCAAGGCTCATCAATTTTTTTTTCAAGTCTTTATCAGCATCAATACGGGTAATTAGCCCCTCGAAACCGGACTCAGGTTGATTTAAATCGATGGATAGTGACATAACTTATCTAAATGAGAAATATTCTCATTAATATATTCGTGTTTACTAATACTGTCAATATAGCAAAAACAAATAAATTAGAGAAAATGATTTAAATCATCATCTATTCATCCTGAAAAAATCTGTTATGCGTAAAAAAGAGGCTTAACAGATCGGTTTTATCTACTGAATAAAATATCACCCGGGTGACTTATATAGGTTCCGAAAGTGCAGTTAATATCTGGAACAGTTAACTACCTTTCAACTGGTTTTTCCTGGTTCATAGAACAGTTGAGAAATTTAACCAAATCAGAGAGTCTGCCTTCATCCACAATCATTAAATGTGGAGTTTGATTGAAATCATCATGATAGCGACGCAACCAATGACGCATTGCCACTCCATCAGCCTGATGTTTTTTATAGAGCAATTGATAGAATTCTATAAATTCATTAGCAGATTGCCAGCTGGCCGTATTCTGTTCTAGCACTGTCTGAGCATTTGCCAGCCGCGCTATATCGGCACACTGTAAATGCAGAATCCTGGCTAGTTCAGCCTGATACAAATCCAGCATATCAATAACCTGAATAACAGCCTGTGATAATTTGCGTGGATCAGTAGGAATTTTCGATATTTCTATGGGTATATCTGACAAAATTAAAACAGTCCGATCAATATTCCAGGTGTTATTTTATTCAATTAACAATTTGTCCCAGATCCATTTTTATCTGACGATCTGCACGCTCAGTTAAACGTCCTTCATGAGTTACCAGTACTAGACTGGTGCCGGACTGATCACGTAAATCAAATAACAGCTCACTGATTTGCATTCCGGTACGAGAATCCAGATTACCAGTCGGTTCATCCGCAAATAGAATAACCGGTTCAACTGCATATGCGCGTGCTATGGCTACACGCTGCTGTTCTCCACCTGATAAATGTTCCACAGGAGTATTCAAACGATGACTCAAACCAACATTTTTTAAAACCTGTTCAGCAGTCTGCCCGGCTTGCTGGCGACCGGATAACTCTAAAGGTAACATAACATTTTGTAATGCAGTGGCCCCACTGACAAGATGAAAAGATTGAAAGACAAAACCGACTCGACCATTTCTTAAAGCAGCACGCTGCTCTTCATTTTTATCAGTCAAATTTTCTCCCAGCAAAATCACTTCTCCCCGAGTTGCTTTATCCAGCCCAGCCATTAAGCCCAGCAAAGTTGTTTTACCAGAACCCGATGCACCAGTTATGACTAATGCTTCTCCGGACTTCACATTCAACTCAATGTCCTGCAATATGGTCAAAGGTCCTTCGGGAGCCTGAACTATTTTTGTTAAATTTGATACTACAATGCAATCATCCATCTTAAAATTATTACTCATCAGTCTAGTTACCAGCTTTTTTTCGACAGTTACCCTGGCTAACAGTTCGAAAATACTTATCCTTGGGGACAGTTTAAGCGCTGCCTATAATATATCAATAGATCAGAGCTGGCCGGTTATCTTTCAACAAAAGTTAAACGCTATCAAGCCGGAAATTGAAGTGATTAATGCCAGTATTAGTGGTGAAACAACAGTTGGCGGAGAAGAAAGACTAAGCGGCTTACTGGAGCAACACAAACCAGCCTATATGATTGTTGAACTAGGAGGTAATGATGGTTTACGGGGTTTTAAGTTCAAACAGACAAAACAGTCTTTAAAATCGATTATCGAAACAGCTTTACAGCAAAATATTAAAGTCTTAATGATCGGTGTACGCTTACCGCCCAATCTAGGACCGGTTTACAATCAACGTTTCCAGCAAATTTACGAACAGCTAGCCAGTCAGTTACCTGTAGTCTACCTGCCCAGGTTTCTAGAGGGTATTGCTGCTACTAAACCAGAATATATGCAAGAAGATGGGATTCACCCAACAGAGATTGCCCAACCACTATTGGCAGACAAAGTTTTCAATATATTTAAATCAAACTATCTGCAATAAATTTAGTAATTGAAATAAATCATTAATCTCTGCTTTTGCCGGTTGCAGCTCAACAGGCCACTGCTTTTTCTCTCTATTAACCCAAACGGTTTGCATACCTGCATTACTGGCACCTACGACATCATAATCAGGGTCATCTCCCACATATAAACATTGTTCTGGTTCAATTTGCAGATAATCACAGAAAGTATGAAAAATTTGCGGATCGGGTTTTCGCTTCATAACATCAGCGGCATTAATAAAATAATCAAAATAATCATTTAATGCAGTAAGGCCAGCACTGGCATTGCCATTACTGATAGACCCCAGGCGAAAATGTTTTTTCAAGTTATCCAAAACGGGAAAAACATCATCGTAAAAGCTCACATCATGTCGTAAACGATAAAATAATTGAAACCCTTCTTCGACCATTGAATCTTCATCATAATTAAATTCTTCAGCCAGTTTGGCAAGCATAACTTTACGCATAAGAGAAAGATCAATGCTATATTTTTCATCACTGCGCATAACATTTTTTCTAAAATCTAATAAATCCCGTTCAGAATATTTATCAGTTACACGGGGATAATCCTGCAATAACCACTCATAGGTTGCCTTCTCTGCACGATTAATTGTCGGCATACAGGGCCACAAAGTATCGTCAAGATCAAAAGCAATCACTGAAATTTCTTTAAACAAAAAGCTAAACCTCTAAAAATTTTATCGATGATATTAAGCTGGGTAGTATATAGTGACAACAATAATTTCCAGGCTAAAACAAGATTGAAATCATTCTGCAATAATTTAACACTACCATAAATCCTAAGTTTTTCACTATACAAATAGCCTGTTAATCTATCTACCAAAGATTTATAGTATTAGCATTAATCGTAGTGATTTAATTCGGCTTTAAAATCGTAAGTTACATTTCCCCGAGTTTTTTTCATATATAATTCGAAAACTTATCATGTTCGTTCATAATCGAGAAATCTATGCCACTGACTAAACTCAATTATCCACCCCGTCATGTCGTGAAGGTTGGAGACATCATGATCGGAGGTAACTCCCCGATAGTTGTACAGTCAATGACCAATACTGATACTGCCGATATTGGGCCCACTATAGAGCAAATAAAGCAATTACATGATAGCGGTTCAGAGTTAGTCAGAGTAACTGTTAATAATGAACAGGCTGCCGCTGCAGTACCCGAAATTATCAGTACACTCACATCTCAGGGATACAACACGCCAATTGTTGGCGATTTTCATTTCAATGGTCATAAACTATTAAGTAAATATACTGAATGCGCAATAAGTCTGGCCAAATATCGTATAAACCCCGGAAATGTAGGACGCGGAAAAAAACGGGATAGCCAGTTTCATACCATGATAGAACTTGCCATTAAACACAATAAACCAGTTCGCATCGGAGTAAACTGGGGCAGTCTGGATCAACAGATACTAGCTCAATTACTGGATCAAAATGCTAAATCTGAGCAAGCTGAATCTTTAACCGAAATAAACAGACAGGCTGTCATTCAGTCCGCTTTAAGTAGTGCTCAAATGGCGCAGGATATAGGTTTAGCAGCGGATAAAATTATTCTTAGCTGTAAAATGAGCCATGTTAATGATCTCGTCTCGGTATATCGGCAACTTGCTAAACAATCCAGATATGCACTCCATCTTGGACTTACTGAAGCAGGCATGGGAGATAAAGGAATCATTGCTTCTACCGCTGCGCTGGCGATATTGCTAGATGAAAATATCGGGGACACTATACGCATTTCTCTTACACCTGAACCCGGCAGCTCAAGAACCAGAGAAGTTAAAGTCGCTCAACAAATATTGCAGTCTCTTGATAAACGATCTTTTTCACCAATGGTTGTGGCCTGCCCTGGATGTGGCAGAACAAGCAGTGATTATTTCCAGGTTCTCGCACAACAAATTCAACAAAAAATGGATGACTCCATAAAACAATGGCGAATTTCTTATCCGGGCGTAGAAAAAATGAATGTTGCAGTAATGGGCTGTGTTGTAAATGGTCCGGGAGAAAGTAAACATGCCAATATAGGCATTAGTTTACCTGGAAATGGCGAACAACCAGTTGCACCCGTTTATGAAGATGGTATTAAAACTGTAACTTTAAAAGGCGAACATATAGCTGAAGAATTTATGGCTCTGGTCGAAAATTATGTTGAAAAAACATATGGAAAGTGATTTAAAAAAACCACAGGATTTCTGAATAAAGTGTATTACGCAATACTGACACGGATACCTGTAAGCTGTTTTCAGAAATCCCAGAAGAAACTTTAAAGGTTTAAACTTTAGCGAATCTGAACTATCTGTGCAGCAATCTGAAATACATCATCTGACTGCTTATCACATCGTGTTACCAGAGTGTCAGCTGACATCGGTGGCGTAATATCATTCACCGGAGTCAAGGTTATCTTTATGTTATCACCAGGCTGTACTTCCTTCGAAGCTTCGAAAAGTACACCTTTAGCACTTAAATTGATAACTTTACCCTGGCTTGAATCTGTTTCATCTCCCAGCCAGTATTCCATTGAACAGTCTAAAACCATTCTCTGGAAATCTCTTTTTTCAGAAAAGTCCATAACTTTTTACACCTAGTTATTAAGTTCGAATAATTTGCTAAAATTGGCGATATCAAGAATTTTCTTAACATCGGTAGATGCATTAGAAATTTGTATTCTTGAACCTTCACCACCAGCATGTTCACGTAACAGCAATAACATACCTAAAGCGGAGCTATCAAGATAATCTGTACCTGATAAATTAACGGTATACTGAACACCTGCTCCAAGAGTATCTACATAAGAAGATCTAAACTCATCATATAACTGAAAGTCAAACTTACCTGTAACGGATATAGTGACCTTTTTTCCATCATCAGAAACCGCACTTGTTATTGACATAATTGTACCTATTTGATTTTAGCTATTATTTAAGAAGAACAATTTAAGTTTTTTTTAAAAAATTCCTTACTATTATTGAATAATAGCAGCTTATAACTAAAAGTGTATTCGCATTCTCAGAAATTTTTACAAAATAATTAAGCCTGTAATTATACATAAAACGACTTTAGAACCAGCCTGATCTAAATAGCTCAATATAATATTAATAGCGGATTAATTTATTCTGATTTTATCAGAATAAACTTCAACCTGGAATCCGCAGTTGGACGAGTTGATTGTGCGTTTGAGGTAGTGTAGATCAAGGCGTTACAACGAAGAGATACGACGCCTCAAATGTGCAATTCAGCTCGTAGCGGGATGCACCATTTGGATGATTATACACATCAACTGTCATAGTTTATGAAACAGTGGGTTAGCCTCTATTGCGAGCGATCAACTGCGGAATCCAGGTTCAGGAAGACTATAGCAGTAAATTTCGTAGACACATTCAATAAGTCCAGAACTTAATTTGAGGGAGAGTTTAACTGATTAAACTCTGATGGACTGGAAGTAATATAAGATTGTGAGTAAGCAGGATTAATTTTTAGTTTTTAATTAATCCTGAAAATTATCAACCAACAATGACTCTATCTTTACCGGCAGTTTTGGCACTGTACAAAGCCCTGTCAACTCGCTTGAAAAAACCGCTAAAATCATCTCCAGCCTGAAGCATTGATAGACCAATACTCATTCCTATACCAGGAAATTGTGGACAGTTTGAAACTTCAACTTTTTTAATTGCATTAATAATTCTGTTAGCAACATCAATAGCACCCTGAATTTCAGTCATCGGTAAAGCACATACGAATTCATCTCCACCATATCGAAACAACATATCGGTATCACGAAGACAGCCAGTTATGGATTCAGCCACCTGTTCCAACAAAAGATCTCCTACATCATGACCACAGTTATCATTAATGGACTTAAAACCATCCAGATCCATAATCATGAGAGCCAGACTTTGATCATGACGCTTGGCTAACCTTACTTCTCTTGGAAGCAGTTTATCCATCGCCGCTCGATTATTGATATTTGTTAAGGGGTCTTTATAAGCAGAGGTAATTGCGACAAGATACATAAGCGCATTTTTTAATGGATAAACCAGAGAGCACAGCAACTCTTCAAATTGACAGACTTCATTGGTACTGAATGGCTCTTTGCGATAAATCGTAAATTCACCAAGATCCATTTGCTGAATAGTGAGATGATAATGAAGACTATGGCGATTTAATTTACCTGATTTCACGCTGGCATTATGAAATTCAGAGACATATCGATAACTATTGTGTGGAACCAGCGGTCTAATTTCATTAGAAAATACACTAAATATATCCTCTAATGTCAAATGCCTCGATAACAAATCAGTTAACTGTAAAATTTTCAGATACTGCTTATCACTAACAACCTGTTCTGGTTTTCGGGAGTCAAGCGCGATAACCTGACCTTTTACTCTGCTTTCTCCCATCAGGGTTGTAATTTGTGCCATTTCTTTAAATCCCATCTATCAAAATTAACTTCTGACAAAACATATGCCAATATCATGCCAAAGACAATATTCGTTAATTATCAATTACTTACAAAACTCTTAAATGAATAATTCTTAATTTAGACATTTTTTTGGCACTTCTCATTAAATAATTCAATTAAATGACTCATTAATAAGCTCAAAAACTAACTCAAAAAAAATATAACTGTCGTAACAATATAAAAGTGTCAATTTTTATAGCACTAGAAACTTTTAAGAAAAAATGGGACTGTGCAGATATTGATCTATTTAATTTCAAAAAAGCTGTTTTAGAATCAGGATATAAGTCAGTAATCCTGTGAAAATGGCAATATTCCATCTGAATATTGACGTAAAAACGAATAAGGTGAAATTTTTAAATATAAAAAGAGGTATTTCAAAGTTAAGTCAAATAGTGATAGTGTGAATAACCTATACTGAATAGACAAATAAAAAGGCGGCAGCCTGTTTCCTATGGTGGATAGAATTTGCCCAATGGATATAAACAATACAACTCTTTCAAATATACATATCGAATCATTGCAGAAACCGGCAATGGATGTGTTAAACAAACTACAACAGTCCGGTTTATTCAGAGCACTTGTTGTTGAAACAAATGGCAAAAATGTATTGCTGGATACAGCTTTTGGAGAGCTAAAGGGTTTATCACCGGAAAAATTGAATAAAGGAGATGAAATACTCGCGAGAGTATTACCGTCAAAATCTGGAAGTACACTAAAAATTGAACAAATTATAACTGCCAAACAGACGCTTCCAGATAACATTGTAAAGCAGCTAATAAAGTTAGTGAAATCCCTGCCTGCAACGAATAATGCAACAATCAGTAAACCTGTAGAAGCATCAGTACCATCTTCAAATCAAGCGGCCAGTTTGCCACTTGCAATAAAAGTACTTAACCACAGCACAGATAAAACATTACTGCAGATTAATCAAAAAACATACACTATCCCCCGACAGACCCTACTGGAAAAGGGAGAAACATTATTGTTGAAAATAAACAGCAACAACAAAGTTGAGGTATTAAGAGCACAACCAGAAAATATTCTGAAAAATGCTTTATCCCATTTGTTACCCAGATTAACTCAACAAAAAAACACACCAGAATTGACACATTTACAAAAGATCATTAGCAATACTCTTAAGCTAAGTTTAGAAAATAGTTCACCTATAAAAACCACCCTTAACAACAGTACATTAACCATCAGTAAAACAGAGATAAACTCACTGGCTACACGATCTAATACATCTGAAAATCAAGTTATTCAATCAGCAAAATCGAACAATTTATCTTCTCAATTAAGCGTTCTTCAAAAAGAAACGCCAGTCAAAGAGATTGAACAATTACTCTCCAGGTTATCTTTTCCGATGATTAAAACAGATCATTTTAACGCTGCTTCAGTACAGAAAATTCTGACTATGCTGTCATTAGTTAAACCAACAGGGGCAAATCAAAATAATAAAGGATTTTCTGTGATACCTGATACATTAAATAAATTACATGACGCAATAAAAACTTCACCAGAAAATTTCAAATTATTAATGAGACATATTCTTAATTCAAATTCTGGTGATCAAAAAATGATTTCAGATTCAGCATTAAGCGAATTATCCGGCACTTTAAAATCAGAGATACTCAATCAGGTTGAACAGACAATTAGCCAGTTACAGGTTCAAAAAACCACAATCCGCTTAAATCAGGAACTCAATCAGCCAATTCAAATTAATATCAGCATACCTATACAGATAAAAGAAGAAATTACGCCTTTAAAGTTAATCATTAAAGAAAGGAATAAAAATGAGGATGAAAAGGAAAAAAGCTGGGATATCCATCTTTCATTTGAATTTGCATTACTTGGATTGATAAGCACAAATATCCTGTTACAGGATTTAAGATTATCCGCCCATTTCTGGGCAGAGAAAAAAGACACCAAAAATTTAATCGATAGTCATATGGATCAGTTTAAAAACCAGCTTAAGAAAAGTGGCTTTGAACTAGGTTTATTTGATTGTTTTATTGGCAAACCCGCTACGCAGGATAATGATTCATATCCCACAAGTGAAAACCTGGTCGATATAAATGTATGA
This sequence comes from Gammaproteobacteria bacterium, assembly GCA_050291745.1. Lineage (GTDB taxonomy): Bacteria > Pseudomonadota > Gammaproteobacteria > JACNJF01. Next base: position 24,536 of record JBNKKI010000128.1, on the reverse strand, counting down.
ATGAAAAAAACAAAAAACCTAAATTTGCAATTGCACTGGAATATGATGGTGAGCAGGCCCCGATTGTTACCGCAAAAGGACATCAGGAGACAGCAGAAGAAATTCTAGCGATTGCGGAAAAGGAGAATATTCCAGTTTATGAAGATAAGGAATTATCTGCTTTGCTTGATCAACTCGATTTAGGTGATCATATACCACAATCTTTATATGTTGTGGTTGCAGAAGTGCTTAGTTTTGCCTACAGCTTATCCGGTAAACATAAAGATTTTATGGATAAACTGTAAAGCTGATAAGACTAGGAGCTTTAACTCATTTTTTGAAACAACAGAAAAATCACAATGATTTTGATACTGGTAAAGAGCATCTAAATTTTCACTACCATTCAAACATAAGTATCAATACCACCTTTTTTTTTATCGGTACTGTCAACAACTGATTTTTCATCAGAAGTGTCTGCTGATTTTTTCTTTACTTTTTTATTTTGTAAATTATTTTTTATTTTAGTGATCGGCAATGCAGGTTTGATAGTCTGATTTTCCATCGCTTTTCACCAAAATAAAATCATAAAATTAAATATTAGATATTTCACCCCATTCTGAATCACTCAATAGCTTATTGAGATCCACCAGAATTAATAGCATATCTCCACGACTGACAACACCATCGATATATTTAGAAGATTCACTATTGCCAACATTAGGAGCAGAATCAATTTCATCACTCTTAACATCCACTACTTCAGCCACACTATCAACAAGAATACCAATAATCTGCTGTTGTACTTCGATGACAATAATTCGAGTCATATCATCACTGTCTTTGACTGGAAGTCCAAATCGCGTTCGAGCGTCTATGACACTCACGACATTTCCTCTCAGATTAATAATACCCAGAATATAATTAGGTGCGCCAGGAACAGGAGCGACTTCTACTTCACGCAGAACTTCCTGTACCTGCATGACATTAATACCATAAATTTCATGTTCAAGGGTAAAGGTAACACACTGGAATTGTCCAATATCTTCCTGCGAATCTGTCATAATGATCTCCAATAAATGCTTTCTAATAAGGTTATCAGTCTGTTTAAACTTAAGGAAGCCTGATTAGCTAAAATACCCCGGCTCGTCGTTAAAAAGCCTGGCAATAGATTTACCAGCTTTTCCTCTTAATCCGAAACATTTCATCTCACTACTCCTCCGACTCTGAATTACTCAGAATCTTCTTAAATCAAGTATAGCTTCAATTTTTTAATCTTTTATATCACTTTTACGCTTATTAAGCTGATTTAAAATCTTTTTCGGGTCTAGTAAAATGGCTAAAGATTGTTTAATGGTTCCAAGTGATAAGGCTTTAGCACTTAATTTTGACCACTTTACATCTTCTTCATTCAAATAAACCACATTTCCAAGCTTATCACAGGTTATTGCCCAGTCGTTATCTCCAAAAACAAGAATATTCTCGAACTCTGAAAGACTATCTGCTTTACTGCGAACCTGTATTATCTGAGCAGTATCAGCCACTTTAATATTCATTTCTCGATGTTGTAAAATTCCGAGAAACCAATCCGGGGAACCAGGTATCCTGGTCAACCTTTCTCCCCACGGTATCACACTACCTAAATCAATTAAGGGAATAGAGAGTTGACTACCTGCAACCGAAAACATTAAACACTGCAATGGAAAAGAGTATTTATACTCAATTACTGATAGTTCAGTTTGTTCATTTTCCTGTTTAACCCTAATATCTTTATCTGCAACCGAATCTTCTTCCGCAGAGAGAACAGTATCAGGCTCTTCTCTGTTAATATGGTTTTGATCGATTTTGTTTTCAGCTATTTCCTCATTATTATTTAGTTCAAACTCAGGTAATAAAACCAGTTTCGATTTTGTTTTCAGTTTGAGCTTTTTTTCAGGTTTAGTCGGTTCAGTAGATTCCTGAAGTAAAGCATCCAGAAAATCTTCGACAGCAGATCCTGGTTTAAGCAGATTGCTGTTGTCTTTTTCCGGCATCTTTACTACGCTCATGGATTCCTAAAAGAAAGTTAATTAATTTTTTATACGCCAAAGATCCTCGTGAATATGGAGCCATAGTAGATAAAGGCACCCCTACCTTGCTGGCATCCCGAAATTTAGTATCTATGGGAATAACTGATCCCCATACATTAAATCGATAGATTTCCTTCATTTTTTTCAAGGCATCAATAGATGCATTGGTACGCTGATCATACATAGTCGGTACAATCATATAAGGTGTTTTTTTCTGCAGTGATTTTTCTACCATTGCTAATGTATGAGTCATCCTTTCCAGCCCTTTAAGAGAAAGGTAATCAGTTTGAGCTGGTATTAAAGCCTGATCACAGGCAGCCAGCGCATTTATCATTAAAATACCCAGCATAGGGGGACAATCTATCAGTCCATAAGCAAACTTATCTTTCACACATTCAATGGCTTTTGCGACAACTAATCCTTTTCCGGCACCCTGGTTTGAACCTATCTGGCGATCCAGAGTTGCCAGAGCAGTTGAAGCAGCTAATAGATACGTATTTTTTATCGGTGTTGGTAATAGTAGTTTGGCTACTTCTGCTGGGTTAGAGGTTGGATGAGCAAACAGAGAATACACACCTGTCTCAATTTCATCAGGATTATATCCCAGATAACTGGTTAGAGAGCCATGTGGATCAAGATCTATGAGTAATAATCTTTCTCCAGTATTTGCTAAATGGCCGGCAAGACTCACTACTGAAGTTGTTTTACCAACACCACCTTTTTGATTTATGCTTGCCCAGGTTTTCATAATAAATAATTAAAACACTATCCATTATATGAGTAAATTTTAATAACAAAGGATATTTTGTAATATATATCCAGGCTAATAAATAAATATTTCATCATGAAAATGCCTTTAATAATCCTGGCATATCCAGAATAATCGCGATATTACCGTCTCCTGTGATAGTTGAACCGGCCATACCAGGTAAGCCCTGTAGCAATTTATCTAAAGGCTTTATAACGACTTCTTCCTGACCTATCACCTGATCAACCACAAAACCGACAGAACTGTTACCAACTCGAGCCATAACGACATGACGATCAGCATCATTATGTTCATTGAAATCATCACCTTTTAATAACCACTTTCTCAGGTGAAATATGGGGGCAGCTTTGCCCCTGGTTAAAACAACTTCTTTGCCGTCAACAATACTCACTTTTTTGGTACTTAATTCAAAAATCTCATCCACTATAGAGAGTGGTAAAGCAAATTTTCGACAACCAATCTGTATCATCAGCGTTGGTAAAATCGCCAGTGTTAAAGGAACCTTTATGCGAAGCTCGGTTCCCTCTCCAAGCTTAGAATTAATTTCAATTAATCCATTAAGCTGTGCAATTTTGGTTTTCACCACATCCATGCCCACGCCTCGTCCGGATACATCAGAAATATTTTCTTTAGTTGATAAACCCGGCATAAAAATCAGATCAAAGCAACCTTTATCATCCAGACGTGATGCAGCTTCAACATCCATTAATCCCTTTTCAACCGCTTTTTCTCTTAATACTTCAGGATCCATACCTGCGCCATCATCCAGAATTGACAGGATAATGTGATCCCCTTCCTGTTGAGCGGATAAAATAACTTTACCTTGCCGGGGCTTACCAGCTTTTTCCCTGACATCAGGCATTTCAACGCCATGATCCACAGAATTTCTAACCAGATGAACAAGAGGGTCTGCCAGTGCTTCGACCAGGTTTTTATCAAGGTCTGTTTCTTCTCCCTGTAATTCCAGTGAGATTTCCTTTTTCAGTGTTCTAGCCAGATCACGAACGACTCGAGGAAATCGACCAAATACTTTTTTAACTGGTTGCATCCTTGTTTTCATGACAGCAGTTTGTAAGTCTGCAGTAACCACATCCAGACTGGAAATGGCCTTATGCACCCGTTCATCTTCAAATGTCAGACGTAAATTATTCAGACGATTACGTGTTAACACCAGTTCTCCAACCAGATTCATAATATCATCCAGACGAGCCGTATCGACACGAACAGTGGTTTCCCCTTTACTGGCAGCTGGTGGGGCAGGTGGTTTACCAGCTGGTGGAGGTGGAGCTGATGCTTTTCCAGCTGTCGGAGCTGGTTGTTCTTTTGCTTTTGGAACTTCTTTTTCAGGTTTAGAAACTTTACTGGCAGCTGCTTTTGCTTTGGGGGGTGGAGTTGGTGCTTTCCCTTTACCATGCATCTCATCTAACAGAGACTCAAATTCATCATCAGTAATTTCATCAGAATCATTATTATTTACCTGCTTTGCAGCAGGTTCCTTTTTAACCGATGAATTTTGTTTGGTTTTATCATTCTTTCCACCAGCAGGTGCAGAACCGCTACCATGCAAGTCGTCTAGTAATGCTTCAAATTCATCATCAGTAATTTCGTCAGATGATTCTGAAGTATCTTTTTTTTGTTCTACTTTTGCAGGTTTAGCTGAATTACCTGCACCTTGCAAAGCATCCAGTAATGCTTCAAATTCATCATCAGTAATTTCATCTTTCCCTGATACAAATTCTTCGGCTGCTTTTACAGGATCAACCGTAACTGTTTCTGCAACAGGTTCAGGTTCTTCAGTGACGGGCTCTGGTTCTTCAGCTTCTTCTGCTGGCTGCTCAACTTCAGCGGCACCAGGATTTTGCATGTCAATTAATTCCTGAATTAACTCGGCCGGTGCTGGAGAGGGATCTTCGCCTGATCTGATTTCACCAAACATTTTATTGACTTCATCCAGCACTCTCAGAAAAGAGTCCATCATGTCTGCATTGAGAGTAATCTGATGATTTCTTAATAAGTTAAAAACATCTTCAGATTTATGGCATACCGCAACAAGATTATCCAGTGCAAGAAAACTCCCTCCACCTTTTATAGTATGAAAGCCTCGAAAAATTGAATTGAGTAAATCAGAATCTTCGGGTGATCTCTCTAAATCGACCAATTGCTCATTGAGTGAGTCGAGGATTTCGCCCGCTTCAACCAGAAAATCCTGTAGAATGTCATCTTCTAAATCTATTGCCATGATTTAACCTGAAACCTCAAATAAAAAATGCCAGACATAGTTAAATTAAAAACCTAAACTAGCCAGCAAATCATCAACTTCATCCTGATTAGTTGCCACCTCCTCTTTATTAGCAGTTGCTAATTGAGGACCATGGACCTTTGTACCATCACTTTGTTTATCGGATTTTTTGGATATCTGAGACCCCGTAATGGCAACAAGCCTGACCAGCTTATCCTCAATCTCCTGTACCATATTAGTGACCTGTTTTATCATTTGCCCGGTCAAATCCTGATAATCCTGAGCCATCATAATATCGGTCATTTTTCCTTTAACACATTCGCTTTCATCATTGATGGAGGCCAAAAACTCATCAATATCTCCAGTCAGGGTTAAAAAATCTTTTTTAGACATATTCTGACTTTTGAATTTTTTCCACCGCTTATGCATATCTTGAGCTTTATTATTAAATGCATTAACAATATCAACTGCTTCCTCGGCATTTGTCATTGTACGATGTGCTGCCTCATCAGTTTTACTAACTATAAAACTAAGTCGTTCTTTAGCATCCGGTATGTCTTCCTGAGCCAGTTCTGCAACCCGTTGATCATCACCGAAAGCATTAATTGATTCATGAATTTCACGGGTTAATTTTCCTAACTCCTGAAACAGAGATATCTCTCTTAAAGTGGTCAATTCACTAATTAATTTATTGGAGTCTTCGACCTTACCATCCTTGATAGCATCACCAAGTTCATTCAAGCGTGATAAATACTCTTCTGTGACATTGCCAGTTGATACTACCTCGATCATGCTTCTAACCTCTCAAATATTTTCTCAATTTTTTCTTTCAAGGTAACAGCAGTAAATGGTTTAACCACATAACCATTTACACCAGCCTGTGCCGCTTCGACTATCTGATCTCGTTTCGCCTCAGCAGTAACCATCAATACAGGTAAACTACTTAATTTTTCATCTGCTCTTACAGTTTTTAACAGTGTCAATCCATCCATTCCAGGCATATTCCAGTCCGTCACAAGAAAATCGAATTTACCTGTTTGCAGTAAAGGTAAAGCAGTCTGACCATCATCAGCTTCTGTGGTATCGTTAAACCCTAAATCACGAAGAAGATTTTTAATAATACGACGCATTGTTGAAAAATCATCAACGATGAGGATCTTCATATTCTTATCCATGCAACCTCCGAGTATTGCATAAAAATTTAAAATGACTGAACTGATTTAACAGTACTATCGGTTATTTCTAAATTACTTTAACTATTTTTACTGGAAGGTCACTAATCCGACCAATTCTCAATAAATAATATCTATATAAGATATTCTCTAAGCATAGTTCACTTTAGACATCTTTTTTCCAATCTTTCAACTTTGATCGAATTCTTAAAACGGCCTGCGCATGAATCTGACAAACTCTTGACTCACTTACATCCAGAACCTGACCAATTTCACGAAAGTTCAACTCATCATCATAGTACAAAGACATCACTAATTGCTCTTTTTGTGGTAATTCTTTGATACTATTCGCCAACAATCGTTGATATTCTTTTTCAGTAAGAACCTCATCAGGTGTTTTTTCAGTTGAGGTGGGTACCTGATAATCGCCCTGCTCTTCCAGAGCATCCATACTAAAAAGTCTTGATGAATTAGAATCCGTTAAAATTTGATGATATTCAGACAGGCTAATACCCAGTTCCTGGGCAATCTCTATATCAGTCGCATTACCACCTTTTTTTAATTCTATGGTCTTTATTGCACTGCTGACAGCGCGGAATTTACGGTGAACTGAACGAGGCGTCCAGTCCAGTTTACGTATTTCATCAAGCATGGCTCCACGGATTCGAATACCTGCAAAAGTTTCAAAGCTGGCACCATGCGCTGAACTAAAATTACTGGCGGCTTCTAGCAAGCCTACCATCCCGGCTTGAATTAAATCATCAATCTGAATACTATCCGGCAACCGGTTCGCCAGATGAAATGCTATACGTTTTACCAGTACTGCATGCTGTGCAACGATACTATTTCTATCAAAAGCCTGCACTTCTGCATACATGGCATGACCATTCATTGCCTCATGCCTCCACCCTGAGCGCTGAAATTGATCAGTCTCTCGATAAAGAACTCCAGATGCCCCTCCATCGTCTGAGGCATTGGCCAGTTCTGAACTTTTTGAGCCAACTTGCGAAATGCCATCGCTGCCGGGCTTCTTGGGTAATTTTGAATCACACACTTTTGTTTTTGAACCGATTTTTTTAAATAGTCGTCATAAGGGACAGACCCTATAAAATCCAGAGTAGCATCCAGATATTTATCTGCAACTCTTGATAACTTCATATATAGCTCACGTCCCTGCTGAATGCTATGTGCCTGATTAGATAAAATATGAAATCGCTGTACATCAAAATCCCGATTCATCACTTTTATCATCGCATATGCATCAGTAATTGATGCCGGTTCATCACATACAACGACAATTACTTCTCTTGCAGCACGTACATAACTGACTACAGATTCAGATAAACCAGCTGCCGTATCTATTAATAAAGTATCAACCGGAATGGTTAATTCAGAAAAAGCCCGAATAATGCCGGCATTTTCAGCTGGCGTCAGGTCAGCCATACTTCTTGTACCAGAAGAAGCCGGGATTATTTTTATACCCTCGGGTCCTTCTATAATGGTGTCTTCCAGAGAACACTCACCATTAATGACATGTGATAAATTATATCCGGGGCTTAATCCTAATAGCACATCAATATTCGCCAGACCAAGATCTGCATCCATCACCAGTACATTCTGGCCCTGCTGTGCCAGAGAAACAGCCAGATTGACGGTAATATTACTTTTACCGACCCCCCCTTTTCCACTGGTTACTGCAACAACCTGTACGGGTTTCTGGTTATTCATTTGCCTGATACCTTGTGCCTGATCCATAATTCGTCTCTATGTCAAAGCTTAGATAGTCATACTGACTGATTATTAATAATATGATGATAACGAAATGCTAATGTTTCTTTATCGATCTGTTCCCCATATTTTTGCATCAAAGACACTGCTTTACTCACTAATTGATGATTTTTTGCCTGCTGCAAATCTTCTGGGACACGTTGACCGGTACCACAATATATCAATGGTAAATTATGTCTGATAGCCGTGGTAATAATCCCCCCTAAGCTTGCCGATTCATCTAGCTTGGTAATAATTCCACCGGCCAGTTTCACATTTTGAAAACTCTTAAAGGTTTCATTCAATGCAGCTAGTTGAGTATTCGCTGAGAGTACCAGATAAGGCTGTATTTCGGGAGATCCATGATGCAAACTGTGAAACTGTTCAGATAAACGAACATCTGACTGACTCATACCTGCGGTATCAATCAAAACCAGCTTTTTATCTGTCAGCATTTTCAGGCGGTCAGTTAGCTCCTCACTACCATTAGCTGTCAGTAAAGGAATTTCCAGCATGCGGGCAAAATGTTGAAGTTGTTCATGAGCTCCAATGCGAAAATTATCAGTTGTAATCATGGCAACAGAACTTTTGCCATGTATATGTGAAAAACGTGCTGCCAGTTTAGCAATAGTGGTTGTTTTTCCAACTCCGGTAGAACCGACCAATGCAATTCGCCCACCATTGGTGAGAATATCTGAAGTAGATATCGGGATAGATTTTGCCAGTAATCCCAGCGCCTGTTGCCAGACTTTATGAGGTTCATCATTCATTTGACCCAGCGCTTTAAAGATCATTTCACAAATATCATTGCCTAGCCCCAGTTCGCTCATCAAGTTCAATAATACTGTACGAACAGGATGTAAATCACTGTAACGATCCCAATCCAGAACACTTAGCTGACTTTGCATTAAATCTCGTAAATTCTTTATTTCATCCTTAACCTCATCCATCATAGGTCGGGAATTGAACTGGCTGTCAGAGGAATAGGCCTGCTTTGCACTACTTTCAGAAATACCCTGCGGTTGCTCAGTTTCAGTTAGGCGCGCCCTGGCTTCTTCTTCTACCGGTAGCATTTTCCGCCGAATAGAAACTTCTTCTTTTCTCGCTTTAGCGATAGGTGCTACTTTCCTGGTCACCGTTTTTCTTCGAATCAAATCTTCAGGATCAGGCCTGGGTGCTGGAAATTTGGAAACAGTCGCTTTACTGTTTCTGACGGGTTCATTTTTTTGTCTGGGCTGGCTGGCAACAGATATCCCTAAAACAGGTTCTTTACGGACTTCACTGCCTGGATCGAACAGAAAATCAGGTACCGTGCTGATATCAAGTTCAGCAGTACTCAATTTAGTATTTGTTTTTTCTACCTGAACTGGATCAACAGGCCTTGATACGGGTGTAGCCGGAATACCGGAATAAGCATCTACAGCCTGATGATCAAAATCTATTGCGGATAATATTTCCACTCCCCCAGGTACTTTTTTATTACCAAGAATAACTGCATCTGGTCCCTGCTCAAGCTTTACCTGAGCCAGCGCTTCTCGCATGGTTGCTGCATAAGTTCGTTTTATTCTCATTCCAACACCTGATATCTAATGATGGTCAAACAGACAACTTAGTTAACTGGTAACCTGTTGCTCAGAGGGTGCAGGGCTTCCAACACTCGCTATGACCTTAATTTGTTTATCTTCAGGGATTTCTTCATAACTCAAAACATGCAAGCCCTGAATACCATGCCTTACCATACGAGACAGGAATGCTCTCAGATTTTGCGAAACCAGTAATACCGCAGGCTGACCCTTTGACAACTGGTTTTGCGTACTTTCCCTGAGTGAGTTATGCATCATCTGAGCTAGTCCCGGCTCAAAAGCCATGACCTTGCCATCTTTCCCCTGTACAGATTGCTGCAATATTTGTTCCAAAGAAGGGTGTAAAGTCATAACAGTAAGCTCTGAAGCCATTCCAAAGATGCTTTGCACAATTTGCCTACCCAGAGATACACGAACTAACTCCGTTAACATGCCAGCATCTTGACTCTGATGCCCATGATCCGCCAATGTTTCGGCAATACTGCGTAAATCCCGAATAGAAACCTGTTCCTGCAACAGGTTCTGCAAAACCTTGGCTATTGAACTGAGAGATAGAGGTTTAGGTGTCAGATTTTCAACCAGTTTTGGTGAACTTCGTTTCAACACTTCCATCAGTTCCTGAACTTCCTCATGACCGATTAATTCGTGCGCATTATCCTGAAGCATTTGACTCAGATGGGTAGCAATGACTGTTGAAGTGTCTACGACGGTATAACCTAAGGTCTGTGCATGTTCTCTTAAGGATGGATCAATCCAGATTGCATCTAAACCAAAAGCAGGATCTTTAGTCATAGTGCCGGACAGTTGACCATAAACTGTACCGGGGTTAATCGCCAGATCCTTACCAGTCATTACTTCAGCTTCACCCATTGGCACACCCAGTAAACTTAAACGGTAACTATTCGGCGTCAAATCCAGGTTATCGCGGATATGGACTGATTGAACCAGAAAACCAAGGTCCTGTGAAAGTTTCTGGCGAACACCTTTGATTCGAGTCATCAATTCACCTCCCTGTCGGGCATCGACCAGAGGAATTAAACCGTAACCTACTTCCAGTCCAATAATATCGACAGTTTTAACATCATCCCAGCTAAGTTCTTTTTGCTCTGGTTTCAGTTCTACTTCTGACACGGGTTCAACAGATACTTCCTGTAATTTCTGTTTCTTATGAATGCTATAGGCAACACTACCAGATACGGCGGCTAATGTTAGAAAAGCAAAATTAGGCATACCCGGAATTAACCCCAAAATAGTTAATATAACGGCTGCTACAATAAGAGCTCGAGGATCAGCAAACATTTGATCGAAAATCTGATTACTCATTTCACGCGATGCAGATACACGTGTTACGATAATTGCTGTCGCTGTTGATAATACCAGCGAAGGGATTTGAGCGACCAGGCCATCACCAATAGTGAGTAGACTGTAATTTTTCATGGCATCAGCAGCAGCCATATCATGCTGCAAGATACCAATCGCCAGACCACCAATTATATTAATAAACAAAATCAGAATACCGGCAACTGCATCACCACGAACAAATTTACTGGCACCATCCATAGAGCCATAAAAATCTGCTTCCTGAGCAACTTCAACACGCCGCTGTCGGGCTTCATCCTGGGTACATAAGCCTGCATTTAAATCAGCATCTATGGCCATTTGTTTACCTGGCATGGCATCCAGTGTAAAGCGAGCACTGACTTCTGAAACACGTCCGGCACCTTTGGTTACCACCACGAAGTTGATGATGACCAGAATGCCAAAAACGACCAGACCAACCGCATAATTACCACCAATAACAAAGTCACCAAAAGCTTCAATCACTTTACCGGCGGAAGCTGTACCTGTATGCCCTTCCAGCAATACCACCCGGGTAGAAGCGATATTCAAAGCCAGTCTTAATAAAGTCGCCACCAGAATAATCGTTGGAAATACCGTAAAATCCAGCGGTCTCATCGCATACACCGACACCAGAACCACAATCAGAGCAAAAGCGATATTAAAGGTAAACAACATATCCAGAACCATTGGTGGTAATGGCAATATCACCATACCCAACATCATAATAATGATTAATGGCGCGCCCAGTCCCTGTGCATTAAAGGTTTTTATACTCTGTAGAACTGAGCTTGTATTCATTTAAATATTCTCATCTGTAGGCATATAAGGATCAGGTCGTTGAGGTATATCCAGCCCTTCTTTCCTGGCCTGCTGTAACTGAAAAATGAATGCCAGAACCTGAGCCACTGCATAAAATAAATCTGCAGGGATTTCCTGACCTATTTTGCCCTGAGCGAATAGAGCTCGCGCCAGAGGTGGTGCTTCAAATATTTCTACTTCTGCCTGCGTAGCTACTTCACGAATTTTGAAAGCCATATGATCCTGGCCCATTGCCACAATCACAGGTACAGGCATTGTTAGCGGATCATATTTTAGTGCAACGGCAAAATGAGTCGGATTAGTAATAATGACATCAGCTGAAGGCACATCTTCCATCATCCGCCGTTGTGCCATTTCCTGCTGTACTGAACGAATCTTTGATTTTACTTCCGGGCGACCTTCAGTTTCTTTCATTTCATCGCGTACTTCCTGTAATGTCATTTTCAATTTTTGACTATGATCCCATAGCTGAAATGGTACATCGATGGCAGCAATTAAGATTAAGGCTGAAGTCATCACCAGAAAACCATAAGCAAATAACCAGCCTGCATGAGATAAAGCCTGAATAAATGGTTCACGTCCAAGCGTTAAAAATTCTGACCAATGTGACCACATGTAAAAAACAGCAACGGATGCTACTACTAAAAATTTAGCCAGCGCTTTCACCAGCTCCATCAAACCCTTTGAAGAAAAAATCCGTTTAATTCCACTCAATGGATTTATCCGGTCAGTCTTAAAAGAAAGAGCCCCCATACTGAAAGACCAGCCACCCAGCATCAAAGGTGTTGCCAGCGCAACAATAGTCATTAAGGCAAGAAAAGGTAAAATACCTGTAAATGCAGTCAATAATGCCATTTGAAAATGTGAAATGATTTCAGCTGGATTCATTATTTCAGTTCGAGAGAGGGTAAAACCCGTTTTCATCATTTCTGTAATATGTCTCAGCATAAGCGGACCCAACAGTAATAACCCGGCAGCACCGGCAAGCATAATACCCATGCTGTTTAATTCCTTTGAACGCGGTACCTGTCCCTTCTCTTTGGCCTCATTGAGTTTTTTCGAGGTAGGTTCTTCGGTTTTTTCCTGACTACTGTCATTCTCGGCCATCAGAATCCTCCTATCGCCTGACTTGCCTGCATGCCCTGCAGCAGTATCGAATTGAAGCGAGGCAGTATGGTTGGCATTACCAGCATCAGAATGATAAACCCAACCAGCATAGTGACAGGGAATCCGACAGAGAATATATTTAATTGAGGTGCTGCTCGAGTCATCACACCCATCGCCAGGGTTATCATCAAAATTGATACCAAAGCCGGTAAGGCTATCCAGGCAGCACCGATAAACATTTGACTGGCAAAACTGATAATCACCCAGAAACTATCACGTTCTATCCCTTCTCCAGTGATAGGTAGAGTTTGAAAACTGTTCACCAGTAACTGAATAATCATTAAATGACCACCGAGTGCCAAAAACATCAAAGTACCCATAATCAGGAAGAACTGAGATAAAACAGGCACATTGACCCCATTAGCAGGATCAACCATAGACGCAAAACCCAGCCCCATACTCATTGAAATAACTTCTCCAGCAATAGTTAAAGCAGCCATGACCATCTGCAACACAAATCCCATGGCCAGACCGATTAAAACCTGATGAATAGAGACAGTGAGACCGGCAATCGATAGAGGATCAACTGCAGGCACCTCAGGAATTAAAGGATAAACCAGAAAAGAAATTAGAAATGCCAGTACAATTCGAATTCGTACAGAAACCATTCGAGTACCTATTACAGGAATAGCCATTAACATGGCGCTAATTCGCATAAAAGGCCATATCAGGCTACCGACAAAGGCACTGGCTTCAGCTGCGTTTACCTCTATCATCGTATCTCAACCTGTCAACCTATTAATCCGGGAATACTGAGATAAAGATTGCGAGTGTAATTAACTATCAGGCTGAGCATCCAGGAACCTGCTACCATGATAGAAACTACCAGAATCAGTAATTTCGGAATAAAACTTAAGGTCATTTCATTGATTGAAGTCGCAGCCTGAAACATACCTATCAGTAAACCAATTGCCAGTGCAGATAACAGCATAGGTGCAGCTAGCATAGTAATGACATAAAGTGCCTGCTGTGAAAGGTCGATAATAGTATCAGAGTTCATAAGCCTAACCATTTATAAGAAAACTGGAAGCAAGCGTACCCATAATTAAAGACCAGCCATCAACAAGTACAAACAGCATTAACTTAAATGGTAAAGAAATTATTAAGGGCGAAAGCATCATCATACCCATAGACATTAATACACTGGCCACAACCAGATCTATAATGACAAAAGGGATAAAAATCAGAAAACCTATCTGGAAAGCAGTTTTCAATTCACTGGTAACAAAAGCCGGCATCAACAACCTTAAAGGTGTCGCTTCCGGTGATTCGATTGATTCGACTCCAGCAATATCAGCAAACATTTGAATATCAGTTTCACGGGTTTGAGCCAGCATAAAAGTCTTAAAAGGCACGACCGCAATTTTAATGGCTTCGATTGCACTAACCTGCTCCTGCAAATATGGTTGTATAGCCTGATCGTTGACCTGTTCCAGTACCGGCGACATGATAAATAGAGTTAAAAATAAAGACAGCCCAAGAATTACCTGATTTGAAGGTGTAGACTGTGTACCCATCGCCTGTCGCAAAATCCCCAGCACTATGATAATTCGGGTAAATGATGTCATCATTAATAAAATGGCCGGTAACAGTGTTAGCACGGTCATTAAAGCCAGAATTTCCAGAGTTACACTATAGGTCTGACCATCAGCAGCCCCGCCAGCAACACTTAATGCGGGTATACCGGTATTTTGCGCTTCAACCGGTAAGGCGAATAAAAATAACACTAGAAAAAGTAACCGGTTAACTTGCATTGTTATTACTCCGGTTCATAATTTGATTAAATTTATCTTTAAAAGATTCAACAGACTGATTACTTTCTACAATTTGCACAGGCTTCTGCAAGCTGTGTAATTTTTCTATTCGACCAGGCGTTATGCCCAGTAAAAGCTGTTCTTCACCAACCTGAATTAATGCAATACGATCCCGCTGTCCAACTGAAATAGCGGATACAATTTTAATTACCCCATTTTGTGAGTGCTGGGTTAATTGCATTTTTTTCATAAACCAGGCTAATCCAAAAATGAGTATTAGAATAAATACCAGGCCCAGTATTAATTTTAATAGATAAGTCGAAGAAACAGGGTCTACTGCAGGAATTTTAGCTGTCACTTCTTCAGCCAGAAGTTGACCTGAATAAAGAAAAAACAATGGCAGCAAAAGTTTCAGATTCATGACTATTTCAAATTTTTAATACGTTCAGATGGACTAATTACATCCGTTAAACGAATACCAAACTTTTCATTCACCACAACCACTTCTCCATGAGCGACTAAGGTACCATTTACCATAACATCCATCGGTTCTCCAGCCAGTCGATCCAGCTCAACAACAGAACCCTGATTAAGCTGTAATAAATTACGAATACTTATTTTCGTTCTACCTATCTCCATAGCGATTGTCACAGGTATATCGAGTACGACATCCAGATTCACATCACCCTGAATATATCCCTTTGATTCATTGATTGGTTTAGCAGCAAATTTTTCAATTTCTATATCGGGTTCTTCTTCCTTTTTTTCGGTACTCTCTGCTGCAGCCTGTTCTTCCATTGCTGCGGCCCACTCATCGGCCATTGCCTGTTGATCAACTGGATCTTCGTTTTCTTCACTCATTTATATACTCCTGATAAATCCGGCAATATTCAATTATTTAAACTATTTAAAAAATTCATGATTTTTCGGTTAACTTATTAGGTGTCGGTTCTTTAGCTTCTTTCAACTCGAGGATATTTTCAATTTTAATACCAACACTGCCATTAAAATCGCCATACTCGCCACGCATTATGGGCATATCATCGGCCATTAAAGTTACCTGTTCGGGCATTTCAATCGGAATAATATCGCCCGCCTTTAAATTAATCATTTCTGAAACTTTCAACACCTTTTCTGTAAATATTCCTGTCAACTCAACTTTTGAATGCATCAGCTCCTCTTTCAATAATATTCCCCATCTATCATCTGTATCGCTCATATCACTCTGTACTCCAGCATCCAGAATCGAACGAATAGGCTCAATCATTGAATAAGGTAAAACAACATGAATATCACCACCACCACCTTCCAGTTCTATATGAAAACTTGATACAACAATGACTTCAGAGGGGCTGACAATATTTGCCAGATGTGGATTTACTTCGTGATTATGATAACTAAATTTAACATCCATGATGGGTTTCCAGGCTTTGACTAATTCGTCAAAGCACATAAACACAACTTTTTCAATAACTCGTAATTCGGTATGGGTAAATTCACGCCCTTCAATTTTTGCGTGAATACTGCCATCACCACCAAAAAAGTTATCAACAATAATAAAAACCAGTTTTGGATCGAGCATTATCATGCCAGTACCCTGCAGTGGTTCCATTTTAATCAGGCTTAAACTGGTCGGCACAAACAGGGTATGAATATATTCAGAGAATTTGATCATCTGTATACCATTAACAGAAATCTCTGGAGTTCTTCTTAACATGTTGAAAAAACTAACCCTGAAATAACGAGAAAATCGCTCATTGATCATTTCAAGAGTCGGTAATCGACCACGAACAATACGTTCCTGATTATTAAAGTCAAAAGCATGAGCTTCACCGTCATTCAGATCATCTTCTGCAGAAGTATCTACCGCACCATCATCGACACCATGCAGTAGTGCATCGACTTCATCCTGGCTTAGAATATCTGTACTCACAGCGATTTATCCCGTGTTTACTGCATAACAAAAGTAGTGAAATATATATTATCTATTTCACCGCCACTGCCATATGTATTGATGACCTGCTGAACAGAATCCTTAACTTTTTTCTGTAGCGTCTGTTTTCCTTCCTGTGACCGTAAATCAGCCGATTTCTGTTCGCCAAATAACAGTGAAAGATTATTTCTGATAAGTGGTTTATTCTCCTCAATTTCATCAGCTACAGCAGAAAAATAAGTCAGCACACTTATTTTAACCTGCAAAAAACCAACTGGATCATCCGGACTAAGGTTTACTGTAAAAGGCTTAAGTTCTACATAAGTAGGTTCCTCTTTCACTGGCTTTTCCGGTTCAACTACCTCAGCAGTTGCCACTGGTTCACTGCTACCGCCTATTAACATAATAGTGACACCAACTGAAATACCGACTAGCAGCAACACGCCTACAATCATAATAATCAGTTTTTTCTTTCCGCCTTTCGGTTCTTCAGCAGTTTCTTCTTGTTTGTCAGCCATTTAAGTCTCCAGTATGTTCAAGTAAGTATTAAGCAAGCTTAATGCCACAATAAAAATATATTTAATATCAATTAGTTAGAAAATTCAATTACACAAACGACGATAAATTGACATAGTTATTCTAGTCAATGAATCAACTATTTGACACCTTTTATGAGCGTGATTTGAAATAACAAGCGGTCCAGTAAGATTATTCCTTAAAGCTGAATTTATTCATAAGTGCCTGGTTGCGGTTTTCCTTTCCAGTCTTCTTTGACGTATTTGAAGCAGTCAAAATCAGAAATTCACTATTCACCTTCAATAATCTATCTGAAAACCAATACACAACATTGGTATTTATAGGCAAAGGAAAGGCTTTTAAGCCTAAAGATTAATAGACTTATGATAAGTCGGGTTTTAAGCTCACTCGCTCTAAAATCATAACGCAATTCTGAGGAATATAATTTTGACAACAAAAAAATTAACATATTGGCAAAGAAATCTGCGCCTGATAGCAGGTAGCCTGATGATCTGGTTCATCGTTTCCTACGGCTTTGGTCTTCTTCTGGTAGAACCTCTGAATACTATTCGTCTCGGCGGATACAAACTTGGTTTCTGGTTTGCTCAACAAGGCTCTATTTATGTATTTGTCGCTCTAGTTTTTTATTACGCTCACGCGATGAATAAATTAGACGAAGAATTTGACGTTAAAGAATAAGAGGCCAGATTATGGATTTACAAACACTAACCTATATAGTTGTTTTTGGTTCATTTGCGCTTTACTTTGGTATCGCGTGGTGGGCTCGTGCTGGTTCAACCAGTGAATTTTATGCCGCTGGAGGTGGCGTTGGTCCTGTAGCAAATGGTATGGCGATAGGTGCTGACTGGATGAGTGCAGCTTCATTCATCTCCATGGCCGGTTTAATCGCCTTTCTTGGTTATGGTGGATCAGTTTTCCTGATGGGCTGGACTGGTGGTTATGTACTTCTTGCTATGTTACTGGCCCCTTACCTTCGTAAGCATGGTAAATTTACTGTACCCGAATTTATTGGTGATCGTTACTACTCAAAAACTGCACGTATTGTGGCAGTCATCTGTCTTATCATCGCTTCACTGACTTATGTAATTGGTCAAATGAAAGGTGTGGGTGTCGCTTTCTCACGCTTTCTAGAAGTTGATTACAGTCTTGGCCTTGGCATCGGTATGGCGGTGGTATGGGTTTATGCCGTATTAGGTGGTATGAAAGGTATTACCTACACACAGATTGCTCAATACTGTGTACTGATTTTTGCCTATACTGTTCCTGCTGTTTTTATCTCTTTACACCTAACCGGTAATCCCATACCACAACTTGGTCTGGGTAGTACTATGGCTGATGGCAGTGGCATTTACTTTCTGGATAAACTTGATCTGGTGGTCACTGATCTGGGCTTCAAGGAATATACTACTTCCGTGTTAGGCAATAATATCAATATGTTCGCTTACACATTATCTCTGATGGTTGGAACAGCCGGTTTACCTCACGTTATTATGCGTTTCTTTACTGTACCATCAGTTAAAGCTGCCCGTGCTTCTGCAGGTTACGCTCTGGTATTCATTGCATTACTGTACACTGTAGCACCAGCAGTTGGGGCTATGGCGCGGTTAAACTTGATGCAAACTATAGAACCATCGCCAGGTCAGAATCTGGAATACGAACAACGCCCTCAATGGTTTAAAGACTGGGAAAAAACAGGATTACTTCAGTTCGAAGATAAAAATGGTGACGGTAAGATCCAGTACACTTCAGATAAAGCAACTAATGAAATGATAAAAGTAGATCAGGACATCATGGTTCTGGCTAATCCTGCCATTGCTAACCTGCCAAACTGGGTGATAGCACTGGTTGCAGCAGGCGGCCTTGCTGCTGCCCTGTCTACTGCTGCAGGCTTATTGCTGGCAATTTCATCATCCATTTCTCATGATTTGATGAAAGGAGTAATTACACCTGATCTTTCTGAGAAAAAGGAATTGCTTTCCAGTCGTATAATTATGACTATCTCTATTCTGGTAGCTGGTTATCTGGGGCTTAATCCGCCCGGATTTGCAGCGGGGACGGTAGCGCTTGCCTTTGGCCTGGCAGCGTCATCAATATTCCCCGCACTCATGATGGGTATTTTTTCTAAAAAAATCAGTGGAACAGCAGCCATAGCAGGTATGTGTGCCGGTATTGGTGTCACCATGTTGTATGTATTCCAGCATAAGGGCATTATGTTTATCCCGGGTACAGCATTCCTGGGTGACATGCCAGCAAACTGGTTTATGGGTATTTCACCTAATGCCTTTGGCATTGTTGGTGCAATAGTTAACTTTGTGACAGCTTTTATTGTAGGTGCAATAACTGGTCCGGCGCCACAGGAAATTCAGGATATGGTAGAAAACTTCCGTTCTCCAGGAGCTGCCGGTGCAGCACATGCTCACTAATTGCTAGAAGGAAAAACCCAAACCGGGTAATAGTTAAAAGGCCTCTTTCGGGGCCTTTTTTCTTTCTGAACCTTAAATGTAGAATATAGTCATGAATAAAGATACCAGACTCGCCATCATTCTCGCACCATTTCTGTTAATCGGTGGCTATGTGATTTCAGATATCTATTTAGAATCAAAATCCTCGGAAAACAAAATCTTTGCTTTGGCAGAAACTGGAAAATGCGCTCCATTTACTGCTGATTGCATACTCGAGTCAGGTGATATGAAAATCAATATTACTGATATAAATGGAATCACAAAAGCCAATACCAGTTATCCTGTAGATACTGTCACTATTTCACTGGTTTATAATGATGGCAAAGAAATAATTTATGGACTGGAAAAAGTGGGTAATGAACAGTACTGGGAGCGAAAAACTGATCTTCGTACAGCATTTATCGAATTAAAAAGCGCTGACAAATTACGAGTAGTCATTCAGCAAAAAGGCAGTACCTACTTATCTGAGATTAAACCTTTCCTGGATTAATCATAGAAACGATCAAAATTCAAAGGTTTATAAATATTACAACTAACAGTTAACCTGACATTAGAAATAGTATGGAAATCGAACTTGTAGAAATCAGAGATTTTATTGCTCAGCACCACCCTTTTGATCTTTTGACTATTGACCAGTTGGGTGAAATGACCAGAAAACTGGAAGTACGATATCTACGTCGGGGAAAACCTTTCCCGCCAAAACAGAATAACGCCCCCTGTTTATATATTATTCGAACAGGCGCTGTTGAATTACATGATATTGACGATAATCTGACAGGAAAGCTGGGGGAAGGTGATATATTCACAACGGAATGTCAGCTAATAGATTTTGATAAGTCATCAGGTAATATCACTTTAGAAGATAGTTTAATTTACCTGCTACCCTGTTCTGAACTGAAAGCTCTGTTTATTGAAAACAATGAGTTCCGCAATCATTTTGAATCTAATCTAACTCAACGTTTACAACAGGCTGCAAATAATAATAACCAGCAGACCGATATGGCTGTTGCCAGCATGACGGTAGAAATCGGTGATTTAATCAAGAAACAGCCTATCCTGCTGGACGTCAACTCGACTATCCAGCAGGCTGCTCAGATGATGAGTGAGCATAATGTATCATCTATTATGCTTACTCATGATGACAAACTAGCCGGCATTCTGACAGATCGAGATTTACGCCGACGATGCGTTGCCAAAGCACTGGATGTTAGCCTGCCGGTCACAGATATTATCTCAAGTGAACTCATTACGATGAGTAGTGATGATCTGGTATTGCACGCCCTGATGTGTATGACAAAAAAGAATATCAACCATTTACCGGTTGTCGACGGAGACGAAATAAAAGGGATGCTTACTGCCAGTGACCTAACCCGTCATATCAGTGCCAACCCGGCCTTTATGACATCTCAAATTCGTAAGGCAACATCTCTTGAAGAGTTGAAAAAAATCGTCCAGAGACTACCAGAGTTACAGGTTCTGCTATCCAGTTCAGGTGTTTCGGCCCGTCATATTGGAGAAACTATTTCCTGCATAACAGATGTACTCACAACACGACTAATCGAGATGGCACAGGATAAATTAGGGCCAGAGCCAGTTTCTTTCGTCTGGGTTTCAGGAGGCTCACAAGCTCGGCATGAACAAAGCTCACATTCAGATCAGGATAATGCACTAATTATCTCAGATGAATTTAGCGAAAAGGATCGTCCATATTTTACCGAACTGGCTAAAACAGTTTGCGACAGTTTAAATAGCTGTGGTTTCGTATATTGTCCCGGTGACGCAATGGCCATGAATGAAAAATGGTGTCAGCCTTATTCGGTGTGGGAAAAATATTTTAGAGAATGGATATTCGAACCCGACCCGATGGCCTTAATGTTATCCAGTATATTTTTTGATTTACGTCCTGTGTATGGAGATTTCTCTTTACATAAAAAACTCAGTAAAACGATACTAGAACAAACTTCCTCGAATACCCTGTTTATTGCTCACATGGCTTCAAATGCGTTAAAGCATAAACCACCTGTCGGTTTCTTCAGAACCTTTGTTCTTATCCATGATGGTGAGCATGATAATACATTTGATATTAAACATAGAGGAATCGTTCCGATTACCGATATCGCTCGTGTGCTGGCATTAGCTGAAGGCATTAGCAAGGTAAATACAACTGAACGGATCGAGGCACTGGGAAACAGCCAATCGATGACTAAGAGTATGTCGATTAATTTACTGGATGCACTGGAATTTATCGCTAATCTGCGTATTAAACATCAGGCCCGGCAAATCAGTCACCATAATGCTCCGGATAACTTTCTACCACCTGATGACTTGTCATCACTTGAACGTAAACACCTGAAAGATGCTTTTAGCATAATCAAACTGGCTCAGGATTCACTTGAAAAACGATTCTCAATGCCTTAATCATGTTTGATTTCTTAAAAAGCAAAGACCAGTTAAGACAGCAGGCACTGACTAAAGCCTCGCATCCAGTGATGAAGAAGTATTTATCACAGCCTTTTCCTTCCGTAAAATCCCCCTGGGATGAAATTGAAATAGTATCACTGGATTTTGAAACTACAGGATTAAATCCACGCAATCGGCAAATCTTAAGTTATGGCAAAGTTCACATTAAACGAGGCTCTATACACCTTTCCACAGCAAAACATGAATTGGTACGTTCTGAAAGTTTTATTCCCGAAAAATCAGCCGTCATCCATCATATTACCGACGATGCCGTGAGAGAAGCCCGTCCCATTGAACAGATATTACCTGAACTTCTGGACGATCTGGAAGGAAAAGTCATGCTGGTGCATTATAAAAAAATTGAACAGGGATTTTTAAATGCTGTCTGCCAGAAACTATACAACTCCCCGTTTATAATTCCGACTATTGACACTCTTGTACTTTCACATAGAGTACTTGAAAAAAGAAATCATTCACTGGAACCTGGTCAATTGAGGCTTTTTAATTTGCGTGATAGTTTCGAACTACCCGCATACAAAGCACATAATGCTCTCAATGATGCAATGACCACTGCCGAATTATTTATGATACTTGAAGGTGAGATTACACCGAACTCTGCAACCCTCTTAAAACAATTGATCGTATAATAAATAGTGACAAAACTAAAATCAGCTAGCGTCAGATGAAGTCCAGAGAATGACCTGTCCCTCAGTTCCTACACTACGAGCACGTCCGGTAGATTTTGCCTCATACATACGCTGATCAGCCAGTTCAATCTGAGTTTTCCAGTCTTTAGATTTATCTTCCTGTAGTTCGACCAAACCAATACTTGCAGTGACCGGTTCATTATCAGGTCGTTCACCTAAACCAGCCTGCATAATACGTTTCACAACATCACTTGCTTCACTTGAATCTGCTGTAGGAAGAATAATAATAAACTCTTCTCCACCCCATCGTATAACACTATCTCCCTTACGGACAGTTGAGCACATCTGTTTGGCTGCATTCTTTAGCACCACATCACCAGCATCATGCCCGAAAGTATCATTGACAGACTTAAAGTGATCAAGATCCAGATATAGCACAGACAATGATGCCTCTCTCATCATCGCCAGCCGGAATTGTAAATCAAGCATTTCTATACCAGCTCGACGAGTCAGCATACCGGTTAAAACATCGTAACTGGCACGACTGGCCTGGGAAAGCATATAGCGTAATTGAGTCAGCGATGAAAAAAGCGCTACACCAAGGATTAGAATAAACAGCCAGACAGTTGATACAGCTTGCGGAATTTCACTTTTAGTCTCAGGAAAACTGGCATAGATAGTAACTATTAGCATGGGTATGGCCAAAGCTAAAAATTCAACCAGTGTCAACGGGAACAGTGTCAACCCAGCAACCATCACAAAAGGTAATAGAGCATATAATTCAGCAACCACTAGCTCTGACCCGTTTAATTCATAAGCACTTATCCAGTAGTCTGATGCAATATAAAACAGAGGCGTTACCGCCAGCATTCCAGCCAGTAATATGCGTGCCCGTTTTAAATCCGGATCCTTGCGAGCCTGCCAGGCCAGACTAAAAAATACGATGGCTGATATGATCCGAATTGTAATTAGTTCAGCCCATAATCCATTAGGCATGAACAGTAGATCAATGAGAGACCATGCTGGTACTAATATGCCAAAGACAACGCAAAAGAAATAAATCCGGCTTTGTAAAATTGTGGCACGATGCCGTGAAATGGGTAAGCCATGATCCTTGTTATGAAATAATTCATACAACTGGTCAGCTGTATAAATTCCTAATGATTCGCTCAATGTTATATACATTTTAATCAAGTACTTCATGCCTCTGCATCCAATATACGATTGGCGCAACTATATATTCCAATCACTCAATAAAGTATAATAAATTATTGTAGCAATTGACCCAGGTCAAAAACTCTCTTATCAATCAACCTGAATACGCTGTTAACTTCTCTTTAAACTTTGCAGAAGTATGCAGGATCATATATCGCCTATCTCAGACGAAGCAGAGTCTCACTGACACGCTTACCAAGAGCTGTACAGCCCGACCAATCATCAGAGTATAGAAGAATATTTTACTTTTCACAGAATGATGCATATTTTTGATCATTATCTGTATTAACCTAGATTCCGCAGTTGACCGCTCGCAATAGAGATTAACCGACTGTTTCATAAAGTATGACAGTTGATTTGTATAATCACCCAATCGGTGAATCCCGCTACGAACTGAATTGCACGTTTGAGGCGGCGTATCTCTTCGTTGTAACTCCTTGATCTACACCACCTCAAACGCACAATCAACTCGTCCAACTGCGGATTCTAGTGTACTGTCCTAAACTGTATGTAGATTATAGAAGCCCCCAAATTTCCCAAGACAAGGCGCAGTTTGCAGGCAATGGCGCCTCCCTTGTCAAGAACTGCAACGCCGGATTGGGGGATTTGGGGGCTTCCCTTCGGGC
>JBNKKI010000127.1:0-72124 GCA_050291745.1 Gammaproteobacteria bacterium | reverse complement strand
AGAGTGATTGGGGAATGTAAGCAGCGCCATCGGCATCAGGAGTTCCTTGGGTTCTTAAAGGCGGTCAATGAACAAACGCCAGAAGATAAAGAGCTACATATCATTGTTGATAATTACTCAACGCATAAACATAAGAAGGTTAAAAATTGGCTTAAGCGAAATCAGCGTGTGAGCTTGCATTTCATCCCGACAAGTTCATCCTGGCTGAACTTGGTCGAAAGGTTTTTTGGCGTCATCACAGAAAAAAAAATACACCGGGGGGTATTTAACTCAGTCAAAGATCTGGAAGAACAAATCATGAACTTTATTGAGGTGCATAATGAAAACCCCAAGCCATTCGTTTGGACTAAATCGGCGGCTGATATTCTTGAGAAAGTTGGGCGCGCACGTAATATGCTGAATAATCTACATACTGTTTAGGACACTACACTAGGTTCAAGAGCTTTCCTATTCTAAATCCTACCTGGAGTGTGCTCTGAAAAAAGCCGAATCGATGGGCATATATAGAGCCAGATGGGTGACAGTACAATATGATTTTGCTTATGATCCTGAAAAAGTAACCAGGCCGATATCTAAAGATCCGATATTTTTAGGTGTATTTAAATATGAAACAACGCAGTTATAAAAAAATGAATAGCTCACTTTCTGTCCGTGACTTAACTCTATAGTGGGACTTTATATAAAGGAAACTCGGAACAATTCGATTTTCGGTGAGTCGCTGGAATCAGATGTTAAAAAATATAGGAAATAAAATGATTAAATTACGTAATTTTGCCGGGAGTGATTCAGAAGCTCTTTTAGAACAGGCCAATAATCTTAATGTTACTAAATATCTAACTGATACTTTTCCATCTCCTTATACTCTAAAGGATGCTGAATGGTGGCTATCTACAGGTTGTAAAAATGGATTCAACAAAGTAATCGAATACAAAAATAAATTTGCGGGTTCGATTGGCGCAATCCCTTTAGTAAATGAAAAAAGGTTTTCCGCTAGTATTGGTTACTGGCTTGGTGAGGAGTACTGGGGAAAAGGAATAGCGAGTAAAGCTTTGGATATTCTCACTGAGGAAATATTTTCTAATACTGATATTATTCGTTTATATGCCGGTGTGTATAGTCCCAATGTCGCTTCCAGGAAAGTACTTGAAAAGTCTGGTTATGTACAAGAGGCTATTTTAGCTAAATCAATTTTTAAAAATGGCAAATTTTATGATGAATATATTTATTCAAAAATTAAAACATCATAATCCTGGATTCCGCGTCGTTACGTCTTGATCTACACCACTTCAAACGCAAACTTCAACTCGTCCAACTGCGGATTCCAGGATAATGCATTTAGTGAAGTATTCGAACTCATCAATGAATATCTGCCCCAGCCAGTCAGGTAGCAAAGTGAACTCAGTGAAAACTCAGGAGAAATCTGGGGGATTACATCCAGTAATATAATTAGGATGGCTATCAGTTTTCAGAGAAATTCAGGGAAAAGCTGAACTCGATAAGTTTATATAAAGCATGACTGATCTGCTGGCATTGTCTAATACACAGTAACGAACAGGAGTGAAATATGGATATTCCACATAAAACTGAAAAATCTGTAATATATCTTTACTGAAAAATGTAAATTTATGACTGGCAGGGCAAAGGAACAATATGTTTAATTTTTCTTAATACAATGGATTAAATATGGACTTTATAACACGAATTCTTTCGACCTGATTAATGTAACAAAATAATTTGATTATCCCATATTCAAAGGTTGATACATCGATAGAAATTAATAGTGTCAGACTTGATCGTTTATAAAAAACAATCCCCCTCTTTACTATTAGTCAAACCAGACTAGACTTCTGGTTTATATTATTCCGGTTTGACCTTGTGCGAAGGAATTTTTCCAGGCTTTAAATGCATCAAGCTCATCCTGAGTTATGTCTGTAAAACTGATAAAGCGGCTATTTTCTGGAAAGCTTGTAGTTTTACAAACTTTACAGGGTACTTCGATAGTCCAGCTTTTATCTTTCTCTGCTTTTTCCAGTAACTCCAGGTTGTTAAAAACTTCACTGATGGAATAGGCGACTACAAATAAAAAATCATTTGAGAGCGAGGTAATAGTTTCATTTTCAAACTGAATGCTCTGGCCTTCATCTACATCAATACGATGAACTGATATTATTTTTAATAACCTCCACTGAATGCCTTCTTCAATAGCTATAAGTGAATTTTCGGAGTAATCAAAGTGTTTGTATTCTGCTGGAAAAAAAGGAATATTCCCGGACTTTGGAATGTGACCCCGTTTTGTCCATGTTAGAGTTTGTAAATCCAGATCATAATCGAAGTTGTTGATCTGGTAATTTTCTTTTCCTTCAACAATGTCAATAATCATTCCTCCTTGAATTCGTAGCAAAGTCTGGCCGATTCGATCAGCTGAATGATCATAAATCCAGCCAGGATTTTCCCCTGTTGTATCCATTTTTTCTATTCTAAAACTGCTGATGTCCAGTCGATATACTGGTGTTGTTCCATATTTCCTATCTTCGTGATAGCCAAGATTACCAATAATATAAATATATCCATCTATTAAAGTCGCTGTATGGAAATCTGTGGGAGGGAAGACATCCTTTGGGTATTGGTAAATTGTAAAATCGCCTTCACCTTTATGATGAAACACTTCATTATATATACAAAAATCAGGATCGTAGGAATCTTCATGTTCTCCTGCTATTTCAATATACTCACTTTCAGCTATTGCTGTGATTGATTTTCCATAGCGTTCATAGCACCAGACTGGCATATCATTGAAATTACTATCATCAAAATGGCTGCGTGCTTTCCATGCACCGCTATTATACCGAACCATATCATAGAAAAATGGAATATCACATTGTTGAGGATTTGAGATCCCGTATACACGGTGTTTTTGTGAAAGATAATCCTCCCTGGTGACTGTCAGATTTTGCTGTTTCCCCAGGCCTAATAGAGCTGCACGAGCCTGACTTTTCATTTGGTTAATATCAGCTCCAGCACTGGCGAGAATTTGCGCAATCTCCAATGTTGAAGCATGGGCTATTGCCGTTTTTTGAGAAAACTGAGTTCGATCTTTTTTATAAATATCAGCACCATGTTTCAATAGACTACGTATGCAATTGATTGCACCATCTTCTGCTGCCTGCATTAAGGGTGTATATCCAAAGTCGTTATAAGCTTCCAGGTTTATGCCCTGTTTGATTAAAAAACTAAGCATTTGTGCATCATCCATTTGAATTGCATATTCCACCGCTGGTTTGTTACAACGTCCCTGATCTGAAATATCAGCACCTGATTCAATCAGGGTCTTTACTTTTTGTATATCACCAGTTTGTACGGCTAGCAGTATCGGTGTTCGTTGCCATGTATCACGTGCATGTAAATCATATCCCTTATCAATGCATTCTTTAACCTCCGATAAGCTGCCATAGGCCACGGCATGAAATAATGCTGTCCAGTTCAGCTGCGTGGGATCAGCACCGACCTCAAAAAGATATTTAACGACATCAAAGCGGCCATTATTAGAAGATACTCTTAATGGCGTTTCAAAATATTCAGTTTTTTCATTAGGATCGGCACCTTCTGCAAGCTGTACTTTTAGCTGCTCCAATAAATTATCTGCATTTTTATAAATTGTTGTTAATAAAGAATTTTTTTGTTTCATTTCTCAGAATTAATTAAGTTAAGCTATTTTCTCTCATGCATTTTTATTGAATTAAGGGATTAATCCAGGTTAAAACTTGCACACTGTTTTATTCTTTTGAGGTGGATCAAGTGTGTAATTAAGTATAGTATAAGGCTAACTACCTGTTTAAGGGAGAATCTATGATTTTTTCAAGTTTCAACTTTGTTGTTTTAATAGCGTTTACTCTTGCTTTACTTGGGGCAATGTATATACGTCGAGTTCAACAAAGTTCCCAGCAAAGAAGAGAAATGAGAATACAACTTAGGCAAAGAATTGAATCTCTGCACCTGCCTAAAATTCTTCAGGCTCTGGGCATAGGTTTTGGTAATTACCTGTACAAAGTTCCATTAGACAAAATTGATGAATGCGTTAGCCGTTGTGAAACTTGCTCTTCTAATATTCAATGTGATCAAACACTTATGACGCCTGAACTAAACCCTGATGATATCGATTTTTGTCCAAACCAGCAGCACTTGAGTCAATATAGCAGGTCAAGCAGAATACATGGTCGACAGTGATAATATAGTTGACAGTTTTTTTATAAAAAGCAGGAAATAAACCTGCAATTGATTAATTATCAATCCTCGCCTGTTTAACAGCTATGGCCAGAAAAATCTGGCTTAAATGCTTTCCATAGATGGCTCATCCCAACAATGACAGTTTCTATAAAGGTTGTGAGTATCTTTATTTTCCTGTTCCAATCACACCCTTTGTAACCAGGCTTATTGGTACTCCAAAAATTGTATTTCCTTCATTACATTAGAATCGAGTATTGATTATCTGATAATAGTAACAAAGTCAAAGCAGATTTATTTCAGAGTAAATATGAAGCTGGATTCCGCAGTTGACAGCTCGCAATTGAGGTTAACCCACTGTTACATAAACAATGACAGTTGAAGTCACTATTACCGGCAAATCAATTGAAATCAATTATAGATAAAAGGGGGAGGTGATTGATATTTGACTGTATAAAAAAGAAGGATTACTGTAAATCTATAAGTTTCTTTAGCTATCGTGGTTCTATTATGGATTTAAATAATCATTTTATATGGAGTCATTTTCATCTGAAAATGCTCAGGCTATTACTGTTTATAACATCAATATTGCTTACTCAGAACATTTCCGCTATGGATTTTGCAAATGATTTTGTATCAGCTGCCATTGAACGAACAAGGCACACTGTCCGTTATGATGGGTCATACTACTTTATCTCTTATCCCAATGGGGATGTAGCTGCAAATATTGGTGTCTGTACAGATGTTATTATCAGGTCTTATCGTACCATTGGAACCGATCTTCAAGTTTTGGTTCATCAGGATATGTCGGAAAATTTCAAGCTTTATCCTTCGAAACGTATTTGGGGGCTGAGTACGACAGATCATAATATTGATCATCGCCGTGTTCCCAATTTACAGGTATTTTTTTCCCGATATGGCACATCTTTACCTGTCACTGAAAATAATCAGGATTATGCTGCTGGAGATTTAGTTACCTGGATGATTAATGATCGTTTACCACACATTGGTATAGTGACTGATCAAAAATCTTTATTTACTGGAACTCCCCTTATTGTACACAATATTGGTTCGGGCCCGGTGCTTGAAAATATGCTCTTCGATTACCCGATCACAGGTCATTATCGATATATACCTGAGAAATATAACCAGGGTGGTTAAGTCTAATATTTTCTAATTTGGATTTTTTTAGTTGATTTTTCTCAAGCTTATATTGGCTTAAGATTATGTGACGATATGATCTGAAAATTACTGCAAGTAGAGTCCTGCCTGAAAATATGAAGCTGATTTATCTGTAATGGTTTTCCTAAGACTTCTTTAAAGTATTGTTTAAGCTTTTTCTTTATTTTTTTGATTTCATCCTCCATCATGCTATCAGTCAATGTCATATGAAAGCGAAATTCATCTTCTACGTATGGGTAGCCCCATTGTTCCAGATATCGAAGTTGACGCTCACTGAGTAATACCGGATTACGCTTTTGATATTCTTCCCGGGTAAGTTGCGCCCTGAAGGGTTCAAAATGTTTCAGGCATTGTGCTGCAAATGCATCGAGTTGGTCACAGCTATTTTTAGGAGCCAGAGCAATAAAATGTGTCATTGATTTGATTTTTAAAGGTTTGCATGTAAAAGCTGTAATAGAACTGGCAAAGTTTTCAAGCTCATCGATAAGCTGTTCTTCTGATTTATCCTGGCTTAATCTGAAAGGGGGCTTTAAAGTGGCATGAAATCCATATTTAGCTGCTTTGCTGACATATTGTCTATTTTTCGCTAATTTTTTACTATCGGTATTTGTCTTGTTGCCGCTATAAGCATCATAACCTAACCATTTAATAGCTGTTTGATAGACAGGGTCAGTCTGCGGCAGCGTAAAATAAATTGCATATCGTTTAGTCATGATTCAACAGATTTTCCAGGATCATATATTATTCATTTCTATAAGCGCAATGATTTGTCCGATAGTATCTTCTATCGACTGGTCATTATTGATAAATGCACAGTTTTTTAATTTCAGCTTTTCCAGTTTTCTGTTTCTGTGGATTCTGGCATCAATTTCACCGCTGGATTCTCTGCCTCTTTGCATTAACCTTTGGCGAAGCACTTCTTCAGAAACGGTTAACCAGACTGGAATTATTTTCGGGTATATTTCCCGAGCCGTTGTTAAATACTGACGGGAACCATTAATAATGACATTTTGGCCGGATTTAACCCATTTCTTGACTTCCTTGCCAATAGCATATTGATTGCCATGTGACTGCCAGTCAAACAGAAATAATTCAGCTTCTTTTCGGCGCTGAAAATCGAACTCAGTTACCTCAATATGATTTTCATCATTCATTCTAAGCGGGCGGGTGATATAACGATGTGCGACTATGGGCTGATTCTCTGCGTATTTATTTAGCTTTAAATGATTCAGCAGAGTGTCTTTGCCTGACCCCGAGGGTCCTACCAGATAGTATAATCTTGAAGAATGTGACATTAGTTAACCCTGTTTCCATCTTTCCAGACTTCTTTCAGGAAAGGTATATTTTTTTGCTTTGAAACCCTTAATAAATCGGCTTTTTTACCAATTTCGATACTTCCTCTATCTATTAGGTTTACCGATTTTGCAGGTGTATCACTTACACAACGTATTGCTTTTGGTAAATCGTATCCACAATCTAGATCTGCTAAAGTAAAAGCACTTTGTAATAAACTGCTTGGATAATAATCTGATGACAGAATATCCAGCAAACCTTCATTGGCCAGCATCTGTGCAGCGACATTACCTGAGTGAGACTCACCCCGCAATAAATTAGGCGCACCCATTAATACTTTTAAATTATTTTTATGAGACTGACTTGCTGCTTCAAGTGTGGTGGGGAATTCAGCGATATTGACTTCATAATTTAATGCTTCTGACACATGATCCTCGGTGGCATCATCATGACTTGCCATAGGTAACCCTCGTTGCTGGCAGTTTTCTGCTATATAACGACGATGAGAATCCGAATAGGTCTCGGATGACTGTTTATGTAGCCGGATGTAGTTGTCCATATCTTCGTCACTGTAACCATATTTCTTCTGATAATACTGTATGTATTTATCGACTCTTGCAAACTGTCTCTGACCAGGTGCGTGATCCATTAATGAAACCAGTTTTAATCTCGGGTTTTCAGCATACATATCAAATTCTCTGGCAGTAGAATCACAGCTAAGTTCGCAGCGTAAATGCAGGAAGTGATCTGCTTTGGATAAATTGTTATCTGCAATATGGCTAATAGAGTCGATGATGTCTTCGAGGATTTCTGCACGATGACTTTTATATATATCATATCCAACTGAAACGGCGTCAAAAACCGTTGTAATACCTGATGAAGCCATCTGCATGTCATGTGCCATAATGGCTGATATTTTTGGCCAGAGAACTCCCGGACGGGGCATGAAATATTTTTCCATGTTATCGGTATGTAATTCGATGAGTCCTGGTAAAAGATAATCATTTTCCCAGTCTATAGCCTGTGGTAATTGACTATTACTGGCGTCAATCCGTTTTATTATGCCATCTTTAATTAGGATAGAGCCCTTAATAACTTCATCTATCAGTATAATTTGAGCATTGTTAATAATTTGTTCTTTCACACAAAAACTCCGGTTTTAATATCAAATAGTTGATCAGCAACCTGATCTCTGCTTTGTTGATCGTGAAATATACCGACTATGGCAGATTTATTTGCTTTAGCTTGCTGAATAAGATGTATGACTGTTTGCCGGTTACCGGCGTCCAGCGATGCAGTGGGTTCATCGAGTAACATGACGGGTCGGGTAACAGCAAACTCTCTTGCAATATTAATTCGTTGCTGCTCGCCACCAGAAAAGGTGGTCGGTGATAAACTCCACAATCGTTGTGGTATGTTCAGGCGAGTTAATAGCTCGCTAACACGTTGTTCTGATTTATTTTTATCATAACCCAGTTCAAGTAGTGGTTGCATCACAATTTCAAAGGCTGGTACGCGGGGTATTACGCGTAAAAACTGACTCACATAGGCTATTTTCTGATGTCTGATTTTAATCATTAACCGTTCAGAGATATTGCTTAGATCATATTGCTGGTTATTATCATTCAGATATATTGATCCACTATCTGTCAGATAATTAGCATACAGGCATCGCAGTAATGTACTTTTTCCTACTCCTGATTCACCCTGTAATACAACACATTGGCCGGCAGATACCGTTAAACTTATATTTTCAAAAGCTTTAAAACTGGCTGAACCCTGATGGTGCAGAGTAAAAGATTTTGAAATATTTTTGATTTGTAAAATAGCTTTATCAGAAATGTCATGATTAGTCTGGTTTTTGTTAGCGGAAACAATCTTCATAATGGCAGTCTTTACACCTGTAAAATTGATGATACAAGAAGCTGAGTATAGGGTTGTTGAGGATCATCCAGAATTTGATCGGTAAGGCCGGATTCGATTACTCTGCTATCTCGCATAACCATCAGCCTGTCAGCCAGTAAACGCGCAACCGCCATATCATGGGTAACCAGAATGACGGAAACATTCACTTCCCGTACCAGTTTTCGTAACAGGTCAAGCAGCTTTGCCTGCACTGAAACGTCCAGTCCCCCAGTGGGCTCATCCATAAACAGTAAACGTGGATTTGTGACAAGATTACAGGCGATCTGTAAACGTTGCTGCATTCCACCGGAATAGTTTACCGGTTTGTCATCAATACGCTTTGTATCTAGTTCTACACGCTGCATCCAGTGTTTGGCTTTTTCACGAATATTGGCAAAATGACGATCACCCTGATTCATCAATTTTTCTCCAATGTTAGCTCCGGCACTAATATGTAAATGCAGGCCATCTCGCGGATTTTGATGCACTATTCCCCATTCATTGCTAATTAATTTGCGGCGTTCAGATTCACGTAAATCCCCCAGTTTTAACAGACCTTTTTTAGAGTGGTATATAATATCTCCAGTATCGCTATCCTCCAGTCCGGCAAGGCATCTAAGCAATGTAGATTTTCCTGAACCGGATTCTCCGACTATGCCGAGTACTTCACCCGGATATAATTCCAGCTTAACCTGTTGACAGCCTTTATTTACGCCATACAGTTTACTGAGTTGTGAGACCTGTAGAATGGGTTGTTCATCTATTGCAAGTACTGGTTGTTTCATTGTGTTAACTCCAACTGTGAATTGCTACGTTCAGAACAGTAATCAGAGTCAGAGCAAACAAACATTCGATGACCCTCATTATTAGTAATAAGCTCATCCAGAAAGCTTTCTTGTGAGCCGCAGATAGAGCATTTTTCATCCCATTGCTGAATTTCAAATGGGTAATCTTCAAAATCCAGGCTGATGACATCTGTATAAGGGGGCACTGCATAGAGTCGTTTTTCACGGCCTGCACCGAATAATTGTAATGCTGGCATCTGGTGCATTTTAGGATTGTCAAATTTTGGAATAGGTGAAGGATCCATAATGTATCGATTATTAACTTTTACCGGGTAAGCATAAGCAGTAGCAATATGTCCAAATTGAGCTATATCTTCGTAAAGTTTGACATGCATGACGCCATATTCCTGCAGTGCATGCATTGTTCTTGTCTCGGTTTCTCTAGGTTCTATAAAGCGTAATGGTTCTGGAATGGGAACCTGATAAACCAGAATTTGATTATTGCTTAAAGGCGTTTCTGGAATTCGATGTCGAGTTTGAATAATGCTGGCTTCAACAGTTTTTTCTGTGGTTTTAACAGCACATGTTTTTTTGAAAAATGATCTGATACTAACAGCATTAGTCGTATCGTCAGCACCCTGATCGATAACTTTTAATCTGTCCTGTTGACCGATAATTGAAGCAGTTAACTGTATACCCCCTGTACCCCATCCATAAGGCATAGGCATTTCACGACCTCCAAACGGTACCTGATAACCGGGAATGGCCACAGCTTTTAATAAGGCACGCCGAATTAAACGTTTACTATGTTCATCCAGGTAAGCAAAATTATATTCAGCATTTTTCTCTATTATATCTTTGTGTGTCATGCGGCTGTCTCCGTTTCCTCTGTTTCTGATTTAGGGGATTCAGTTTGCTTTCTTAACTTACGGATTAATTCCAGTTCTGATTGAAAATCGACATAGTGAGGAAGCTTTAAATGAGACACAAAACCTGTTGATTCAACATTGTCGGCATGAGCTAGCACGAATTCTTCATCCTGTGCAGGTGAATTATCGTCTTCGCCAAACTCTTTTGCTCGTAATGCTCTATCCACTAATGCCATAGACATTGCTTTACGCTCATTGTGACCAAAGGCAAGGCCATAACCGCGTGTGAATTTTGGCTTGATATGCTTAGATCCCTTAAACTGGTTTATCATCTGACATTCGGTCAGAGTAACTTCACCAATATCGATTTCGAATCCAAGTTCCTCAGGCTGAATACTGAGGTTTACCTTTCCAATTCTTATTTCACCGGCAAATGGATGTGTACGACCATAACCACGTTGTGTTGAATACCCCAGCGCTAATAGAAAACCTTCATCTCCACGAGCGAGGGCCTGCAAGCGAGTACTACGATCAGCAGGCAGGTTTAATGGTTGCTGAGTAATGTCCGTAGTTGCTGTCTGAGCATCTGAATGATGCGTTTCAATGATATCTTCAGTAGCCATGATATCCAGTACCGATGGAAAATCTTGTTGCTCGCTACTATCAACTATTTCATCATTTGGTAGATCTTGCTCATCTGTATTGTTAGAGGTTTCATCCAGTAAACTAAAATCCAGTAAGCGATGTGTGTAATCAAAAGTCGGGCCAAGAACCTGTCCACCGGGTATATCTTTAAAAGCAGCAGATAAGCGGCGTTCTACAGTCATTTTGGAAGTATTTACTGGCAGGCTATTCGCTATACGAGGCAGAGTCGTTCTATAGGCTCTTAAAAGAAAAATAGCCTCAATCATATCACCGGCTGATTGTTTAATCGCCAGTGCTGCCAGTTGAGGATCGTATAGAGATCCTTCTGTCATGACACGGTCAACAGCATAGGGTAATTGCTGCTGAATCTGGGCCACAGTTAATTCAGTAAACTGTTTAGCTCCACGTCTTTTAGATGCTAATTGCCGGTGTGCTTCATTTATGGCTTTTTGACCACCTTTAACGGCTACATACATGAGCTTACCTCAGTTTTTATTCTGGTTGTTCTTGGTAGACAGAAAAATTCATTAAAGCAGGTGAAAATGATATCTATACCTAAAGGAAATAATTCATCCATTGATTTTCTGTTCTTCACTAATGCAGTATTGAAGGCACTGCACTGAATATTGCGATGATGTTGAATTCCGGGTCCTGTTAGTTCTACGCTAGTTCCTGAAGAGAATGATTCGCACTGAATGATCAGTGTTGCTGACTGGTCAGGATAAGCTTCGCTTCCAGTCTTAAGATCAGAAAGTTGAGGGCATTCATCTTCATTACAAAAAATAAAATCTGCCTGTGATAAATCTTCAATCCATTCAACTGAGTTATGAAATAATATGGATGAAATAACATCCGCAGTCTGTAATTTTTGTGTTAAAGCAACACTGGTGGTCTGATCGAGCAGAGTTAGCGCTATAGAGTAACTTGCCTGATTCATAACATCTGGTGCAGTACATGCATAATTGATGTTGTGAATGCTGCCAGGCTCTGACATGGCTTTTAAAAGCTGTCGAAAAATACCCTGAGAGTCTGAAACAGGATGACTTAGGCCCGGTTTTACCTGTTGTGTTTGTATTTGCATTAATCTTCTCCTCGCACCATGGTAAAAAAATCTACTTTGCTCTTATTGGCTTCAACTTTTTGCTTGTTTTGTTGTTGCTGTAAAATGAGTTGTAAAGGCTGAATAACATCCTGCAAAATTGATTCACTATGTTCCTTTGATTGAGCAAGCGCATCAATCAGGGCGATGTGAATAGCATGTTGTTTATTTCGTCCCTGTACGTATCCAATACCTGTTTCACCCGTGTTTAGTCGAATGGCACAACGGCTGATAGAGACTTCACCGAGATTGAATGGCTCTCCTGTTCCACCGCTTCTAGCTGTCATCATAACCATACCGGATTCAAGCTGTCTGATGAATTCGAAATCGAAATCATCAATTGAGTTTTGCCATAATGACTGTATATTTTTAAGTTCAGATTTTGCCAGGGTAGATAACCTGATTTGTCGCAGAGAATGCATTGTTAAATTACCAGTTTACGAAGTTTTTGTGATAACAGATCCAGCAGAGTGACTGAAACGATAATAATAAGAATAACCGTGCAGGTTTCCTGGAACATGAAACCGCGAATACTTTCCCACAGGATGACACCGATACCACCAGCACCAACCATGCCGAGAACCGTCGCTGATCGAACATTAGATTCAAACCGATATAAGGCGAAGGAAATCCATAAAGGTAATACCTGAGGGAGGACACCATAAATAATTTCCTGCAGATGTGTTGCACCCGTAGAACGTACACCTTCTACCGGACTTGGTTCAATCGCTTCCACTGCTTCTGAGAATAACTTGGCTAATATGCCTGTCGTGTGCACAAATAAAGCCATAACACCGGCAAAAGGTCCCAGTCCTACTGCCACGACAAATAACATGGCAAATACCATTTCGTTGATAGCACGGGCGGCATCCATTAAACGTCTTGTAGGCTGGACTATCCACCATGGCATTAAATTTTCAGATGACATTATACCGAGAGGTATAGATGCAATAACCGCCAGCACTGTTCCCCAGATGGCTATTTGCAAAGTGATGATCATTTCCTCTAAGTAGAGTTCCCAGTCATGGAAATTGGGTGGAAAAAAATCAGATCCAAGTTGGACCATATTACTACTGTACTGAATGAGAGCCATCGGATTCATTTCAGCACCATTCCAGGACCAGCCTAAAATACTGAAGATTATTCCCCACCCCAGCAGATTAGTGAGTCGAAAAGGTGATTCAGGTTGTGTAATGCTTTCTGTCATGGCCATGATATAAAAATTAAATTTTAAATCCTTTCCTGTTGGGTAATTTGAACAGGACAGGATTTACAACTTATAAAAAAATTCCGAGTCATAATCGACTCGGAAAAAAAGGATAGACATCTATGCATTTATGAATTCTTAGCAAATGCTTTTAATGCTGCTGAGCGGCGCTTAAGAATGTTTAATTGTTGATCTATTTCCGCCAGTTTCTGTTTTCTCTCAGCTGCTGAATACTTCATGTCTGACTCTATCTTCAGGCGGTTTTTAAAAAGTACCAGTTGGCGTATTGGGATTAACTGATCATTACTGGAAGCCGCAAATGGAGCCCACTGCAAATTTGCCAGAATTTCCTTTTGGTGTTTATTTTGAGTACCGTAAGTCATGAAAAAGTTATAGATATTTTGTTTATCAGTTTCAGACAGGTTCTTACGCCAGACTATAGGGTCTGAAGGGATCAGTGGTGATTTCCAGATGACTTTGATGTTTTTAACTTTGTCAGGATGTGTAATTTCCAGTCGGCGCAGGTTTTCCGTGTTATTAGTTGCAACATCAACCTGTTTACTGGCCGCAGCGAGTAGATTAGTTTGATGATTTGAATTGAGTACACGTTTGAATGCTTTTTTAGGGTCAATATTATTTTTTGCAAAAACGTAATAGGATGGCACCAGAAAACCTGAAGTTGAGTTCGGGTCGCCGTTACCAAAAACAAGATTGCTGGCATTTTTTAACATATCTTCAACAGTATTGATCGGGTTATCTTTATGTGTAACCAGTAAAGACCAATAGCCGGGATTGCCATCTACATCGACAGTTTGAGAAAAAATTTCACCACCAGCACGATCAACTGCTTCCATTGCAGATTTGTTTCCAAACCAGGCAACATCCACTTTATTAAAACGCATACCTTCAATGATACCGGCATAATCAGGTGCAAAAAATGCTTTAACTTTTACACCCAGTTGTTTTCCCATATCATTCAGAAAAGGCGTCCACACCTGACGAAGGTTTTGAGATGATTCAGTAGAAATAATTCCGAAATTTAACTGTGTTAACTGATCTGCAAAGGAACTGATTGGAAGTAAAGCTGTTGCGGCAAATACTGCTGCTATAGCTGGTTTAATGATTTTTTGTAACATATTTATCTCCGGGTTATAAAGGGTAAGTCATAAAATATTTTTGATCTATAGGGCTGTTTTATTAACCGGGAGCCTCATAGACTCCGAGCTTGGGCGGTTGAAAAATTGCTGGTATATGGGTTTCTATCGACAGTTCATCATCCGGTTCTTCATCTTCCTGTATTGATGTGCCGTAAAGTTTATGTAAAACATCATCGGTGAGTTTTTTTACATGCCCATCGAAGGCTATTTTTCCATCAACTAAAGCTATGGCCCGTTTACAATATTTACGTGCATATTCAACTTGATGTAATGTGATAATGACTGTTTTGCCATCTTTTTTTCGCATGTCTCTAAGAAGTCGCATAACAATTTTTGCCGACTTTGGATCTAATGAGGATATTGGCTCATCAGCCAGAATAATCTCTGCCCGTTGCATAATGGTTTTTGCAATAGCGACTCGTTGTTGCTGGCCACCAGAAAGCGTTGAAGCACGTTGATAAGCCAGCTCTTTCAGTCCAACCTGTTCAAGCGCAGCTAGAGCCCGTTCTTTTTCCTGTTGATTAAATAAGCCCAGTGAACCTCTCCATGCTGGCATAT
Organism: Gammaproteobacteria bacterium; assembly: GCA_050291745.1. GTDB lineage: Bacteria > Pseudomonadota > Gammaproteobacteria > JACNJF01. The sequence continues at coordinate 57,203 of JBNKKI010000127.1, read as the reverse complement.
TACCCAGAGATCCTAGTAAAACATTAGTTAAAACACTTAGACGATTGATTAAGTTAAACTGTTGAAATATCACACCTATTCCGCATCTTATATGACGGGCAGCAGGGTTGAGTTTTCCGTTTTCCTGAATGCTACGACCATTAACCTGAATCTTTGATTCAGATAGTCTATCCGATTTTTCAAGGCCGGCTATATGCCTTAATAATGTAGATTTTCCTGATCCACTCGAGCCAATTAATGCTACGATTTCTCCTTTAGTTATTTCTGTTGATACTTCTTGCAGAGCTCTCTTTTGATTGAAAGTTTTCGTTATAAATTTTATATCTATAGCATTTGACATTGGACTCTCTATTAAGCAATCAATTAAAACTGAATTGCACTGTAGAGAAGTTTTGTTACAGAAACATGTCGATTGTATGAAGATTTTGTTACAGAATTTGCAGTGATTTCTGAAAAATCTGTGCTTAAAGCGCTTAATAACAGAATTTATTCTGTTATTGCACTGACTCAAACTATTATTGAATAACTTTTCAGTCTGAGTGCTCCGTTTTGCACCAATTTGGTTAATCAGCCTGATTTAAAGCTATTTGTTTAAGTTTTATAACAAAAGTTGCCAACTTAATCTGTTCGGTTCAAAATACCGCCTTTCTATCACAATAAAAAAAACAGGCATGAGTTCGACTGCTGCTATTAGTATTTCTGATTTACATAAAACCTTTGGTGAAAATGAAGTTCTCAAAGGGGTCTCTCTTTCGGCGAATCCCGGTGATGTTGTGTCTATTCTGGGTAGTAGTGGGTCCGGCAAAAGTACCTTGTTACGCTGTATTAATCTTCTTGAAATACCAACTTCCGGTAAAATAATCATCAATGGCGAACTTTTGCAGCTTGAAAAGGATCGCAAAGGTAATTTGCAGCCACTTGAGCCAAAACAAATTTCTAAAATACGCTCTCGTTTAGCCATGGTTTTTCAAGGTTTTAATTTATGGTCTCATATGACTATTCTTGAAAATATTATCGAAGCGCCTGTTCACGTACTAAAAAAACAGAAAGCTCAGTGCATGCAGGAAGCTATGCAATTATTGGAAAAAGTGGGAATAGCTGAAAAGGCGCATTGTTATCCGGGGGAATTATCAGGTGGGCAGCAACAACGGGTGGCTATTGCCCGTGCACTGGCAATGGAACCGGATGCTTTATTATTCGATGAACCGACCTCTGCTCTTGATCCTGAACTGGTCAATGAAGTATTACAGGTCATGCGTCAGCTCGCTGATGAGGGACGAACTATGATTGTTGTGACCCATGAAATGGGCTTTGCCAGAGAAGTCTCTGATCAGGTTATTTTCCTGCATGAAGGAAAAATTGAAGAACAGGGGGTACCTGATCAGGTATTTGATCATCCGGCATCAGATCGTTTTAAACAGTTTTTATCCAGCGGTTTATAGAAACTGCTATGAATTCATAAAATAAATATCTAATCACAGGAGAATATGAATGAAATTTAAAATAACTTTAGTGACTGTATTATTCAGTCTTTTTTTTCTTGGCGCAGCTCAGGCAGAGAAAATTCGTATAGCTACTGAGGGTGCTTATCCTCCTTTTAATATGAAAAATACCAAAGGTGAATTAACCGGTTTTGATGTAGATATCGCTAAAGCACTTTGCGAAACAATGAAAGCTGATTGTGAAATTGTTGCTCAGGACTGGGATGGTATTATTCCAGGCTTACTGGCTAAAAAGTACGATGCAATAATTGCCAGTATGTCAATTACAGCTGAACGCCAGAAAAAAGTAGCATTTACTGATCCTTATTATTCTAATTATCTGCGTTTTATCGCTAAGAAAAATAGTGGACTTGATGTATCAGTAACTGGCCTTAAAGGTAAAAAACTCGGTGCTCAACGAGCCACAATCAGTGCTCAGCATCTGGAAGATAATTATAGAAAGTCGGCCAATGTTAAAGTATATGATACTCAGGAAGCAGCTTTTCTTGATTTAAAAGCAGGGCGACTGGATGCCGTACTGGTTGATGCCTATCCCGGATATGACTGGTTAACCAAATCAGAAAACAGTGGTTTTGATTATGTTGGGGGTACGATAGATATTAATGATAAAATTGGCATTGCTATTCGCAAAGGTGATAAGGCTCTGGCTGATAAATTCAATAAAGCTTTAAAAGAGATTCTTGCAAGCGGTGCGTATAAACGGATTAATAGCAATTACTTTCCCTTTAGCATTTATTAATTAAGATAAGTTGGTTAAATCTCCGGCTTTTTCATGTTTGAATATTTAAGTTTCGGCGATAAGGGGTTTGCTGATGAGCTGCTGGCTGGCTCATTGCTGACCCTGGAACTTGCTGTGGTAGCGCTGCTGGTCGGGATTATTCTCGGATTAATCACTGCCGCAGCAAAACTTTCCAGTAATCGTTTTTATCGCATATTAGCCCACATTTATACTGAAGTTGTTCGTGGAATTCCTGAAATGCTGGTTGTACTGGTGGTGTTTTTTGGAGCCTCTATTATGATTCAATCAGTGGCAGGCTGGTTTAATTATGATGAATATATCGAGGTCAATGCCTTTGTTGCTGGTGTTTTTGCGCTCGGGCTTGTGTTTGGCGCTTTCTCCAGTGAAGTTTTTCGCGGTGCTTTTTTAGCGGTACCAAAAGGACAGTTAGAGGCAGCTAAAGCATGCGGTATGTCCCACTGGCAGGCTTTTCATCGAATTCGATTACCACAGATGTGGCGCTTTGCTATCCCCGGACTGGGGAACTTATGGATGGTATTATTAAAAGATACTTCTCTGATATCGATAATTGCATTAGATGAATTATTACGATGGTCTAAAGTAGCTGCAGAGACCACAAAACAACCATTCACTTTTTATATCACAGCTGCTGTTATTTACCTGCTATTAACAATTTTTTCTGATTATATTCGCCACTATTTTGAAACTAAAGCTAATAGAGGGATAGCACCACATGCCTGATTTATCTCTGCTTTTTCAGTATGGTGACCGCTTCTGGGATGGTACATTAATCACCTTGAAACTGGTTTTTCTATCTTCGATACTGGGGTTATTTATTGCTTTACCACTGGCGTTAGCACGTAGTTCCAGACAAAGGCGTTTCTGGGTTCCCGCTTATTGTTATATTTACTTTTTTCGTGGAACACCTCTGCTCATACAGTTATTCATTCTGTATTACGGGCTGGGACAATTTACTGTCATTACAGAGAGTTTTTTATGGCCTGTATTGAGTGATTCCGAATGGTGTGGATTAATTGGTTTAACGCTGAATACTGCTGCTTATACAGCAGAGATATTACGTGGAGGTATTCGTGCTATTCCTCATGGAGAAATTGAAGCAGCCAGGGCATTTGGTATGTCATGGGGATTATTACAGCGCAGGATAATTTTACCTAGGGCATTACGAATTGCCTGGCCTGCGTATGCTAATGAAGTGATTTTATTGCTGAAAGGTAGCGCATTAGTCAGTACCATAACGGTATGGGATTTGATGGGGGAGTCCCGTTCAATATTTTCAAGAACTTATGCTCTGGAAATATTTGTTTACGCAGCCATTATTTATTTTTTACTGACTTTTATACTTACCCGAATCTTTAATCAAATTGAAAAGAGAATTAATCGCTATCTTGTTTGTTATTAATTGTGCGGTTAAATTCTCATTTATTGTAAATTAATAAAGTATATGAGTATGTACAGAATTAGGGTCAAAGTATCCCAGTTTGCATAATTCTTTTGTATTATAAATCGTTAACTCTTTACTGGAAATTTCCATTAATCCCATTTCACGAAGTTGTCGCAAAACTCTATTAACGTGAATTTTAGTTAAACCGGTTAAGTCACCAATATCTTCCTGCGATAATGGAAATTTAATTTGATTATTTTCCAGTTCCTGATGAATCGCTTTTTTCCGATAAAACAGTTCAGCACAACAATGTGCAATTTTTTCTAAAGCGGTATGCTGCCCCAGAGTTGTCATGCGATTTTGGCATAGATGCATATCTCTTGAATTTAGTTCGGCGAGACGTTTGGCAATCCCCGGTTTGTTGCGAAAAAGAGTAGGTATTTCGGTTCTTGGGAAGGCGCATAAGACAGAATCAGTTAAACTGACAGCTGAATAGTTCATTGGACCGGCTAAATTAGCCTGATAGCCGATAATATCCCCTGGTAAAGCAACCTTTAAAATTTGTCTTTTACCATTTTCAAGTGTTTTATAAACAGCCATCCAGCCATGGTAGACGGTAAACATAAATTCACTGGGGACACCTTCACGATATACTTTACTTCGAGCATCCAGAGCATATTGACAGCTTCTATAGTTTTGTGTCCAGGATAACTCTTCATCAGGAACGCCATTAAAAAGTGCTAATCGACGGATAGAGCAGTCTTTACAGGCTATTTGATTATGTTGAATGGGTTTTAATTTAAATTTCATTTCTGTCAATTGTTTATCCTAATCTGAATTTGTAGCAAGTCTATGATTACCTTATTAAATTTCAGATATAAAATCAGGGTTTAATACAAAATCATAATCTATTCAAGAAATAAAAACACTTTTTTAAATGATGGAGTCTATTTTTTCTGTGGTGATTCACGTTTTAGTCATACATTTACTTAATTATTGGGGCAATATGTCAAGTAATTCTGCTTCCAGATTTAAGTTTGCATTGAATAATAGCTTATTCAATGCTTTTAAACATATTTATATTGGTCGTTTTAAATCCCAGTTTCTTGTATAGATCATAAGCTTGTGTATTAAAACCAAATACATGTAAGCCTATTCCTGATAAACCAGCGCTCCTGCACTTTTTCTCCAGTTCTTTAAAGGCGCGAGTTGCATGTCCCATGTGTCGATATTCTGGCTTAATACTAATATCATAAATGAACATAATGTCCCCCTCTCCCTGTTTTATTATGGCATACCACAGTATTCCAATATTTTCCTTATTTTCATCATTTTTTAAAGTGAATAAATAATTGTTGGCTGTTTTTAATCCATCAGGCAGCGTTGAATTAATATCATCACGTGCTTTATCAATTGATTCCTGTTTGCTCCACTGCCCTGATTTTACCTTGTCTTGCGCATATTCAGAAATGGATTGTTGAATGTAACTGCTAAATTCTGTTTCTGTCATGGGGGATAGAATAGTCATTGTCTTTTTCATCATGTATTGACGTTTTCACCTAAGGAACTTCTGAATAATTCGTAAATTGCCGAGTGGTAGCTGAAAAATTCCAGCTCTGCATTTAAAAAGCCTGGTTGTAGTCTAGTATTTCCCAGGCTTTTCGCATTGACCCGATACATTTCATTTCACGACTTGCTTAAGCCTGAATTATTCAAAGGTTGCTGAAGCTTTAAATTGAAAGCTTATTTCAAACTGCTGTTTTTATGTCTTAATTGTACATGTTTATCCAGGCGGATGGAAAAATGAAGTTTTCTCTGGTTTATATTAAAAAATTTTATGGCGTCCTGCCTGTTAACACTTATGGCTGTAGTTAGAGCAATGCAGGCGCAATTGCCGGCAAATCAAAAATACCGTAGTCAGCTGATTGGTGAAGACTGTGTTTTTGATTTTATCAGCTGCATTAAGCTGTTACGTAGACTTTCATGATTCAACTGATTTTTCTAGGATAATGCTGCAGGGTTAATGGGTATCCCCATATATACCACGACAACTATCACTAATTGCTTAAAATTATTGCTTGCCATTTTTGATTTCACTGGATATTGTCTGTTTTATACTCAGGTAATAATTAAGATGTCTTTCAGCCAGGAAATTTGTGTAAAAGATGAAGATTTGGGATCAGGATAATTACTTAAAAGCATGGAATTATGCTTCTAAGATTCACCAGGATCAGACTATGGCGGGAGTAGGTATCCCCTATATAAACCATCTTGGCTCTGTGACTATGGAAGCAATGGCAGCGATAGCAAATAATGAAAAAATTAATGATCCTGATTTATTAATTTCCTGTGCTTTATTACATGATTCGATAGAAGATACAGATACAACTTATGAAGATATTGTAAATGAATTTGATAAACAGATTGCTGATGGCGTGTTATCTCTCACCAAAAATTCTGAACTACCTTCTAAAGAAGAACAAATGAAGGACAGTATCAGCCGTATTAAAAAGCAACCTTCAGAAGTGTGGATGGTAAAATTGTGTGACCGTATTACAAATTTACAGTCACCTCCTGTGCACTGGACTAAGCCAAAAAAATTAAAATACAGAGATGAAGCAATTTACATTCTGCAACAATTAGGAGAAGTAAACAGCTTTCTCAGTGAAAGATTAAGAGTGAAAATTAATACTTATCAGCAATACCTGTAAAACATCGTACTGAGAAAAGAGTATTTATCTCAATCTCTGTGAAGATTTAATCGACTGGTTTTTCAATTTCATACAGTGCTTCGCTAATATTTTCCAGTTGTCCTGTTATGACAGCCTGTGCATCCTGTAACCCCTGATTGTAATAAAAATTACCCACATGCTCAGAGAAAAAGTCGAGCAAAAATTCGGCATCAAACTGACCAATATCCTGGTCAAGCTCCTGTTCGAAGTAAGCTTGAATTTTATCAATGATTAATTCTTTCTGTTGTTTTGAAAATTCTATTTTTGACATATACGCTGACTCTTAAATTGATGTTATTACCTTGTTTGTATAAATCATTTATTGTTTATGTGCGAATTGCGTTTTAAAATAATCTTTCTACCTGAAGGCTATGTCTAACCCATAATCAATAAATTAATTCTGACTTAAATACAGCATGGAAAGTACTGTAAACTCTGTAACAAATTGCTGCAATCATCCTGTCGCTCATTCTCATCTGGTCTGCAGCCATATATTTCACAGGCAAAGCACGGAGGGTGTTAAATTTTTTAATGGTAAAGGCTGGCAGCTGGAATATTATTGCAAATCATGTGCACAAGAAAAAAAACCATTAACTGACAGGTTCTGTGATCACTGTATAGAGAAGCTGGAAGACGAGGGTGACTGGATCGTGGAGGGAACACCCGGCATAGTCGAAAACCTTCGCCCCTTTCATTTTACAGCTAGAACAATATCATTGTCTGATGCCTGTCCGTCGCAGATAATTATAATGCAACCTCTGCATGATCACCCTGTCGATGCCATAATTTTGGGTCAGGGTGGTGAGTTATGCCGTGTGAATCTGCAAGATGGCTCTTTTCAGTTGATAAGCACCTTAACGCAGGATCAACTTCGTCTCGATGGCACAGTCTCAATGGTTTTGAGCAGGGATAATGCCTTTGCTGCCATTACCAGTGCCAGTTGTAGTCAACAACAGGAGCCTTTTAATTACGGAGTAGTATTAGATCTGAATACTGGTCAACAGATCATCCCTCTTAATTGTGGTGATTACCATGTAGAGCTTACAGATTTTCCGGTCAATTTTGTCGAACATGCTGGTGAGCAGCTTGTAATACATGCCACCGACTGGAATAGACTGGACGTAACCAGACTCAAAACCTGTGAGTGTCTGACTGAGCGAGAATTTATAGCAGAGGAGGATAATGAAGAGGGTATTTTTAAAGAGTCTGTTTTTACTGAATGGTGTGGACAATTGCTAATATCACCGGATCAGCAGAGGATAGCAACAATCGGCTGGATATGGCACCCTGTCGGTGTGGCTTTTAGCTGGAGTCTTAAAGACTGGTTAGAGAAAAATATCTGGGAAGCTGACTATGGAAAATCCAAGCGTTCTTATTGTGTCTGGGATTATTTCTGGCATAGCCCTTTTTTCTGGTATGACAATAATACCCTGTGTATATGGGGCTCATCAGAGTATCAGCGCTTAAGTGATTTGCCGGTAGATAGTGTGATGATTATAGATGCCGAAAGTGAAGAAGTAATTCGTGAATTTGCCGGTCCAACGGCTGATATTTTTTATTTCGATCATTATCTATTTTCAGGTATGCCTGAAAAAGATGGTATATCGGTATGGGATCTTGAAAAAGGAACTCTGTTACATAAACAACCGGGTATAAATCCACGAGCCTATCATCCCGGACTACGTGAATTTATCGAAATTACTGAGAAGGGCTGGTATGCCTGGCATTGGCAGGAAGAGGGTTAAGGACAGTCATACTGTTACTAATTAAACGCTTCTGATCACTGGTTGAGAGCATAAATAAATTTCCAAAACAAGACTGTTAATTAATATATTCTTGTCCATAATACGCCCTCCGGATAGATCAGATAAAAACATACTATGCTTACTATTAGTCATCGAATAGCACAGGAACTTTCTGTAAAAGAGAAACAGGTTGAAGCTGCCATAAATTTGCTTGATGAAGGAGCTACCGTTCCATTTATATCCCGTTATAGAAAAGAAGTGACCGAGGGGCTGGATGATGTGCAATTACGTCATCTTGAACAACGTTTGGGCTACTTGCGAGAGCTGGATGATCGTCGACTCTCTATTCTAAAAGCTATTGAAGATCAGGGTAAGCTCAGCGCTGAACTGGCTGCAGAAATTAATGCAGCTGAAACGAAAGTGCGACTGGAAGATCTTTATCTGCCGTTTAAAAAGAAGCGCCGTACCAAAGGACAAATTGCTATTGAAGCAGGTCTTTTACCGCTGGCTGAAGCTTTGCTGGAAAATCCGCAACTGAATCCGGAACAGGAGGCTGCTCAATACATTTGTACAGATGATGAGTTCAAGGATAAATTTCCAGAAATCAAGGATGTGCTGGAAGGAGCACGTTTCATCCTGATGGAATCTTTTACTGAAAAGGCTGATCTGGTTGCTGAACTGAGAACTTACCTGACTAAAAATGCTTTATTGTTTGCCACAGTGGCCAAAGGTAAAGAAGAAGAGGGCGCAAAGTTTAAAGATTACTTTGATCATAAAGACCAGTTATCAAAAATACCTTCACACCGGGCTTTGGCCATGTTTCGGGGGCGTAAGGAAGGTGTTTTACACTTGAATATCGATGTGGATCATGACCCGACCTTAAGCCATCCTGCTGAAACTATCATTGCCAGACATTGCAATATCCAGCACCGGAAAAGACCAGCAGATGACTGGCTGGCGGATGTTGTGCGCTGGACCTGGTCAGTGAAATTGAAAATGCGCCTTGAACTGGAACTGTTTAGTGCATTACATGAGCGTGCCGAACAAGAAGCCATTGATGTTTTTGGGCGCAATATGAAAGACTTGTTACTGGCTGCACCAGCAGGACAAAGGGCGACTATTGGTCTTGATCCAGGATTGCGCACCGGAGTGAAAATTGCGGTTATAGATAATACCGGTCAATTTCTGGATTCTACTGCCATTTTTCCACATGCACCAAAAAACCAATGGGATGAATCAATAGCAATTCTCGCCAGACTGGCTAAAAAATATCAAGTAGAATTACTGGCCATAGGTAATGGAACTGCATCTCGTGAAACAGAGAAGCTGTGTAGTGACTTAATGAAACGTCACCCCGAATTAAAATTACAGAAAGTGGTGGTGAGCGAAGCAGGAGCTTCGGTATATTCTGCTTCCGAGTTGGCTGCAAAAGAATTTCCTGATCTGGATGTCACTATTCGTGGAGCCATATCAATTGCCCGTCGATTACAGGATCCGCTGGCAGAACTGGTCAAGATCGATCCTAAATCCATAGGAGTAGGGCAGTATCAGCATGATGTCAATCAATTTCAACTGGCTAGAAACCTGGAAACAGTTGTGGAAGATTGCGTGAATGCAGTCGGTGTTGAAATAAATACAGCTTCCAGTGCATTACTTTCTCAGGTAGCAGGTTTAAATCAGACTATCGCTGATAATATTGTTGAATTTCGCAATCAGAATGGACCTTTTAAATATCGTAAAACACTGAAAAAAGTCCCCAGACTGGGTGAAAAAAGTTTTGAACAGGCTGCTGGATTTCTGCGTATTCATAATGCCATTGATCCTCTGGATAATTCTGCTGTCCATCCAGAGAGTTATGTCATTGTGCAAAAAATGGTTAAACAGAATAATCTGGATATTCGAAGTTTAATTGGTAATAGTAAAATGCTTAAAGCTTTAAATGCCGCTGATTATATCGATGAAAAATTTGGCCTGCCAACCGTAACTGATATTATTAATGAACTGGATAAACCGGGTCGAGATCCACGTCCAGCCTTTAAGACCGCTACATTCAAAGAGGGTATAGAGAAAATTACCGACCTGGAAGTGAGTATGATTCTTGAAGGCACAGTGACTAATGTGACGAAATTTGGTGCTTTTGTTGATATTGGTGTGCATCAGGATGGACTGGTTCATATATCTGCTTTAGCTGACAAATTTGTAAAAGATCCACATGAAGTGGTTAAAGCTGGTGATATTGTTAAAGTTAAGGTCATGGATATTGATCCAAAGCGGAATAGAATCGCTTTAAGTATGCGCTTGAATGATGATGTCAGGGAACAGCAAAATTCAACTCCAGGTAATGACCCTGCTTTTAAGCAACGGCATAAACAGACTTCTCAAGGTGTAAAAAAATCTGCTCAATCAAAAGCGCCACAAAATGGTTCTATGGCTGAAGCTTTTGCACGAGCCAGAAAGACTGTTTAACCTGGATTCCACAGTTGAACACTCGCAATAGAGCTTAACCCACTGTTTCATTAACCTTTACAGTTGATGTGTATAATTACCAATTGGTGCATCCCGCTACGAACTGAATTGCAGGTTCAACTCACCCAACTGCGGATTCCAGGTTTAAGCAGCTGTCTGAAAGAATTGTTATTGTGGGGAGGGTGAATTTCCCTGAAAATAAGTGTCAGAGTAACCACATTAAAAACAGGGTTAATATGCTCGACACTTTTTTATCTATAAATTTTTATTTTTCTGTAATACACTAAAGCACAATTCACTGAATAAGGTAGGTGGGTATGCTGATGACAAAAATAAAAAAACAGCAGGGAAGTTTGTCTGAAAAGTATAAAAATCTTTCGACGGCTAAAAAGGTTATTCTAATTGTCTTTATAATCTGGCTGGTTCAGGCTGTTCCTAAATGGACTGCTGCCATTACTGCGGATGGTGAATTATCTGCCAAAATAATGAATGTTTTTATAACACCTAGATGGCAAAATTGATTATCTGTTGAAATACTAATATGCTTTGAGTAGGCGGGTATTATCTATTTAATGTGATATTGTATGATCTGGCAGCTTATGACTATCATGTAAGTTTGATAATTTGTATCAATTGTTCCAGCTCGGTTACCTTTTTTATACGCTCAAATAGTAATTCAGATTCCTGTTGTGTGGAAGCTGATCCTTTGGTCAAAATTTTTAACCATTTTTTTACACGGGATACTGCGCCAATTTCTTTTTTTGAACCCTGCATAATTTTTGAAAATTTAAGTAGCATAGCTTTTTGTTCTGACCATGTAATACTGCCTGGTGATTCACCTGAAATTGACTGGCGAATTTGTCGTGCCAGCAAAGGATGTCTTACTGAAGCTCTTCCAATCATAAAGTGTTCACAACCACTGATTGACTGACATCTTTTGAAAGAATCAATATCTGCAATATCACCATTCGCAATAACGGGTATACTGATGCTTTCACGTATTTTCGCAATCCACTCCCAGCGAGCTGGTGCTTTATAACGATCGGCACTAGTACGGGCATGCACCGTAATCATATCGGCCCCGGCACTTTCAATAGCTTTCACTACATCCATAATTGTGTCGGTATTGTCATAGCCAAGTCGAATTTTGGCCATAAATGGAGTCGAGGAGGGAACAGCTTCACGTGAGGCTTGCACAATTTTATAAATGCTTTCAGGTTCATTCAGTAAAATTGCTCCAGCCCCTTTACCATTAACGGTAGGAGAAGGGCAGCCAAAATTCAAATCTATACCCAAAGCTCCCAGCTCGACAGCCAGGCTGGCGTTTTCAGCAACGACTGAAGGCTGATTTCCCATCAACTGTAAATAAACAGGCACTCCGGATCTGCTTACGCCTCCATTCAATAGCTCAGGTACTGAACGATAAAACACTTTAGCAGGCATAAGCTGGGTAGTGACACGAAGAAACTCACTGACACACCAGTCATAACCACCAGCATCTGTAATAATTTCGCGCAGATAAGTATCGAGTAAACCCTCCATCGGGGCGAGAATAAGTTTCATTTTCAGGGTTATCGCTGCTAGCTTTAAAGAGTAAAATAAGCTGATTCTGAATAAATCAGTGTTTTCCTATATGATTTTCCCAGGTTGAACATGTATTATCAAACAATTTTCAATTGATGCAAAGTACTATAGATATCCTTCATATAATTATTATCGTTTCACTGTGGACTGTTTATTTTTTAATCCATTCATTGACCGCTTCGCTCGGTTTAAAACGATGGGTTGCTGAGCACTATCCTCAGCTAATGCCTGCTTATCGTCTGGTCTTTAATTTTGCTTCGACAATTTTGATTTTACCGATCCTGCTACTCAGTTACAGTTTCTCCAGTGAGCCTCTATGGCATTGGAGTCCCCTCGTTTTCTGGTTAATGCAGCTTATCACGCTTGCAACTGTTGTCGCCTTTTATTTCTCTTTGCGTTATTACGATATGGATGAGTTTATTGGAATAAAGCAATGGTCAGAGCGTAATATTAAAGTTGAAGATCAGGAAGCATTTAAAATTGGTGTATTTCACCGGTTTGTCAGACATCCCTGGTATAGCATGGGGATTGTTCTAATCTGGAGTCGCGAACTTGATCCGATAATGCTAACCAGTGCCATAATGTTAACTGTTTACTTTGTATTTGGTTCTATTCTCGAAGAACGCAAATTAGTGCTATATCATGGTGACATTTATCGGCAATATATGACGAAAGTTCCCGGCCTTATTCCGCGACCCTGGCGTTTTCTGAGCAGGAAACAGCTTAAAGAATTGTTACCCCGGGAGTCTGATATCCACAATTAATTCTGATAATTGTATTCCCGCTTAATTTCAAGCACCTGGACTGTGTACGATTTATACCACTTTGAGCGCCCTGACTGTTGAGCGAGAAGATGCTCCGCATCATTTTTCCAACGCTTAATCGCATCCTCATCTTGCCAATATGAGATCGCGATTTCAGTGTCTCCTTCAGTGACTGAAATAAAATCTTTACAATCATATTTTTCAAAAGCTAGCTGTCTCATTCTAGCAACTGCTGCAGCATAGGCTTCATCCTGTGAATCAGGTTCGGCTTTGAAAATAACGGCAAACATATATACTCCTTAAATGGTATTTTGGTATTATGGTATTTTGTTATTTTGAGGCTAATGTCTTTTTTCTGTCTTTAGTAAATTCCCACCATTTTTTTGGCGGGCCACCATTCATATACTCAACCGCTGAAATGAAGACATCGATTACACAGGGATCATGCCTTTGCCGGGTAATCTTACACAGATCTTCATACATCGAATAAGGGTCTTTGTTTACTAAATCAATGGGTTGCTGTAAGCCTAAAAGAATAAAATCCTGTTCTGTCGCTTGACCAACATTGGGGATATCCTGAAATTTTTTGATGTCTTTTCTTATCATTTTTTCAGGATTGTTTTTTAACTGATACATATATTTAGATGCAGAATTTACAGTTTCCAGTTACCAGAGATACATACTCGATTTTTTATTCAAGATTTTCAGTTCATAAGATTCAGAACATTTCGTTTGAGCGAAACCATAGCATACATGGAGTGGAAGTAAATGCTCTTCCCTGGGGTGACAGAAACGGGCAGCCGGGGCCTGGCTCCAGTGAATAAGCCTTTGTGATCGTTCATTTTCATTTATTTCTGTATTGTTACAGGTATCCAGTAACCAGCTTTCGAAGGATTCATTCATTGCTTTTATTTCATCGGTTTCTACCGCATAAAAAGCTTGCATATTATGAAATGAAAATCCTGAGCCTATGAGTAGTAAGTTTTCCTGGTCAAGATTTTGTAAAGCATGGCCTAGCCTGATATGTTCAGCAGGGTCAAGGTTGTTATTCAGAGAAATCTGAATACAGGGAATGTCAGCTTCCGGGTACATTATTTTAAGCGGGATAAACATTCCATGATCATAACCGCGTTGTTCATCGAGCTGGTTGGTAATACCTGCTTTGTGTAGCTGGCGGTGGATTTTATTGGCTAATACGGGGTCTCCGGGGCTACCATATTCGATACTGTATGATTCTTCAGGAAAACCATAATAATCATAGATTAGCGAGGGGTTTTCTGCAGCAGTAATTGTGGGTATTTTTTCCTCCCAATGTGCACTGACTACAATGATTGCCGATGGTTTTGTGATTTTAGCTGAAATTATTTTTAAACACTCAAGCATTTCTTTATGCCCTTCATCACCTAGAATTGGCATAGGGCCACCGCCATGAGAGATATATAATGCCCGATGTTTATTTTTCATGTTAATTTCCCGGTTGAGTCAGATAATATTGTTTATGTAGTCTGTCAGATTAGCTGAGATAGGTATAAAGTAAAAATAAATGCTAGTGATTAGTAAATATTTTTTTTGGATTGAATACATGTCGGTTCAATTATTGATCTATCGTGGGAAAGTTATTAAGCTCAGAGTTTCAATCAATATATTTTCTAATTAGGCTATTTAAGCATTATTAATTACAATAAGCTGCTTTTAATAGCCAACGAAATAACAGTGAATAATTCTCTGAAAATTACCCTTGCTCAAGTCAATCCTAAAGTCGGTGATATCGAATTTAATACTCGGTTGATTATTGACTATACCGTTAAAGCCAAAAATCTGTATCAGACCGATGTAGTCGTTTTTCCAGAGTTAACTTTAACGGGCTATCCTCCAGAAGATCTATTATTCCGGGATCAGTTTATTTCTCAGGTTGAAGAGGGAATTGAATCTATCAGGCAGGCTAATCCTGGTGTGTGTGTAATATTTGGAGCAGTATCCAGGCAACAGGGCAATTTATATAATATTGCAGTTAGTATAAGCGCTGATGGATCGGTAAAAACTTATGCTAAACACTGTTTACCCAATTACGGTGTTTTTGATGAGCAGCGATATTTTAAGTCGGGTGACAAACCCTGCACAGTGGATATTAAAGGCTTTAAACTTGGTATTACTGTTTGTGAAGATATCTGGTATCCCGAGCCAGCACGCTTATCAGTAGAGGCGGGAGCAGAAATTATTGTTAATTTAAATGCCTCTCCGTTTCATGCCAGTAAAACAGTTCAACGATTGCATGAGGTGAGACAGCGTGTTGCAGAAAATAAAGTGCCTGTATGTTATGTAAATATGATTGGAGGGCAGGATGAACTGGTATTTGATGGACATAGTTTTGTGGTAGATGCTCAACAAAACCTGTGTCTTGAAGCTGGAGGCTTTGTGGAATCTTTAACCGTTGTGGATATCAATCATGATGGTGAAGTAAAAGCTATTTCAGAAACAATACCTGAATCTGGAGAAATGCAACAACTGTATGACTCACTGGTACTTGCGACACATGATTATGTGATCAAAAATGGATTTAAAAAAGTCGTGTTAGGTCTGTCTGGAGGTATTGATTCTGCACTGGTACTGGCTATAGCAGTTGATGCCCTGGGAGCTGATGCTGTTCATGCCATTATGATGCCCTATCATTATACTGCCGAAATAAGCAAGTCTGATGCAGCAGAGCAGGCTCGCATGTTAAATGTTGTTTATTCTGAAATAGCGATTAGTGAGCCAGTTCAGGCTTTTATGCATATTTTAGAAGATGAATTTAGTGGGTTAGGACAGGATGTAACTGAGGAAAATTTACAGGCGAGAAGTCGAGGTGTCATCCTGATGGCTATTTCCAATAAAAAAGGGGCCATGCTACTGACGACCGGAAATAAAAGCGAAATGTCAGTAGGGTATGCAACACTTTATGGTGATATGGCGGGTGGTTTTGCACCACTAAAAGATGTCTCTAAATTGAATGTATTTGCGCTGGCCAGATTTAGAAATACTCTGAGTCCTGCGATTCCGCAAAGGGTAATTGATCGTCCGCCATCGGCAGAACTGGCTCCAGACCAGAAGGATGAAGATTCCCTGCCCGCTTATGAGGTACTTGACCCGATCCTGCAAATGTATATTGAGCAGGATATGTCAGTAGCAGATATTATTGCGCAGGGCTTTGACGAAGATGTCGTTAAACGGGTTAGCTGGCTGGTGGATATGAATGAATATAAACGCCGCCAGTCACCACCCGGCGTGAGAGTGACACAAAGGGCTTTTGGCAAAGAGCGGCGATATCCAATCACTTCAGGGTTTAAGCGTAGTTAAAGCTGGATTCCGCAGTTGACCGCTCGCAATAGAGGTTAACCCGCTGTTTCTTAAACCATGACAGTTGATGTGTATAATCAGCCAATCGGTGCATCCCGCTACGAACTGAATTGCAGGTTTGAGGCAAGTGTATCTCTTTGTTGTAACGCCCTGGAATAGAATAGCTGGTTATTCCGCGTTGTTACGCCTTGATCTACACCACCTAAAACGCACAATCAACTCGTCCAACTGCGGATTCCAGGTTAAACCCTGTATGAAGTAGTTTTGCTAAATGGAGAAGTTAGCGGCATCTTCCCCGTAATTATAAATCAGAATTCTGCGGGTATCTTCAACCAGATCATTCAGTTCGAGATTCTGATATGCAATGATTTGTACCTGAAGTGCCCGTTTAATGGAAGAACTACCCTGATAGGTTTGTAAAAGATTTTTTGTACGGTTGGCTGCCGCAACCCAGGCTTTTTTGGATAAATAAAATTCAGCGATTTTTAATTCTACTCTGGCTAGCTGATTTCTTAAAAAAACCATTCTTTTTACAGCATCTGATGAATATTTACTATCCGGGAAGCGGTTAACCAGTACGGAAAAGTCCTGATATGATTGTTGCATGATCGATTCGTCATAATCCGCCAGATCACGAGTATAAAACATATCAACAATAGAATCTCTGAGACCAAAATTAATTAATCCTTTCATGTAATAGGCGTAATCAACTGCAGGATGGCGAGGATGTAGTTTGATAAAACGATCAGCGGCGGCTGTTGCTGCTTCAGGTTCATCGTATTTATAATAAGCATAGATAACATCCAGTTGAGACTGGGTAGCATAAACACCAAAGGGATAACGGGATTCGAGGGTTTCGTAATGTTCTATGGCTTTTAAATAGTTAGAAGAAGCCATCCGGTCTTTCGCTAAAGCATAAATTTCTGCTGCTGATAAACCTGCTGTTGGGTCTAAAGGCTCTCCAGAGCAGCCAACCATGATAAGTAGTGATAGAATAAGTGCTGTGATTTTCACTCGTTTAGCCATAATGTGTAATATTTTTTCGGACGCGCAGTATACCAATATATGAAATTAATTCAGCAGAAGCATATCATTAACGAACAAAATAGTGGTTTACGACTGGATCAGGCCCTATGTACTTTTTTGCCCGAGTTTTCTCGTAGCAAAATACAGGACTGGATTAAGCAGGGATTTATACTACTTAACAATTCGGTACCCAAACCCAAAATTAAAGTTTACATTGGCGATGTGTTGCAACTTGATATCCCGCCAACCACGAAAATCTTTGACCAGCCTCAGGAAGTAGAGTTCGAAATTATTTTTCAGGATGAACATCTTTTTGTGATAAACAAGCCCGCAGGGCTGGTGGTTCATCCGGCAGCTGGACATACTTCCGGTACCTTACTGAATGGTTTACTGTTTCTCGATCCCGATTTAGAACAGCTTCCGCGGGCTGGTATTGTTCATCGTCTGGACAAAGATACGACTGGTGTGATGGTGGTTGCTCGAACACTTGAGGCACATACTAAACTGGTCGAAGCGCTGCAACTTCGTGACATAAAACGAGAGTATATTGCTATTACCCAGGGTGTTGTAACGGCTGGAAGTACTATAGAAGAACCTATAGGTCGCCATCCCGTTGATCGTAAGCGCATGGCCGTTCAGGAAGATGGAAAACCAGCAGTGACGCATTTTCAGGTGCGGGAAAAATATCGTTCACACAGTTTGATCGATGTGCAACTTGAAACAGGACGAACGCATCAGATCAGAGTTCATATGGCACATATCCGTTATCCACTGCTGGGTGATCAGGTTTATGGAGGAAAGCGGCTGGCCATACCAAAAGGGATTTCCGATCAACTGCAACAGTTGATAAGAAGTTTTAAACGGCAGGCTTTACATGCATATAAATTAAGCTTTGATCATCCGATAACAGCTGAACCGATGTCTTTCAAGGCTGATTTACCGGTTGATCTGATACAACTTATTGAGGCATTACAGAAAGATGCCAGTCAATGAGTCAACAAATTTCGATTTATCGGCTAATAGTCAGTCCTCTACTCTAAACCTTGTTCAACCTGACTGGCCAGCCCCGCAAACAGTATTTGCCTGCTGTACGACGAGAACAGGTGGTGTCAGCGAGCAGGTTTTTTCAAGTTTAAATCTGGCCACACATGTAGATGATAATTTGCAGCATGTAATGACAAATCGACAGCGCCTTTATAGCGCATTAAAGCTACCCGCTGAGCCTCAATGGCTTAATCAAACACATAGTATCAGGGTAATAGATCTGGATAAGGACAGTACACGGGAAGGTGATGCGGCGATAACGGCCACCATGGGTAAAGTCGCAGTCGTATTAACTGCAGATTGCCTGCCAGTCTTATTTTGTAACAGGCAGGGTAGTGAAGTGGCCGCTTCTCATGCCGGATGGAAAGGGCTGTTAAATGGTGTGCTGGAACAGACTGTATCAACTATGAAATCAGCACCACATGACTTAATGGCCTGGATGGGGCCGGCCATTGGCGCTAACCGGTTTGAAGTCGGTATGGAGGTTCGAGATGTATTTTTACAACTTGATGGGCAACTGGAAAGTTGTTTTAAAGCCAGTCGACCGGGTCACTTCCTGGCTGATTTATATGCGATAGCCAGAATACGATTGAAAAACCAGGGTATAACCTCAATTTATGGTGGTGAGTACTGTACTTTCACCCAGAACGAACTTTTTTTTTCATATAGACGGGAAAAAATGACAGGTAGACAGGCTTCCTTGATCTATATCAAAAAATAACATTGAAATAAAATAAATCAAACCTATTTATTCGATAGATTAAATTTATTAGAGGTAAAGTCATGAAAATGGATCGATTAACGAGCAAATTTCAGGATGCCCTGTCTGATGCTCAATCTATCGCTGTAGGGCGTGACCATCAATTCATTGAGCCAGTGCATGTACTGGTTGCCATGCTTGATCAGCGTGGTGGAACAGTGCGCCCATTACTCATGAAAGCGGGTGTGAATGTTAATGTATTACGCTCACAATTAAGTGAAATTCTGGAAAAACAATCCAGTGTGGAAGGTGCGCAGGGAGATCTGCATATATCAAATGCACTTGGTAAATTATTGAATATATCCGATAAAATGGCTCAGAATCGGGGTGATGAATATATTTCCTCCGAGCTATTTCTATTAGCCGCTTTTGAGGATAAAGGTGTATTAAGTGATGCGCTGAAATCTTCTGGGGCAGAGAAAAAGAATCTGGAAAAAACCATTGAGGAAGTCCGTGGTGGACAGGCTGTGATGGACCCGAATGCCGAAGATCAGCGTCAGGCTCTGGAAAAATATACCGTCGATCTGACTGAACGGGCAGAGCAGGGAAAACTTGACCCTGTAATAGGTCGAGATGAAGAAATTCGACGTGCAGTCCAGGTTTTACAGAGACGTACCAAGAATAATCCTGTATTAATCGGTGAACCCGGTGTAGGTAAAACGGCTATTGCAGAAGGTTTGGCTCAGCGCATAGTGAATGGTGAAGTACCTGAAGGTATGCGTCATAAACGCCTGTTATCTCTGGACATGGGAGCTTTGATTGCCGGTGCTAAATTTCGGGGGGAATTTGAAGAACGCTTAAAAGCTGTACTGAGTGACTTATCAAAACAGGAAGGTCAAATCATCCTGTTTATCGATGAATTACATACGATGGTGGGTGCAGGTAAGGCGGAAGGCTCCATGGATGCCGGAAATATGCTAAAACCGGCACTGGCTCGTGGTGAATTGCACTGTATTGGAGCGACTACCTTAAATGAATACCGTCAATATGTGGAGAAGGATGCTGCGCTGGAACGTCGATTTCAAAAAGTCATGGTACTTGAGCCTTCAGTTGAAGATACCGTGGCTATATTACGTGGATTAAAAGAACGTTACGAAGTGCATCATGGTGTGGATATTACAGATCCAGCCATTGTTGCTGCTGCTACCCTGTCACACCGATATATTACCGACAGGCAATTGCCGGATAAAGCGATTGATCTGATCGATGAAGCGGCCAGTCGAATTCGTATGGAAATTGATTCCAAGCCGGAAGAAATGGATCGTCTTGAGAGGCGCTTAATTCAGCTTAAGATTGAACGTGAAGCTCTTAAAAAAGAAAATGATGAAGCTTCGCTAAAGCGACTGGATATTTTACAGCAGGAAATTTCCCGATTAGAGCGTGAATTTTCAGATCTTGAAGAAATCTGGATATCTGAAAAAGCGGCCTTACAGGGATCAACCAATATAAAGGAAGAGCTGGAAAGAGCCAGGCTGGATCTGGAGACAGCACAACGCGCTGGTGATCTGGGGCGTATGTCAGAGTTACAGTATGGTCGGATACCTGAGCTGGAAAAACAGTTAGACATGGCGGCTAATGTTGAAATGCAGGATATGACTTTGCTTAAGAATAAAGTTGGTGATGAAGAAGTTGCCGAAGTCGTGTCGCGCTGGACAGGCATTCCAGTATCGAAAATGCTGGGTTCTGAACGTGAAAAGTTATTGAAAATGGAAGATCAACTGGCTAAACGTGTAGTAGGGCAAAAAGAAGCATTGAGTGCAGTTTCCAATGCCATTCGACGTTCCCGCTCAGGCCTGTCTGATCCCGGTAGACCCAATGGTAGTTTTCTGTTTTTAGGGCCTACCGGAGTTGGTAAAACAGAACTAACCAAAGCTTTAACTGAATTTTTGTTCGATACAGAAGATGCAATTGTACGTATCGATATGTCTGAATTTATGGAAAAACACAGCGTAGCTCGTCTGGTAGGGGCACCTCCTGGCTATGTCGGTTATGAAAAAGGTGGCTATCTTACCGAAGCCATTCGTCGTCGACCATATTCGGTAATTTTACTGGATGAAGTTGAAAAGGCACATTCGGATGTATTTAATGTTCTGTTACAGGTTCTGGATGATGGTCGATTGACTGATGGTCAGGGACGTACAGTGGATTTTCGTAATACAGTCATTGTAATGACTTCAAATATGGGATCGGATCAGATTCAATCTATGTCAGGTGAAGAAAATTATGATGCTATGAAAAAGGCCGTGATGCAAACTGTTGGTAACTATTTTAGACCCGAATTCATTAACAGAATTGATGAAACTGTGGTGTTCCATCCTTTAGGTAAGGAAGAAATACGTGTCATAGCAGGTATACAGCTTGAGCATCTGGCTGTGAGACTGGCTGAACGTGATTTACAGATGAAAATTTCAGATGCTGCACTGGATGAATTAGGAATGGTTGGCTTTGATCCGGTATATGGTGCCAGACCACTGAAACGTGAAATTCAGCAATCTATTGAGAATCCATTAGCCCAGTCTTTATTATCCGGTGAATTTCTCCCCGGTGATACAGTACATATAAATTTGGATGATAACAGGCAATTTGTATTTAAATCGGCTGCTTAATTATAGGTATATGTTCTTTGTATAGAACTATTTTATAAAAAAGGTAGGCTTATCGACACTATCGTGGCTATAATTCAGTCATGATAGTGCTCGAGAAAAAACAATAAAAAACATGGCAGTATTTTCCAATCTTCTTTTTAGGCGTTCTTTAAAACAATTTCTGGCTTGTAAGGATCTCGATAGTCCGCAAGGTGAGGCGTTGATCAATAAAATTAAGGCTTCAGCTAAGGATTCGCTGGAAAAAATTCTCGAGATAATTCCGAAAACACCAAAACCTCATAGCGATGTATTAAAGTCAATTTGCGCTAATGAGATAAATCGCGACTCAGAAGATCGATTTCTTAATAATCTGGAAAGTGATGTCACTCAATTACGTCTGGCAACTAAATCAATTCTGGGTAATTCTCAACAAATTAATCCCAGTAAGCTTTTTCAAAGGTTACAGGAAACATCGGTATCAAAATCAGAAATTATTGATATTCTGGAACTTCAACAGAAAAACCTGCCACCAGAACTATTTGTAAAAAATGCGCTGAAACTGGATAAAGGTTATGCTGGTAGATTGTTTGATATCGCCAGGGCAAATGCTGCCCGGACTGATATGTCATCTTTAAGTATCGATATTGCCAGTATTGAATACCCCGAAATTAAAATAATGCTGATTCGCTTTTTAGGTATTGTTAATCAGCCCCAGGCTGCAGACATGCTTGCAGAGTTTCTGGGGGATAGTTCAAAAATAATTGTTATTGAAGCACTAAAAAACCTGAAGAAAATTAATGTAGTATTCAATCCTGCTCCATTGGTGAGATACATTCCTGAAATGCGCGAAGAAGATGCGCAATCAGCCTTTGAAATTTTACGGGCTCACGCGACTGAAGAGACTTTACCAGCATTATCTGATTTACTGACCAGTAAAAATGATTTATTTCGTCAGCAGGCCAGCCTGGTCGTTATTCAATATGTCACTACTGAAAGTCTGGAAGAATTACTCATAGCACTGGATCAATATGAATGGTGGGGAAAGGAACAGGCAATTAATAGTTTGCTTGGCATAGCGAATAATAAATTAAATTCAGCCGCATTAAATTTACTACAGCATAAAAATGAATTTGTGCGAACTTCAGCAGAGCAATTTGTAGCAGACCATTCATCTTCGACTGGTGATATAACTGGGATATCCAGATCAATCTTTAATGATGACTGGCAAATACGTGAAAGATCGATAAAACAGATAGGTCTGTCAGGTAATAAATCTGCATTAGCTTTATTGGATCAGGTTATAGATGTTAAACCAGAATCTTCTATTGCTGTATTAAAGGCAGTCGCTCAACTTGGCTTTAGTAAAGGGCTTGAAATCACATCCAAATGTCTCAGGAAACAAGAAGCAGCCGTTCAACGGGAAGCTTTATTAACTACCTGCATAATCGTTAATGAGAAGCATGCCAATAAGGTACGTGATGGTATTGTTAGTCTTGTTCCAAAATTGCAGGCAACAGTGCGGGATACTGCACATGAAGTGATTAATGAAATAACGGTTAAATTCAATCTGCCGAAACTTGATCTTGATGAAGATAATCTGTTTGAAACCAGATTAGTAAAAATCGCAGAAAATGAGGATAAAGCTTCCCAGCAAATCCTACTGGATGAGCAGGATAAAACACAGGTTGTAGCAGTTGATAAGACTGAAGTCATCAGTTATCAAAATATTGAAGAGTTAAAACCGGGGGATTACTGGCTGGACCGCTACCTGGTGAAAGAGGAGATTGGTCGTGGTGCAATGGGACGAGTCATGCTGGTCAATGATGAAACTGTAGGTGAAACACTGATTCTTAAGTTTATGCACCCCGAGTTGACAGCAGATATAAAAGCTCGCGAGCGTTTTTTACGCGAATTAAAATATGCTCGAAAGATCAGTCATCAAAATGTTATTCGTATTCATGATTTTTTAGTGAAAGATGGAATGTCTGCAATTTCAATGGAATATTTTGTCAGTAGAGGCTTAGACTATCTGATCAAAAATAATCTTTTAACAACTGAAAGGCTTTCGCTGGAAATTTTATATCAGGTGAGTGATGGTATGTGGGCAGCCCACCAGCAGAATGTTATACATCGTGATTTAAAGCCAAGTAATATTCTGATCAATGATAGCAATCATGCCAAGGTGGTTGATTTTGGTATTGCCTCAGCTAATTCAGAGAATGAAATGACTCTGACTAAAACAGGCATGATTATCGGTACACCCGCTTACCTGTCACCTGAGAGAGCGAAAGGTCTGGAAGCAGGAGCTCAATCAGATATTTATGCATTGGGTATCATTGCTTATAATATGTTTAATGGTGGCTTACCTTATAAAGGTGAACCGATATCTCTGCTTTTTCAACATATCGAAGGTAAAGCTACCCCTTTAGATCGTGTTGATAAAGGCATATCATCTGATGTTAGTATGCTAGTACAAAAAATGATGGCTGTTGATATGGAGCAACGCTATCAAACGATGAAAGATGTTCGTGATGACATAAAATTATTACTGAAAAAATGAGTATTCAACAGATAATTAAACAAAAACTTGAGGCAGCACTTAATCCACACTTTCTAGCTGTGGAAAATGAAACGCACATGCATAATGTGCCTGCTGATTCTGAATCACACTTTAAAGTGACAGTCGTATCAGAAGCATTTAACGGGTTGATGCTGATAAAGCGACATCGCCTGGTGAATCAGGTTTTACAGGAAGAGTTAAAACAGATTCATGCTTTGGCTTTACATACTTTATCCAATAATGAGTGGTTTGAAAAAGCCGGTAAGGTACCTGATTCTCCTTTATGTGAAGGTGGTGGCAGGTAAACCGGTTTTCGCTGTTCTGCTAGATAATGCCTGAATCTATCGGGTTGATGTCATAGATAGTTGATAAAATTTCAGTCATAGGCAATTGATATTGATCCTGAATTTCCATAGCCAGCTGCAGATTATCCATCATTGAGCTATTTCTGGATTTGAAATTCAGTGCATACAATAAAATATTTTCATATTCTTCAGTTTCCAGGCAGAGAGTCTGATTTTGATATGTTCGCCTTAAAAGCTTATAAAAAGAACTGAATACGGTTTCACTGTTGATGAGCAAATTATAAGCTACTGCACCTTTTTCAGATAAGCAACTCTTTACCAGGTCAGTAAATTCTTTGGCCAGAATATTGTCTGGTGACTGGCTACCATCAAATATATCAACCACGATCAGGTCATACTGGTGTGAGCATTCAGCCATAAATTTTTGTGCATCATTAATTATAAATTCAAGCTTCTCTCCTGCTTTTGGCAGCATCATTTGTGCTTGAGCCAGGTGAATTAACTCTTCATCAATATCTACTCCAGTGATATTACTCTGCGGTAAATAGTGCCTGAAAAAATGAATAAGAGAACCGGCCCCGACACCGAGTAATAGAATTTTTTGCGGAGGCGGTATGAAAACTAAGATCCCCATCAGGTACTGCAGATTAGTCATTACCAGATTTTGCGGGCAGAGTGTATTCACTGCAGATTGAATAGCATCAGGTTCCGTTGCGAATACCAGTTGTAGAATTTCCTGTTTCTGTCGAATGATAATATCCCGATGGGAAGTAGAATCATGTTTCTGATGTTCTTTACTATTCATTGCTTGAATTTTATCTGTATTCATCGTTTACCACCACCGGATACGGCTAACATTAATTTATCTATAGCCCGGCTGGATAAAATTCTTTTTAAGTAAGCAAACAAATAAGTGGGAAAAGTCACGTAATAACGCACTTTTGGACGCTCACTCTCCAAAGCATGAATAACTTTATCTAACACAGCTTCAGCAGGTAATGTGAATCTGCTGGCATGTCCATTTTTTTGCAGCCGTTGCTCCATGGCATGATAACTGATTTCATGCGCACTACCTTCGCGTTTGATAAATTTATGAAAAGCTTTTTCAGCATTTTGCCGGAATTTGCTCTCAATTGGTCCCGGCTCAATCAGCGAAACCTTTATTTGAGTATGCGCTAATTCCAGTCGTAAGGTATCTGTTAAGCCTTCTATAGCATATTTGCTGGCAGAATATGCTCCTCGATAGGGCATACTAACTAAACCGAGCACAGAACTGTTTTGAATAATTCGACCACTTTGCTGCTTGCGCATAACAGGTAAAATGAGATTGGTCAGTTCAAGCCAGCCAAATACATTAGTTTCAAATTGATGCCGAATCGCTGCACGAGAAAGATCTTCAACCGCACCAGCTAAGCCATAGGCTCCGTTATTAAAAAGAGCATCAAGTTTTCCATGGGTTAATTCAAGACACTGTTGAGTTGCATTGTGGATAGAATTTGAGTCGGTTAAATCCAGTTGAATGCAATTTAAGCCTTCCTGCTGTAAGCGTTCAACATCCTGTTGACTACGGCAACTGGCTATAACTTTATGTCCACGTTGATGTAAGCCGTGAGCAACACAGTATCCAATACCGGTAGAGCAACCGGTAATCAGTATAGTTTTTGATTTCATAGTTGGAATATAATAAAAAGAACCTATATTATAGAAGTCTCATATTTAAAGTGAATGAATAACCGGAAAACCTTATGCCTATTTACGAGTATATCTGTCAATCCTGCAATAACACTCATGATGCTTTGCAAAAAATGAGTGATGCCCCATTAATAGATTGCCCAGTTTGTGGCAAACCAGATCTAATTAAGAAAATATCTGCGCCAAGTTTTCGTTTAAGTGGATCTGGCTGGTATGAAACTGATTTTAAATCTGGTAATAAAAAGAATATTGCTGATAGTGGAGCAAGTTCTTCCTCCCATAGCTGTGCTAGCGGTGGATGCCCAAGCTGTAAGTAAGCGTTTCTCTGTACTTACGCTTTTATATTCAACAGGCTTAGGATACTATTGCCTGTCTTGACTTTTACAGTCGCCGGGCAGAATGTCAGACTTGGATAAAACGATCATTATCTCTGTTCTAACAGGCTTCAGGCTACCTATTAACCCTTAAAAATTTAAATTTAACAGCAGGTGTTTCATGCGTACACATTATTGTGGTGAACTAAAATCGACTCATATTGACCAGCAAGTAACTGTCACTGGCTGGGTTAATCGTCGCCGTGACCATGGCGGGGTGATTTTTGTCGACCTGCGGGATCGTGAAGGAATCTTACAGGTTGTTTTTGATCCTGATGATGCCACGATGTTTGCCCATGCTGAAAGAGTGCGAAATGAATATGTATTGAAAGTAACTGGTAAAGTCAGAGCTCGCCCTGAAGGGACTGTCAATAAAGAAATGCCAACAGGTGAAATAGAATTATTTGGTTTACAGCTGGAAATTCTGAATGAGTCTGAAACGCCACCATTTCAACTTGATGATGCCGATGTACATGATGATATTCGCCTTAAGTACCGTTATATAGATTTACGTAAGCCGGAAATGTTAGAGCGCATGCGGTTACGGGCAAAAGTGACTCATTTTATGCGTACATTTTTAGAAAGTGATGGGTTTATGGATATTGAAACACCCATGCTGACGCGGGCTACTCCAGAGGGTGCGCGAGATTATCTGGTTCCTAGTCGTACTTATCCAGGCCAGTTTTTTGCATTACCTCAGTCACCCCAATTATTTAAGCAATTGCTGATGATGTCGGGTATGGATCGCTATTATCAGATTGTACGTTGTTTTCGTGATGAAGATTTACGTGCTGATCGACAGCCTGAATTTACTCAGCTTGATATTGAAACATCTTTCATGAATGAAGAAGGCATTATGTCCATCATGGAAAAAATGATGCAGGGAATGTTTAAGGAACTTTTGAATACTGATATCGATACTAATTTCAAGCGCATGCCATATTCTGAAGCCATGGAACGCTTTGGCTCAGATAAACCGGATTTACGTATCGACCTGGAACTGGTGACAATTTCTGATTTACTTGCAGATGTTGAATTTAAGGTTTTTTCCAGCCCTGCAAATGATCCTGCTGGCAGGGTTGCCGCATTACGTGTTCCCGGCGGAAATTCGTTAACTCGTAAACAGATAGATGATTATACTAAATTTGTTAGTCGCTATGGCGCTAAAGGTCTGGCTTATATTAAATGTAATGATGTGGCAGCTGGACGTGAAGGCTTACAGTCACCAATTTTAAAATTTCTACCCGATGAAGCTATTGAAGGAATTTTAAAGCGTACTGCTGCAGAATCCGGAGATTTGATTTTCTTTGGTGCTGATAAAGCGAAAATTGTTAATGAATCTCTGGGTGCTTTACGTGTCCAGGTAGGGCAGGATATGGATCTGGTCGCTGATGGCTGGTCATTCCTGTGGGTCGTCGACTTTCCTATGTTTGAATTTGATGAAAAGGACAACCGCTGGACAGCATTACACCATCCATTTACTGCGCCAAATATTGATGATCCTGCTGAACTGGAAGCCAATCCAGGTACAGCATTATCTCGTGCCTACGATATGGTTCTTAATGGTGTCGAGTTAGGTGGAGGTTCAATTCGTATTCATCGTACAGCTATGCAACAGAAAGTATTGACCCTGTTAGGTATAGATGATCAGGAAGCTGAAGATAAATTCGGATTTTTACTAACGGCATTAAAATATGGTTGTCCTCCTCACGGCGGTATCGCATTTGGTCTGGACAGATTGATTATGTTGATGACAGGTACAAACTCGATTCGTGATGTTATGGCATTCCCTAAAACACAAACTGCTGCCTGTTTATTAACATCTGCACCATCTCCAGTGAGTGAGCGTCAACTAAAAGATTTGTCGATTCGGGTTAGAAAACCAGCCGTTGAAAGTTAATGCCTGTTTATTCCTGATACAAGGCTTTAGTTCATCTGCAGAGGGGCTAAAGCCGCAATAAAAGATTTTATTTATCCTGATAGTAAAATTATTGCTGCTAATGAGCTTATGTTTACGGCTTTTTTACAGTAATATTAACTTTTAAAGCACAAAAGATATATCACTATGGCTGTTAATCCACTTGAACTTCAACCTTATTCGAAACTGGATGATGAAGATTGTCGGCAGCGCATTCTGGCGGCAAAAAAGGCGTTAGGTGAGCGTGTTGTTATCCTGGGGCATCATTATCAGCGTGACGAAGTATTTGAACATGCTGATTTTTCCGGGGATTCCTTAAAACTATCACGTGAAGCGGCCAATTCTAAGGCTGAATATATTGTTTTTTGCGGTGTTCACTTTATGGCTGAAGTAGCCGATATTCTGTCGCGCCCTGATCAGGTTTCTATTTTACCTGATTTATCAGCTGGTTGTTCGATGGCTGATATGGCCGATTTGACTAAAGTTGAACGAGCCTGGCAGGAATTATCTCAGGTACTTGACCCGGATGAAAAAATCACCCCGATTACCTATATAAACTCAGATGCTAATTTGAAAGCTTTCTGTGGTGATCATCAGGGCGTTGTCTGTACTTCAACGAATGCACAGACTATTCTTGAATGGGCTTTCTCCAAACGAGAAAAAGTATTATTTTTTCCTGATCAGCACCTGGGTAGAAATACCGGGTCTAAAATGAATATAGCGCTGGATGAGATGGTAGTCTGGGATTTTGATAAACCACTGGGTGGTTTAACCGAGCAGCAAATCCATCAAGCTAAAATGATTTTATGGAAAGGATTTTGTTCAGTTCACCAGATGTTTAAGCCGGTTCAAATTGATAATTTCCGGCTGGAATTTCCTGAAGGAAAAGTGATTTCACATCCTGAAAGTAGTTATGAAGTTTGCCAGAAATCTGATTTTGTGGGTTCAACAGAATATATTATAAATCAAATTGCAAAATCGGAACCAGGTACAGACTGGCTGGTTGGTACAGAATTAAACCTCGTTAATCGTTTGCATAATCAAATGAAAGATCAGCAAAAATCAGTGAAGTTTATGTCTCCTACTGTTTGTATGTGTTCAACTATGTTTCGGATAGACCCACAGCATCTTGCCTGGATACTGGAAAATTTAGTTGAAGGTAATGTGGTCAATCAAATTGTCGTACCTCAACAAATAGCTAATAGTGCCAGAGTGGCTCTGAAGCGTATGCTGGATATTTCCAGCTAAAATAATTTTTAATATAATCTCATGAATGTAAAGGCTTCACATCCTTCATCAACCCGAAAAGGTATTACTGCTGCTACCAAATTCGTTACTTTAAAAGGTGATTATGGTACCAGTGATTTTGTATTAAAGCGTGGTGGACGTTTAAGTGATGTGACTATTGCTTATGAATGTTGGGGGCAGTTATCAGTAAATTACGATAATGTCATCCTGATTTTTACAGGTCTGTCAGCCAGTGCGCATGCTGCTTCCGGTGAAGGTGACCCTGAACCCGGGTGGTGGGAATTTATGATAGGCCCGGGTAAAGCGATTGATAGCGATCGCTTTTTTGTAATTTGTGTCAATTCACTCGGTGGATGTTTTGGCTCGACCGGCCCGGAAGCAATTAATCCTGCTACCGGAAAACCATATGGTGCTGATTTTCCTGATCTGACTATTGAGGATATGGCGAAAGCAGGGCATCACTTATTAAGTGAGCTTAATATTGATCATCTGCATACCGTAATTGGCGCTTCAATGGGTGGTATGATTGCGCTTGCTTACTCTTTGCAGTATCCGGATGAATGCGATTATATGATTTCGATTTCAGCTGCTGCCAGGGCACTGCCTTTTACCATTGCGATGCGTTCTTTACAGCGTGAAATAATTCGTTGTGATCCGAACTGGAAAAATGGTTTTTACGACTCTGAGCAGGAACCCGAGAATGGCATGTTACTGGCTCGAAAACTGGGGCTTGTTTCATATCGTGCAGCTGAAGAATGGCATCAGCGATTTGACCGCGCCAGGGTTAGTAAAGAGCGTCGTAAGGGAGAACCTTTTGAGATTGAATTTGAAGTCGAGTCATATCTGGATTATAACGCGCATAAATTCGTAGGTAATTTTGATGCAAATAGTTACCTCTATCTATCACGCGCAATGGACTGGTTTGATGTTGCTGATTTTGCTGGTTCAGTGAATGCGGGATTAGCTAAAATCCATGTCAAGAAAGCACTTATCATTGGTGTCACGACCGATATATTATTCCCTATTGAGCAACAGCTGGAAATATCAGAAGGTTTGAAAAAAGCAGGCAGGAATGCAGAGTTTGTATCGATTGATTCTATTAATGGTCATGATGCCTTTCTGGTTGATAGAGACCATTTTTCACCCGTAATAAGTGATTTCTTTTCTCAGCTCTAAAGCAAGGGGCAGGATAGGAAGAGCGGGTAAAATTTAGCGATATTAAACCTGGAATCCGCAGTTGGACAAATTGATTGTGTGTTTAAGGTGGTGTAGATCAAGGCGTAACGATGCGGAATAGCTCGCTATTCCAATGAGTTACAACGAAGAGATACGCCGCCTCAAACGTACAATTCAGTTCGTAGCGGGATTCACCGATTGGGTGATTATACACATCAACTTTCATGGTTTATGAAACAGTGGGTTAACCTCTATTGTGAGCGGTCAACTGCGGAATCCAGGTTAAACCGCTTCAATTAATTTCTGTTTCACCAGATCATGATATTGATTGATCACATTACGTCCATTCTGTTTACCGTAATATAATGCTTTATCTGCCTGCTCAATCAATGTTTCCAGCTCTAAATCACGATTGAAATCAGTATAGCCAATACTAACTGTTACTTTATCCAGTTTTGGGAATTCATAATGCTCAACATTTGATTTGAATCGATTTAATACCTGTAAACAGATTCTTTCATCTACATCCATTAGTACGGCTGCAAATTCTTCTCCACCATATCTGAAAAGTAAATCGTATTCACGAAATGAGTCAGTCATGATTTTAGCGATAATCGACAGAATTTCATCACCATGTAAATGTCCGTAGCTGTCATTAATTTCCTTAAAGTGATCAATATCAAGCATCACATAAACTGATGGCTTGGACATATTTTTACGACGTGAAGGATATTTCTTGTTGATTAACGCCTGCATTCTCAAATCAAATGCTTTGCGATTGTATAGTCCTGTCAGGTTATCTCTGTAAGTGCCTTCAAGGCTACATAATTGATGACAGTAAAATCCAAATAGCAATTGTATGTATTCTTCATCAATAATCTCTTCAACTGATTCAGTTGTTATAAACATCGCATACTGCTTGCTACTGAGTGGTTTATAAGCGCAATACCAGCCATTTTGAGATGACTGATAAAACCAGGCGTTAATACTGTCAGGATCAATTTTATGTTTTAGAACAAACTGTCTGTCTTCATCAAAATCAGAAGTTGAATAGCCATTGACACTTAGTTTTTCCCACTCGAAACCTTTCCGTTCGAATATTTCCAGTTGAATGTTTTTTCCATAATCAGGAATTAACTGTGACATAAAAACCTCGAGTAATAACTCGGGGTCATTAATTTTAATTAGTGTATTAAAGGATTCGTACTTACAGGCTATGGATAAATCAGTATTCATTGGGGCACCATGAAACAGCTTCAGTGAAAATCTTAACGTTTAAACTATGTGTTGTATACACTTATTAAAAGTAGGCGTTTTACAGACTTTCTTTTTTGGATGGCATTGTGCGATATATTATGGAGTTTTATAGAGACCTGAGTCTCAATATAGAATATTTTCTATTGATCATGTTACTTCTCCAGATATTGCAGTTTATCAGGCTGGCCATCCCATTTATCAGCATCTTTCAGTGGTTCTTTTCGTTGTGTAATAAGCGGCCATTTTTGCGATAATTCTTCATTTAACTGTAAAAAATGATGCTGATCCAGCGCAAGATCATCTTCTGAAATTATTGCGCCAATCGGGCATTCAGGTTCACAAAGTGTGCAATCGATACATTCATCCGGATCAATGACCAGAAAATTTGGACCTTCATGAAAGCAATCGACAGGGCAAACATCAACACAGTCAGTGTATTTGCAGCGTATACAGTTTTCCAGTACTAAATAAGTCATTAGAATCTCTATAGTCAATTTTTTCTGAGTATATCTGATATGACAATGAGTTAATGCTTATTACTAGCAGGTTTAACCAGGATTCCGCAGTTGACCGCTCGCAATAGAAGTTAACCCACAGTTTCATAAACCATAACAGTTGATGTGTATCATCCTCGAAAAATTACCCAATCGGTACATCCCGCTACGAACTGAATTGCAGGTTTGAGGCAGCGTATCTCTTCGTTGTAACGCCTTGATCTGCACTACCTCAAACGCACAATCAAATATAATTAAAGCGATAGTAATCTATCGGTTTGCAGCATGATCTGGATATTTTTATTGTCTAATGGATTAATAAATTCCAGTGCGCTGGCTTGTAGTTTCAGGTCTCCTTCAAATGGAGGCTGGCCATAATTTCGATCATTAATGACAGGATGTCCAATTTCTGCCAGATGCCTTCGAATTTGATGCTTGCGACCAGTCTGTGGTTTTATGATTACCAGAGATTGCTGTGATGATTGCTGAATATCGATAACTTCAATTTGTGACAGAGCATTCCTGTTATCAATTTTTGTTTCTACAGTTAGTTGCTCTGCCATCTTCATTAAACCGGATACCTTGGCTCGATATGTTTTTTTGATGAGCCTGTTTTCAAACAGGCGATGGAATTGTTTATTACTGGCTTCAGTATGTGCAACTATGACCAGACCTGAGGTAAATCGATCCAGTCTATGTGTAATATACGATTCTCGTTCAGGCCAGTAGTTTTGTTTTATCCAGCGATATAATGCCCAATGGTCACCCCATTTACTGCCCTGACATAGCATGCCGGAAGGTTTGTTCCAGATACTGAACGCCTTATAGTCTGCTATCAGTTCAGCACTAAGAGGACAGTCTGCCAGAGTTGTTGCATTGCAGTAACAATGTATTTTTTGACCGGGCTTTAGGATTTTTTGGGCATCATATAAACGCTGAGGTTTAGTGTCTGATTCCAGCCAGACAGCACCATTATTAAAACACAGCTCTATTTGTTCCCGAGTTAACTGATTATCAGAAGCGAGCAGATCGATGGCGTGCTGATTTTTATAAATGACCGGTCGATGTAATTCTACAGCTGCTGTATTAATCACAGTTTATCCTTTAATGCGTATAGCATATTGAGTGCTTCACGAGGGCTTAAACTATCAATATCTAAAGTTTCCAGTTGTTCTATAACAGGATGTGGGCTGGCTTCCTCCTCAACAGCTTGAACGCTAGCAAATAAGTCAAACTGGGGATTATGTTGTAAATTTTGCTGCTCCAGTTCCTGTAACTTTTTTCTCGCCTGTTTGATTATTTTATCGGGTATACCGGCAAGCCGGGCAACCTGTAAACCATAACTCTGACTGGCTGCACCGGCTTTGACCTGATGCATGAAGATAATTTTTTCACCATGTTCTATCGCATCCAGATGCACATTAATGAGGCTATCAAACTTTTCTGACAGCAAAGTTAATTCGAAATAATGGGTGGCGAATAAAGTCATAGCGCGGATTTCATCTGCCAGTTGTTGTGCACATGCCCAGGCCAGGGAAAGACCATCAAAGGTGCTGGTACCGCGACCTATTTCATCCATCAAAACAAGACTATTAGGCGTTGCATTATTGAGGATATTTGCGGCCTCCGTCATTTCAACCATAAACGTTGATCGACCACTGGACAGGTCATCACTTGCCCCGATGCGTGTGAAGACCTGATCAATCGGGCCAATTATTGCCTTCGAAGCTGGTACATAGCTGCCCATACAGGCAAGTATGACAATTAAAGCAGTTTGTCGCATATAGGTCGACTTTCCACCCATATTGGGGCCGGTAATCATCAATACCCGTTTTTCATTATCAAAATGTACATCGTTGGCAATGAATGGTTCTGTCTGTACCTGTTCAACGACAGGATGTCTTCCAGCGCTAATCTGTAAACTATTTTCTCTGGTTAATTCAGGTTTCGACCAGTTAAACTGTTCAGCGCATTGAGCAAAGCTAACGAGTACATCCAGTTGTGCCAGTGCAGCAGCAATTTGCTGGAGTTGCTGGCAATGAGAAGATAATGTTACCAGTAAAGCTTCATACAGTTGTTTTTCTCTGGCAAGTGAACGTTCGCGTGCTGACAGAACTTTATCTTCAAAGCTTTTTAGCTCTGGAGTGATATAACGCTCGACTGCTTTTAGAGTTTGGCGACGTATATATGACTCTGGTACTTTATCACTATGTAGCTTGCTGACTTCTATGTAATATCCATGTACCCGGTTATAGGCTACTTTCAGATTAATACCTGTAGCCTGTTGTTCACGCTGTTCCAGGTCGAGCAGAAACTGGTCTGCATTCTGGCTGAGTCCACGTAATTCATCCAGTTCCTGATCATAGCCACTAGCAATGACACCTCCATCTCTGATTAATAATGGAGGTTCTGCTATTATGGCTTTCTGTAATAATTCAACCAGACTGTTCATTGGATCTATAGCAGCGTTTAAGGTTGTTAATAAAGAATTATCCAGGTTATTAAGAAATTGCTGAAATTCAGGTAAAGCAATCAGACTTGATAATAGTGCTGTTAAATCTCTGGGGCGAGCTGATAACAGGGCGATTCGGCTACTGATTCTTTCTATATCGGCAACTGTTTTTAATTGTTCCGATAGCGGCTCATAAAGCCGTTGTTGAATTAAAGTTTCAATAGCCAGATGACGGTTTTGAATAGTCTGTTGCTGTTTTAAGGGTTTTTGCATCCAGCGCTTTAACTCTCTGGCTCCCATAGCGTTACTACATTGATTTAAAATACTATACAGGGTATTTTGCTGTCCGCCGCTAGCTGATAATGATTCACTCAGCTCCAGGTTTCTTCGACTTGCACTATCGATTAACAGGTTATCGCTTATTTGCTCTGTTTTAATATTTTGTAAATGAGGCAAAGCTGTGCGTAAGGTATCCTGAACATATTGCAGCAGGCATCCGGCAGCGGCGATGGCGAGAGGATAATCCTGTAAACCGAATCCACGTAAATCCTTAGTGTGAAATTGCTCGTTAAGTAAACGGGTACAGGTATCATGATCAAAATACCACTGTGGTTGTGAATGAGCGCATTTTATATATTGGCTTTCCAGAGGGAGATGCTGGTCCTCACAATATATGATTTCAGCAGGATCGATGCGGGAAATTTCAGCCTGTAATTGGCTATCAGATGTCAGTTCAGAACAGATAAACCGACCAGAGCTGACTTCTACTGTCGCCAGTCCCCAGGTTTGCTGGTGTTGATACAGGCAGCATAATAAATTTTCCTGACGGTCTTCCAGCAAGGCATCATCAGTAAGCGTGCCAGGTGTCACAATCCTTAATACTTTTCTTTCGACAGGACCTTTGGTGGTAGCCGGGTCGCCTATTTGTTCGCAGATAGCGATAGTTTGCCCGGCTTTTACCAGTCGTGCCAGGTAATTATCTGCCGCATGATAGGGTATGCCACACATGGGAATAGGTTCACCACCTGAATGACCACGTTTAGTTAAGGTGATATCGAGCAGACTTGCTGCTTTTTTTGCATCATCAAAAAACATTTCATAAAAATCACCCATCCGATAAAACAGTAGCATATTTTTGTGTTCGGCCTTTATGCGCAAAAATTGCTGCATCATGGGAGTGTGTTGAGTCTTGGTTGTCATAGAGGTGCTGCGAGTAAGTGTTTATTTCAGTTAATTCAAAGAGTTATGTTTTATAGGCTTAGAGTTTATCGTGCAATTACGGTTATATTTTTAAAACTGCTGGTATTGTTATGCAAATAGGAGAAAATACCAAGTCAGAAAGCAGCTAGTTTATATTTTACCCTGATTTTATATTGGGCAAGAGCAAGGCGCAGCCTTGTGAATTAACCATTTTACCCTATAATTAAGTGGAAAGTGGTTTTATTACCATTCGTATTGGGATGCCTGTTTTGAATAAAATTTTTAATATACTGTTTATCTTGATGCTGACTATAAGCAGCGTAAATGCTTTAGAGTTAGGTCAGTTAAAAGTTGACTCATATTTAAATGAGCCTTTGAATGCGAATTTTTCATTAAGTCATATTGAATCTGACCACCCTGGTGACGTTAACATATCGCTGGCTGATCAGAATGCCTATAAAGCCATTGGATTATTACGGCCCCCATTTTTAAATAAAATAAAATTTAAAATTACAGCTGACACTGATAGTCGTCATATTGTAAATGTTTCGACTCAGCAGAGAATAAAAGAACCCATACTGGATCTTCTGGTGAAGGTTACCGGGAAACAAAGTAGTGTTACTCGCTTATTTACCATTATGCTTGATCCACGCGACATAGCTGCGACAAATCAAATTCAAACAGTTTCTCAAACAGATATTAGTTCCAAAAAACCGGTTTTAGATGTTACTCAAAGGAAAACCGTAGATTCATCCCCTAAAAGAATTAAGGTCGTGAATGATAGCATCTCGATGCTGGCACAAAATTCAGATTTTCATGATAAATATTCGGTTTATCAAATTATGCGAGCTTATTACCTCTTAAATGAAGATGCTTTCAGGCAAGGTAATATTAATGAATTAAAAGCAGGGGTTACCCTGATAGTGCCGGATGAAGAACTGATATCACAGGTATCCCGTCAGAAATCAATTAATTTTGTCTATTCAGTCTCAAAAAATAATCCATTTGAAAAAACAGCTTCTATTCAACCGGAAGAAGTTACTGATAGTACAAAATCCGTTTTATCTATTTTGACACCCGAGCCGGAAAATACAGCTCCGCCTGAAGTAAAAGAGCAACTGATACAAAGTAATAAGTCAGCACCAGCAGAAGTCAGTCAGGATATGGGTGAAGAAGTGAATAGCCCGGGTAATGTTACTCAGGAAGTTAAAGCACTTTCTTCTATTGTTGAGCGACAGAATCTGGCGATGAAAGAGCATTCCTCTATTTTACAGAAAATAGATAGTGATCTGGAACAAAAAAGCGAGCAGCTTGATCGAGTCGATGAGCGGCTATCAGCTCTGGAAGGAGATGGTTTATCTTTAGCTGTAGCAGATACTAATAAGCTGCTAAATAGTAATAGTGATGAACTAAGTTCCAGACAACAGAAAATAATTATCGTACAACAGGAAAAAATTGATGAATTGCAATTGAGCCTGACCCAAAAGCTTGCTGAGATTGATCATATTAATGATCGACTTAATACTCTGGAGAGTCAGAGTAGTGATTCCGCAACAGTAGAATCTTTGACAAATGTGGAAGGTCCGCCACCTCCGGTTATAATAAATGAACCAGACAAAGTGGGAATTCAGCAACAAACTTATACGAATGCTGTAACCTGGGGAGTTGCATTAATTGTTTTACTTTTTCTGTTAAATAGAGAGATTATCTGGCGTCGTCGTTTAAAACAAATAGATCAAGAGGCGCAAATTGAAATTCCCATAGCAGATACTCCTGAGAAGCCTGTCGTTAAAGATACTTCTTTTCAGTCAGCTGCAAAGAAAGACAATGAATTAAAAACTGTCGATGAGACAATTAAAGATCAAAGTTTTAATGAGGCTATTGTAGAAGAAATTCATTATGAACCCGTTATTCATGATTCCCGCATTGACGAAATGACGATGGAACAAAATCATGATGATGCTTTACTCAATATGATTGAGTATGAACCGGTTGATGACATTCGAAAAGACGAAGATGATGAAGTTGAACTGGATTTTAATCTGGAGTTTTCTGAAGATGATCCGGGCTTAACAGATCAGTTACCGACTATTGATGAGATTGAGGGAGATAATGATATCGAAGGAGATAATGAAATCGATGATCCATCTATTTCAAATCTAAAAATTGCCGACCAGAAATTTGAATTAGCAGTTAGCAATGCAAGAAATTATAAAAATGATTATTCAGAAAATTTACAGTCGAAATCAGAGGAAGAAAAGAAAGACCCGCTAATATTGTATTCAGAAATTGATGTATTAATTGCTTATCAACTTTATGAAGAAGCACTGGAGCTTGTT
Organism: Gammaproteobacteria bacterium; assembly: GCA_050291745.1. Taxonomy (GTDB): domain Bacteria; phylum Pseudomonadota; class Gammaproteobacteria; genus JACNJF01. The sequence goes on along the minus strand of JBNKKI010000127.1, from coordinate 18,503 downwards.
GTGAGTTCAAGAGAAGATTTTGTGGGAAATAAAAGTGATCTGGATATAAGAGAGCTGGAGATACTGGGCTATTTAAAAAATGATGATTTATTCTTTCCTATGTTTGATGAACTTAAAGAAGAACTTGCAAAAGAATATCCGGTTGAGTGGAAGAAAATTGTAGAATTAAGTGAACAAATGCCGCCTCGAGGGCCTCAATTAACAGCAGCTTTCTAATCAAGACTGGTGCGATTAACTATTGAGCCACGCAGTTCTGTAAATGATTTAGTATAGGTTTATTTCATGCCGATTTTTATTTTTCAGGCATGTTTTTATCCATTTTGCGGCATCATTCCATTAGGCGAGAAATGATTTTCTACCTTGTTCATTAAATAGTTCATCCTGGAATCCGCAGTTGGACGAGTTGATTGTGCGTATGAGGTGGTGTAGATCAAGGCGTAACGACGCGGAATAGCCAGCTATTGTAAGGCGTTACAACGAAGAGATGCGCTGCCTCAAACCTGCAATTCAGTTGGTAGCGGGATTCATCGATTGGGTGATTATACACATCTACTGTCATGGTTTATGAAACAGTGGGTTAACCTCTATTGCGAGCGGTCAACTGCGAAATCCAGGTTAAATTCTTTTAATTGTGGATTTCAGGCTGAAAATAACCGTTGCATTATTTGCCGGTATTCCACTTATTCACAATCATTAAGCTCATATCCATCTATCATTTCAGAAGCCAGACTGAAACCAAGGTCCTGGGCATCCTGAGAATTTTGAATTGGAATTAAGTGTAAAATAATATCTAAAGTTCCAGCTCCGCAAACTGTGACAACCGCCATATCTGAAATATATCCACAATAAGATGAAGTAACATCAATACCATTATCTATTAGTTTCTGGGCTGATTCCGAGGTGGTTAACCCTGATTCAAGGTCGCATTGTATTTTCCCTGCGCTTCCATAAACCAGTTCCTGTCCTTCTGGAATTGTCACAATATTTCTCTCTGCTAGATTTTCATCCTCGTCTCCATTATTGCAGCCGCTTATGATAATAAAACCACCGAGTAATATCGATTTAAAAAATAAGGTGAATGCCTGTAATTGAGTATAATTAGTCTTCATAATTTCCTTTTTCCTTGAGTTAATGTTTGTTTCTAAAACCTGATGCCAGCTATGACTGAGGAAATAACTGCTATGTTTTTTTGCAGCTCTATGCAAAAGTAGTGACACATTTCAGAATCCATTAACGCGGCAGAATAAGGCTTAAAATTAGCCAACGAATTTTATAACAAGTTCTTTTAAGTTAGAAGCTCTTTTAACCTGGAAAAATCAATTGAACATGAAAAAGATGTGTAACAGATTGATGTACCTGCTCTAAGCCAGAGATGACTGTCGTTAGAGCAATTGCCGATTGAATTCTAACATAAGTCAGTAAACTAATGGAATTAAGTCAATTCTGATGGAGACGTGAAGTAGGGCGTAAAATCTCATCTCACCTCTATGTTGTCACGTTAAACTTAGCAGGAGTCTTTAAGCATAAGCTAAACAGAAATAACACAACAATGGATATCTGAGGTTAGTTTACGTTGTGAAATGATATGTATTTGATTTCTGTAGATACAGTATCCAGTTTTATGCGGACATGATGATTTTTTTAGGCTACATAATAAATACAGATGTGTAACCTCGCTTAGTATTGAAAAAAAAGATAAACTTGCTGTTTCTCAATTTATATTACTTCTGACGATTATGAATAATTTTCTTTCTATTCTCATAGCCTGTATTTTATTGTTTTGTTCCTCTCAATTGTGGGCCGAAACAGACTGTAGTCGTGAAGCTGTGGGGTTTTATCTGGAAAAGGGGTTTACTCCTGAGCAAATAAGCCGTATGTGTCAGGCACCGCCAGCTTCTGTACCAGAGCCAGCTAATAAGCAATCAGTTACTCCGGGTGATTCAGATAAAGCTGTTTCGGATAATGATGAGGAAATGTTTTTCACTAAATCTATTTTAGCTGACAGTGTTTCAATAACACCTCAGACTCTGATTTTTACTAGAGATCAATGTATAAAATATGGAAGGCCTATGCCTATCAGTGAAATACGTGAGAAAGTTTGTGGTAATATTCAAACAACCATTAATCGTGTTGGTCTGAAAGTATTAAAAGCTATTAAAAGGATATCTATATTCCGTGATGCTGAATTTCTGGTTGAAGGAGAAATTCATCGCGAAGTACTTAACCTTGATACTTTAGATAGTGATGACCAGAAAGTTTTTGCGAAAATACTGGATCCATATCCAGCAAAGTTCAATATTGAAACCCGTGATGATGCCGACCCTGTAGAAATGGCAGTACGCCTGCCTAAATAAACCGGTTTACACTACTGCAATTATGCTAACTCTGGCACAATTATTATTTTGTACTGGAAGTTGTTATGTTTACTTATTATGAATGATTTAAAAATTACTTAATTGAGTAATCCTCTGTTTTTCATTAATAGGGAATATAAAAACAGAAAGACTGCAACTATAAAAATGGTTGCAGTAAGAATCAATGAAAAAGTGTCACCTGCAATTTGCAAACCATTTGATAATACGTAGTTGTGAAAAGTTGTTATTAACATGGCTATCAATGATAGCAGAAATATGCTAGTCGCAATCCTGCTTCTGAATAGCAGCAAAATAGAACCAACTACGCCACCCCATACTGCAGTCGCCCAGGCAAATACTACCCAGAATGGAAATTCAGAGAAAAATAAAAGTTGCTCAGGGCTGAAATTACTTAAGTAATCTTCATTTTTTGTCTGGGTTAAAAGGTAATCCATTGCTCCCATTGCATTCCAAACAAGAGCAAGAATACCAACAAACCATAAATGCCAGGGAGTTTCTGTGGTGTTTATGTTGTTTAAGTCGGACATAAGGATTTCTCCTTCACCTGATCAATGCGGGAATGCTTTAGTTAAATATATAATTCCGAGTATTGCAAGAGAAGAGTTTTGGAAATATCGTATAATCCTGGATTGCGCAGTTGACCGCTCGCAATAGAGGATGACCTTCAGAGAAACAGGGCATTTCAAGAGAGGAAAAACCGCTATTGACCCGTGAATAGTCAACTTAATTGTTATTAAAAAAATGCTGTATAATTTTAAAATGATTGTATTTATCAATACAGATCGTAATATTTTTAATATAGCACTAGAATAGAGCCTTCTGCGGAATGTTCCGTTGTGAAATTTAAGATTTATATCTACTCAGTTAATCCCTGAATGAAATACGCCTCTTCTGAGTTTAGAAGTGGTTACTTTACAAAGTGTACATGTATTACATTATTTGCAGATATCTGTAAGTAAGCATTTTTTCCTGAATATAAGGAGTTTTCGGGGCGTTTTTAGACAGAACCATTCCATTATTATTGAGCAGTAAGAAATTATGATAGTTAACCTTTTTAAACCATCCTGGAAAAGTAATTCGGCCGAAAAGCGGCAGAAAGCTATTACGCTTATGGAGGTTGAAAGTTCAGAAAATCAGGACATATTAAGCCAGCTGGCTACTGCGGATGAAGATCAATCGGTTCGCTTACTGGCAATCCGGAAATTAACTTCCATTGTTACTTTACACACTATCTCAATAAACCAGGCCGCAGTCGCAGAAGCCCGGCAGGCGGAGAAAAGGTTAAATGAATTAATGTCGACAGCCGGTTTTATCGAAGTTGGGCAATGTCGTGATCTACTCACCAACAATCCACAGTTAGCGCTGCTATTTGTGACCTATATCGATGACTCTTCGATTAGAAATGAAGCGATAGAAAAACTCTCTGAAGAAGAATTACTCGATGTATTGAGTAAAACAGTTTATTCCGATAGTCGTCAACAGATTGCAGAAAAATTGAGTGATATAGAATCACTTGAGATAGCCAGAAAACTTTTACGTGGAAAAGATAAAAATGCCGAGCGAATATTAAAAACAAAGATTGATAATTATAGACAGCAACAGCGCCAGATTGCCGAAAATGAGGCGACTGTAAAAAAACTAATCGAGGAAGTTGAATATCTGGCTCATCATGACTGGCTACCTGAATTTAAAGCAAAAGTTGAGGTGCATCGTAAACAATGGGATATGCTGGATTTTGATATTGCCAGTGAATTTCAACAACAATATCAAAAGTCTCGCAAGTTGATGGATGACAGATATGAGCAACAGATTCTGATTGAGTTAACGCAACTGTCTCAGTTGCAATTGATTCAGGAACTGGAGGCATTTGTGCATGATTTTGCTCAACATAGTTTTCAGGAAATAGTGGAATCTGTTTCTGAGATGCAAATAGAACTGGAACAATTTGCCTCTAGATGGCAACAATTAGCTGAGGCTAACTTGCCAGAAACTGAATCCAGTAATCTTTACCAGAAAATCTATAAAGCTCTGATATCATCCATTCAGTTAAGTCTGAAGACTCAGGAAATTATTCCGCATGACATCTTACCTATGGATAGTGATCAGACTTTAGCTGAAAAACTACAGCTGGCAAAACAATTATCTGAGCGCAGTAAACAATTAAAAGAAGCATTAAAAGATTTCCAGTGGCCAGTAGAACTGGGTGAATTAAATCTTTTGAAAGAACTGCAGGCAGAATTGTCTGAGTGGCATAAATTCCAGCAGCAAACCGCCGAAGAAAGGCAAACAAGACTGGATAGTTTACATAAAAAAATTAATTCGATTTTCCACTTTTCACGTATTGGTAATCTTGCTCGAGCTAAACAATATTGTGAGCGAGTGGATAAAGCGCTTCAGCAGTTTAGTGGTAAAGATCGATTGACTCTGCAGGAACGATATGAAGAGGCTCGTAAAACTTTAGGAGAAATGGGGGACTGGAAGAATTTTGCTACCGAACCCAAGTATCTTAAATTATGTGAATCCATGGAAAAGCTCAAGGCATCCAGAAAACATCCTGATAAAATTTCAAAGGAAATGAAAGATTTGCAGCAACAATGGAAATCCCTGGGTAACTCTGAGATTTCTGAACAGTATTGGCCACGATTTAAATTGGCAGCAGATGAAGTATATAAACCCTGTGCTGAATTTTTTGAAGAAAGGCGTAACACACGTAAGAAAAATCTGGACCAACGACAACAATATGTCGAAAAAATGCGTCTGCTACTGGAAGATACTGACTGGCAAAATGATCCGGACTATAAAGCAGTACAATCTGCCATTCGAAGTATTACAGATCATTTTGTTGCAATCAAAGATGTAGAACACAGAGCAGGCCAGAAGCAGTGGAAACAGTTTTCGAAATATAAAGATGCAGTTTTTGCAAAACTTGATGTGGTTTATGATGCCAATATTGAGCTAAAACACCGGTTAATAAAACAGCTTGAAGTTCTTGCAGAAAACGAAGCAACTGAAGATAACCTGGCTAAATTAAAAAATTTACAGAATCGATGGAAACAGATAGGTATTACCCGTCGCAATCAGGATCAGAAAGCCTGGAAAGAATTTAAAAAACAGGGCGATATTGTTTTTAATAATGTTCAGCAAATTCGTCAGGGTAAAAGACAGGAAACGGATCAGCAATTGAATGCTTACCGGGATATTATAAAAGAAATTCAAAAGCTGGCTAAAAATGCCACTGATTTAGCTCAATCAGATCAGCAATTTTCTGTTTTACAGGAAAAATATGCTGCCTTACCCGAATTACCAGCTTCATTACCGGAAAAACTGATTGATGGGCTTAGACGTGATTATGATAGAGCCTGTGATCTATTTGCGGCTAGCCATAGTCGAATTATTAATAATAAACACTTACAACAAAAGCAGGCACTAAAACGAAAGGCTGAACTTTGTCAGCAAATGGAAGCCCTGGGAGATAGTCATACTGAGCAGATGTTAGAAGCCTTATCACAACAGTGGGATGCTATTGAGTTAAAGGATGCCACTTTATCTCGTCGAATAGAGAAACGTTGGAAGTCGGCATTGAGTGAAATTGACCGGGATGTGATTGCGGCAGAACGTAGAATGTTATGTATCCAGTTAGAAATCATTAAGGGTGTTGATAGCCCGGTAGAAGATAAAGCATTACGCATGCAATATCAGTTAGATCAAATGAATTCGACCGGGCTGGGACAACAGATTGTGGATCTTAAAGAACAACTGGAGAATCTGGAACTGGACTGGTTATGTAAACCGGGTGCTCAAGCAGATATTCAGAAAACTCTGGATGATCGATTTCAGAGAGTTTTAAATAGTTAAAATTAGTTTTGATGATTTGATTGCATCTTTTTAGCAGTTCATTCGTTTACCTCAGAATGAGCATTACAAATAAGCATTTTGAGGAGTATTTATGAAACAAATAGCATTACTGATTTTTTTATTTCCTGTCTTTTTCACCTCTCAGGTATTTGCTGACCGGGGATTTCTGATAGATGCAGACTGGTTATCTGAGCATATCGAGGATGATAATTTGAGAGTGCTTGAGGTGCGCTATCATCCGCATAGATATTTTACCATCGGTCATATTCCCGGTGCGGTACAGGTTCAACGCTTTAAAGATCTGGGCGATAATACATCCAGTCCTTTAATGCGCATTCCTTCCAGAGACGCTTTTCAACAACGTTTGAGAAACTGGGGTATAAACGATAATTCAACGATAGTCATCTATGATGATTCCAGCACTGCACTGGCATCCAGGGTTTATTTTCTTTTAGATTTATATGGTTTTAATATGGATCAGGTTAAAGTCCTGAATGGTGGTACGATTGAATGGAGTGCTTTTGAAGAAATGAGTAAAGAGCCTGTTTCAGTGGCGTCAGGTCATGTAACATTAAAAGATACAGATAAATCAAAGTTGATCGAATGGACGGATGTTTATGATGATGTGGTTGCACGTCGCGATCCCTCTATATTTTTACTTGATGCACGGCCACATGATATGTATACAGGCAAGGTAATTCAGCACTCAATTATGGCGGGACATATACCGGGAGCAGTTAACATTGTAAGTCTGGATGGTACTGATTCACAAAAGTGGATCAATGAACAGGATTTACAGGCTATGTACAGTCAGATTCCAAAAGATCAGACCATCTATGCTTATTGTCATGATGGTTTTCGTATGAGTCTGGCTTATATGCAGCTTAAAAGTCTGGGTTATAAAAAAGTAAAATTGTATAACGGAGGATGGTCTCACTGGGGAAATCGTCTTTCATTACCTACAGTTGAAGGTGAAAAGCCATATGCAGGAGATTACGATCTTTGATCCCGGTATCTCCTGTTGAGCGCTGATCACTAATCTAAAGTATTGATTTGCAAGATTTATTAATGAATTTAATCCTCTCCCATTGGGCGAGGTTACTAACACGACAGGAATTTGTGAAAAATCTCAGCACCCCTATAGCGTTATTGTTCCTGTTAAGGGAATAGTCATTAACGTCGAATGACGCCTTAGCAGAATCACTGAGATTTCCCGCAACCCCTTGTTGAATTACGGATACCAGGATAATGATAAACCGATTATTTTTAATAAGCCTGCTTTATATAGCCTTTAATGTGCAGGCCGCTGATTTTGAACTTGAAACACAAAAGGTTACTGAAAATATTTATGCACTGGTAGGTGAAATAGGTCCACGTACTGATCAAAACCATGCACTTAATAATACGCTAGGGTTTATTGTAACCGATCAGGGTGTTGTGCTGGTTGGTTCCGGTGCGACTCCAAAAGCTGCTGAATTGATTCAACATAATATTCAGCAGGTTACCGATAAGCCGGTTAAATGGGTAATAAATATTGGTGTTCAGGATCATCACTGGATGGGTAATAGCTATTTTTCAGCGAAAGGTGCTGAAATTATTGCTTTATCTCGTACTGTGAGAGGCCAGCAGGCTAATGTCGATGACCATTTACAACGTTTGATCCAGTCCGGGCTTCGGGATGTAAAGGAAATCAATCCTGTTTATGCTTCCAGTCCAATCGATAAAGATAAGGCGATATTAAATCTCGGCGGTATTGCTATGCATTTGAGCTGGACTGGAGGTGCTCATTTTGCCGAAGATGCTACGCTTTGGTTACCTCAGCAAAAGGTCATTTTTACGGGAGATCTGGTTTTTCATGAAAGAATGTTAGGCATACAACCCCATACTCCCTTATTGAAGCTGCAACAGGCTTTTCATGATATGGAAGCTTTAAATCCTCAATTTATTATTCCGGGACATGGTCATGCAGGTGATCTGGATCAGGCACGTCGTGATAGTGGTGATTATGTTGATTTTCTAGTGACTAATGTCAAACAGGCACTAGATGACTGGCAGGATATGGCTGAGACAGTAGATGGCCTGGAAGATGCGCCTGCATTCAAACATTTAAAGTTTTATGATGGCTGGCATAGACGAAATATAAATCGTAGCTATCTGTTTCTTGAATCTATACAGTAAATTATGTCAGAGTTACCCTAAGATATGATTAGCATTTTCGTTGAGATATTAACATGAAATGTGTGACTCGAGCCTGGGATTTATATGAAGATGAATTACGCAGCTTCCTGCTTGGTAAGGTTCATGATAAACACCTCGTAGAAGATTTATTGCAGGATGTTTTTGTTAAAGCGTTGATTGAGAATGATCGCTTCTGTCGACTGGATAATACCAGAGCCTGGCTTTTTAGAGTGACCAGAAATCATTTAATTGACTTTCATCGTACACATAAAATACATGATGAAGTGCCTGATGAGCTTGCTGCAACAGACTCTGCATTTGAGCCGGTTGTTAAGCTTTCCCAATGTTTACCGGTAGCATTAAAAAAGCTCTCGGCTGATGATCAGGAAATTATCGAATTATGTGATCTGGATGGACTTAATCAGGCGGACTATGCAAAACGTAAACAACTCTCTTTAAGTGCAGCCAAATCCAGAATCCAGCGTGCTCGCAAACGCTTAAAAGAAGAACTCAGTATCGCCTGTAAAATTGTATTTGATGAGCAGGGAAATGTATGCTGTTTTGATCCTGCCTGCAAATAAATTGAATCCTTTTCAAAGTATATTCGTCTTCAATATATTGAGATACTTATTTAAACTTTTTCTATGAATGAATCAACTACACAAGCTCCAGATCCTCAGTTATCCCGCAACCTTCCCGCATGGTTGACAGGTATCGCTTTTGCCGCCGTAGTATGGATATTCCTGTATTCCCAGCTATTACCTATGGCTGATGCGCTATTGTCCTTAAGCGGTTTAAATCGTAGTTCGCATATGGGTGAGGCGCTCCACTTTTTTATCTATGATACGCCAAAAGTTATCCTGCTTTTAGTTGCTGTTGTATTTGTTATGGGGATCATACAGACTTTTTTTTCCCCGGAAAGAACCCGTTCATTATTAGCCGGTAAGCGACTTGGTATCGGTAATACACTGGCTGCCACACTCGGTATTGTGACGCCGTTTTGTTCATGCTCTGCAGTTCCTCTTTTTATTGGTTTTTTGTCTGCTGGTGTACCGCTGGGTATTACCTTTTCATTCCTGATTGCAGCACCGATGGTTAATGAAATTGCGTTAGCACTTCTATTTGCCATGTTTGGCTGGAAAATAGCTGCGCTCTATCTTGTGCTTGGATTGTCTATAGCCATTATTGCCGGGCTGATTATTGGTCAGTTGAAAATGGAAAATCATTTACAGGACTGGGTGAGAGATATTCAGTCAGGGCAGGGAGTTGCAGTCAATAATGAAACAATGAACTGGGAAAAACGTTTTATAACCGGATGGCAGCATGTAAAAGAAATTGTATGGAAGGTTTGGCCATATATTGTGATAGGTATTTCTGTAGGCGCTTTAATACATGGATATGTTGCAGAAGATTTTATGGTTTCTATTATGGGTAAAGATGTCTGGTGGTCTGTTCCAGCTGCGGTTGGACTGGGTGTGCCTATGTATACAAATGCTGCAGGTGTTATCCCTGTTGTTGAAGCATTGATCGGGAAAGGTGCTGCACTGGGCACAACACTGGCCTTTATGATGAGTGTTATTGCTTTATCGCTCCCTGAGATACTCATTTTGCGTAAAGTACTGAAAATTAGATTAATTATGACTTTTGTAGCAACCGTGGCCAGTGGAATCTTAGTGGTCGGGTTTCTGTTTAATATTATTTTATAAGGTAAAGAAATGGCTGAACTACATTCATCGATAGTTGCAATGATTTCATTAGCAGCGGGTATTGCCAGTAATCACCCTGCTATGGGGCAGTGTCAGCTAAGCAGATTACGTAAAGCGGGTATCAGTGAAGAACATATTAACGCGGCTATTGAAATAGCCCGACACATTCGTGATGAGGCAGCTCAAATGCTGGATCAGCAATTTGATGAACTCGAGAGTACTCATGATAATAAAAAGATTGATCAGGAAGAAGCTATATCGATTGCAGCAGCTGAAGGTAATAACTGCTGTTCATCGACTGCAAGTGGCCAATCCTGTTGTTAATAACTAAACCTGGAAAAAGTAAAAATGAAAAATATTAAAGTATTAGGTAGCGGTTGTAATAATTGTAAAACTACACTGCGTTTAATCGAAGAAGCTGCCACACAACAAGGCATAGAAATTCAATTAGAAAAAGTTGAAGATATGCAGGCAATTTTCTCTTTTGGTGTCATGTCGACTCCAGGAGTTGTGCTTGATGGCAATGTTGTACACTCAGGTGGTATTCCATCTGCTGAACAAATTAATAGCTGGCTAGTGGCTGATACTAATAGTGGGTGTTGCTCTGGTAGCAGTGACTCAAATTCAACTGGCAAAGGTTGTTGCTGATAACTCCATAATTCATCATTTTGAAGGGGGCGGTGATGACTGTAAAAGTTGGAATAAATGGTTTTGGACGCATGGGTCGTCTGGGTTTAAGAGCCGGCTGGGGTAATCAATATTTTAACTTTATAAAAGTTAATGAAACATCAGTAGATGCGGCGGGTTCAGCTCATCTGTTGACATTCGATTCAGTGCATGGAACCTGGAATAAAGATGTACAGGGACATGATACTGAAATAAATATTGATGGACAGGTCATCAGCTATTCTTCTTATGCAAGTATTCAGCATGATGACTGGTCAGCCTGCGATATCGTCATAGAAGCCACGGGTAAGCATCATAAAAATCCGCAACAGCTTCAACACTATTTTGATCAGGGTGTGAAAAAAGTGATTGTGGCAGCACCGACCGAAGGTGCACTGAATATTGTATATGGCATCAATCATCATGATTATGATCCGGATCGCCATCACCTGGTTACGGCAGCATCCTGTACCACTAATTGCCTGGCACCAGTGATTAAGGTGATGCACGAGAAAATTGGTATCAGGCACGGTAGCATGACGACTATTCACGATATCACTAATACACAGACAATTGTTGATAAAGGACATCAGGATTTACGACGTGCGCGCTCCTGTAGCCAGTCATTGATCCCGACATCCACCGGTTCGGCGAAAGCCATCAGCAAAATCTTTCCAGAGCTGACAGGCAGATTGAATGGTCATGCTATTCGTGTACCTTTACTGAATGCTTCACTCACAGACTTTGTGTTTGAAGCGGAACGTGCAGTGAGCGTAGAGGAAGTGAATGAGTATTTCAAACTGGCTTCTGAAAACGAATTGAAAGGGATTCTTGGCTACGAAGAGCGTCCACTGGTTTCCATAGACTATTTGAATGATACACGCTCATCAATTGTGGATGCACTGTCCACGATGGTGATCAATGATACTCAGGTAAAAATCTATGCCTGGTATGATAATGAATGGGGCTATGTGCATCGCATGATGGATATTGTTAATATGCTGGCTATTGAACCTGGAAAAATCAATTGAATCATGAAAGTCCAGGTAACACCTTAATGCAGCTGACAAAATCAATCTGTTACGCATCTTTTTCACGTTAAATTGATTTTCCAGGTTGAAATTTAATAAATGAGCCATAGCCAATAATGTCTATTCTGTTACTGATTCTGTCAGTAGTTTTATTCCGGCACTACTATTAACTCCGACCCTGGTGCGAATTTATGCGTTGCTCACTTTGTTTAATGTCAGGCTTAAACTCGAACTGGAAATCAATTATTCAATATCATTAAACCGCAATAATATCGAATGAATAATGCAATACGTCATTACCTGATTGTCACTGGAGGATACTGGGCTTTTACCATCACTGATGGTGCAATCCGTATGCTGGTTGTGCTGTATTTTCATCTGTTAGGTTATTCGCCGTTTCAGGTGGCAATGTTATTTTTGTTTTATGAATTCTTCGGTATCGTCACCAATCTGGTTGGGGGCTGGTTAGGCGCGCGAATTGGTCTTAATCTGACGATGAATATTGGTATGGCAATGCAGGTGGTAGCACTTGCCGCACTCACAGTGCCGGATAGTTATTTAAATGTGGCTTATGTGATGGCAGCTCAGGCTTTGTCTGGAATCGCTAAAGATCTTAACAAAATGTCGGCTAAGGCTTCGGTTAAAACAATTAGTCTCAATGGAGAGGCATCGTCGTTATTCAAGTGGGTTGCGCTCTTAACCGGTTCCAAGAATGCACTGAAAGGGGCTGGCTTTTTCATCGGAGCAGGTTTACTGGAATGGATCGGCTTTCGTGGCGCATTGGCCTTGCTGGCCTTGTCGTTACTTATCGTACTGATTTTGACTGCACTGCTATTACCTTCAGCTGTAGGCAAAATGAAAAGCAAACCCAAATTCAGTGAAGTCTTTTCTAAAGTGCCTGCCATCAACAGGCTATCTGCCGCGCGTTTTTTTCTGTTTGGCTCACGTGATGTCTGGTTTGTTGTGGGCTTGCCAGTGTTTTTGTACGAAATATCAGGCTGGAGTTTTGCTCAGGTGGGTGCTTTTCTGGCGTTATGGGTAATAGGTTATGGAATCGTTCAGGCAATATCTCCCGCAATATTAAAACAAACTAATGACGGGCTGGGACCAAATGCTAATAGTGCTCGTTTCTGGGTATTTATTCTGGCATTATTTCCTGCGGCCATAGCAATCGCACTGCAACAGGACTGGCCAGCTGATAGTGTGCTTATTATTGGTCTTATTCTTTTTGGATTTGTTTTTGCGATTAACTCTGCGATTCATTCCTATCTGATTCTAGCTTATTCCGATCATGATAAGGTGGCAATGAATGTAGGCTTTTACTACATGTCGAATGCAGGTGGACGCCTGGCGGGTACAGTTTTATCTGGCTGGGCTTACCAGACACAGGGTTTGAGTGGCTGTTTGTGGTGGTCGTTTGGTTTTGTGATGATGGCGGCGCTGCTATCTTTGGCCTTACCCTTGCAGGTATCACCACAGGTAAACACTGAGGAGACATAAAAACTGAAGTAAATATGATAGCCGGTGTTTTCCTTTTCAAATTCTGGATCATGTTTTTTGACTTTTTTCTCTTTTCATGCAGGGGGCATCTGTCTATTATTCCCAAGCTTAGAAGACGCTCAGGAAAACTGCGTATTACGAAGATCGGTTTCTAAATAATAGAATATTATTCTTACAGGTTTTTCCATTTACTGTCTTATAGTAATGGAGTTGACCTGAACGGATTTATCAAATAGCAACCAAAATTAGCCACATGGAGGCGACTATGCGTACAACAGGTTTCATCTTATTGCTTTTAGTTTCTTACTTTCCCCTTAATACATTTGCCGCTCAGGTAACTGGCATTATTGATAATGTCTATAACAATTCATATGTCAGAGGTTGGGCATGTGTTACCACAAGAACTGCCAGCATTCCTATTCACATATATGTGGGTGGACCCGCAGGAAAAGGACAATTTCTGGCTTCTTATATGGCGATTGCTGCTAGTGAAAAAGCCGTAGATAATGCTTGTCAGCATCCTGGTGTTAGTGGTCGTCATCGATTTAACTACACCTTTACCGAAGCCCAAAAGCGACAACATCATGGTAAAAAAATTTATATACACGGGATAGGTTCAGGCGTTAGCAATCGACTTCTTGGTCGGTCGGGCAATTTTGTTGTACCGAACCCAAAACCACAACCACAACCACAAAGTCTGGGAATTATTGACGGCATACCAGATTTATCCGATGAAAAAGAAGCAATAAAAAACATTAATGGCTGGGCCTGCATAAAAGGAAATACCAGTAGTGTTATAGTCGATATCTATGCGAATAAGCGATTAATACATTCAGTTCAAACAGAAAAACCCAGCGGATTAGCAGTCGCCAGGGAGTGCGAGCATGTCGGGCAGACGGGGAATCACCGTTTTAGCGTCACACTGACAAACGAGGAAAAAACCCTATATAACGGTCAGAAAATATATGCGAAAGTCAGGGAGACATCCAGCAGTCTGGTCAATTCAGGTCGATTTTCCATACCGAGTGAAGTAGGTTACAAGTTTACGGTTACCAACAGCCCGGATGATTTCGTTGAGTTTATTTGGGATCTAAGCAACACAGAACATTGTTCAAATATTAATGGTACAGCCATTAGCTTTCCCGGTGGACAAGGTACAACTCACGGTAATTCGAATTCACAGGTTGAAAAAATGGAAAGGGTTCTGGGGCAAAAATGTGTAAGACTTATACGGGCGCACGTCAATCCTGGAACCAGTGGTGGCTATTGGCAGCACAATGATAGCTTTAGAAATGCCAGTGCATTGATGACAAGTATTATTAAACAGGGAAAATCCAACGAAAAGGATGTAACGGGGAAATATCTATTGCAGGGTAAGGTAATCGTCGTTGGATCAAGTGCAGGTAGTATGATTGCTGCTAGCGCGCTGGAATACCAGAATGCATATCGTTCTTTGGTCGGTCGCACGATTATGGTCAGTGGTCCATTGGGTGCCGATGTTTCATATCAATGTGCTGTGATACGAAGTGAAGACATAAAACAATGGCTGGATGATATCTTCAATACCGGGAATGCTTGCCTGACATGCGCTGATTCTAATGACTGTCATACCAGTATCGGTTCAAGCAAGGATGTTGTTAATATCTCGAATAAAAGCTTCCGATCCTATTTGCATACTAATCATGAAATTGCCATTTTAGTGGGAGATTCAGACATACTTGGCTGTGATGATGGGACTGGGTATTGTGGTTACTGGAATCCGGTAGGAGTTGTGCGTCAATATGTTCGTAGTATTGCTGCCAATGATGCCTATTATTTTGAAAAAAGTGGTAGCGATGGTGTTTCTACTACCTACAATCCGAATAAATTGAGAATCATCAATGGTGGCACCCATGACTTATGGGACAATGTGTCAGCGAGACAACTCATCTGTAGGAACATAATGGAGGAAGTGAATCCAAAAGAACAGAAGGTTTGTAACGCACTTTAACCTGGATTCCGCAGTTGACCGCTTGTAATAGAGGTTAACCCACTGCTTCATAAATCATGACAGTTGATGTGTATAATCACCCAATCGGTGAATCCCGCTACGAACTGAATTGCACGTTTGAGGCGGCGTATCTCTTCGTTGTAACTCCTTTGAATAGCTTGCTATTCCGCGTCGTTACGCCTTGATCTACACCACCTCAAACGCACACTTCAACTCGTCCAACTGCGGATTCCAGGTTGAACCTGGATTCCGCAGTTGACCGCTTGTAATAGAGATTAACCCACTGCTTCATAAATCATGACAGTTGATGTGTATAATCACCCAATCGGTGAATCCCGCTACGAACTGAATTGCACGTTTGAGGCGGCGTATCTCTTCGTTGTAACGCCCTGGAATAGCTTGCTATTCCGCGTCGTTACGCCTTGATCTACACCACCTCAAACGCACAATCAACTCGTCCAACTGCGGATTCCATGTTTAAAACTATCTAAACATCCTGTGAAAGCTTTCCGGTTTGCATGTCTGAAATAGTCTTATTTTCAGCTTGTTTACCGGGAGGCATTAATACCTAACCTCAGGATTTCTCACTGACACTATCCTGACTGCAACCCCACTTCAGATACTAAATAACTGGTATTGCTTACCAGATTCAGGGGGTACCAAATAAAAACATTAGACTTAGTGTCACAGTATCGCTTGTATCGATGAATACACCATCATATTCATATCGATTCCACTGGACACGGATTTGCCTGCTTTTATCACCATATATATTAATATTCAGCCCCAAACCATAGGTTAAATCTACAGCAGTATCGATACTTGAAGAATTGTCATCGCCTTCTGAAATATCCCAGGAATGGATGCCTAAGCGGACAAATCCAGTGATGCTTTCACTCAGTGGTTGTGATAGATCAGCCGTTATTGCAATGCTGGATACATCGAACAGCTTTGTTTTTAAGCCTCCCTGGCTGGAAGTAATGTCTCCCAGAATAAGAAGGTCCGTATTGAGTGATAGATATTCGTCAAACTCAATGCCGCCAAAAATTGTCAGAGCTGTAGCACTGTCGGTAATATTGCTGGTGGTTGTAACGGATGAATATTTTGAGATCAAACCGGGTTCATTCAATTCAAAGCTGGAGCTGCCCAGACCTACACCAAAACGGAATCCCTGACCGAAAGCCATGACAGGCAGTGAGTTAAAAGTCATCAGAAGTATAAAAATAAAATGGATATTCCTGGTTTTCATATAAATTCCTTGACGATGTTATTAAAATTAATTATCTCATCAGTGGTGCATTTAAGAAATAATAATTTTTAAATTTTATTTCTTAAACCTGGTAATTTCTCTAAATAATTGCTTATCAGGGGTGGCTTAATTTATTTTTTGAATAAAGATGTGGCCGGTAATTATGAATATGATTGGCTCGAAGTTTTTTTAATTCTTCAGCACTATAAGACATGACAAAAAAAGAGGAAAAAAATTCATAGATAAAACCTTTATGTTTTGCAACTTTTCGATAAACACCAATAGGGTAATCTTCCTCTATTCTTAATTTATCAATGTTTTTTTCTTTTTCTATTAATTTTTTTAATGTTGGAGGGAAATTCTCAAACTGCCAGCTTTTTACAAAGCGGGCAATAATTGCATCTTTCTTTTCATTTGAATTCATTTCAAATATCCAGAGAAGTTATAATGACTCTATAGGTTAGATTTCTGGTTTTGTATACATGCTGATCCTGCTGTACGGGAGAAACCTGATGTATGTCACATTTCTATGCTTTTTTAACCTGGAAAATCTGTTACGCATCTTTTTACGTTCAATTGATTTTTCCAGGTTAAAAGATTTCAGCCAAGTTAGCTTACAAGGTAAGCCCGGGTATAAATCCCGGAGTGTTTGCAATAAATAGTGTCGTATTACCTGCTACGATCAAATGGCCAGATCAATTTGCTGTAGGCTACCTGCTTCACCAGATTCCTGTAAATAGATACTGCTACTTTTTATAGCCCCGGATAATTGATCTGATTGATGATCACGCAGCTGGAAAGCTGTCGATATCCGGTTCAAATATAATGCGCCTACACCTTTGTCATTTAAACTGATGAGTTGCTGCTGTCCATTGCTGTCCATCCGAAATAATTGTAACTGCGCGAAAACAGGGTCATTTTCATCAATCCACTGGTTTCCATCACTATCATACTGGCTTAATTCCGCAAAACCATCACCACTGGAAGCGCCGAATAATTCTGAACCATCATTAATAATGCCATCATGATTTTTATCCAGCGCTAGAAAAGCACTATCAGATTGAAATAATGGAATTTTATCGATATTACCATCAATATTCAGGTCAAACTCATATGTGTCGGCTGCTAACTGTAAAGAAGTACCAGAAAAATTAAGAACAAGAGGATCTTTAAGCGCTTTTCCAGCTCGCAATGAAAAGTTCTCATTGATCTCCAGTTCTCGTGCATAGTGAATATTTAAATCAACTTCTATCTGACGTCCATCACTGGTATGAATATTTGCAGTAGCACTAAAACTGAGTTTTTCTGATTCATGAACCGATGATGAATAATCAAAACTCATACCAAAATCTGGAAGATTGTTTGCAGGAAGCTGGGCGTCAATCTTAATATCTGCGGGGCTTTGCTGATTATTATCAGCAATATAAAAACTAAGTTTCCTACCGGTTAAACGTTCAATTAAACGTTTTAACAGAGATATTTCAAGTTCAAGGTTTTTGCGCAAAGATTCTATCTTTTGTGTTTGATGAGCCTGTTCAGATTTGATCGATTGATTTGAAAGCTGAACATCAGATTGATTAAGAGAAGAATCATTCGCCTTCCGGAATTGAAATTCGAATGATTCCTGTCGAGTAGACACAGACTGATGCTGTGAATTTAATTGCACCTGGGCATTATTGATGATCATGATTGTCTCCAGTCATGTTAAATTTGAGTGATTCAGAGAATGACTCATTTAGATACGGGCTTAATTATTATCGGCAGATTGAACAGAACCTTTAATCTGGAAAAATCAGTTGAGCGTGAAAAAGATGCGTAACAGATTGATGTGCCTGGTCTAAGCCAGGGATGGTTGTCGTTAGAGCAATGCTGGAGCAATTGCCGGCAAATCAAAAACACCGTAGTCAGCTGATTGGTGAAGAGTGTGTTTTTGATTTTATCAGCTGCATTAAG
>JBNKKI010000126.1:0-5023 GCA_050291745.1 Gammaproteobacteria bacterium | reverse complement strand
CGTTTTAGGCCCCTTTTTACGCTTTAAGCGGCTAACCTTCCATAATTCTTCAGTTTCTCTATATTATGGACAATACAGTACAACTGCCATTGCCCCTGAACTTTTCTTTTACCTCTTAAACTGAATCGATTTAACCCCTTGCTGTTTTCTAAATTACCAAATACCGGCTCCACCACCGACATTCGATGACTGTAAATGAGTTTACCCTCCGGACTATCCACTCGCTTTTTCATCCAGTCCGTGTAATTGGCTTTTCTTTTTGATTTTTCCAGGATGAATGAAACCTGCCTGCCACCGCCATTGACATCATCGGCAGATGCCGGTGTTTTCATGCACCGATGTTTAAGGTCGCAGGCTTTGCATTGCTTTCGATACCCCTGGAAATTTATTTTATCATGCCCCAGTTCATTCTTTAACTCGCTTCTGAACCTGATGGCATGACCTGCCGGACATATACAGGTTTTATTTATAGGGTCATAGTCGAAGTCTTCTGGCTTAAATCGATTAGCCGGTTTATATTTATCATCCTGATGTCGTTTTCCGTACTTAGCTTTCTGGCCTGCAAACTTTGGGTCTCTGGAACGAAACTGATTATCTGGAATGTAGGCATTTATCTTCTTTTCATGCAGGTACTTCATATTGGCTTCATTTGCAAAACCCGTATCAGCAGTGACGATGGTTTTATCTTCGTAGATGCTTTCACTTATTTTGAGTCGATTGTAACGTTCTTCTATCTCACTTAATACCAGCTCCAGCGTATTCTGCTCCTGGCCTGAACCAAAAGCCTGAGCATCAATAACAACCTGATGTTTTTTATCCACGGCAGCCACGCCATTGTAACCCTGGATCGTTCCTTTACTGGTGGCCATCTTTGCTGATTCGTTATCCGTAATGTTGCTTTTAACTTCCTTACCTGTTTTGGAATGTCCTTTTCTGGATTCGTTATTAGCTAAAAATTCTTCTATTTTTTCGCTGTTTTTGTTTAAGGTTTCAATCGCCTGTGCAGCGCGTTTGGCTCTTTCTTCTGCATGGAGTTCACTCTCATCAATCCTTTTATGTTCTTCCATGTGATGTCGAATCTGACGTTTTATCTTGTCACGCTTTTGTTCAAGTTCTTTAAATTTACCTGACCATTCTTTTGCTGCATCTGAAGACATCTTACAGCCATCAATGGCAAATAGTTCGTGACCTAATAATCCTTCTTCATAACAGATTAACAAGATCTGTTCAAATAAACTTTCTATTTGTTCAGGACTGCTACTGACAAAACCCGCTATCGTTGTAAAGTGCGGAACCGTATCACAGGACAGTGCCTTAAAAATAATATTGGTGTCGCAACACCATTCGATCTAGCGACTTGAAGTAATACCTTTTGAATAGGCGAATAGAATCACGCTTAACAGGATAGCGGGATTATAAGCAGGCCGACCGGTATCATCGTTATTGAACCGTGAGTCAAAGATAGACAGCTCCAGTTTATTATTTACCAGGTAATGTATGGCGTGTTCGAAAGTACCAGGCTGAAGTTGATCCTGGTAATTGATGACAACCATGGAGGTCTGATTGTAATCGTAAGGGATATATTTTGGCATAGCAGTGACTCGATAACCTTTTGGGTTATTTTATCAAATTTTAACCCCAAATGAAGGTTTTTCTACAGCCTGAACGCCCCGCATCACCGGTAATTTGTGGCGCGCAGCAGAGCAAATTATCCGAGTGTATGTGATTGTTAGGCATTCCCAAACTACTCAACGATGCATATCTGCAGTTCTTGTGACAAGATTGAATTTCTCGCGATATTTTTGATTTAACGGTGCAACTTTCGCAGAAGCGAGCCAATTAAACAGGTGACCTGGGGAAACCACTTCAAATGTATGATCACCAATTCTCATTAACAAAAGAGAGCCATCTGGAGATTGGCCAAAAAATTCCATGTTGCGAGGCAAGCGAGCCACAAGCAAGCCTGTGTCTACGTTCCAAATCGAAGTTTCATTATTTGTTGGAGCAACTACAAAGTTACTACCATTAATAAATGATCCATGGTGGATAAGATCGTGGATCCCTCCGTCATGCATTAATACTAATTTTCGGGTCGTGTTTAATTTTAGGTTTTTAACGACAAAATAAGATTCTCCAGGAAACACCGCAATCATTTCATCGTTGGAAGAAAACACAGCGGTCTTTGTGCTTGAACTGTAAGAAGTTGGTGAAGGATACTTGTCCTCTCGAATTCCTAACGGGTTTTCGTCAACAAGATTGCCATCGATATCAAATATCTTGATTAATCCAATCCCTGTGGCGATCATAATCTTCCCGCTACTACTGGATATTTGAGCACTGCTTACCTTGTCAATTGTGTCTCCATGGTGAGGCACTCTACTTGAAAATTCTTGGATCTTCGTGACAGTAAAGTCATATAATCTAGCCTTTCCATCAGAACAAGTTACGACAAACAGTTCCCGATTTTCGTCTATTGATGGTTTCGAAATTGCGAATTCTGTCTTTTTACGGTGTACCAATCTATTTTCTTTGAACACAAAAACTTCGCTGGATTTTGGCCTGTCCCATCGGTCTTGCCCCTCAGGCCCTTCAAATTCGTGGGTTATTGCTATTGTTGCATCTCCATCAAATCCAATGCTAGCCACTTCTCTTGGAAACACATAGGTAAACAAAACATCTCCCATTCGATTTATGTACTTGAGAACATTATCGTCAATTAAGGCATAGGTGTCATTGCTCCGAAAATACCATCGGCCTCTACCTAACAGACGAAAAGATCCTTCCGCTGGCCATATCTTCACCCCATTATCTGTAGCTGTTAATATTTCGCTTGATCCATTGAGATATTGGGCATGATTGATCGATAGTCCTTTTTCAAGTTGAGCTTGTTCTTTGCCCTTTGTGTTCCATAATCTTGCGCCACTTCGATCTTTCGATATTGCCAAGATTTGATCGCCATTTTGATTAAAAGGAGCAAACCATGTTCTCGACTTATTGTTTATGTGTGTTTCTTCTGTGCCATCAATTGCTGTGATCTTGATTGTTCCATCCCACGAAGCGGTAGTCACAAGCTTTTCATCCGGGGAAAAACTGATAGACCATACATAAGCGTCATGGGAAATTGAAAGTATTTCTTCTCCTTTCATATTCCAGACTACGCCTTTTTTGAGGTCCGTCGATGCTGCAGCGAAATAGGAGCCACCAGGAGAAAATATGGGATTCCTAGCTCCTTTGAAGGGTCTGATAATGCTGTGGCCTGTGCTTGGGTTTACAACAACAACACTTTCATATGTTTTTAAAATGACTTGGTTCTCGACTGGGTGCCAAGTAAAACCGCTCGCACCTGCAGCAGAAAAATCGTACTCCATATCCAAAATCATGTTGGGTAGCAACCGCTTGACTAGAATAGTCTTAAGTGCATCACCAATTTTTCTTCGCTCTACCGCAAGCAAAAAATCCTCTCGCGGTGAAATCGAAAAACCCTCGATGGAACTATCTTTTGGCGAAAACTCTGTGACGAGTTTTCCAGTAGGGCTATAGATCCGCAATACATTTTCACTAATCCCTTGTTCATCTTGTTTTTCAGCAATTGATGCGACTCTGTTGGTTATAGGAAAAAATCGAATTGATTCTAGCTTCTTATTGTCAACAACAATTCTTCCGATCTCTTGATCCGAAATTGTTTTGATAATCCCCTTATCAGACGAGACGGTCCCCCTTCCATCCTCGATCTCAACGAGGCGGGTATTGTCAGGTGAAATAATAGTGTTTGGTGAGGCGAAGATTGATTCGAATTCCCGGCTATAAAAAGGTAAGCGGTAACTGTTTAAATATATGTCGTACGCGTTTTTTAGAATCGTCGAGTTATCCGGGGAAAGAGCAATGGCCTCTTCCAGAATTCTAATCGCCTGGGTGGGATTTTTACGCGACAATTCCACTGCGTTAATCGTCATATCCAGTGCTCTGTTCTGCCTTAACGAGCTTACAGCCTCCTTTTCGCGTTTCTCTGCGATCGAACTTTGATCTAATGCATATTTTACAGCGAGTCCCAATGAAACAGCCAAAACTAGTAGAGCCGATGCATAGATCTTTAGGCGTCTATTTTGTCTTTTGCTCTTTTCTAGATCCTCGTGTACTACCTCAACTTCACTTTTCGCTATACCGCCCAAGATCTGCTCTACCACTTGGCGTTTTACCAGGGAGGCTTCTTCAGTTGCAGCAGTTTCCCAAAGATCTGGATCAAGATTTACTCGTTGTTGATTAGGCCAGCGTTTCTTAATTTTTTCGGGTATCCAACGAGTACCCTCGCCTGTGGTATCGACTATGATAGGTGCTGTTGAGCGATTCTGAAGCCACCAATCAAGTTCTCGGTGCACCCAATCACTAGTGCCTTGGTCTGAGTACAGACCGGGAGTGCAAAATACCAGTATCGCGCGAGCCCTTTCTAGAGCTGGGCCGTGTAAAGCTTGCCAATCATTTACCGCTGGTGCGGTTTGATCAAAGTAAATTACACGACTATCAGAAATAGAATCTAGTGACTCTCTGAGGGCGTCGTAGATCCATCGAGCGTAACGTTTGCCATCTACTTGCCTGTAGCACAAAAAGATAGGGCGATCTTCCGTACTCCTAGTGTCCTCCGGTTTGTGTGCAGAACTTCCGGGGATCTTGAGATTCCTGATTTTAGACACCATAGCTTTTATTCCGTCAACATTGTTTACTGGATGTTACTTATGCTTCCAGAAGCACTTTTTACCTAGACAAAATGATTCCCTGAGGTGCTAGCCTCCAGAGTATCGCGGGTTAGCAAAGCCAGAGCCATCATATATGCTCTACACATATAACCGGAGGCTAGCATGAGTAAAGAAACACTAATTTTCATTGGTCTGGATACCCATAAAGAATTTTCTGAAGTGGCTTATACGGACGATAACATTGGGTCCACCTGCCATCATTATGGCAGGATTAAAACGACTAAACCGGCATTAGTCAAGCTGGTGCGTCAGTTCGAGAGTAAATATCCATC
>JBNKKI010000125.1:0-53036 GCA_050291745.1 Gammaproteobacteria bacterium | reverse complement strand
TTCCATGAGCATTTCCTTGTAACCCTATTATGAAAACTTTATTTTATCAAACCGTTTATTTGAGTTATTTTTTTGATGGTTATGCTCAACAGACTAAAACGGTATCAGCAATGAGACCATAAATATAGAATCAAAAGAAAGCGGCTATTACAACATCCTCAATTGAGCAAGTATCAATCAAAATTCAGTGAAAAATTTCACATCACTCACTACAATCAACTCAAGTTCAATCTTACACCTGACTCCAGAGTTTCTATATCCCCGCATGAAGTATAGGAGCAATAAACCAACACCCTGCAGTATGACAAGCTGGAATATGGTCAATTATTGGCCCTTTGTCCCAGGCCATTATCCTAGAAAAATCAGTTGAGCGTGAAAAAGATGCGTAACAGATTGATGTGCCTGGTCAAATCAAAAACACCGTAGTCACCTGATTGGTAAAGAGTGTGTTTTTGATTTTATCAGGTGCATTAAGGTGTTACGTAGACTTTCATGATTCAACTGATTTTTCTAGGATTATGCAAATATCGGTTCAACTCCCCTGAAAACCCGCACCAATAGCCTGAACCTGCCCTCTTTTGCTTGTTTTCAGACTCTCCATCTTCCGTCAGGCAACAAGGCATGAGCAACCAGCCTTTGGTTGCTGTTATATAGGGAAGTCTGAAAACGCTAAGCTATGAAAACCAACCTGAATCTGATGAGGTTCTTGTTACCAGTAACAATTCGCGTGCTGGCGGTAATGCGCCTTTCTGCATGAGGTGAGCCAGCATCTTGTCGATGAACTGCTGATCCTCGATGCTGGCGATCAGCCTGGCTTCACCGCCACACTTTGGGCACACCGAGACATCGATATTGAATACCCGTTTCAGGCGCTGCACCCAGGTCAAAGCCTGGTGTCGCTGTTCGGGTGTTTTGTCTTCGTATTCCTCGTGGGCTCGGCCCTTGCCGCGTTTACCCGGCGTCACATCTACCCGATGTTTGTTGTTGGGCGTGACAAAATCGTCTGGAACGATTTTGAACAGCTTCAGCTGACCCGAAGGGTGGAACACAGGGATGTGCGACATAAAATCCAGCGGCTCAAAGATGACTTGTGTAGTGCCATCGCTGTAGGGCGTTTTGAGTTGATAAGGGATATTCCCTGAGGGTGTCAGTGACAGCCGTTTCTCGAATACCGCTGGTCTTGAAATATACCGGCATAGCCTCTCCAGCTACTGCCATTCCCAGGCCTGTGCCGTGACACCGGCGTGTAGGCTAAAGCCAGATGCTTTCGCCACCTGGGAAAACCGATCATCGTCTTCCCTGGACGGGATCGTCTGCAGCGTGAATACCTTGCGCCCCTGCTGTGGCCCCACGAGCAAAGACTTTGTCCACGTCGGTCCGCTCCGCGTTGATCCCTCTCCCGGCAGGATCTACCAGTTTTGGTGGGAGAGCGAGTCGCTGGTGTCCAGACTGGCGAGGATCTGCTTGATTCGATATGGCTTTACGTTCGAATCGACGCCGTAACGGACCCAGACGTCGCGGTTCTCGTAGTGCAGGATGCCTCGGATGCCGACCAGGTTCTCCGAGCTGAACAGGTCGCCCTCGTTTTCGTAGATCGTCTGCTGCCAGCTCTCTATGGCGCCATATTGTTCGACATGCTGTCTGTGTGCTGCGACGAATTCCTCTTTGGTGTTCTCTTTCTTGTACTCCTCGGACAGACACGTCTCCCAGGCCGTCCCGTACTCTCCCTCCTGGAGCAGCTGTACGTAGGTGGCGACGATGCCCTCGGAGATCTCGTTGGCCAGCTCGGTCGCTGCCTTCATCTTCGTATAGATGAAGAACACCAGGGCAATGACGGCCACAACGATGACAACGGTGATGATGATATTCTTCACGGAACCTTCCCCTGATCCGGTGTTTGATGAAGCAGCCTGTGGTCTACGAACCGACGAGTAATCTGTCGAGCTCACTCCGTCCGAGGGTTTCGATGCGGTTCGCCGCAGACTCTATCTCCTCGCGTATCACTTGGACCATGGCGGCGCTAAACCAACGCGTCACAGCACGGACGCGGTCGGTTCTGGCCAACGCCGAAGCTGCGAGAAAGAACGAAGACGAAGTATAAGAATAATAAACCCACACCCTGCAGTATGACAAGCTGGAATATGGTCAATTATTGGCCCTTTGTCCCAGGCCATTATGCAAAAATCGGTTCAACTCCCCTGAAAACCCGCACCAATAGCCTGAACCTGCCCTCTTTTGCTTGTTTTCAGACTCTCCATCTTCCGTCAGGCAACAAGGCTCGAGCAACCAACCTTTGGTTGCTGTTATATAGGGAAGTGTGAAAATGCTGAGCTATGAAATCCAGCCGCTCGAAAATGATATGCGTGGTGCCATCATTGTAGGGCGTCTTAAGCTGGTATCGGATCTTGCCTGAGGAGGTTAGTGAAAGCCGTTTTTCCGAAACCGCTGGCCTCGTGATATAGCGAAACAACCTCTCTAACTTCTTACGCTCCCAGCTCTGCGCTATGACTCCGGCATGCAGGCTGAATCTGGATTCCTTCGCCATCTGGGCAAATCGGTCATCGTCTTCCCACGCTGGGATCGTTTGCAACGTGAATACCTTGCGTCCCTGTTGGGGTCCAATGGCATTCCGGTAACTGACCAAGCATCCAATAAGCTGTTGCATGGGATCTTCATCGATACCATTCAGTTGCAGGTAGCTGTTTTCTACGTCGCGTTCGAGTACGCCCTGACGTTCTAGATAACGGGCTATAGGGTGGCTGATCGTGTGTACAAGCCTGGCAAGTTCTTCCTGAGTCGGTGCATTTGTTCGTTGAAGCAGATCCTTTTAATAGATGTGTTACAACCTGGGAACTCAGAAAAGAAATCACTTACGCTCCTCGCAAAAGGCCTGTACGATTTTCCTGTCGCGTTCAGACCATTCATTCTGTCCAGCCTCGAACAGTGCTTCCAGTTGCTCTTTTTCATACTGAACCGGTTGCATACCTAGCGCCTGTTCATATTCGTCCAGAACCTGTGCATCCGACATCTTGTCAACTTTACAAACATACACATTGGTTGAAATATGAAATATACATGACTCATCAAACTTGTCAGTCTTGTATTCATTAATATGAAAGGCCAGCATACATCTGGACAATCCATCAATGCCACATTCTTCAGACAACTCCCGAGATAAGGCTTCTATTTCATTTTCCGTTCCATTAACCCCACCACCCGGTAACTTGTACGTACCATCATTTAGTGCCAAAACCACATATTTTCCGTCCTTCAGACAGAAGGCTTTAACTGCATGGCGCGTCTCCATACTCTTATATTTCTGGTTCGGATCAATTTGGTTAATGGGTTCTAGAAGCGTCATAAACTCATATCTATAAAGTCACGGAATTTTCCCGTCCGAGGACAAGCTGCTATCTTATCAACCTGCACTATTTCGATATCAATATCTGTACCAACAGAATCGGTAAAGCTGGTTACGATCCAGAGTCGTAACGGGGTCACATCAAACACCCCGGGCTTCAATCAGCTCTATTCAACCGTAACACTTTTTGCAAGATTCCTCGGCTGATCCACGTCAGTTCCTCTTTGCACCGCCACATGATAACTCAGTAACTGTAATGGAATTGTCGATAAAATTGGCGTAGTCCACTTTGAAGAACAGTTCATGCTAACGACGACATCATTTGCATCATTATTCATACTGACTCCATCATGAGCAAAAACATAAAGTTGTCCACCTCTAGCCTTTACTTCCTGCATATTAGAATGCAATTTTTCAAGTAAATCATTATTCGGAGCGACCACTATAACTGGCATATCAGCATCGACCAAAGCAAGCGGGCCATGCTTTAACTCACCGGCTGGATAAGCTTCAGCATGTATATAGGAAATCTCTTTAAGCTTTAATGCACCTTCCATTGCTATCGGATAATGCTCACCTCTACCTAAAAATAAGGCATCACTTTTATCGATAAAATCTTCTGCGATGTCTTCAATTTTACTATCTAGCTTAAAAAGATCTTCAACATTGCCGGGTAATACATTTAATTCCTGAACAATTTCTTTAATAATTGATTTATCCAGCCCCTTTTTCTTGCCTATTGTGAGTACCATTAGCAACATTGCAACAAGCTGTGTTGTGAATGCTTTAGTTGATGCCACACCAATTTCCGGTCCAGCACGTGTCATTAACACCAGGTCAGACTCCCTGACTAATGAGCTTTCAGGAACATTACAGATACACAGGCTGCCACAATAATTCTCTGATGTAGCATCTCTGAGCGCAGCTAATGTATCAGCAGTTTCACCGGATTGGGATAAGGTAACAAATAAGGTGTTTTTTGGAACTACGGCTTTTCTATATCTGAATTCACTGGCTACTTCGATTTGACAGGGTATGCCCAGCAAATCTTCCAGCCAGTATTTAGCGACATAGCCAGAGTGGTAACTGGTTCCACAGGCAATAATTTGAACATTTTCAAGTCTTCCAAATATTTCATCTGATTCATGACCAAAAATGGCACCCAGTACATCATCACTGGTAATACGGCCTTCCAGACAATCAGCAATCGCAGATCCCTGCTCATAAATTTCCTTCAACATAAAATGTCTAAAGCTACCTTTATTCACTGAATCACTGGTTAACTCCG
Source organism: Gammaproteobacteria bacterium (assembly GCA_050291745.1). Classification (GTDB taxonomy): domain Bacteria; phylum Pseudomonadota; class Gammaproteobacteria; genus JACNJF01. The sequence continues at coordinate 48,387 of JBNKKI010000125.1, read as the reverse complement.
ACACGCTAACTGGCAGATTTTTTAGTTCTCCCTGAGCATCTAAAACTCTGTATTCCTTGCCTTCTAAAATGGCAAAATCACCTTCTTCAAGGTACAGAAACCGGGAGGTTACAGGTAACAGGGCAGATACATCTGATGCTACAAAATTCTCTTCAAAACCAATACCTAAAACCAGTGGACTACCTTTTCTACAGGCAACCAGTACTTCAGGAGAATCAGAACAGATAATGGCTAAAGCATATGCACCTTCTAATTTATCGACCGTTTTTTTAACCGCATCGTACAGATCATTGGTATAAAAACTTTCAATCAGATGGGCAACAACCTCTGTATCAGTTTCAGAACTGAATTCATATCCCTGATTTTTTAACTCAACAGTGAGTTCCTTATAATTTTCTATGATGCCATTATGAACAACAGCAATTTTATTTCTGGAAAAATGTGGATGGGCGTTGCCTTCAGATGGTTCACCATGAGTTGCCCAGCGCGTATGTGCTATTCCTACTCGGCCTTTTTGCTGTGCTGGAATTTTATCTGCCATACCCTGGACTTTACCCAGCGAGCGGAATCTTTCCATTCCATTATCATTGATTAGCGCAATACCTGCTGAATCATAACCACGATATTCAAGGCGTCTTAAACCTTCAACTAAAATCGAGCTAACATCTCTTTGAGACATTGCGCCAACTATTCCACACATATTTTACTCACTTAATATTCAGATAGAGTTAATTTTAAATTCTATTTATTTTTTCGAGGTCGAATCCAGCCAGGGATACTTAGCTGCTTAGCCCTTGAAAAGGTTAATTGACCTTCAGGTGTATCTTTAGTAATTGTAGAGCCTGCTCCAATTGTAGTACTTTTTGAAATATGTACAGGGGCAACGAGTTGCGTATCTGATCCTACAAAAACATCATCGTCGATAATTGTTTTATGCTTGTATGCACCATCATAATTACAGGTGATTGTACCAGCTCCAATATTAACTGAGGCTCCCATTTCAGTATCACCGATATAGCTCAGGTGATTCACCTTGCTACCTTCACCAATAGTTGATTTTTTTACTTCGACAAAATTTCCGATTTTGGCTTTGTTAGATGTCTTTGTATCTGGCCTTATTCTGGCAAAAGGTCCAATATCATTGCTTTCGCCGATAACAGATTGCTCAATAATGCTCATAGGTTGAATTTTTGTATTTTTTCCGATTGTGCAATCTTTCAAAACACAGTTAGCACCAATTTCAACACCATCAGCTAGTACAATATCACCTTCGAGAATACAGTTAATATCGATAATAACGTCCTGCCCAACAGTAATTGAACCCCTGATATCTATTCTTTGCGGGTCGACAATTTTTACGCCCTGAGACATCAGTTGTTTAGACATAGTATCCCGGTATATAGCTTCTACCTCTGCCAGTTGCTGTTGATTGTTAACACCAAGAACTTCACTTTCTTTTTCGCAAATAACCGCTGAAACACTGTGGCTGGCGGCTACAGCATGTTTCACTACATCAGTTAAATAATATTCCTGTTGCGCATTATCAGCATCCAGTTCAGCTAATAAGTCACGGTATTCAGTCCCTTTGATATATAAAATACCCGAATTAGATTCCTCAATTTTTCTGATTTCATCGCTGGCATCTTTTTCTTCAACTATAGCGGTTACCAGACCATGTTGATCACGTACTATTCTTCCATAACCGGTCGGATCCAGTGCGTTAAAACTGAGTACACAAACGACACTTTCCTGCTGTCCCTTAGCAATTAACTCAGTTAAAGTTGTTTCCTTTATTAATGGCACATCACCATATAAAACAAGAATGTCATTAGCAGTTATTAATTCATCATGGCATTGCATCACAGCATGCCCGGTGCCAAGCTGTTCCATCTGTTCAACAAAGATTAAATCCTGTCCCTGCATAGCTTCTTTGACCTGATCTGACTCATGACCGATCACAACGATAATTTGATCTGGATTCAGTAATTTACTGGTGTCAACAACATGTTGTAGCATCGGTTTACCAGCTACTTCATGAATTACTTTTGGCTTATTGGACTTCATTCTGCTACCTTTTCCGGCAGCCAGAATAATGATACTGAGAGGCATATCTTCTTTCCTTATGGAACAGTTTTATATTTATTTAAGCATAAACCATTTAGCTCATTACTGAAAAATATATTACAAAAAAAAAGAGAGCAAAAGCTCCCTTTTTTCAAAATTGTGAACCAGGTTGATAAACCGGTTAACGTCTCTTTAACTTCTGTATTGCAGCTATCTGTGCTGCAGCGGCAGCTATCTCTGCTCTAGCTTTAGCTATATCAAGATCTGAATTCTGATCAGATAATGCCGCTTCTGCTCGCTTTTTAGCTTCAATTGCTGCTGCTTCATCCAGATCATCTGCACGAATTGCTGTATCAGACAATACAGTAACAACATGTGGCTGGACTTCCAGAATTCCGCCGGAAATAAAGAAAAATTCTTCTTTTCCATTACCCATATCCAGTCGAACTTCACCGGGTTTTAACGGAGAAATCAAAGGTGTATGGCGCGGTGCAATACCAACTTCACCCATAACAGCAGGTGCGTATACCATTTCGGCAGGGCCGGAGAAAATTTGCTCCTCGGCACTTACGATATCGACATGTATTGTCATTGCCATGATTCTGACCCTCTAAAAGTGCAGTTGATTAAAGCGATTTCGCTCTTTCGGCAACTTCGTCTATACCACCGACCATGTAAAATGCCTGCTCTGGATACTGATCCATCTCACCACTTACAATTGCTTTAAAAGCAGCAATAGTATCTTTCAGAGTGACGTATTTACCGGTAGCACCCGTGAAAACTTCAGCCACGAAGAAAGGTTGAGAAAGGTAACGTTGAATCTTACGAGCACGGGCAACAACCTGTTTATCATCTTCAGATAATTCATCCATACCAAGAATGGCGATAATATCTTTCAGTTCCTTATAACGCTGTAAGGTACCCTGAACTTCACGAGCTGTATCGTAGTGATCATTACCAACCACATTGGGATCAAGCATTCTAGAAGTTGAATCAAGCGGATCTACCGCTGGATAAATACCCAGTTCTGCAATTTGACGTGATAATACTAATGTCGCATCAAGGTGAGCAAAGGTCGTTGCAGGAGATGGATCGGTTAAATCATCCGCAGGTACATAAACCGCCTGGAAAGAAGTAATAGAACCGGTTTTAGTCGAAGTAATACGTTCCTGTAAGGCACCCATTTCTTCAGCAAGAGTTGGCTGATAACCTACCGCAGAAGGCATACGACCCAGCAGTGCTGATACTTCAGTACCTGCCAATGTATATCGATAAATATTATCAACGAACATCAAAACGTCACGGCCTTCATCACGGAAATACTCAGCCATTGTCAAACCCGAAAGTGCAACACGTAATCTTGCTCCCGGTGGCTCATTCATCTGACCATAAACCAGTGCTACCTTATCTAAAACGCCACCTTCCGACATTTCATGATAAAAGTCATTTCCTTCACGAGTTCTTTCACCAACACCAGCAAATACTGAGAAACCAGAGTGCTCAACCGCGATATTACGTATCAATTCCATCAGTGTTACAGTTTTACCAACACCCGCACCACCAAACAGACCAATTTTACCACCTTTGGCGATAGGCATAATCAGGTCGATTACTTTGATACCTGTTTCCAGAATTTCTGTTTCTGAAGACTGCTCATCATAAGATGGCGCTTCTCTATGGATAGGCATTGTTTTATCAGCACCAATCGGGCCAGCTTCATCAACAGGTCTACCCAGTACATCCATAATACGGCCCAGAGTTTTCTGACCAACAGGTACTTGAATAGGTGATCCCGAATTTGTGACTTCCAGACCACGACGCAACCCTTCAGATGCACCCATAGCAATTGTTCTTACAATGCCGTCACCTAATTGCTGCTGTACCTCAAGGGTCAAATTATCCGCATCCGTAATATTGAGTGCGTCATAGACTTTAGGTACAGAGTCTCGAGGAAACTCTACGTCGACGACAGCGCCGATTACTTCCACGATATTTCCAGAACTCATGCTTGATTCCTCTTACAAAAATAATTTCAAATTTAGTTTAAACGGCTGCTGCGCCGCCAACAATTTCACTGATTTCCTGCGTGATAGCTGCCTGACGTTCCTTGTTGTAGATTAACTGAAGTTCTTTTATCAATTCACCAGCATTATCAGTTGCACTCTTCATCGCAACCATTCTAGCGGCCATTTCACAGGCTATATTTTCAACCACTGCAGAATACACCAATGACTCAATATAACGGTCTAACAGGTTATCCAGAACTTCTTTTGAATCCGGCTCATAGATATAATCCCAGTGATGTTTTAACTCTTTATCCTCAGATGGTACAACTGGAACCAGTTGTTGTATTCTGGGAGACTGAGCCATAGTATTCACAAAATCATTACCAATTAAATAAATGGCATCAATGTTTCCTTCCAGATAATCTTTTAGAAGCACCTGTACAGCACCGATAATATCGGTGATTTCAGGCCTGTCACCTATATGACTGACTTCAGCAGAAATTTTTGCGCCAATTCGCTTAAAAAAACCTAAGGCCTTACTACCAATAGTGACAGCTTCAAACTGAATTTTCTTTTCATCCCATTCAGTGATGAGATTTAAAGACTGCTTAAACAGATTAATATTCAGTCCACCACACAGGCCACGATCAGAAGATATGACTATCAAACCGACCTTTTTAAATGGACGTTCAATTAAAAACGGATGCTTATACTCCGGATGAGAGTTACCTACATGACCGATAACACTTTTAATTTTCTCGGCATAAGGTTTAGTAGCAAGCATCTGTTCCTGTGCACGACGCATTTTACTAGCCGCAACCATCTCCATGGCTTTAGTGATCTTAGCAGTGTTTTGAACACTCTTGATCTTGGTTCTTATCTCTTTTGCACCGGCCATAATCTAGTCTCTGTCAATACCGTTAAACGTCAGTTTAATAAACGCCGTTGGCTTTAAAAGTTTCAATAGCTGATTTCAGTCCTGCAATGATTTCTTCATTGTAATCACCGGATTCATTAATTTTATCCAGTAAATCGCTATTATTAGACTTAACATGAGAATGCAGAGCTGCTTCAAAAGCGACTATCTTTTTAACATCGACATCATCGATATAACCTTCGTTGGCAGCAAAAAGAGAAACAGCCATTTCAGCCACTGATAAAGGTGCATATTGACCCTGTTTCATTAATTCAGTTACACGTTGACCACGTTCAAGCTGCTTTCTGGTTGCTTCATCAAGATCTGAAGCAAATTGTGAGAATGCAGCAAGCTCACGATACTGGGCCAGAGCCAGTCGAACACCACCACCCAGTTTCTGAATAATTTTCGTTTGTGCAGATCCACCTACCCGTGATACTGATAAACCAGCATTGATCGCAGGACGAATACCGGCATTGAATATATCAGATTCAAGGAAAATTTGTCCGTCAGTAATTGATATAACATTGGTTGGTACGAATGCAGATACGTCACCACCCTGTGTTTCAATGATTGGTAATGCAGTTAATGAACCTGTTTTACCTTTCACCTTACCTTCAGTAAATTTTTCAACAAAATTTTCATTTACACGTGCTGCACGTTCCAGCAAGCGTGAATGTAAATAGAAAACATCACCTGGATATGCTTCACGTCCAGGAGGACGACGTAGCAACAATGAAACCTGACGATATGCCCAGGCCTGTTTTGTTAAGTCATCATAAACAATCAGTGCATCTTCACCACGATCACGAAAATACTCGCCCATGGTACAACCGGAGTAAGGCCCAATATACTGTAATGCTGCAGAGTCTGAAGCATTCGCAGCTACCACGATAGTGTGTTCCATTGCGCCATGTTCTTCTAACTTACGTACAACGTTAGCAACCGTAGAAGCTTTTTGGCCGATCGCTACATAAACACATTTAACGCCGGTACCTTTCTGGTTGATGATGGCATCAATCGCAACAGCTGATTTACCTGTCTGACGATCACCGATAATTAATTCACGCTGACCACGTCCAACAGGAACCATAGCATCGATAGCTTTTAATCCACTTTGTACTGGTTGATCAACTGATTGTCTTTCGATAACACCAGGCGCTACCCGCTCAATAGGTGAAAACAATTTTGATCCTATTGGACCTTTTCCATCTATCGGGTCACCCAGTGAGTTAACAACACGACCAAGTAGTTCAGGACCAATTGGCACTTCAAGTATACGACCTGTACATTTTGCCGTATCACCTTCAGTCAAATGCTTATAAGGTCCTAATATTACAGCACCAACAGAATCTCTTTCGAGGTTCAGCGCCATACCGTATGTGTCACCAGGAAATTCAATCATTTCACCTGACATGACATCAGCTAAACCATGGATACGAGCGATACCGTCTGTCAAACTTACGACAGTACCTTCTGTTCTAGCTTCTGCAGCGCTCTCAAAACTTTTGATGCGTTCTTTTATCAGTTCGCTAATTTCTGACGGATTAAGTTGCATAAGGTGATCCCATGTTCAAAATAAAGAATCCAAAAAAGAATTCAAAAAATTCAGTATTATTTGTTCAAAATTGATGTCAGCTTACTCAGACGTCCGCGAGCAGACCCATCTATCACCAGATCGCCAGCCTTAATAATGGCTCCGGCAATCAATGACTGATCAATTTCAGCTGAAATACTTATCTCTTTGCCCAGTCTTTTTTTCAAATGACTGGCCATTGCTTTTTCCTGTTTGACAGTCAGTTTCCTGGCTGACGTAATCTTAACTTCTATTGTGCCTTCTGCTTCCTGCTTGAGTGTTTCATAACCTTCATAAATTGCAGCTAAGGAAAGCAAACGACCATTTTCAACAAGCACGGCTACCAGGTTTTTCACTTCCTGATTAATTTCAGGTGCATCTTTTACCGTAGATAACACTGAAATAAACAATTCCAGCAATTGATCATTTTCAACAGAAGGTGAAGAAATCAATGCCTGCATATCATCATCAGCAACAATCTGTGCCGCTATTTGCAGGATATCAGACCAGAATTGAAGATTATCCTGCTCACTAGCCAGTTCATAAATTGCTTTAGAGTAAGGTCTTGCAGCAGTTTCAAAATCAGACATTCGAATGTACCTAGATTTGCGCCATCATATCATCAAGCACTTTGCCATGAGCTTCTGCATTCACTTCACGCTGAAGAATCTGCTCTGCACCAGCCAGTGCAATAACTGAAACTTCTTTACGTAAATGTTCACGAGCAGAATTAATTTGCTGTTCAATGTCTGAACTGGCAGCAGCCTTAATCTTTTCAGCTTCCTCGCGAGCAGTCTCTTTCGCTTCATCAACAATCTCATGCGCTCTTTTCTGCGCCTGCGTGATGATTTCCTGGGCCTGTTGCTTGGACTCTTTCAGATTATCGCTTACTTTTGACTGAGCCAGCTTAAGGTCATTTTGACCTCTTTCTGCAGCGGCCAGGCCATCAGCAATTTTACCTTTACGTTCAGTCAGCGCATTCATTAATGGCGGCCAAACGTATTTCATGCAGAACCAGACAAATATAATAAAGGTTATACTTTGCCCAATTAAAGTTGCATTGAAATTCATATCGCTGTCCTCAAATAGAGTTTAAAACAATACTGGTATTAACTACCAACAACAGCAAACATAACGTACATAGCCAGACCAACAGCTATCATTGGTACCGCGTCAACAAGACCCATAACAATGAAGAATTGAGTACGTAGCATTGGAATAAGTTCGGGCTGACGTGCTGCACCTTCTAGAAAGCGACCACCTAAAACACCGATACCAACCGCAGCACCTAACGCACCAAGGCCCATCATAATTGCGCCAGCAATGTAAAGCAGAGCAGATTCCATGAATTTCTCCTAATAGAAAAGAATATATATAAAAATTAGTGTGATTCCTGGGATGCCATGTCTAGATACACTATGGTCAGCGTCATAAAAATAAACGCCTGCAAAGTAATTATCAGGATATGGAAAATAGCCCAGCCCAGTTGTAAAACTCCACCAAACAACCCTAATGCCCAGCCGCCGCTGTACATCAAAGCTATCAGTATGAATATCATTTCTCCGGCATACATATTACCGAACAAACGAAGTGCCAGTGAAATCGGCTTGGCGATCAGGGTAACCCCTTCAAGCAACAAGTTGATTGGCATCATAAATTTTGGGAAAGGATGGAAAGCCAGTTCAGCAAAGAACCCGCCTGCACCTTTAAATTTGAAACTATAATAAAGCACAAGTGCAAATACTGACAGAGATAGTCCAAAAGTCACATTTGGATCAGTCGAGGGTACTATCTTTAAATAAGGAATACCGATAAGGCTTGCTAGAAAAGGGACATGATCTACAGCCAGCAAATCCATGAAATTCATCAGAAAAACCCAGACAAAAATCGTTAAAGAAAGAGGCGCAATCAGGCTATTCTTACCGGAAAATGAACCACGAACAGATTCATCAATAAACTCAACCAGCATTTCAAGAAAGTTTTGCCAGCCGCTGGGGACACCAGCCGTAGCATTTTTACCAATTTTGTGAAAAAACCACAGAAATAACACACCAAGACCAATAGAAAAAAACATTGAGTCCAGGTTAATAGACCAGAACCCCATTTCGGCCAGATCATCAGGGCCATGCGCAATACCCCAACCATGCTTTTCAGTATGGCCAAACGTAAGATTGGTCAAGTGATGCTTGATGTAATCGCCTGAGGTTTCGTGAGCTGACATTGCTGACTATTTACCCTTATAAAAAATTGGCACAAAAACACCGGACATTTGAATTAACAAATAACCGATAAACAAAATTATTGGATCCCACCGGTAACCGGAAGTAAAAGCCAGTACAAAAATCATACCTGCCATCAACCATTTACCAATATTGGATCGGTACGTATAACTCAGCCATTTAGCTGCGTCATTATTGTCTGCCCGTTGTAACATTTTATAACTAAAATAAACGCTCGGAAGCAAACTTGCCAGACACCCTGTTAATGCTGAAAATAAATCCCCAAGCTTAAACACATAAACCAGAAGACAATACATCAACAAAAAAACAGATTGTACTGTTAATAAAAGTCGGATTTGAGTTTTCATCAAGCGCTACTACTCTTGGACAAAACCCTGTTCCCCTTCAATGCGGGCGAAGTATAAGGAGTTGTTTGCCAATAATCAATGAGACAATCAAAAAATTTATACATCCAATAAATATAAATATATTAGAAAAACCTTATTAGTTAATTTTCAACGAAAAAATAATCATAATGCACAAAAATGATACAAAAAATTATTTTTATTGACTGTATCAGCAAACTATATTAACGATCTACACCAGCGTGGAAACAGCATCAAAGCTGAATCATTAATCAAGAAAATGCTGCAAAATACCATCAAGCTCATCATTGTTATGAAAATTAATCACTAGTTGCCCGACACCCTTGCCCGCTGATTTAATTTTAACTTCAGTACACAGGCTATCACTTATTTTTTGTTCCAGTCTTTGAATATCAGGATCAACTTCAGGTTTTTGCACCTTTTTTGGAGCAGGTCCCAGAGTTTTTTTCACCAGCGCTTCAGTTTCACGTACAGATAAGCCCCTGTTAACCACAACTCTGGCAATTTCACTCTGCTCATGCTCAGCCAGGGCTAATAATGCCCTTGCATGCCCCATACTCAGTAAAGATTTATTCAACAATTCTTTTACGGGTTCAGATAACTCTAGCAGGCGTAATAAATTACTGACCGCCACCCGCGAGCGCCCGACAGCTTCAGCCACCTGCATATGGGTAAGTTCAAAATCATTTATTAATCTCTGCAGTGCAGCCGATTCTTCCAGTGGATTTAAATCTTCACGCTGAATATTTTCTATCAATGCAACTGCGGCAGCTGCCTGCGTATCAATATCTTTAATCACTGCCGGAATAGATTGCAATCCAGCCAGTTGAGAGGCGCGCCAACGGCGCTCACCCGCTATTAATTCATAATGACTGCCTTCTTTTCTAACCACAATCGGCTGAATAACACCCTGTGCAGAAATAGAGTTTGCTAATTCCTGCAGTGCTTCTTCGTCAAAGTGTTTACGAGGCTGATATTCACCACGTTGAATTTTATCTATCGGTAACTCTGTTAAACCAGCAGAAATTTCTTCTTCAGTGGCCTGAGTAACCTGTTCCACATTACCAATAAGAGAGCCTAGCCCACGACCCAGTCTTTTTTTCTTTAAAGCCATAGTTAGTGCTCCTTCAGCACAAAAATTGCAATTTCAGTTAGCTTGTCAACATTCACAGCAATATGCTCATGAATGGAGTGTGATAGTGCAATGCAGGAGCAATTGCCAGGAAGCGCTTTACTGCGAAACAGCACAGGGACGCTGAATCTATAATCACTATCTTGAAGTGACACTAGTTCACGTAGTGATGCTGCTTGGCATCTCTTCTCAATACTTCGCCAGCCAGAGCCAGATAGGCCATAGAACCGCGTGAGTTTTTATCATATTGCAAAATTGGCAAACCATAACTAGGCGCCTCTGCAAGACGAACATTGCGCGGTATGACTGTGCGGTAAACCCTGTCTCCAAAATGCTCTACTAATTCACTGGAAACATCATTCGAAAGATTATTACGCGGATCGTACATGGTACGAAGTAAACCTTCGAGTTTAATATTAGGATTAACACTAACTCGAATTTGCTCTATAGTTTCCAGTAAGGCAGTTAAGCCCTCCAGTGCATAATATTCACACTGCATAGGTATGACCACGCCATCAGAAGCAACTAATGCATTTACCGTCAGCATGTTTAATGAAGGCGGACAATCTATCAAAATATAATCATATAAATTATCAACATGCTCAAGAGCCAGCGTCAACTGACGCTCTCTACCTATCTTATTCATTAACTGTACTTCAGCTGCAGTCAAATCTCCATTTGAGGGCAGCAAATCAAATCCTGCTTCAGGTGTTTTCAAAATTGATTCCTGAATTGTTTTTTCACCCAGCAATACATCACAAACACTTGCCGCAAGTTCACCTTTATCAACACCACTACCCATAGTGGCATTACCCTGTGGATCCATATCGACCAACAATATTCGACGTTTGGTCGCAGCCAGGGAGGCAGCCAGATTGACGCAGGTCGTGGTTTTCCCAACACCACCTTTTTGATTGGCAATTGTAATGATTTTAGTCATATTTCCTGTCGCTGTATTGTAACCAGGCTTCGCTTTTCAGCTATACCCGGAATCTGTAATTGACTGATCTGTAATTTATACAAGCTTGAATCCAGTGAAGCTAATTCTGACTCACTCAATTCTGTTTTCATGGTAATCAGGCGAGTACCGTCCAGCCATAATGCATCAACTGAAGACACAAAATCCAGTAAGGATGAATATGCCCGGCTAACGATCACATCAAATAAAGAGTCGGCATGATAGTCCTGAATACGCGAGTGTACAACTTTAACATTCGACAATTTGCAACTGGCAATGGCCTGTTGGACGAATCGGGTTTTCTTTCCATTACTATCTAGTAGTACCCAGTTAGACTGTGGCAACATTATAGCCAGTGGAATTCCAGGTAATCCGGCACCGGTACCGACATCCAGAAAACGCCCCTGCAAAGGCAGCTCACTGATAAGTGATAAACTATCCAGCACATGATAATTAACCATTTTCTGTGAGTCAGTGATGGCGGTTAAATTAAAACTCTTATTCCATTTTTTAAGCAATTCAAGATAAGTTTTTAATTGCTCAATCTGACTATCCTCAAATGACAGATGTAATTCAGCGAGCCCCTGTCGCAGCATAGTAGTTAACATTATGCTGACTTCTGCGCTGGCGTATGACGCTTTAAATGCACTAACAACAGAGAAATTGCCGCTGGAGTGACACCAGAAATTCTGCCAGCCTGTCCAATAGTAGCAGGACGAGCCTCCTGTAATTTCTGACGCACCTCATTAGATAACCCCTTAACCTCTGCATAATCCAGTTCTACCGGTAATTCAGTTGATTCATGCTTTAAAGCTTTATTGATTTCATCCTGCTGACGCGACAGGTAGCCTGAATATTTAGCATTAATCTCAACCTGTTCTTTTACACGGTCTGCAAAAATCACATCCTGATCCAGTAACGGAATTAAATCATCGATACTAATTTCAGGTCGCTTCAACATTTCTGTAAAGCGATATTCACGGTTAAGCGGATTACCCAATAAAGGATTCAGAATTTTTTCTGCTGGTATACCGGGTCGAACCCAGTTTGTATTTAGAGTCTGCTTTAATAACTCAATCTGTTCCCGATATTCATTAAAAGCAGCCCAACGCTGATCATCAACCAGACCCAGTTTACGACCGGCTTCTGTCAATCGTAAGTCAGCATTATCCTCACGCAGCATCAAGCGATATTCTGCCCTGCTGGTAAACATGCGATAAGGTTCTTTGGTACCACGAGTTATTAAATCATCAACTAATACGCCCATATATGCTTCAGAACGAGCAAAGTTTAAGGGTTCTTTACCTAATACGGCTGCTGCAGCATTTGCCCCGGCCAGTAATCCCTGGGCTGCCGCTTCTTCATAACCGGTCGTACCATTAATTTGCCCGGCAAAATATAAGCCTTCAAAAAATCGGGTTTGCAAATCCGGACGTAAATCTCGCGGGTCAAAAAAATCATATTCAATCGCGTAACCAGGACGGATAATATGGGCCTGCTCAAAACCGGGAATACTATGAATAAGCGCTTCCTGAATATCATAAGGTAAACTTGTAGAAATTCCATTCGGATAAACTTCCGACAGCTTCAAACCTTCAGGCTCAACAAAAATCTGATGCGAAGTTTTATCCGCAAAACGTACTACCTTATCTTCTATCGATGGACAGTAACGCGGGCCAGTCCCTTCTATTTCTCCGGTAAACAATGGCGACCTGTCAAGACCACCACGAATAATGTCGTGAGTCTTTTCACTGGTATAAGTAATATGACAACTGACCTGGCGTGGATGCAAATCCACCGTGCCCATGGTAGAAAAAACCGGTAACGGGTCATCTCCGGGTTGCTCCTGCATTTTACTATAATCAAGTGTTTTTCGATCCAGCCTGGCCGGGGTACCGGTTTTTAGACGATCAACCCTGAAAGGACGCTCGCGTAGTCGATCAGCCAGGGCGATAGAAGGTGGATCTCCAGCACGACCACCACTATAGTTTACCTGACCAATATGTATTTTACCGCCCAGAAAAGTACCGACTGTTAATACAACCCTGGAGGCCAGAAAATTTAGCCCCATCTCGGTTACGACACCTTCAATACGACCATTATTTTCAATCAAATCGACAACTGGCTGCTGAAATAGAGACAGATTTGGCTGATTTTCCAGCGTTTCACGAATAGCAGCACGATATAACTGACGATCAGCCTGTGCACGAGTAGCTCGAACTGCCGGACCTTTGCGACGATTAAGAATACGAAACTGAATACCGGCTTTATCAGCTGCTAATCCCATCGCACCGCCCAGGGCATCAATTTCTTTCACCAGATGTCCTTTACCAATACCGCCAATGGCCGGGTTACAGCTCATCTGCCCCAAAGTATCAATATTATGAGTCAACAATAAGGTATTCGCCCCCATACGCGCAGACGCAAGCGCAGCCTCTGTGCCAGCATGGCCACCACCTATTACAATCACATCAAAACGTCGGGAAAAATCCATCACAAAAAAATTTCACACTACAAGATAATCGGCTATTCTAGTCTGTTTATCATTCATCTATCAATCCACTTTTGACAGAAGGCAACAGCCTGTGCATATTAGAAAGGTAATTTAACTTAGGGAAATAAATAAACAACATGAAATACATTATATTAGCGTCAATTTTCATCTCTCAATTAAGCTTTGCTAGCAGCCCGGTCTGGCTGGTTGAATCTGATCAGAACAAACTTTATCTTGCTGGTACCATCCATATTCTGCGTGCTTCAGATTACCCCCTGCCACCAGCCTTTGAAAAAGCTTACCAGCAATCACAAAGCCTGGCATTTGAAACAGATATTGGCGCTATGAATAGCCCATCTTTTCAGTCAAGACTAATGCAGGCCGTTTCTTTACCGGCCAATCAGAGCATTCATGATTTTCTTTCAGCAAAAACTATTTCACAACTGGAAAAGCACTTTGCAAAAAACCATCACAATTTCAAACAGTTTTCAAGTTTCAAACCATCAATGATCGCTATGACTCTGACATTAATGGAGTTAAAAAAATTCGGTATTGGAAACGAAGGTGTTGATCAATATTTTTACAAACAGGCCATACAGGATAAGAAACAAACTCTGGCTCTGGAAACCCTGCAACAGCAAATTGACTTTGTTGCCAACATGGGAAAAGGGCATGAAGATTTAATGATAGAGCAAACTCTTGAGGAAATAGATACCTTACAGAAATTATTTACTGACATGCTAACCAGCTGGCGGGAAGGTAACACTGTGAAGCTGGAAGAAATGTTTATCTTACCTATGCAACAGGAATTCGACACGCTTTATCAGGAATTGCTGGTACAAAGAAATCAGAACTGGCTACCGCGTCTTCATGATTACCTGAAAACACCGGAAACAGAGATGGTGCTGGTCGGTTCAGCCCATTTGCTGGGTAAAGATGGCCTGATCAAACAATTAAAACAGGCTGGATTCAAAGTAACTCAATTACCCTGACGTAAATACAAAAAACAATACAGCATGGAACAGTTGCTAATGGTAATTGTTCCAGTATTTCTCTGGCTCATCATGCGGTAATTCCGCATGTAAGTCACAAACCAGAGAATGTTCCTGATCTTCAAGTTGCAACTTTTCACGAGCATTATCTTCCAGATATTGATAAATATTTCGTCGAATGATTGCAAAAATAGAATTATCCAGATGAAAGCCCAACTCTTTCAATAAAGCTTCAACCAGCTCAAAAGAAATATGCTTAAGAGAATAGGTCAACGTAAGCCGGTGGTTTGAAACAGGTTGCGCGTGGAATACACCTTGTAGACTACGCAAAGCTGCGCAGGCTTTTACTACCTGAGATTTATCGGCTTTACGATCAAGGCAAACTTTTCTTTCTCTAATATGAATATGATCAACCATGAGCAAAGCGTACGATGTCGGATTATAAAATTCAACACAATTTTAAGGTTAATCCTGGAATCCGCAGTTGGACGAGTTGAAGTATGCGTTTGCAGCAGCCTGGATCAAGGCATTACGAGACTATTTCAGGACCTTACAACGCAGATATTCGCCACCTCAAACCTGCAATGCAGTTCGTAGCGGGATGCACCGATTAGGTGATTATACACATCAACTGTCATGGTTTACGAAACAGTGGGTTAAGCTCTATTGCGAGCGGTCAACTGCGGAATCCAGGTTAATATTTCGCCCGGGTAACTCTAGGCAAATCATTAAAATCCCTGAGAGTAGAAATTTCATGATAACCGTATTGCTTGAATATATCTGTTACCGCCTGTTCCTGATCATATCCATGCTCCAGCAAAATCCAGCCATTATCATTTAAATAATCCCGCCCTCCCTGAATAATCACTGACAGTGCCTCAAGCCCGGTTTTACCACTGCATAGCGCCTGTATTGGCTCAGCAGGTAAATCTCCCTGACTTAAATAAGGATCATCCGATGCAATATAAGGAGGATTAGAAACAATGATATCGAATTTTGCCGGTATCAGGGCCTGATACCAGTCAGACTCTATTAAACCTATATCCAGATGGTGCTTTAAAGCATTTGACCGCGCCACCTGTAGTGCAGCCTCACTAATATCGGTCGCTACGATATCACTTTGAGAGGCATGTTTTTTAATTGCCAGTGAAATAGCACCCGTACCTGTACCCAGCTCAAGAATTTTCGGAGCAGTCAGATCAACAATCAAATCAAGTACTGACTCAACCAGCAATTCTGTTTCCGGTCTGGGTACCAGAGTGTCAGACGTGGTATTGAGATCCATCGAATAAAATTCACGACTACCGATCAAATAGGCAACTGGTTGAGGTTGCAGACGCTTACGGACCAGCTCATGAAATTGCTCTAGCTGCTCTGCTGTTAACTCTCTTTCTGGCCAGGTAAGTAAATAACTACGATTTTTCTGCAGACAGTGAGCTAATAAAACCTCACTATCCAGAGCCGCTGAACAACTTATTGAATAAAGAACAGCAGTTGCCCACTCAAGCTGATGTTTTATTGTATGAGATTTCGCAGGCAAGATAGTCGCCTCAGTCCGATCAATACTCTTCAGCCAGATTGGCCAATTGTTCAGCCTGGTGCTCATTCATTAATGGATCAATAACATATTCCAGGTTACCCGACATAATATCATCCAGCTTATACAGCGTTAGATTAATACGATGATCTGTTAAACGTCCCTGAGGATAGTTATAAGTCCGAATACGTTCAGAACGGTCACCACTACCAACCAGTGACTTACGCTCTTCTGCCTGTTCCTTATCCTGCTTTTGCTTTTCCGCATCATAGATTCTTGCCTGCAGTAAGGACATAGCACGAGCTTTATTTTTATGCTGAGAACGTTCATCCTGACACTCAACAACTGTGCCCGTGGGTATATGCGTTAAACGAATAGCAGAATCTGTTTTGTTAACATGCTGCCCACCAGCACCAGATGCACGAAAAGTATCTACCCGCAGATCGGCTGGATTGATTTCAATCTTTTCCACATCAGCGGTTTCAGGAATAACCGCAACTGTCGCAGCGGAAGTATGTACACGCCCCTGAGACTCAGTTTCAGGAACACGCTGAACACGGTGAGCACCTGATTCAAACTTCAGATTAGAGTATGCGCCGACCCCGATAATACGGGCAATAATTTCCTTATAACCGCCATGCTCCCCTTCATTGCGATTCATTACTTCGATTTTCCATCTTTTATTTTCTGCATAACGACTGTACATCCTGAACAGATCTCCAGCAAAAATAGCTGCTTCATCACCACCGGTGCCCGCTCTTATTTCAAGAAATACATTACTATTATCATTAGGATCTTTAGGTAACAGTAATTTTTGCAATGTTAATTCAAGCTCATCCATACGCTCCCTGGCCGTATTAATTTCTTCTTCAGCCATTTCACGCATTTCAGCATCGTCTTCCTTCAACATTTCCTCTGCAGCTAATTTATCCTGCTCAAAATTTTGATATTCAGTAAATGTCTTAACCACATCTTCAAGTTGCGCATACTCCATTGACAGCGTGCGGAAACGGTTTTGATCGTTAATAACTTCAAGCTCAGACAGAAGACCGCCAATTTCTTCATAACGCGCACTAAGCAGTTCTAATTTAGATAAAATGGAAGCCTTCATGGATATTTTCCCGGGGAATTCTCGTTGGTATTAATGTAAAAATTAGCTACGGTCAATTAACGAATGTAATAATTGAATTAACGGCTTATCATCTTCTTTTAATGCCTTGCGCATTTCAATAGTGGGCCCATGTAATAACTTATTAGTCAAATTAGTCGATAGATTTTCTATCACCATATGCGGATCAATACCACTCTCCAGCATATTACGAGCCTTATTCAGACACTCCTGTTTGAGAGTTTCAGCATTTTGACGAAGCTGCCTTATTTCATCAGCCGAATTATGCGTTCTAACCCAGTGATCAAAATGAACCACTTCCGTCTGAATAATATCCAGTGCTTCACTTGCTGCCTCTTCACGTGAACGTCTATTTTCATCAATAACTTCTTTTAAATCATCGACAGTATATAAATAGACATCACCCAGTTCTCCAACTTCAGGCTCAATGTCCCGTGGAACAGCAAGGTCGACCATAAAAATTGGACGGTGTTTACGTTTTTTCAAGGCTGATTCGGTTGCCCCTTTACCTAAAATTGGTAATTGGCTGGCAGTTGATGAAATAACAATATCTGCATTCACTAACTGTTCTGGTATTTCTCCAATTGTAACCGCTTTGGCGCCCAGCTCTTCCGCCAGGTTTTGGGCTCGCTCTAATGTTCGATTCGCAATCGTTATTGCACCGATATTTTGACCTTTCAAATGTCTGGCAGCCAGCTCAATCGTTTCGCCAGCACCAATCATAAGAGCATGCAATGGTTTCAAATCACCAAAAATCTGTTTAGACAAAGATACCGCAGCAAAGGCTACCGAAACCGGGTTAGAGCCTATCGCCGTATCGGTTCTAACTTTTTTACCAACCGTAAAACCATGTTGAAACAAACGACCTAATACCGTTTTAACGACATCCGCTGAACAGGCAGTATCATAAGAAGATTTAAGTTGTCCTAAAATCTGAGGTTCACCTAAGACCATAGAATCAAGACCACTGGCAACTCGAAATAAATGGCGTGTAGCCTCCTGATCCCGATACTGATAAATATAAGGATTCAATTCATTGAAATCCACTGAATGATACTCAGATAGCCATTGCACCAGTGTATTATTATAGTTTTCCCCTACTTCACAATACAGTTCCGTACGATTACAGGTAGAAACAATAACAGCCTCATTAACATTATCCAGAGAGGTAGCCTGCTTTAAAGCACTGACCACCTGCTCAGGCGAAAAAGTCACCTTCTCACGTATTTCAACTGGAGCAGTTTGATGATTAATTCCTAAAGCTAATAAGGGCATACTAAGTAAAAAACTAATAATAGACCCGTAATTTTCAGGTATTAATCAACGAATAGCAAGAAAACTGCTTATATCTTTCAATTTTCCCACTATAAAACCAGTTAAATTTCTAAAATCAAAAGCAATTAGTGCTACTCAGAACAAAAAAAACGCTAACTTTAATCTGCTCATAAAAAACTCGATATCAGCATTTTTGTAACAATTTCAAACTCAACTAATTTGCAAATCAACAAAAACACCCATATTTAGTATCTTCTGAAACAAAAACAATTGTTGGTTTCGGGGAGTACAATGAGTAATCAGATGATATTTTGCGAGAAATCAACAGGGAACAAAGCGACCATTTTCACATCTAAACCCAGTGATTGAAGAATATTCTTCTCGCAAGATTGTCCGGGTGCTACACTCAACTACCCTGAATAACGCTTCAGGTTTAATTTTATAGAATTCGATTTCAGGCTTAAGAATGTCTTTTACTATTTACAGAAATAAGAAATTATTATCATTTACGCTATCAACCGGTTTGTTAATGTCTGGTTGTGCCGCTATAAATACACAAGATCAGACCCAGGCACCAATATTACAGCAGCAAAATGAGATAATACGTAATCTGGAAGTCACAACACCTGTCGAAAAAAATCCTATATATCAGTTAATGGTTGCTGAGCTTGCAGTCAATAATGGTCAAACCGATCTGGCCATTGAGAATTACCTGGCTCTTTCTCGCAAACTCAATGACCCTGAAATTGCCGAAAGAGCCGTTCGAATCGCAGTATATGGACAGGATATGGATGCAGCTCAGGAGGCTGCTGAACGCTGGATTGCACTGGAGCCAGAAAGAACTGAAGCCAGACAATTTATAGCCATAATCTATATTCGTCAGAATAATGCTGATCAGGCTTTTAATTACCTGCAGCAGGATATCAATGCTCAAACACCCGTTTCTGAACAGGCTTTTATCAAATTACTAGGATTACTCGCAAGAGAGAAGAACACCGCAACACTACTAAAAGTATCAAAAAAAATCGCCGATCAATACCCTGACTTTGCCTATGCACAATACCTTCACGGACATCTTGCCTCCCAGGCCAATCAGTCAGAAGAATCCATACAGTATCTGGATAGGACACTTGCAATAAAAGATATTTCTGATGCTCACGCACTACGCGCCAAAATGCTGTTAAAACTGGGTAAACGCGAACAAGCAGTTATTAGTCTGCATCACGCTGTATTAAGTAAACCAAAAGATAAACAACTCAGACTGGCATACGCACGTTTACTGGTTGATGTAAAAAAATATGACCAGGCTCGAATAGAGTTTGAAAAACTCCACTTTCTTGCTCCCAATGATCCCGATTTGTTATACACATTAGGTCTACTATCTCTTGAAGCACAACGTTTTGATGATGCAGAAAAATATTTATCCTTATTACTTAAAACCGGTAACCGTAAGAATGAAGCCAATTACTATCTGGGTAGAATCAGTGAAAACATGGGGAAATACCAACCGGCAATAGAAAAATATAAAACAGTCATAAATGGTGAATATCACTTTGATGCCCAGTTAAGAACTGCAAAACTAATCTCCGCTCTGGGTAACACAGATGAAGCGCTGGAATTCCTCAATAAAATGGCTGAAGCCAGTCAATCTAAAACATCGCTGGTTCGAATTTACCTGAGTCGCGGAGAAATACTGAAAGATGACAACCGTTTAAAAGAAGCCATCGCTAACTACGATCAGGCGTTAAAGATCATACCGGGAAATATTGACTTATTGTATGCACGAGGATTAACAGGTGAGAGCATCGGTGACATAGAATTACTGGAAACTGACATGCTAAGCATTTTAAAAACAGAGCCTGATAACGCTCACGCACTGAACGCACTGGGATATACACTGGCAGATCGTACAGATCGCCTTCAGGAAGCTTACGGTTATTTAAAAAGAGCCATGCAAATGAAACCGGAAGATCCAGCCTTTATCGATAGTTACGGCTGGGTGAATTACCGCATGGGCAATTATGATGAAGCAATACGCTTATTGAAAAAAGCATTATCCCAGGTAGAAGATGCTGAAATCGCATCGCATCTGGGCGAAGTATTATGGGTAAGCGGACAAAAAAAGGAAGCCATGGGAATCTGGAAACGCGCACTGGAAAAATCACCCAAAGATCGCAATATTCTTGAAACCATGAAAAGATTTAATCAGTAAGAAATAAAAAATTCGCTGAATGATCCGTCTTTTCTTAATAACAGCACTAATATTAGTGCTGAATGGCTGCGCCACCCCGATTGTTCCTGTTACTGAGCAAAGCTATCAACGCTGGAACCAACGCCAGCAGCAACTGGCAACTTTAAATAACTGGGATATCCACGGACGAGTTGCCCTGTTTATAAATGATGACGTTTATAACCTGGGACTTAACTGGTCTATCCATGAAAACCAGTCATCAATGAAACTGGAAGCAGCTCTGGGCCAGGGCATGATAAATCTTGAGCAAAACAATGCCATGGTTAGCCTCACCACCTCAACAGGTGAAACTTATTACGGAGCCAATGCCGAAGAAGTATTACGCCAGTCAACCGGATGGTCTATACCTGTCGAAGGCTTAAAATCATGGATTAAAGGCATCAATCACGATCAGTCAGAATATCTTCCAGAAATAGATGGGACAGGAAGAGCACGCTCTTTAACTCAGGATGAGTGGAAAATAAATTATCTGGCATATGAATCAAGCTCTCCCGAAGCTCAGACAAGTCTCGAATTACCCAAAAAAATCTACATGAAACGCCAGAACCTGAGATTAAAAATAGTGATAGACCAGTGGCAGGCGCAACAGAATATCACGCCATCTGTGATTTTTCCGGATTTCAAAGATTAATAACCAGACCATGCAGCTCCTGTCACCAGCAAAACTTAATCTGATGCTACACATCACCAGTCAACGTGAAGATGGTTATCACAATCTGCAAACTGCTTTTCAATTGATCGATCTATATGATGAAATGACATTTCACAAAACAGAATCCGGTATAAAACGCCTTCGTGGTAACGAACAGGTTCCTGAACAGGATGATTTGATCATTAAAGCAGCAAAAATTCTACAGCCTTATTCATCCAGTAAACAGGGAATTGAAATCTCCA
Organism: Gammaproteobacteria bacterium; assembly: GCA_050291745.1. Classification (GTDB taxonomy): domain Bacteria; phylum Pseudomonadota; class Gammaproteobacteria; genus JACNJF01. Next base: position 26,558 of record JBNKKI010000125.1, on the reverse strand, counting down.
TTAAAAAAAATATTCCCATGGGAGGAGGACTGGGTGGCGGCAGTTCGAATGCAGCAACCACACTTATGGCACTAAATCAGCTGTGGAATCTCAACCTCAGTAAACTCGAATTGCAGCAAATTGGACTACAATTAGGTGCGGATGTGCCGTTGTTCATTTTTGGACAAAATGCATGGGCTGAGGGTGTCGGTGAAGAATTAACAGCCCTAAATTTGCCAAAATCATGGTTTTTGGTCATTCATCCGCAAATTTTTGTGTCTACAGAGCAAATTTTTTCATCTAAGTATTTGACACGAGATTGTCATCCCATCACAATACGCGCCTTTCTAGAAGGCAGAGGCAAAAATGTATGTCAGCCGGTAGCCAGTGAACTGTATCCCGAGATACAAAATTCACTAAATTGGCTTAACCAGTTTAGTCCGGCTAGAATGACAGGTACAGGAGCCTGTATTTTTGCAATTTTTGATAGTGCTGAAAAAGCAAATATCGTAAAATCGCAAATTCCTGAAAAGTGGACCGGATATGTCGCCCAGGGGCTAGACAGAAATCCCGTCACTGAAATCTGCTTTTAGCAGAAAGTACAAGTTTATTGGGCCGTCGCGTCTCGCTTATCCTTAAGGGGTAAGGCACCGGGTTTTGATCCCAGCATGCGCAGGTTCGACTAAACTGTCTGGAACAGTTTAGTGTTGCGACTGCAAGGAGCAGTCCGAAGGAAAGTACAGATTTATTGGGCCGTCGCGCCTCGCTTATCCTTAAGGGGTAAGGCACTGGGTTTTGATCCCAGCATGCGCAGGTTCGACTAAACTGTCTGGAACAGTTTAGCGTTGCGACCGCAGGGAGCAGTCCGAAGGACCGAGGGCAGGACGCCCGAGACAATCCTGCCGGAGAGAGGCAGGATTCTGAAAGTACAGATTTATTGGGCCGTCGCCAAGCGGTAAGGCACTGGGTTTTGATCCCAGCATGCGCAGGTTCGAATCCTGCCGGCCCAGCCATATTGAATAACTGTCGATAACATCGATGTAACCATCGAAGCCTCGGCAGGATTTGAACCGTTACAGGTTCGATAAAATCGTCTGGAACGATTTTAAACGCGTAAGCGGCCCGAAGGGTGGCGGACAGGACGTCCGACATAATCCTGCCGGCCCAGCCATATTGAGTAACTGTTGAAGTGACTGATATATTTATCGAAGCCTCGGCAGGATCTGAACCGTTACAGGTTCGATAAAATCGTCTGGAACGATTTTAAACGCGTAAGCGGCCCGAAGGGTGGCGGACAGGACGTCCGACATAATCCTGTCGGCCCAGCCATATTGAATAACTGTCGATAACATCGATGTAACCATCGAAGCCTCGGCAGGATTTGAACCGTTACAGGTTCGATAAAATCGTCTGAAACGATTTTAAACGCGCAACAGCCCGTAGTTTTGTTATGGACATATGTCCAGCTTATGCTGTCCGGCTCAAGCCATTATTTTTTTTAAATCAAGTGTAGAAATCTGATGGTCGGTATCGTCGCTCATGACATGATGGTGTTTACGGGAAATGCAAATCCCGATCTGGCGAATGCCATTGTAAAACATCTGGACATCCCTCTCGGTCGAGCCTCTGTAGAGTGCTTTAGTGATGGCGAAATTTCTGTAGAAATACGGGAAAACGTGAGAGGTAAAGATGTCTTTATCATTCAGCCGACCTGTAAACCCACTAACGACAACTTGATGGAATTACTGGTGATGATCGATGCGATGAAACGCGCTTCGGCTTATCGAATCACTGCAGTCATTCCTTACTTCGGTTATGCAAGACAGGATCGTCGAGTACGCTCTCAACGAGTACCGATTACTGCCAAAGTGGTAGCTAATATGCTAACCAGTGTTGGTGTTGATCGGGTATTGACTGTAGACCTTCATGCAGATCAAATTCAGGGCTTTTTTGATCGCCCTGTTGACAATGTGTATGCATCACCCATTTTAATGAGTGATATATGGAAACAGGAATATCCCGATATGATCGTGGTATCACCTGATGTTGGAGGTGTTGTTCGCGCAAGAGCCGTAGCTAAACAGCTGGGTGACGCAGAATTAGCGATCATTGATAAACGCCGACCCAAGCCTAATGAAGCAAAGGTTATGCACATCATTGGTGATGTAAAAGCTAAAACCTGCATTATTGTCGATGATATGGTCGATACAGCCGGTACTTTATGCCAGGCTGCAAAAGCACTGAAAGAACATGGTGCTGCAGGTGTATTTGCTTACTGTACTCACGCGGTTTTATCCGGTAAAGCAATAGAGAATTTAAACAATTCAGTCATCAATAAACTGATTGTAACCAATACGATACCACTGACTGAAGAAGCTCAGGCCTGTGACAAGATTAGATCTGTATCGATGGCCTGGATGCTGGCAGAAACTATTCGCCGCATTCATTTTGACGAATCTGTCAGTTCACTTTATATGGACTGACGATCACAGTATTAATTGTACTGTGTTTTAATCTCCCCGGTCGCAGGGGAGTTATAAAATCACCGAAAGGTGATTTTTTCATTTAACTGGAGAACTTTAATGTCCGATAAAATCGAACTTATTGCTGAACTTCGTTCTGATCAGGGGAAAGGTGCGAGCCGCCGCCTGAGAAAGGCCGGTCTGGTTCCAGCAATTATATATGGCGGAGACGCCGAACCCGTAAGTATAAGTGTGAATCATAATTCATTCATTCATCAACTTGATAATGAAGCAATTTATACACAGATTCTGTCCATGAAAGTTGGAAAGAGCAAAAAAGAAGACGTCATCTTGCGTGATCTGCAACGTCATCCTTTCAAAAACTTAATCATGCATGCTGATTTTCAGCGTATCGATAACAAGAAAGTTATACATGTAACGGTACCTGTTCACTGTATCAACGAAGATATCTGTCACGGTGTCAAAATGGAAGGTGGCTTGCTAAATCACTTACAAAGTGAAGTAGAAATCATGTGTCTTCCTAAAGAATTACCAGAATATCTTGAACTGGATGTAGCCAAACTTAAACTAGGTGAAAGTTTACATTTATCAGATATCAAACTTCCTAAAGGCGTTGAAATTGTCGCACTGACTCATGGTGAAGACTATGATACAGGTGTTGCAGCAGTTCATAAGACTCGTGAGTCTTCTGCTGGTGCTGCGTCAGATGAAGCTGGTGAAGAGGCTGCTACTGAGGAGTAACATCTCCAGTTAGCGAAGTTATGGCAGCTCAACAGGCTGATATTCGATTAATAGTTGGCCTCGGCAACCCCGGGGCCAACTATCATTCTACCCGGCATAATGCTGGATTCTGGCTGCTGGACCAACTGGCACGAGAACATAATCTGGCACTCCGAAATGAAACCCGTTTTCACGGAGAAGTTGGAAAATTCAATACTGCCGGGAAAGATATTTACCTTCTCAAACCCGGTACCTTCATGAATAGAAGCGGACAATCAGTCGCTGCTTTATCTAAATATTTCAAAATATCACCAGAACAAATCCTCGTTATGCATGATGAACTGGATCTTGAGCCTGGTGATAACCGTTTGAAAAAATCTGGAGGTCATGGTGGACATAATGGCTTAAGAGACATTATCAACCACCTGGGCAAAGAATTTTTCAGACTACGAATCGGTATAGGTCATCCCGGAGATCGTAATCAAGTTGTTAATTACGTATTAAAAGCACCTTCAAAAATTGATCTAGAGAAAATTGAAGATGCCAGTCTGCAAAGTATTAACATCATGCCAACCTTGCTGTCAGGTGAGTTTGAAAAAGCTATGCAGCAACTCCATACCAAATAATCAACTTTAACCATCAGGAAATAACATGGGCTTTAAATGTGGCATCGTCGGACTACCCAATGTTGGTAAATCAACACTCTTTAATTCACTGACAAAAGCCGGTATCTCAGCCGAAAACTACCCGTTCTGCACCATAGATCCGAATGTAGGTATCGTTGAAGTACCCGATAAACGGATGCAGCAAATCACAGAAATTATCACTCCCAAAAAAATCATTCCGACCACGATGGAATTTGTCGATATCGCCGGACTGGTTGCAGGTGCCTCTAAAGGTGAAGGACTGGGCAACCAGTTTCTGGGCCATATCCGTGAAACAGATGCTATAGCGCAGGTTGTCAGATGCTTTGAAAATGATGACATCGTACACGTCAATGGCAAAATTAACCCACTTGATGATATCGAAACCATCAATACGGAATTACTACTGGCCGACATGGAATCTATTGACCGTCAGACAGAAAGATCCAGAAAACTAGCTAAATCCAATGACAAAGAAGCTAAAGCCAAAGTGGAATTCATGCAAAGAATACAGGCTCATGTCGGTGAAGGAAATTCTGCTCGCAGCATGGAAATACAGGAACATGAGCAGAAGTGGCTGAAAGAGCTCCATCTAATCACTGCCAAACCCACTCTATATATCGCCAATGTCTCTGAAGATGGCTTTGAAAACAACCCGTATCTTGATCAATTAATCGAATATGCAGCCAAAGAAGGTGCTGATGTCGTACCCGTCTGTGCCGCCATAGAAGCTGAAATAGCTGAACTGGATGCTGAAGACGCCGCAGAATTTTTACAGGAACTGGGGCTGGAAGAACCGGGGCTGGACCGTGTCATCCATGCAGGATACCGCCTGCTACAGCTGCAGACTTATTTCACAGCAGGTGTACAGGAAGTCAGAGCCTGGACCATCAAGGTCGGTGATACAGCCCCCAAAGCTGCTGGGGTAATCCACACGGACTTTGAAAAAGGCTTCATCCGTGCAGAAGTCATGTCATTTGATGATTTCATAAAAAACAAAGGTGAACAGGGCTGTAAAGATGCGGGTAAATGGCGTCTTGAAGGAAAAGAATATATTATGCAGGAAGGCGATATCGTTCATTTTAGATTTAACGTCTAACAAATCGCTTCAAAGCTTGACAACAAGGGCGTGAAAAGGGAGAATCCCGCCCTCGAAAATACACGGCTACATAGCTCAGCTGGTTAGAGCACATCACTCATAATGATGGGGTCCCAGGTTCAAATCCCGGTGTAGCCACCATATTCCTTATAAAACAGCCGCTTTCATCAGCGGCTGTTTTGTTCATAGTCTGTTTTCTCACCTCAATCTAATCTTATTTTTTAAGTTTTTACTAAATTAAACGTAAGCCTCCAGTAAACCTTACCTAAAGATTCCCCCAATAAGTTGATAGAGTTCGCCTTTTATCAGGAGGAACGACTATGACTCAAAGAACCCACTGAACTCAGGCCGAGTGGCAAGCCTTGATCGAGCAGCAAGTGCAAAGCGGCCAGAGTGCAGCAGCATTTTGCCGTGAACAAGGCATATTGGTGAAAAGCTTCTATCGCTGACGAGGTTTGCTTGAAAAATCTGCAGAGAAAGCCTTCATGCGCGTGGAATCTCTGCCCACGGTCAAGAGTTCACTATCAGATCGCATAGTACTGGAGTACGGGATCAGCCGTCTGGCAATTGAACCTAGAAAAATCAGTTGAGCGTGAAAAAGATGCATAACAGATTGATGTGCCTGGTCTAAGCCAGGGATGGCTGTAGTTAGAGCAATGCAGGAGCAATTGCCGGCAAATCAAAAACACCGTAGTCACCTGATTGGTGAAGAGTGTGTTTTTGATTTTATCAGCTGCATTAAGGTGTTACGTAGACTTTCATGATCCAACTGATTTTTCTAGGATAACCATCTAATCGGTGAATCCCGCTACGAACTGAATTTCAAGTTTGAGGCGGCGAATCTCTTCGTTGTAACACCTTGATCTGCACCACCTTAAAACGCACAATCAACTCGTCCAACTACTGAAACCAGGGTTATTGACTCAACTGACTTTCCCGGATTTAATCCAGCCGCTTTTGAAACCTTAATGTTGCCACTACGAGTGCGATCAAAATAAAACCTGCCAGCCAGTACACATCGCGCGCCATATCTATCATTTCTGCCTGGCGCAACACAACCCCTCGGATCAGCCTCATATAATGTGTTGCGGGTAAGGCTTCTGCAATATACTGTGCGATAAGTGGCATACCTTCGTAAGGAAACATAAAACCAGATAACAGAATAGAAGGTAGCATGACAAATATTGTCATCTGCATTGACTGCAACTGGTTTTTAGCAATGGTTGAAATCACCAGTCCAAGCACCAGACTGGCTGTGATAAACAGAAAGGTCACACCGGCTAAATGTAGCAGGCTACCATTAACAGGTACTGCAAATAAAACATGACCCAATCCCAGAATTATCGTCACCTGGATTGCACCAATAAATATATAAGGGATGATTTTTCCGAGCATCAGTTCTACCGAACGAACCGGTGTCGTGATTAACATTTCCATATTGCCACGCTCTCTTTCACGTACGATAGCTGCTGATGTGAACATGATCATTGTCATAGTGAGAATAATCGCAACCAGTCCAGGCACTATATTAACAGCACTTCGCTGTTCCGGGTTGTAAAGCAGGGTAACACTGAAAGTCGGTGTATTTCGATTGGCAGGTTTTGCGAGTAATTCAACCAGTGGCATACTTCTCAAGCTTTTAATTGCAGAAGCAATTATCGTGTCAGAGCCATCAACTATCCATTGCGCAACAGGGCGAGTGGTTTCACCATCACTCGCTCCGGGTGTGCCTAATCCTACTGTCTGGTGTCGAGCCAGCCTTTGACTGACATCCCCGGGAATCACTAACACTGCGCGTATCTCAGAATTTGCCATCGCAGCATAAGCCTGCGCTAAATCACTATAATGTGCGGTAAATTTCACTACCTGAGTTGCGCCGACAGTCTGAACCAGAATTCGACTTAAGGCACTGTTGCTATGATCCACCACAGCAACTGGAATATGTCGTATATTGGTATTAATGGCATAGCCAAATAACATCAGTTGAATCAGAGGAATCATTACCATCATGCCGAAGGTCATCCTGTCGCGTCTTAACTGTATCAACTCTTTGCTAAATATGGCGCGTATTCTGAGCAGTGATTTCATTGTCGACCACCTCCAGTGCAGGTAACGAATACATCCTCCAGACTGGGTCTCGCCAGGTTTAGTTTATCCAGTGTATTAATACAGGATTGCCGGGACATGAATTGCATCGGGTCAATGACAGTATTTTTAACCAGTACCCGTAATCGTGATCCCAGTTGAGCGGCTGAAATTATTTCATCAATCTTCAATAACTTTTGTTTCAGCTCGCGTAGATTAGATGACTCAATTTCGATTACCTGCGCTCCCATATTTTGCATCAATTCATCTGGTGTGCCATCTGCGCGCTTTATGCCTGTTTCCAGAATCGCCAGTTTATGGCAACGCTCAGCCTCATCCATATAATGAGTAGAGACAAGGATGCTGGTACCCTGTTCACTAAGATCGAAAAGCCTTTCCCAGAAATCACGTCTGTTTTCCGGATCTACCGCAGAAGTCGGTTCATCCAGAAATAGTAAATCAGGCTTATGCAATGTCGCTGCAGATAGACTTAATCTTTGTCGTTGTCCTCCACTCATACTTCCAGCGAGCTGATTTTGCTTTTGCTGCAGATTGTAGAGACTGAGCAGTTCTTCTATTCGTTGTTTTTTCTGACGCCCGGAATAACCATAAATATCGGCCACAAATTGTAGATTTTCTTTGACTGTTAAATCATCATACAAAGAAAACTTCTGTGTCATATATCCAATATGAATACGTAATTTTTCAGCTTCTTCTGGTAATTTATAGCCCAGTACTTCGACTTCACCAGCACTTGGTGTCAATAGCCCTGTAAGCATGCGAATGGCAGTTGTTTTACCGCAACCGTTAGGTCCGAGAAAGCCGTAAATCCTGCCTTTTTCCACCTCCAGATCTAACTGCTGGATAGCCTTTACATGACCAAAATTACGGCTTAGCGCTGTGGCCTTGATAACACTCTCATTCATGGTAGTTCTACTTGTACCGGTACACCATTTGGTAATTGAGCTTCGCTATCCGGTAATTGAACTTCGGCCAGATACATTAGGCGTGCGCGCTCTTCCTGATTTAAAGCATAATAAGGGGTAAATGCAGGCTCGTTAGAAATCCATCGTAAGCGACCTTGTACTGATCGCTCAAGACCATCTATATGCACCAGTAGCATGTCACCAGCATGCAGACTGACTCGACTGGGCTCGGGTACATAAATTCTGGCATAAGGTGCTTTACCGGCTAGCAATATGGCTAATGGACTACCAGTAGTAACACGCTCACCCAGATTCCATGGCAGATTATCTAAAATTCCATCCCGGGTAGCGGTTATGGTTAAATCAGCCAGTCGTTTATTTTCCATCTTGAGAATAGCCTTCGAAGCATTTAATACAGCTTCAGCTGCTGTTAAGTCTTCTTCTCTGGCTCCGTTTGTCAATATTAACAGGGCTTCCTGAGCGCTCTGTAAGCTGGCTTCATTGGCATCACGTACAGCCTGTGCCTTATCCAGCTCGGTATGACTGACCAGCTTCTGTTTTATGAGGCTCAATACACGCTGGTAATTTGACTGACTTTCGGCTAAGGCAGCCCTGGCCCCAACCACTTTGGCTCTGGACGATGCCACTTCTTCAGGCCTTGCTCCACGACGAAGCTTTTGCAGATTAGCCTGAGCCTGTGATACATCTGCAGCTGCCTTTTCTACAAGTGCTTTTTGCAATGTATCATCAAGCCGAACCAGTACTGTATCTTTTTCAACAGAAGTTCCCGGGGCTACTGGAAGATCGATAATTACTTCATTTGTCGTAGCAGTGAGTGCAATACGATCACGCTCTAAGGTTCCTAGAGCAATATTTTGTTGAGTTCCTTCACAGGCCGTTAGAAATAACACTAACAGCAAAACTGATAATCGTTTTAAATAGTTTACTCTATACCAACAGAATAAAAACAATTTTCAATCTCCTCATATATAGCAAGATAAATATTCTAACCTGTTAGAGCTGATTAGAGCTAGTTAGATTTTGTTTTTGATTTTTCCAGGTTCAAGTAATATATAGGGAGGTTAAAGGTTGAGGTTACATTACTGTATCTGCTCTAAGCTATCTATCCTGAATACTTCTTGCACAAATGATTTTTCTGGTTTAAGAGACAGATACCTTAACAATATTTGAAGTGATAGTTCCAATGGAGCAAAGTACAAAATACTCACCTTCACCATCGAATGATATTTTATCAAAAACATCAAAATTAAAAAAACCGGAATAACTGGATTCTGATATTTTAATATCATCAGGAAAAACTATAACATCTTTGAACGGAGAGACAGCTTGATAATTCCCGCCGCGTGTTACCACAAGGGCTACATGTTTTAAAATTTCCGCTCCAGTTACCTCTGGGCCAATTCCAAGTAAAGGAACCTGGAAAGATGCCTTACATATCATTTGATCCTGTGGATTAATATGATCTTTACAATTAATTTTAATAAAGTATTTTTGCTGCATGTTATATAAAGAATTTACTGGGTAAATTGAAAAAACTGTATTCTTTCTGAATTCTGGAAGGAATGAAAAGAATCATACAGACTACTCTTTGGAAATTTCCGTCTCAATGATGAGTTCATTGGATTTATACTCACCAAGTGTTGCATATACTGAATAACTGGTTTCTGCAATCGGGATTCCTAAATCATGCACAAGATCCAGATTGAAACGGCTGCTTACTAGTGCATTTAAATCTTCCTCAGACATTGCAATGTTATCATCAGGATCGAGAGGAACCGGGTCTGGTTCCATACTCATATCAGGCTGTGGAATCTTCCCTGAATATGTTTGTCCAGTTTTATTGTCGACAGCAACTACTAAAACATCTTCACCAAAGCTGCTTTCAAGATTATAGCTGTTGTATTTTAAACGAACTAAACCTGCAAGCATCAATCTTAAAGGCCCTTCAGTAACTCCTGATGGGCCAACGGGATAGTCACTGACATGGACATTTTTTGGCCATATGATTTTTTCTGGAGTATTTATCAAAATCCCTTTAAAGGGACTTGAGTAACGACTTTTTAATTTTGGTGTACATTCATTTGTAGAAGTGCCTGAAAATACATTATTAAAGTCACAGTCTTTTGGGATATCGTATAGTTCATCTGACATGGTTTTCGGAGCCTTTTTGGTATCAATAGTATTTGCGCATGCACATAAAAATGTAAAAAATAAACCGATTAAAAATATGCTATTCTTCATTTTAAAAAATAGTTGATTTTAAAAAGAAAGATCGAGTTTTCTTACTACGGGTTCGCAGTCACTGCAATAATCCAGAGGTGAAGAGGCGGCTGATGTACCTGTTGCTCCAAAAAGCACGCATCCCGGTATTCCTGTCCAGCGCCGGGTTACCGCATTATATGTAACGCTACCTTGTTCGCAATGAGGTCCCTGATGTCCTTTATCATTCACACCCCTGTTTTCTCCATATAAATTCGGTGGTGAGTCTGGAAGTTTCGGCCGATGATGAAATCTTGTGTTAGTAGAAGTATGATTCTTATCACCGTAAGCAACCATACCTATGCGGTGACCTAATTCGTGATTCCAGATAACATTGCTTGCACTGGCACGTTTATCTTCAAACCACGCTTTTGTGCAACAGGTTGTTAAAGCAAACCCGGCTCCTCCCCAGCTGAACCCTCCACTAAATCCTTTTACCTGATTAATGGTGAAGGAAAATTTTATGGTACCAGTTTTGTTAGCTAGTACGTCTTTCAGTTTTTTGTTTATCTTAATTTTAATTTTCTGATGACCGCCATAAGTTCGTTTTGCTGTTCCATCAATTTCTACATCAGAAGATGAGAGTGGGATTAATTTTGGTTGTGGTGTAGGTGGGGGAGGAGGCGCAGCTGTTGACGAAGAGGTATTTTTTGCAGAAGGTTTAACCGGGGTAGGTGTGAATTTTATTTCTCCATCAACAAACCATCGTTTTGCGGTATCATCATCGTCATCAAGACCATACCAGAGAAAATCATTCTTCGTTAAAACTTGAATGCTAATATCCGTGGCAGTTTTTTTGATTAATGGATTTGCGGGAGCACCTAGAACCAGTGTTGCATGTTTATCTACTTCCTTAAAAGTTGCTATGTAATTTGATAATGCAGTGACGCAGCCAACTCTTTTCAATGGTTTTGCCAGGTCATATTTAGCACTAACATCTGAGGCAAAACCAACATGGCTAAAGCGACCGCCAGCACCAGTGTTTATGCACTTTCTGAAAGGTATTTTCTTATCGGAGCCTGCTTTTGATAGTTTTATATGATATTTTTGACAATGGGATTCCAGCTGGCTTAAAGAGTAGGGGGTAACTTTACCATTTGAATCCTCCATATGCATAAACTGATAGTATAATTTTCGCTTAGCTTCAACTTCTGCACTTTCTACAACTTTCCCATTATCATCTTTTGCTTCCAGTTTGTATTTATTTCCTCCCGCTGCGGGTAATTTTATCTTATCGCTTAAAGATACTTCAGTCTTAGCACCAATATCGACAGTACCTTTTGTCATTTTAAAATTACTATTTCGGCCAAGCTCTGCTTTAGAGTAAGTTACATTATCTGAACCAGAGGGACTCACTTTAACTTTGTATAATAAGGGGATATTTGCTTTTTTGAATGCACTTTTTACTTCCAGAGCTCCGCAGCGATCTTTACTTCCTATATCTGGATCTTTTGCGTATTCATCATGCTTTTCCAGATTAACCCATTGAATCACAGTCATAATCCTTTCCTACCCTATAGTATTTCAATTTTTGTTATTTCGTTTTCTTCAGTGGCCGGTGGCGGTGGCACAACGAATGGTGGTTGAATTTCGGGAATTGGTGCAGTATTTGGTGCACCTCCTTTATTTTGCACCATCATATCAGCTAATCGTGGTACATTTTTCCCCTCGACCTTAACATCTAAAGAGTAGTTAACGTATTCTGCCTTGCCCTTAACTTTGCTGCTGACTATACCTTTCAGGGAACCTGGCTCATCTCCGGTACTGGTTGAGAAATTCGACCCTTTAAGCATAATCGGGTTGCCATCCATTTTTACAGTTTTACTGCCCTTAGCAGTATCTGTAGAAAAGGCAATGTTTGGATAGGGTATAGGTACCGGTCCTCCAGGGGTAGGTGTTTTACAAACGTCAGGAAAAACTGTCACGATGCCGTCACTTGTTTTATGAACAACAGTTCTGTTATTTACGTTGATTGTTGCAGCCATATGAATCTCCCTTAAATTGATGTTAGTATCAAAGCAGCCCGACGATTATCGTCATTAGCAGTAAATAATAATATTGCTTTGTTTGTCTTACTTTTTTCTATAATGCTTGTTGCATTTACAACCATAAGTGCTCCAATCGCGGCACCAGTTTCTCCTACACACTCTGTAGGGTGTTGTATTTCACTTATATTTGGTAGCTCCAGGCCAAGTCTGGTATGTACCAGTCCCCACTCATAGGCAAAGTAACTTTCGCCATTTAAATGTCCATGAGCTTCTTCTATACTACTACTGTTATTTCGGCTTTGATCTAGAGCTTCCCGTATAGCATGGCTAAGACCCTGACCGCTACTTGCGCGATTGCAGGTAAGGCTGGAATCTTCTACGCCAAATCCCAGGCTGTCAATCCTTGCAAGTGGTTTAATTCCACGTGACTGGGCGTGAGACTCAGTCTCTAGCATAAACATTGCAGCTGCCTCTCCAGGGATGAAGCCATCTACGTTTCTGCTCGTTTTTACACGCCATTGATCATCAAAGTGTGCAATACGATGATCGAATAAATAAGAATCCAGCCCACCGACGATGCACTGCTCAAGTTGTCCGCTGACAAGCATTTCAACAGCTTCTTTCATTAGTGCAAAAGCCCCTGTACGACCGTCATTGCTTGCTTTCGATAATCCTATGCTACCCAGGCCGACCTTTTTCTTAAGTTCTGGTAACCATGATGAGTCTATGCCGATGGTTGCAATAGCAGGGTCTATTTGCGGTAAAGCAAGTAACAAACCTGTTTTAACCAATGAGGTACGCGTAAGCTTGCTGGTGGCAAATAGTTCAGTAAGAGTAGGGATCGCCATGGCATTAAATCGCTCTATATCGTTAGTATAAGGATCTATAAATGGCACTTTGGCAACGTTAGGAGTTAAATCTTCATCCCACTCTGGATCATCAGGGATACAACGAATGTACTCATGCTCCTGGAATGGCAAAATACCAGCTTTTATTGATGCACATGTAGTTTTTGCGTTTCCACCTACAGCAGAAACAGCACTAACTGCCGTAATGACAATTGACTGAGATTCATCCTTTGGCATTGCTACTCTCTCTTTCAATGTTAATGGACTTTACATAAAGCAGTTTTCCGACACATGGGATTGCGCATCGCCAGGTTATTGAGACGAGATGTTCGTCAGGTTGAATTATAAGTGTATCCAGTTGAGGGATTAAACTTTCCTGCTGACCTCGGATTAATGCTTTCACCGAAAGCTTCTCTCCTGGAAGCTTGAAAGATAGGTGTCCCGATTCATCTACGTTGGTCATAGTCACAAATTCCGTACCTGTCAGAAATGGTGAAAATTGCAAATCAGGATGTGCAGTGTGAAAAAAAGCAGGGTTGAAATCGGTTGGCAATAGCGGCATTCGGTTTTTTTGCCACTCTTTGTCGTAGGTTCCTGCTAAACCAAGACGAGGTTGCCAGTCACGTGAAATTGCGCCAAATCCGACTGGTTTCGGACGGTCTTTTATATCAGTAATGAGTGAACGAGGATTTTCAATATTCGGCAGAGACAGACCACTATATGCTTTACCTTTAGGCGAGTAATAACCTTTCCCAAAGGGATTGAAAATATCATAGTCCAGCGTTTCAACCTGTTTTCCTAAAGACTGATCAACTCCTCCGTAGGCATTTTCAAACTGAAGTGGCATCTTTTTAAAGCTCTCGGGTTCGCTTATCGACCAACTCATGACATTTTTTTGCCATACTCTGTCTCCATAAATACGTAAAATATGTTGGCGGTCACCCACGGATAGTGTCACATCACACTGATTTACGGCTCTGGATTCAGGACTATAAGCATGTCCGATCAGTATGACATCTGTCACGGATTTGGAAGGGGCCAGATCTGAAGGTAGTTTTATGCTTGACTCCCCTGCTTCTAAATAATATTCATCATTATGTTGAATGGTCACCTGTTCATCAGCTAGATTTAACTGGTTATTATTCGGTTGTAAAAGATAGCTGGCTTTGATGACAACCACCAGGAAATCATGCCCTTGAGGGTCAATAATGGGGTGAATTTCAGCCTGAAAGGGTGTTTGGTTATTTATTTGAAGCATGTTTTGGGTGGCGGGAATCTATAGACAGTTTCTATATTTACTTATCTATTGTGAAGATAAATCAATGAGAGATTAAATTGTTTTTGCATAAGTTTATGGTGACAGTTTTTAGCCGTAAATATTGTTTTAAAACAAATAGATATTAATCCACCATTATTATCGAGGTAAATGATTTATGTTATGAATATGCCAAAATCTTCTTAGCTGAGTTGATTGATTGTTTTCGACATGTCGTGTTGTTCTTAAGCTCATTTTCCTGGAAAACAGCTTCCTTGCGATCTTAATTTTTAATTGTTTTGTATGGAAGCTTTCACAGAAAGCTATATCCACTCTTTTAGTTATGTAAGCTTTGCGACAAATAATTTCATATACATCACTAATTTGCTAGACAATAATCCCTATCTATTTGATAAATAAAGGTAAATTCACAATGACATAGAGCTTGCTTTTACTCTAACTATGGATTACGAAACGAGTGTAGCAATGCATAAGACAATTATTAATGATACGACCTTAAGAGATGGTGAGCAATCAGCTGGTGTCGCATTTTCACTGGATGAGAAAATAGCGATAGCCGAAGCACTGGATGTTATCGGTATTCCTGAGCTGGAGATTGGTATTCCTGCGATGGGTGAGGTTGAGCGCGATTCAATCCGTGCAGTATCTCAGGTTGTAAAGCAATCTCGCCTGATGGTGTGGTCTCGTATGAATATGGCGGACCTGTCTTTATGTAAGGATCTCGGTGTACATAGCATTGATCTATCTATCCCTGTTTCGGATCAGCAAATTAAAAATAAACTCAATCGTGATCGCGAGTGGGTATTAAAACAAATTCCAAAGCATGTTCTGGCTGCTTCAGAACTGGGGCTTGATATCTGTATAGGAGGTGAAGACTCCTCTCGAGCTGATATCGATTTTTTAATGCGTGTAGTTGATGCTGCTGAGTCTGTAGGTGCGACTCGTTTCCGTTTTGCAGATACCGTTGGCATTATGGAACCTTTTAAGGTGTACGAAACTTTTAATACGCTACGAAGCATTAGTGACTTACAGCTTGAAATGCATGCACACGATGATCTGGGGCTGGCAACAGCGAATACTCTGGCCGCCATTCGCGGTGGAGCGACCCATGTGAATACGACAGTCCATGGGCTGGGTGAACGCGCAGGTAATGCCGCACTGGAAGAAGTTATTATGGGGGTACGTAAGTTTTATCCTCACCAGGACGGTATTGATATGTCGAATTATGCGCAGGTTTCCTCACTGGTTGAGAAAGCATCAGGTCGCTTTGTTAACTGGCAGAAGAGTCTGGTTGGTGGTGGCGTGTTTACACATGAGGCGGGTATCCATGTAGATGGCCTGATGAAAGATCGTTTGAATTATGAAGGTGTTAATCCCGCTGATCTGGGTAGAGAACATCAATTTGTATTAGGTAAACATTCTGGTACCCATTCAATCACTCAGGTGTATGCCAACATGGGTTATCAGTTAACTCGTGATCAGGCTGAAAAACTATTATTACTGGTCAGGCAGTTTGCGACCGATCATAAATCTGCTCCGGCAACTGATGATCTGCGATTGTTTTATCAGCAAATAAATTGTACTGGCAGTGAGAAATGGCAGTATCAATGAGTGCCGGTCGCTCCAGTCCTCAGGTAGATTCCGAACCACGCTTATCATGGTTTAAAATGATACGTGAAGATATTGATTGTGTGTTTCATCGAGATCCTGCTGCCAGAACTCGTGCTGAAATTATAACCACCTATCCGGGTGTTCATGCAATTATGATGTATCGTATTGCAAATCGACTCTGGCGTAGAGGGCTACGCTATTTACCCCGATTGATTTCCTATATCGGACGTATCTGGACCAGTATTGATATTCATCCTGGAGCAACCATTGGACGACGTTTCTTTATCGATCATGGAGCTGGCGTTGTCATCGGTGAAACAGCAGAAATTTATAATGATGTGACGATTTATCATGGTGTCACTTTGGGCGGAGTCTCATGGAATAAAGGAAAGCGACATCCAACCCTGGAAGATCATGTTGTGGTAGGTGCTGGAGCAAAAATTCTGGGGCCTATTACGATTGGGGAAAATTCAAGGGTAGGTGCTAACTCGGTCATTATTTCATCTGTACCGGCTGGTAAAACGGTAGTGGGAATACCGGGGAAGGTTGTCAATAATCGTAATAACACGGAAACACTTGATCCTCAAGATATCGATCTGGATCACCATCTTATCCCTGATCCAGTTGCTGAAGCGATTACCTGTCTACTGGATAGAATTCGATTACTGGAGAAGGCTGTTGGCGTACATGGTTGTTTGCCGAATGGTCAATCAGCAGAAGATGAGTGTGATGACTGTGATGCAAAGCAGGTATGTGAACCGGTTAGCATTGATTTGAAACAGGTCGTTTAATGACTGTAGATATGCTCGACTTTGCAGGTGAGGAACTTTATTTCGATGAAGAAATGGAGTCCGAAACAGAGCAATGTATAGAAAAGGCAGCAGAAAATTACGGTAGTAATGAAACTGAAGGGTTGTTGTTACGGGCATATTTTTTAGAGCCGGAACATCCCATGGTGCTGGTCGCATTGTACCGTTATTACTACTACCAGCACCGTTATGCTGATGCACTCATCGTCGCCGGAAGAGTACTTAGAATATTTGCCGGAAAACTGGCGTTGCCAGCTAACTGGCAGGATGTGACAGCACAACAGATAGAATCTGCAATCAAGGAATCGATGACAGATGTTCGCTTTTATCTGCTGGCATTAAAAGGTGCTGGTTACCTTGAAATGCGGATGGAGAATTACCAAAGCGCGATAGATCGACTTAAGAAAATAGTTGATGTCGATGCTAAAGACAGGCTCAGCGTAAGTTCTTTATTACAGATCGCTGAGGATGAAGTTAACCGACAGGCTGGAATATACCGCCTCAGATTTTAAAGCAGGAGAATGATTATGAGTGAAAGTGAATTTGAACTGGATCTGGATGAATTAAGTAGTGCAGAGGACTTTCTTGAGTATTTTGATGTTGAATACGAACCGTCAATTGTTCATGTTAATCGTTTGCATATTCTGCAACGTTTTCACGACTATATTGCGAAAGTTGACAATATGCCCGAAGACGAAGATCAGCAACGTACCATCTATGGTGCTTTGTTATTAAAGGCTTACTCGGATTTTGTCGATTCAGATGCTGCGACAGAAAAGGTATTCAAGGTTTTTAAAATGCTGGAACCAGTCGAAATTATGGTACCACTGTCAGATCTGATGCCTGGAGGAGAGTTCAGTGCTCCCCAAGTATGAATTTGGTGAAGCTGTTCGAGTAATTCGAAACCTGCGAAACGATGGCACTTATCCCGGTGAGGATACCGGTAAGTTACTGGTGCGTCGTGGTAATGTTGGTTATGTTCGTGATGTTGGTACCTACCTGCAGGATCAATTAATTTATAAAGTTGATTTTTTCGAGTTAGGTATTGTGGTTGGCTGTCGTGAACAGGAATTAATTCTTGAAACTGATCCTTATATTCATACTCGTTTTGAGTTTAGAGATAAAGTAACGCCTAAAATTCAGTTAGCTATAAAGGGTGATGTGATAGCCGAGCCGGGTGATGAAGGTGAGATTGAAAAGGTATTGAGAGAAGAGGAAGGTGGGCCGTTTTATCATGCAAGATTTAAAGGGCGTGTTTTAATGGTACCTGAGTCTGCTCTTGAATTTTTAGATCCAGAATTTGCGGAAGAATGAGATGTTAGCAATGAAGAATGAGTATGATATTCCAGAATTTAATTACCATTTACTGCGTAATTCTTTGAATAAATACAGCAAAAATCTGGCTCAGTTAAATTCTGAAGAATATGAGAAAGTATTGCAAAGTGCCTATAAAAGCTTCGATATGGAATCTATGGTGCTTGATACTGACGAGGCGCGTTCATTTATTGTTACCCCTGAGCAAATTGCCCAATCTCTTGACGCTATTGCTTCTCGCTATGCCGATGAAGAAGAGTTCCTGTCAGATCTTAATGCCAATGGTTTGAATCGGGAAACACTTAGTGCTGCATTGTATAGAGAGTTAACTTTCGATGGTGTAATGCAGTTTATAGGTTCAAAAAGCGCAGATGTTACTGAGCTGGATACGATGCTGTTTTATGAAATGCACCATGATCGTTTCGAGCAGCCGGAAACACGAATGGCACGACATATACTAATCACTATAAATGATGATTTTTCAGAAAATACAGAAGTTGAATCACGTAAAAAAATAACTGAAATTGCAACTAAACTGGGTGGTAGAACAAATCGTTTTCCCCAGTTTGCAAGAGAACATTCAGAATGTCCAACCGCTATGGAAGGAGGGAAACTGGGTGAAGTCAAAAGAGGGCAGTTATATCCAGAGCTGGATGAAATGCTTTTCAATATGGCTGAGAATGAAATTAGTGAAGTTGTCGAATCTGAAATGGGTTTTCATATTCTTTACTGTGAACAGGTTAAAGCGGCTAAACGAATTCCCTATAATAAAGTCAAAACAAAAATTAGTGAAATATTGCTAGAGCGCAATCGTAGAAATTGTCAGAAAGCCTGGTTAGCAGGACTATCGGATAAGTAATTAACAGAGGCTTCCGCATTTAGCTCTATTTTTAAGCGAGAATTATATGAAAAATCAAAAAGCACATTGCTCTTTTTGTGGTCAGGAACAGGGTCCAAATATTCCTTTAATAGCCGGTGAGGAAGGTCATATCTGTGAAGAATGTGTAAGACTTGCTTCGCAGGTCGTGGGAAGCTGGGGGCGTAAACGCGCTGCTTCTAAACCTTTACAGAATTTGTTAAAACCAGCAGAACTAAAAGATAAACTGGATGAATATATAATCGCACAGGATCTGGGTAAGGAAACTTTGGCGGTAGCGGTTTATAACCACTACAAGCGACTGCAAATGGAGAATCAGCCTGTTAGCATGGATGTAAAGAATGAAGAAGTTGAAATAGATAAATCAAATATCCTGTTGCTGGGTCCATCAGGTACAGGAAAAACATTGCTGGCGAGTACGCTTGCCCGGATCGTAGGTGTTCCATTTGTTATTGCCGATGCCACAACATTAACTCAGGCTGGATATGTTGGTGAAGATGTTGAGTCAATTCTTGGTAGGTTAATGGATAGTGCTGAAGGCAATAAAGAATTAGCTGAATGGGGAATTGTCTATATCGATGAAATTGACAAACTGGCAAGAGCCGGTGAATCTTCACTTGGTACACGTGATGTCTCAGGTGAAGGTGTTCAACAGGCATTACTCAAGCTGATTGAAGGTTCCAAAATAAAGCTTTCTACAAAAGGTAGAAAAGATCAGCAGGATCAACTCATTGATACCCGAAATATCCTGTTTATAGCCGGTGGGGCTTTTGCTGGTGTGGAGAAAATTCTTGAATCCAGACTGGGAGGTTCTAATAGAGGGATAGGCTTTCATGTTGATTTATCAGAACCAGAAAAAGCTTATGACCAGTTAAAATTAATGGAAGAAGTGCAACCTGATGATCTTAAGCATTTTGGATTGATTCCTGAATTTATTGGACGCTTTCCAGTCATTACCGCATTACATGAATTAGATGAACATGCACTGGTTAAAATACTCACTGAACCGAAAAATGCGCTAGTCAAACAATACAGACGCTTGTTCGAATTTGAAGGTGTTAATCTGGAATTTACTGATGAAGCCTTAATAGCTATAGCTCAGCAAGCTATAGAACGAGGAACAGGAGCGCGTGGTTTACGCGGTGTGATGGAAGGTTTGTTACGAAAAGTTATGTTCGATATGCCAACCATAGAAAATGCGAGTCATTGTCTGGTGGATGAACAGGCGGTCAATGGCGAACGTGAATTAAGTGTGGCGACCGGGTAAAATATTGCTGCTTAAGCCGGCTTTTATTTCGTCTTTATAAACTATCATCCCTGATATTATTCTTCATCTGGAATAGCTGCGATACCGGGTGGTGAAATGGTGACATAAACCTGTTCACCAATTTGAAACTCTTCACTACCTGTAGGTGATATCAGGAATAATTCTTCTTCTGCAACCTTAACTCTATACTCTGTTGCAGCACCTATATAGGCACTTGAGATAATAGTGCCAGCTAATGATGGTCCTGATGCATCTCTTGACAGAGCAAGTGCTTCCGGTCGGATGGCGATTGAGGTTTTCTGATGGCTGTATTTAATATCCGAGTCATCGGCAGCAACTTCAATATCCGCTATTCTCAGAAAGTTTTTACCATCTCTGGTGAGAATCTCACCTTTGACAATATTGGCATCCCCCATAAAAGTCGCCACAAATTTTGAACTGGGTTTCAGGTATAAATGTTTGGGCGTTCCCTGCTGAGCTATGCCACCATCTTTCATAACAACGACTTCATCTGAAACGGCAAGAGCTTCATCCTGATCATGGGTTACGTAGATAGCGGTTACCGCCAGCGATTGTTGTAGCCGGCGAATATCTTCCCGCATCTGGCGTCTCAGTTTACTATCCAGATTACTGAGTGGCTCATCAAATAACATCACTTTTGGCTTAAGCACTAAAGCTCTGGCTAAAGCTATGCGCTGTTGTTGTCCACCGGATAACTGGTCGATGTAACGACTTTGATAACCATCAAGGCCTACTGAATCAAGCGCTTCTTTGATTCTTAATTCTCTATCCTGAGCGGCTATGCCCATCATCTTTAAACCATAGCCAACATTTTCACCTACCGTCATATGTGGAAAAAGCGCATAGGACTGGAAAACCATGCCAACATCACGTTGGCTGGCAGATAAGACGGAAACATCTTCATCTCCAATGATAATTTGACCGGAAGTAGGCAGTTGAAGACCTGCGATCAAGCGTAAGATAGTTGTTTTCCCGCAGCCTGATGGTCCTAATAAAGTGGTCAGACTGCCGGGTTGTATTTTCAGATTAATATTATTTAATACGGTTAAGTTCCCAAATGACATGACGACATCATTTAACTCAACGCCACTGGATTGTTTAATATTCATTTTACTTACCATGCTGACTTGATATCCTGTTAACCAGGAGCCTGGCCACGCTCAATTCTGGAGCGACCAATAAATTTATCGACTGCTAATATAACAATTAACATCGTAACAATGAGCACTGAACCATAACTGATGGCCTGTCCATAATCACCATCTTCAACCCTGCCCAATATATAAGTTGTTGCAACCTGAGTGTCGGCGGTAACAAGAAAAATAATGGCGCTAACTGTTGTCATGGATTTGACAAAGCTGAAGACAATCGCTGAAATAAGAGCGGGTTTTAACAAGGGAAGTACGATTGTAAATATGGTTCTTATCGAACTGGCTCGTTGAGTTAAAGATGCTTCTTCTAGTGAGGGATCTATCTGAGATAGTGCGGAAATTCCGGCTCTGATACCTACCGGCATATTTTTGAAAATAAATGAAATGATAATAATAATTGCGGTACCGTTGATTAAAATGGGGGCAGTGTTAAAAGCAAGTACATAACTGATACCAATAACAGTACCGGGAATGGCGAAACTGATCATTGCGCTAAAATCAACAGTACCACGACCAATGAATTTTCTGCGTGTTGTAATATAGGCGATTAATAATCCCATCAATGCGGTAAGGGGAGCGCCTATAGCTGCGAACTTTAATGTGGTCAGATAAGAGGGCCAGGCGCCATAGTCTATTCCTCTGGTCCAGAGTTCTTCATAGTGTGCAAGAGTAGGGGTGTAATCTGCGCCCCAGTTCACAACAAAACCTCCCAGTAAAATACTGCCATACAGAAGTGCTGTAAAAAACATCCACAATAGCGATACCGTCGTGGCACCAATTATTACCCATCGAGGAAGAGGTTGAAAAAAACCGCCACTTCCTTTACCGGTAACGGTGACATATGATTTCTTACCTATCCAGTAACGCTGCAACATAAAACCAAGTAGAGAGAAACTTAGCAACAGGATTCCAAGAGTAGCTGCTCGCGCATAATCTAATTGAGATCCTACGATGCTAAAATAAATTTCAGTTGCAAGCACATCGTAGTCACCACCCAGTACAATCGGATTACCAAAATCAGCAAGAGATGAGATCACGCCCAATAGAAAAGCGTTCGCAATACCCGGGCGTAATAGTGGCAGGGTGATATGGTTAAAAGTTTGTGAAGAAGTTGCCCGCATAGTAACAGAAGCTTCTTCAACTGCCGGGTTAATAGTCGACACCATACCGACTAACAGCATGAAACAAATCGGGGTAAAAGACAGGGTTTGAGCCAGGAAAATACCCCAGAATCCATAGATATAGGCTGAACGTTCAAACCATCCCTGCTCACCGGTCAATAAACCCCCGTCTCCAAATAACGTTAACAACAGGTCGTTAATGGTGCCATTACGCCCGAAAATGAGAATCAGGGAAAGGCCAATCACAAACGGCGGTGTAATAATCGGCAGCATAGAAAATATGCGAGTTAATCCCTGAAAGCGCCGCGTCACTCGTACAGAGAAAAGTGCAAATGCAAGACCAAAAAAAGTTGATGATATGCCTACAGTGACGGCTAGTATGAGAGAGTTTTTAAGTGTTCGCCAGACACCGAAAGAAGTTATATTCTGGAAAAATAAAAACGGTGTAAAGCTACCATCGTCAGAAATTAATACTTTGGAGAAAATAATACTGACAGGAAATAACACAAATATCGCAATCGAAACCATTACGAAAACAATTGCGGATGTCATAAAAGGGTCGCCTTGCACAAACCCAATTCTTGCCAGGGTTAATGAAAATATTCCTATTAAAACGATTAACTGAAATGCAGCGCCATAGCCCAAAGATTCATCGATGTAGCTGGCGCTGAATAAAATAGCCAGGAATGAACTGCCTGAAATCAGGGCATCTACTAAGAGTGCTTTATTAAATTTTTTCCAGGGTCTTATCCATAAACTTAGTAATACTACAAGTGAAATACAGGAAGTGTTTAAACCCTGCCAGGCATAAGCTTCCAATATTTCAGAAAAAGTTGATTCAATAATGCCGTATTCCAGACCTTTCCAGGGTATCAACAACCAGGCGATTAAACCGGCTATTATCCATTTAACTCTGGCATCAATTGTATTTACGACATTGGGGAGTTTCATAAGAACACAGCACTCGTGTACAAATTAGCAAATCCGCAATCGAATTTTTTATAAAAAGAGAGCATAAGCAGGTATAAAAATATAGCCGACCCGGTAAAATGGTCGGCTATAAATAGGTTAACGAGAGAGTGGTTTAACTTCTCTTATCCAGCGTTCGATCAAAGATTTTCGAACATCTTCACCGCCGTATTTTACAAAGTCGTAATTGATTAATTTTACATCTTCGGGGCGAATAGCTTCTGCGGGTATTGCCGCATTTATATTGGTAGGGACCTGAAAAGACTGAACACTGGCCGCGACTTCCTGGCCTTCTTTTGATAAAGCCCAATCAACGAATTTTTTAGCATTATCCATGTTGCGAGCACCTTTTATGATACTTAATCCACCAATTTCATATCCGGTGCCTTCACAAGGAGCGATAAGTTCAAGTGGAAAACCCTTGCCTTTTTCCTTGCCGTGATCATGTAAAAATCCAATACCCACCATGACTTCACCACGGGCAGCATTTTTACCGGGAGCTGAGCCTGATTTTGTATATTGAGAAATATTCTTATGAAGTTTCTTCAGATAATCAAAAGCCTTATCTTCACCATCAAGCTGGGTGAAAGTCGCTAATGCGGTATAAGCCGTTCCTGAACTTTGTGGGCTGGCAATCTGAACATTCGCTTTAAATTCAGGTTTAGTCAGATCGGCCCAGCACCTGGGCATTTCCAGATTCGCTTTTTTAAGTAAATCTGTATTAACACTAAAACCCAGAATTCCAACATAGATACCCACAGAATGGTTTTCCCCACTGGCAGCCGGGTTCCGGTAAGGTTCTGCAATTTCTTTCAGCATTGGTGATTTGTACGATTCCAGCAAACCATTCACGCCAGCCTGACTATGCGGGTCCAGAGTACCTCCATACCAGACATCACCTCTGGGATTATCCTTTTCAGCAAGAATTTTTGCATAGGTACTGCCAGAACCGTTTCGTGTCATAGAAACCTTAACGTCATATTTTTTACCGAATACTTCGGAAGCTTTTTGACACCAGTCACCCTGTGCACTGCAATAAATAGTCAGTCTGCCAGAAGCCTGAACATTATAAGAAGCAATAGATAAAAGGGCTGCGGAAGTTATTAATAGTTTATACATTGTTATTTCCTCTTTATTATTGGTATTTATTAATTTTAAGGAAACTTCGGTTTATACAGTGGCTTAAGCAAAATGCGCCAAGCATTCTTATCACTGTGTAATCTGATGAAGTCCGGATGAACTTGATCAGATCTTCCTTAATATTGAATAAGAGTATCCTTTATTAACCAGACTTGTAAATATTAATTTTGACTGAGGCTTTGTCAGTAATCAAAAAACTAACAAATAGTATTCCTTGTGAACATTAAGGTTTTTATATGTTTTATAAATTTTCCGGGTAAAAAACTGAAATGCAGGTTCTGGCTGACAGCCGGAAGCCTTTAACCTGAAAAAAACAGTAGAATCATGAAAGTTTCCGTATCAGCTTAATGCAGTTGATAAAATCAAACGCACAATCAGCTCATCCAACTGCGGATTCCAGGGTTACGCATCTTTTTCAGGCTGAACTGATTTTTCCAGGTTTAACAGATGTCTGAGTTTAATACCTGATATTAAATGTCATTATCTGAAGTCCTTTTTCATACATTTGCGAATCAACTAATTCTGCTTTAAAGTCTTTTTTGGAGCTACCAAAAAGTCGAATACCTTGTCCTAAAATGATGGGATTGAGCTTAATTTTTGATATATCGATTAATTCATTATCTAATAACCATCCGGCGAAAGTTCCTCCTCCGCATAAATAGATGTCGGTTCCGGATTGATTTTTAATCAGCTCAATTTCAGATAACTCTCGAGGACAAACGTGAACAGAATCCTCCTGTTGCTTAAAAGTTAAGCTATTTGAAAAAATGTAGTGAGTCATATTGGGATAAGATGGCTGGCCCGGTTTTAGACCATATTGATATCCAAACTCATAAGTATTCTTTCCCATGATTACCGTGTCATAAGATTCTAAGTCGTTCAGATATTTTTGTACGCCATCGCCCTCATAAATAAACCCACTAACATCATCGTTAGGTCCGGATATATAACCATCAATTGACGATGCAACATAATATACAATTTTCCTCATAAACTTTCTCCAATATTAGTTTTTAAAATTTCTCTTTTTTCTCAAATAGAGGGTTATTCAAATATTATTACCGCTAGTACCTACAGCAGAGGAAAACCATGGTGCAACTTAGGTATTTGGGGCTGGCTGTCATTATTGAACGAAGCCGCTATCGCGGCAGAGCAGAAGATCCTGTTCAATACTCGATAGTAAGTCTTCAATTTTGAAGTGCTGTTATCGTGGAGAGAGTGATACATAGTCAAGATCAAATCCGTTTTAATAATTGTATAAACGCTATATTAGCGAATTAACACTGCAAGGTAAAAGTAAAAAAAATTGAAATGTTTATTTGCAGTCTCAGGCGCCTGGCTGAGATTATCTATGCCTGCCCGGGTATATGTCACTACTAGCGATTTCTCGTTCCCATGCTCCGCGTGGGAATGCATACGGATTCAACATAAATATGAGAGATAAAGGTTTCCACATAAAGCATGGAAAGCAGAATAAAAATCCAGTGACCAGGTGATGCCAGACTATTTTTCTCGTTCCCATGCTCCGCGTGGGAATGCATACGGATTCAACATAAATACGAGAGATAAAGATTCCCACATAGAGAAAAGAAAGCAGAATAAAAATCCAGTTACCAGGTGATACCAGACTGTTTTTCTCGTTCCCATGCTCCGCGTGGGAATGCATACGGATTCACAACATAAATGCGAGAGATAAAGGTTTCCACATAAAGCATGGAAAGCAGAATAAAAATCTATTTGCAAGATGATGTCAGTCTGTTAATCATCCTAGAATCCGCAGTTGGACGAGCTGAAGTGTGCGTTTGAGGTGGTGTAGATCAAGGCGTAACGACGCGGAATAGCGAGCTATTCCAAGGAGTTACAACGAAGAGATACGCCGCCTCAAACGTGCAATTCAGTTCGTAGCGGGATTCACCGATTGGGTGATTATACACATCAACTGTAATCGTT